>JBGAID010000049.1:0-85157 GCA_044225865.1 Polyangiaceae bacterium | reverse complement strand
GTCGGACGTGCCACCGCTTCGATCCGAGCACGCACGTCGACGGCAAGGTGGACTTCGTATGGTGAGTCGCCCGCGAGCAATTGGTTTGGCGGCGATGGTCGCGACGGCGTTGGCCGGCTCGACGGCGCGCGCGGAGCCCTACCGCCTGCGCGCGGACGTCTTCGCCCAGGCCCCCGACCCGGCCGCGTTCGCGGTCATCCAGGCGGAGGCACAGCAGCGCGGCCCGCTGCTGTTCGACGCGGAGGCGCTCGTTTGGACGGGGGTCGCCCTCGACGCCCAGAACAGCGCGACCGCCGACGGCGAGGCGGTGCTCGCTTCGGTGCGGATGCGCGACCCGGCCCACGGGCTCGGGCTCAAGCTGGGGCGGGTGATCTTCTACGGAGGCGCGGTTCGGCCGCTCTACTTCGATGGCGGGATCGCCTCCGCGCGCGCGCCGTCCGGCACCCAGATCGAGGCCTTCGGCGGGGTCCCCGCCGTGCCTGACTGGGAGGGCCGGAGCTTCGACTGGATCGTCGGCGGTCGGCTGACGCAGTCGGCGGGGGAGCGCGCCCTGGTCGGGGTCTCCTATTGGCAGAGCCGCGACGAGGGCGCGGTCGCCCACTCCGAGCTCGGGTTCGAAGGTGCGCTCACCCCGATCAAGGTCCTCGCCCTCACCGGGACGGCCGCCGTCGACACGGATCGCATCGGCCTCGCGGACGCGAGGGTATCGGTGCTCTTGCACGACCGCTTCAACCGCGCGGAGGTGTTCGCGCTCCGCCGGTCTCCGTCTCTCATGCTGCCCGCCACGAGCCTCTTCGCCGCGCTCGGAAGCTACGACGCAGATCAGCTCGGCTTCAGCGGCTCCTATCGAGTCGCGCCGCGCCTCTCGCTCTCGAGCACGATCACGGTGGACCGCATCGCGGAGGAGCTCGGGGCCACCCAGGAGCTCCGCGCGGAGCTGCTGTTGGACGACGACGGCAAGGGCGCGATTGGCGCGTTGGCGAAGAGGACGGGGGCGCCGGGGACCTCGTGGACGGGCGGGCGCGCGTGGCTGAGGGTGCCCATCGCCTACGGCTTCGGAGCGAGCGCGGAGGTGGAGGTGGCGGTGCCGGACGAGCCGGGCGACCGCGGCCCCGTGTGGCCGTGGGGCCTCGTCGGGCTGCGCTACGTGCCATTCCGATTCATCGAGGCGGCGGCCGCTTTCGAGGCGAGCTCGTCACCGGAGCACGACTACTCCTTCGGGGGCGTTCTCCGCCTCTCGGGCGCGTGGGGCTCCACATGAGAGCGGCGACGATCGCCCTGCTCGTGACGGTCGGCGCGACCGCGTCCTGCGCTGCCATCCTGGGGATCCGTGACCAGGATCCGGCCCGCCCGTTCGAGCACCGCGCCCATGCCGCCGCGGGCGTGCATTGCCTGTCGTGCCACGACGGGATCCGGACCGACGGCGACGAGGACGAGGTGGCGTGGCCCTCGAAGGCGACGTGCGTTCGCTGCCACAAGAAGCCGCATGACGAGCGAGCGTGTGGGACGTGTCACGGCCTACCGTTCAATCGAGGAGGGGCGGAGCGGGCTCGTCGTGTCCTTCGCTTCGATCACGGCGCCCACGTCAAGAAGACGGGGGCCGACTGCATCCGCTGTCACGCCGACTCGCTCTCGGGGGCGACGGTCCTCCGGCCCAAGATGGCAACCTGTCTCGGCTGTCACGGGCACGACGAGGACTTCGCGGTGAAGGACTGTAACCGATGCCACGCCGACATGCGCGAAGAAGGGTCGATGCCCGAAGACCATTTCGTGCATGGTGAGGGCTTCGCCGATCACCACGCCAGCGCGGCCGAGCGCAGCGATGGAATGTGCACGACTTGCCACTCCGATCGCTTCTGTGCTTCTTGTCACACCGGCTCGATGATGCCTGCCGTACCCGCGCGCCTCTCCTTCGATGTCCCGAAGGGATCTGGACTGCACCGCGCCGGGTTCATGGCAAGACACGCGAACGAGAGCCGCAATCAGCCCGGCCTCTGCACGACGTGCCACGCCCCCGAGTCCTGCCAGAGCTGCCACGAGCGGCAGACGCTCGTGCCGCCGAAGGAGCGAACCGACGACGCCATCTTCAAGAACCCCCACCCCGAAGGCTGGGTCGGGTTGAAGGGGGAACGGAACGATCACGGCCCGGCGACGCTTCGCGATCCCGCGTCGTGCGCGGGTTGCCACGGCGGGGCGGGAGAGCAGCTCTGCGTGAAGTGTCACCAAGTCGGGGCGCCCGGCGGAAGCCCTCATCCGCTCGGTCACCCCCCCAACGGCTCGCGAGCGCAGCTACCGTGCTCGCGGTGCCACACGCAGGGGCGATGAGGATGAGGCGACCCTTCCGGATCCGCGCGCGTTGGGGATCGACGGCTCTCCTCGGTGGGCTCGCGCTCGCGGCCGTCGGGGGCGCGTGCGGCAAGGTCGGCCTCAAAGAGGAGGCCGAGACGCAAGACGCCTCGGAGCGGACCATGGAGGAGGTCCACGCCGCTCACCAGAGCTCGCAGTGCTCGAGCTGTCACGGAAACCTCCATGACGAGCCGGGGTGGCGCGAGCGCGCCATGGCGATTGGCCATGACGTTTCCCTCGCGCTGGAGACGGGGCGAAACTGCACCTGTTGCCACTTGGGGCCGATCGAGAACTTCGGCGATCCGGTGGGAGAGCGCTGCCAAGAGTGTCACTCCGATCAGACCGTGACCATTCCGAAGATGGCGCAGCAGCACTGCCTGTCTTGTCACGATCTCGGCCAGCAGGAGACGATTCGCGAGAGCGCTTGGCAGTGCCAGCAATGCCACGGACACGGCGAGGAGGGAGCTCCCGAGATCGACGTGCACGGGACCCAATCGTGCTCGAACTGCCACCAGCCCCACGACCAGCCCTGGGTCGTCGAGCGCGAGTGCTCCAGCTGTCACGAGGGCAAGGAGAACGTCGAGCACGGGGGCGAAGATCGAAAGCAGCAGCTCGTCTGTCGGGACTGCCATCAACCCCACGAGGCGGCGGGGGAGGCGGCCGACCGGTGCGTGCCCTGTCACACGAAGGAGACGCCCGCGAAGTTCCAGACCACGCTGTTCGAGGGCCACGACGCGTGCACGAACTGTCACGAGCCGCACGGCTTCGAGAAGAGTGAGGCGAAGAACTGTCCTTCTTGCCACCAGGACCACATCGCCTTCAAAGGCCCGGCTGCTCATCAGGATTGCAAGAGCTGTCACTCCACGCACTCGCCGCGATCGGTGAGCGCGGGGGTTTGCAAGAACTGCCACAAAGACATGCACCTCACCCACGGCGGGGGGACGACGGAGGCGTGCACGACCTGCCATAGCCCGCACGCGGGCTCCGCCTCCCACAGCACGAACGTGGCATCGTGCGAGGGCTGCCACAAGAACGTGCTGGCGGAGAACAGCCTCCACGCCGGCAAGCAGACGTGCGGAGGGTGCCACAAGCCCCACGGGTTCGAGGCCGATCGCGCCCAGAAGTGCCAGACCTGTCACGCCGCGGAGGCGGCGAGGGCGACGAAGCACAACGACTGCAAGAGCTGTCACGGCACCGCTCACGAGGCCCACGGAGGAGGGGCGGCGTGCGGGACCTGCCACAAGGACGTCACGACCTCGCTCACCCAGGGACACGGCCCGTGCACGAAATGTCATGATCCCCACTCCGGCGATCGGAGCGGGCGCGCTGACAGCTGCACGACCTGCCACGCGAACAAGGCGAAGGGGCCCCATCAATCCGTGGCCGGGTCCTGTCAGACGTGCCACCGGGCCCACGGCCCGAGCGGGGTCGCGTCGCCGCCGGCGTGCGTGACCTGCCATTCACCGGCGAAGGCCAAAGACATGCACGCCGTGTCGGGCCACGGGACCTGCACGTCGTGCCACACCTCCCACGGCGGGCCCAACGCCTCTCGCGAGACGTGCACGGGCAGCTGTCACACCGCCCAGGCCTCTCACGAGCCGGCGGCGAAGGTCTGCAGCGGCTGCCACACGTTCAAGGGCTTTCGCTGAGCGGCCGAGGAGCGGGGCGCGCTCCGCGCCCGGCTCCGGGGCGCTCGTACGTCTTCAGGACGGAGAGCGCCCGGGGTGCCACCGGGTCACCATCGACTCGACGCTCCTCGGATCGAACCGGGCCGCGTTCATCCAGTTGATGGCGCCCTCGAGGAGGTGGACGCGCACGGCCATTTCGATGTCGGGGTACCAGATCGGGCTCGCGAGGACGAGCGCCCGCCAGGCGAGGAAGGGCGGCATCCTCCCGAGGACGTCGCTGTCTCCTGTCTCCACGAGATAGGTCGCGAAGAAGGCATCCCAGAGGAGCTTGAACCCGCGCATCCACGCGAGCGGTTGCCGCAGCCCGCCGAATGCATAGTTGATCGCCATCGCGGCCAGGTCGTCGGCGGCGTCTCCGACCCCACCCCTGCTCGCGTCGAGCATCGTGAAGTCGACGCCTTTGCGAAACAGGACATTGTACGGGTGGAAGTCCCCATGGACGCGCCGCATCGCGGAGGCGTCGCCGCGCCCGAGTCGCCAGCGCCAATCGAGCGCGAGCTGCTCGATCCTTCGCAAGAGATCGAGCGCGCCGAAGTCGTTGGGGTAGCTGTCGACGAGGCCGAAGATGCCCTCTCCGCTGCCGACGAGATCGCGGATGGAGCGGACATATCGATTGGGCTCGGGGTCGACGAGCGGCGAAGCGTGCAGCCGGGCGAGGTACTTCGCGAGGGCCATGGCCCGCTCGACGTCGCCGGGGTTGGCGTGTCGGTCGGTCTCGATGCGGCGGAGGTCTCGCGCGTAGAGCTCCCCTTCCACGTAGGTGGTGGCGAGGTACATCTCGCCCGTCCCCGCGAGCGACACGAGGTCGTCGGGTCGAATCGCGCCGACGTCCAGGACTTGCACGTGACCCGGCTGGTCGGCGTAGGTGTCGGCGGCGAGCAGGGCGAGGCAGGCGCGGTCGGACCTTCGATCGTGACCGAACCAGTTGGGGGATTGGGTGCGGAACACGAGCTTGCGCTCGCGGCCCCCCGCCGCGTACCGCACGAGCATCGGGACGCCATATCCGATCCGCTTGAGCTCGGTCGGCGCGCGGTCACCAGCGAGGGGCTCGACGGTGACCGCGCTCGCGGGGCACCCCTCGATGCGCTCGAGCATTCGGGTCAGGGCCTCCACTGTGATCCCCGCATCCTCCTCCTGACTGGTTGCCACTTCGAAAGTCGGTATCAGTTCCCGTGCCAGTGAGGCCGACCGGTCGCGGCGACGACGGCTGTCGCGAGGCTCGGCCTGACGCCGCATCGACTGCGTTGCGCGCGCAGCTCGTGCGCAAGGAGCTGCAACGAACGACCGTGAAAGCCCCGGTGGCGCCGCAGCGTCTCAGGCACGAACGATGCAGCTCAATGTCGCGGTTGTTCAAGCGGAGGCCGACATGGATCGGCTCGCACGAGGATCGAGCACATGCCGAGCAAGCCCAGCGCGGACCAAGGGGCAGGCGCTCCGTCGAGCCGGGAGCTCGCCACCGTCGCAGACGTGATGACGCGAGAGGTGTCCGTCGTTCGAGACGACGACTCGCTGGCGTTCGCCGGTCAGATCCTCTTGTGGCGTCGTATTCGCCACGTCGTGATCCTCGATCGGGACGACCAGGTCGTCGGGATGGTCAGTGACAGGGACCTCCTGACCCATGTGTTGGAGGGCCCGGCGGGGGCCAGACCGGTCAAAGAGATCATGACCAGTCCCGTCAAGACGGCGCGACCGGACATGTCGATCGACGAGGCGAGCGCCCTGCTCGTCGCGAACAAGATCGACGCCCTCCCCGTCATGGAGGGAGACAGGTTGGTCGGCATCCTCTCGACCTCCGACATCCTGGCTTCGCGGGGTCGAGCGCTGCGGCGCGCCTCCGCCTCCCCGAAGCTGCGCGCCGGCGACATCATGCACGCCCGCGTGATAGCGGCCCACCCGACAGACTCTCTCGGGAGCGCCATCCAGAAGCTGCTCGATGCGCGTATTCGCCACTTGCCGGTCGTGGACGACGATCATCGGGTGGTCGGGATGCTCACCGATCGCGACGTTCGGACGGCCATCGGAGATCCTCGCGAGTCTCTCTCTCAGGCGGGAACGCCGGGCGACCCGCTCGTGGACGTCATCGTCGACGGGGTGATGACCCGCGATCCGGTCACCGTCCTCGCGAGCGCGAGCGTCTACGAGGTCGCTGGCTCGATGATCGACGAGCGCGTCGGAGCGGTCGCAGTGGTGCGAGACGACGGGACGCTGACCGGCATCATCTCGTACGTCGATGTCCTCGCTCATTTCATTGGCCGGCAAGGTTGATGCGGCTCGCGGGGACCGGTGAGGCTGGGCTCAATCAGCGATCGTGACCCTGACACCTCCGACGCCACGGAGCGGATGGGGCGCGCGCACGGCGCGGCAAGCGAAGGGCGGAGCAGCTCCAGGCACGAAGGCTCGAGGCCTGGCCGCGGACCTCTGTGCTCCTGGGTACTGCCGGATCCGGGAGCGGACTCCCGGCCGGCCGCACAAGCGCCGGTATAACATCCCGCCATGCGCGCCCTCGTCTTCGTGCTCGCCGCCGCCACCACCTTTGCGCTCGCGTGCTCGGACAAGAAGGACAAGGACACGACCAAGACTGTCGCGTTGCCCGGGTCCGGGCGCGCGCGCGCCTCCGCGACGGCGAGCGCTTCCTCGGCGGTCGCCCTTAGCGCAACGGCGAGCGCGGCGACGTCTGCCTCTGAGCCCAGCGCGACCGTGGCGACGGCTTCGGCGCCTTTGGGCGCGCCGCCTTCGGGATGGCCGCTCGACCCGACGTGCGTGATGGATGGCAAGACGAGCGGCTGCAAGACGAGCGATGGCGGGCCGGGCGTGCGGTGCGGGGACGGGCCTTGTCGGAACTTGTGCCCGGCGGGGATGGGCCCGGAGCCGAGCGGGACATTCTGCGAGAAGCTCTGCAAGGCGCCCGCCGACTGCCCCGGCGGTCGCTGCACGCCCGCGGGCGTCTGCGACACCGCGCCGGTCATGGAGGGCTGCGCGGGGAAGATCTGTGAGCTGCCGGGAGGCGACATGGGCATCGAGTGCGCCGGCAAGTGCACGAACCCGTGTCGGCCAGGACACTCGCTGTTCGGAGGAACGCAATGCGCGAAGCGCTGCAAGTCGCCCTCGGACTGTCCGGGAGGTGAGTGCGGAGAGGAAGGCTTCTGCAGCCCGCTCTGCCCCGCGGAGGGGTGTCCCTACCCCTGGTAGGACTCGGGAGGACCGGGTTTGGCCGTTCCGATCGGGCGCGGCTCGATGCGGCCGACCGCCGGTGCTAGATCGGCCGCGTGATGATCCTTCGACTCGGGTTCTTCTCTCTCTTCGCGGCGGGTGTGTCGGTCGCGGCGGGCTGCGGAGCGAACGTCGTCTTTCAGAGCGACGGCGGCGGTGGCTCTTCGTCCTCGTCGGGAGCGAGCAGCGCAGGCGGCTTCGCTCCGCAGGGCGGCACCTCTTCCCAGGGGGGCTCGACGAGCCTGGATTGCAATGATCTGCTCGCCCAGCTGACGGAGCGTCTCGCCGCCGCGACGGCCTGCAACCCCTGTATCGACTTCGACCCCTGCCCGAACGGCAAGGTGATCTCGGATCAATGCGGCTGCCCCGTCGGGACCTCCGACGACGTGCTCGCGCAGCAGGCCTCTGAGGCGTACGACGCCTGGGTCGCGGCAGGGTGCGGTCCCTTCAAGTGCGACGCCCCGTGCGTCGGCGGGGAGGGAGCGGTCTGGTTCTGCACTTCGACCGAACCGGGATGTGTCGGCGTTTGCACCCCCGCGTTCCCTGGCTGAGGAGCATCCGATGAGCGACGTCGCGAAGGTACGGTTCGGCAGGACGGGCCTCGAGGTATCCAGGCTCGCCATTGGATCGAGCTACGGCGTCGGCGGCGCCGATCTCGAGCGCGCGTTCGAGCGCGGGGTGAATTTCATGTTCTGGGGGTTGCGTCGGACTCCCCAGTTCGCCCGCGGCCTTCAGCCCATCATCCGCGGCGGGCGGGAGCGCCTCGTGATCGCCATTCAGAGCTACTCGCGCTCGGCGACACTGATGAAGCATTGGGCCGACTGCGCCCTCCGGCGGCTGGGAACCGACTACGTCGACATCCTGACGTTGGGCTGGTGGAACGACGTGCCTCCCAATCGGATCCTCGACGCCGCGCGGTCGCTGCAAGAGGCGGGCAAGGTGCGCCATGTGATGATCTCCTGTCACCACCGGCCGACCTTCGAGAAGCTCGTCGCCGACCCGACCTTTGGCGCGATCATGGTTCGATACAACGCCGCCCACCCCGGCGCAGAGACAGAGGTGTTTCCTCATTTGCGGGACCCGAAGCCGGGCGTGCTCGCGTTCACGGTGACGCGCTGGGGGACGCTCCTGCGGCCGGAGCTCACGCCGGAGGGGGAGCGCACCCCGACCGCTCCCGACTGCTATCGGTTCGTGCTGGCGAGCCCGCACGTCGACGTCTCGCTGTGCGGGCCGGCGGATGGACGCGAGCTCGACATGGCCGTCGACGCGGCGGCGAGAGGGCCGCTCTCCGAGGACGAAATGGCGTGGATACGCCGGGTCGGGGTCGCGGTCCGGCGGGACGCGAAGACAGGCTCCCCGGTCGACTACATCGATCGATTGGCCAATCGCTTCAAGCGTCGAGAACCACGCCGGAGCTTGAGGCTCGGCGGGCGGCGCCGCCGACGGCGCCTCACGGCGGCGCCCGTCGAGGGCGATCGACAAGACCATGTCGGACAGGACATTGGTGACGGAGCGGGCGCGCGCGACCACCCAATCGACGGCGAGCAGAAGTGGCAACAAATCGATCGGGAGCCCGACCGTGTTGAGGACGAGGGCGAGGGAGACGAACCCCGCCTCCGGCACGCCCGCCACCCCCATCGCGGCCACGATGCAGGTCGCCGCGGCGAGCATCTGCTGAGACAGCGGGAGATGGATCCCGCTCGCCTGGGCCACGAACAAGACGGCCATCCCCTCGTAGAGGACGATCCCGTCGTTGTTGAGGTTGGTCCCCACGCACGCCCCGAGCGTCGAGGAGGACTTCGACACCTTCAGCCGATCGAGGGCGGCGAGGGTGACGGGGAGGGTCGCGAGGCTCGAGTTGGTGCCCATCGCGTAGACGACGGGCTCTCGCGCCTCTCGCCAGAAGCGCCGCAGGGGTAGGCGGGCGAAGGCGGCGATCCACAGCTGGTACGTGACCACGATGTGGATGAAGAGGCCGAGCAGCCCGACGCCGACGTAGATCGCGAGCCCGCGCAGAGGAGCGTACCCCTGCTCGGCGACCGTCTTCGCGGCGACGCCGAAGACGGCGAACGGGATAAGCTTGATGACCCAAGAGAGGACGATCTCCATCAACGCGAGGAGCGTCCCGACCGCGTCCTCGATGACGCGCGCGCCCCCGTAGAGGGCCGCGTCCGTTCGCGCCCGGCGGAGCGCGAAGCCGAAGAGGAGCGCGAGCAGGATGACGGAGATGACGACGTTCTCCGCGAACGGCGTCACGAAGTTGGTGGGGACGTAGCTCGCGAGCGTCTTCAGCAGATCCACCCGCTTGCCGGCGTAGGCGCTCGCGTCGGCCGCGCTCGCGGCGGCGAGGTGGCGGCCGGGCTGGATCGTGTTCGAGAGGACGAGGCCGATGGTGAGGGCGATCGACGTGTTGAGGACGGCGATGCCGACCATTCGAATGGCGGCGCGGCCGTCGATGTCCGTCTTGAGGATGGAGTGGACGATGGCGAAGAAGAGGAGCGGCGTCGCGACCGTCTTGATGAGGGTGATGACGAGCTTGCCGAGCTCCCCGAAGATCGCGGTATGGGAGCCGAGGACGGGTCCGAGCCCGAAGCCGGCGACCATTGCGACGAGGATCGAGAGGTAGAGAGGGATTCGGGGTCGTCGCTTCGCGCTCAACGACGGCAGCGTATCCGGCCTTCATCGAGCCGCGAAAGACCGACGGATTCGCGCAGCCGAACGGCGACCCTTCGAGTTGTCCCCTTTTCGCGGGGCACCGTCCGGACTAGGTGACCACGTCGTTCGATGAGCGCGCCGCTCGACCCCGTCTACGCCCGTCCTGCTGCCGAGCCCACTCCGCTGCCCTCCGAGGCCGGCGACGACGTCCTCGGCTGGGCGATGCTCGCGCTCGTGGTGGGGGTCGGCCTCGCCGGTCTCTTCAGCCCGTTCAAGGACTACGCGTACTTCCTCGGCGCGCTGTGCTTTCTCGTGACGGTGTGGCTGATGGCGGAGGACGCGCTGGCTCGCAAGCAGCGTCCCGCCCTCTGGGTCTTCGGAGGGCTGCTGTTCTTCCCCGTCGTCTTTCCCCTCTTCATGCACGAGCGGAGGCGCTGGGGGGCCCCGTGGCGGCTGCCCCACGCGCTCGTGGCGCTCGTCGCGGTCGGGGCGGGGGTCGGGCTGCACGGCAAGGTGTGGGGTCCGGCGGCGAAGGTGACGGTGTCGTGCCGCGCGAAGGGGATTGAGGCGAAGGAGGGCTACCTCTGCACGCCGCGCCACGTGAGCGGGTATCAGGACGCGCGCGCCTGCTGGGATCTCACCCTCGTTTGCAAGAACGGGACGCGCGTCACCGAGCACGTCTGCGCACAGGTCACGTTGGGAGAAGCGCGCGAGTCGTACGTGCCGTTCGAGTACTCGCCCGGCGTCGATCAATGCGACGAGATCGTGGCCGCGAGCGTGGACGAGCTCCGGGTCGAGGTCGACGCGCGCTGATCGACCCGCGCCGCCGGGCAAGGTCTTCTCACCCGCCGGCGGGCGCGGCGTTGGATCCCGCGCGCCCTCGAGCCGAAGCTCGAGATCGGCGCGCTCGTCTCGACGACCGCGCTGGCCGTCATCGGGCTCGCGAAGTGAGTGGAATGGCCGAGCGACTTGAGGCGTAATCGGGGGGATGACGTGTGCGCCGATGGCGCGGCGGGCCTTCCTGTCGCTGACGGCGGTCGCGGCGTGCGGCCGAAGCGGTCGCGATGGTGAGACCGACCAGCGATCGAGCCCGTCGACGGCCCCCGAGATCGCGACCGCCTCCGCGCCCTCCAGCGCGGTCGGCCCGACCGAGCCCGTGACGGGGCGGCCACGCATACGCGCGGGTGCCGAGCTGCTGCGGGACGCGTTCCCGGGGACGGAGGGGCTTCCGCGGGTCGCGCTCGCGGACGGGCCGACGCCGCTCGAGCAGGTGACGGCCCTCGGGAGAGCGCTCGGGGTGGGCGAGCTCTGGGTCAAGCGCGACGATCTCTCGAGCGCGCTCTTCGGCGGCAACAAGGTCCGCAAGCTCGAGCGCCTCCTCGCGGACGCGACGCGCCGAGGCGCGAAGCGGGTCGTGACGTTCGGCGGTGCCGGCTCCAATCACGCCGTCGCGACCGCGGCCTTCGGCCGGCGTCTCGGGCTCGGGGTGAAGGTGATGCTCGCGCCCCAGCCGAAGTCGGTCGACGTCGCGCGGCACATCGCCGCCTGCCTCGAGCTCGGCGCGGAGGTCGAGAGCTCCGACGGGGTGAACGACGCGTTCGACCGCGCGCGGCGCGAATACGAGCGCTACCCCGCCCGCGCCCCGTTCGTGATCGCGCCGGGGGGCACCTCTCCTCTCGGCGACGTGGGCTTGATCGACGCCGCCTTCGAGCTCGCCGCCGACATCGGACGAGTCGGCGCGCCCCGCTTCGACGTGGTCGTCGTCGCCATGGGCACGATGGGCAGCGCGGCCGGTCTGTCGTTCGGGCTGGCGGCGGCCGGCCTCTCCCCCCACCTGCTTGCGGTGCGCTGCTCGTCGAGCGCCACCTCCTCCGAGGTCGGGTTCGCGAAGATGAAGCGTGAGCTCCGCGCGTACCTCGCCGGGATCGACGGCGGGCTCGGGGCGGTGACGCCGCTATCCGTCGAGCTCGACGGCGCGATGTTGGGAGCAGGGTACGGCCGGCCCACTGCCGCCGCGGAGCGAGCCGTCTCGATGGCGCGCGACTTGGCCGGCCTGGAGCTCGAGACCACCTACACCGGGAAGGCGCTCGCCGGCGTGATGGCGCGCCGAGGAGAGCTCACGCGCGCGAACGTCCTCTTCTGGGCTTCCCAGCCGCCACCGATCCGCGCGGACATCGAGGCAGTGGACCTCGCGCGTCTGCCGGTGGAGCTGCGGCGGTACTTCGAGCGACCTTTCGGTTGAGGTCAGGACCGGGGCAGCCGTCGCCGCTCGCTCGGCGGGGCCCAGGGAGGGGAGCTCGAACGCCTGCGCGGCTCGGTGCAGGTCACGAGGTACCCGCCGCGACGAAGCGCCTCGAGCCTGATCCGATCGACGACGCGCTGGTCCCCTTCGTACAGCCGACTCCGTCGCTCATCGAGCGTCGAGACGATGCGGCTCAGCATCGCCGGGCTCTGCGGCTGACGCGCGATCGCGTGGATCTGGGCGAGCCGCCCCGGGCGACCCCTGCAGGCGAGCGCGTGTGCATTCCACACCGCGAGCACGAGATCGAGCGCGTCGTCGATCGTCCCGCGGTCGCTCTCGATGTGGAGGATGTCGAGGACGGGGGCGCCGAACTCGAGGATGGTCCGGGACAGCGTGTCCTCGGGGGCGGCGACGAGCACGGGCTCGGGCGGAGTCGAATCGGACACGGCAGCGTGGGCCATCGCGAAGGGGAACGGATCGCGAGGCGCGACGGATAAGCAGGGGTGCCGACCTTTTGGCGGCGCTCCGCGCTTCAGCCGCGCTCGACGAGGATTCGGACCATGCGGCGCAAGGGCTCGGCCGCGCCCCACAGGAGCTGATCCCCGACCGTGAACGCGCCGACGAACGTGGGCCCCATCTTGAGCTTGTGGACCCGGCCGATCGGGACTTCGAGCGTGCCCGAGACGGCGGCGGGCGTGAGGGATGCGAGCGTCGCCTGCTTCTCGTTCGGGACGAGGCGCACCCATGCATTGGCGCGATCCAGCGCGTGCTCGACGACGTCGAGCGGCACGTCTCTCTTCAGCTTGATGGTGAGAGCCTGGCTGTGGCTCCGCATCGCGCCCACGCGAACGCAGAGCCCGTCGACGGGGATCTCTTCGGGGCCGCGCAGCCCGAGGATCTTGTTGCCCTCGACGTGGCCCTTCCACTCCTCGCGCGACTGGCCGTTGTCGACCTCTCGATCGATCCAGGGCAGGAGGCTCCCTGCGAGCGGGAAGCCGAACTCGGCAGTGGGGAGGGCGGGGCCGCGCAGGGCCGCCGACACGGTGCGGTCGAGGTCGAGGATGTTGCCGTCGAGATCCTCGAGCGAGGGCCCGGCGGCGTCGGCGAGCGACTTCATCTGCCGCACGAGCTCCCTCATGTTCTTCGCGCCCGCGCCGGAGGCGGCCTGGTACGTCATGCTGCTGATCCACTCGACCAGGCCCTCGGCGAAGAGCCCGTGCGTCGCCATCAACATCAGGCTCACCGTGCAGTTGCCGCCGATGAAGTCGCGCCCGCCGGCGTCGAGCGCCTTGTCGATGACGTGGCGATTGACCGGGTCCAGGATGATGACGCTCGAGTCGGCCATTCGAAGGGTGGAAGCGGCGTCGATGAAGTATCCGGTGAACCCGGCGCGTCGAAGGGCCGGGTGCATCGAGGTCGTGTAGTCGCCACCCTGACAGCTCACGATGACGTCGAGGCGGCGGAGCGCGTCCACCGAGGTCGCGTCCGCCACGGGCGGCAGGTCCCACCCCGCGTCCGTCACCAATCGAGGCGGCGGCGAGCCCGGCTGCGAGGTCGAAAAGAACGTGGCGTCGACGTGATCGAAGTCGCGCTCCTTGACCATGCGCTCGACGAGGACCGAGCCCACCATCCCGCGAAAACCGACGATCCCGACCTTGAGCGCCATGCGCGGTACAGAAACATCAAGTCGGGCGAGGCGCAAGTTCGCGCCGTGGTAGAAGGCGGCCGTGCAATCCTCACTTCTCGGCGCGATCGAGCGGCGCTCCGCGCTCCTCTCCCCGCTGCTCGCGACGCCCAAGCCGAAGCAAGCGCTCCGCATCTACGACGGCTATCGCGAGGGAGCCGGTCGCTTCGTCGCCGACGTCTTTGGAACGACGCTCGTCTTGTTCGATCACGCTTCCGAGGAAGAGGCGAAGGATGGAGCGGCGCTGGCGCTCGGGAAGGAGGCGATGGAGCGCCTCCCCTTCATCGACACGGTGATCACGAAAGAGAAGAGCTCCCGTGACCCGGAGCGCAGGCGGGGCACGGTCGTCCTCGGGGAGGCGAAGGACGTCTGTCGCTCGATCGTGGAGGACGGGGTCCGTTATGCGGTGCGCCTCCTCGCCCACCACGACTCGACCTTCTACTTGGACACGCGGGGGCTCCGCCGCTTCGTTCGCGAGCGCGCCGAGGGCAAGACCGTGCTCAACGCGTTCGCGTACACGGGCAGCCTGGGGATCGCGGCGACGGCGGGCCGGGCCCGGCGCGTCGTTCAGACCGACAAGAACCGGGAGTTCCTGACGATCGCGAAGGACTCTTGCTCGTTGAACGGGTTCCCCATCGACAAGGCCTCGTTCGTCGCCGCCGACTTCTTCGAGGTCGCGGCGCGCCTCCGCAAGAAGGAGGAGGTCTTCGACTTCGTGATCGTGGATCCCCCTCTCTTCGCCGACTCGACCAAGGGCCGGGTCGACCTCGACGGTGGGGTCCTCGCTCTCCTCAACAAGGCGAGGCCGCTCGTCGCCGACGAAGGGCGGCTCGTCGTCGTGAACAACGCCCTGTTCGTCTCTGGCGCCGCGTTCATGCAGTCCCTCGAGTCGATCGTTGGGGAGGGATATGCCGAGATCGAAGCGACCATCGAGGTGCCGGAGGACTGCGCTCCCCCTCTCCAGGCCGGCGCGACGCCCCCGCCCTCGGACCCGAGCCCGTTCAATCACCCGACCAAGATCGCGGTTCTGAAGATGCGACGCCGCGATCAGCGGCGACCGCGGTCGCGATGACAGAGGAGGGGATCCACCACGCCGTCACCCTCGCCGAGATCGGCCTCGGGATCGTGACGTTCGTCTCGCTCCTCTTCTTCGAGGCCCCTTATGGGCGCTATCAGAAGAAGGGCTACGGCCCGGGGATCCCTCAGCGGGCGGCGTGGATCGCGATGGAGATCCCTGCCGTCGTGGTCTGGCTCGGGATCTACTTCGGGGGCGAGCACGCCCTCACCGCCGCGCCCCTCATGCTGATGGGGCTCTTCCAGCTCCACTACTTCCAGCGAACCTTCGTCTTCCCGTTTCGCATCCGGCCCTTCGGAAAGACGACGCCGCTCGCGGTGGTGCTCTCGGCGGTGACGTTCAACGTGATGAACGCGTACGTCAACGCGCGCTGGGTCTCCCATTTCGGTCGCTACGACGATGCATGGCTGACGGACGGCCGCTTCCTCGTCGGCGCGGGCATCTTCGTGCTCGGCTTCGCCGGCAACATCGCCGCCGACACGACCCTGATTCGTTTGAGGGCAAACGGTTCGTCCGGGAGCTACGCCATTCCCACCGGCGGCCTCTACCGCTTCGTCTCGTGCCCCAACTATGCTTGCGAGATGCTCGAGTGGACGGGCTGGGCGATCGCGACGTGGTCCCTCGCCGGCTCCGCGTTCGCCATCTACACGGCCGCGAACCTCGTCCCCCGGGCGCTGTCGCATCACCGCTTCTATCGCGCGAAGTTCCCGGACTATCCGTCCGAGAGAAAAGCCCTCATCCCGTTCATCCTGTGAGTCAGGACCGCTGAGATCGCGGCGTCGCTCTCCCCACGACGCGGTCGTTCCAGCGTAGCTCAATGGTCGAGCACCCCGCTGTTAACGGGTTGGGTGGAGGTTCGAGTCCTCCCGCTGGAGCCGCGATGCACGCGGGCTGTGAGCTGGTCGAGTGATAGCGCCTGGCTGAAGACCAGGAGAACGTGGTGCGAGCCCACGACAGCCCACCGTCCGATCGTCTCTCTCCGTCCTGACGGATCTCAGGCTCGGGTCAGCGAAGCCCGTTGCACCAGGTTCGACTCCTGGCGGGGAGGCCAGCGCCCTCCGGCGCTCGTGCATCGACTTGCGGTGGTAGTTCAAGAGAAGAACCCGAGGGTGCCAACCTCGAAATCTGGGTGCGAGTCCCAGTCGCCGCTCTGTGTCCTCCCGCGTGCTCGCGAGCGCCGAGGATGCCGAAGTGTTTGCGCTGCGTTCCATGGAGGAGGTGGGGCCTCATGAGCCTTTGCCCGGCGGTTCGAGCCCGCCCGCAGCGCCTGCGCGGAGCAAGCGATCTGGCGGTCGCACCTGCATGACACGCAGGACCGGGTGAGTTCGATCCTCACGCTCCGCACCGAGCGAGCTCGCGAGCAGCATGCAACACTGCCGGCGGAGGGCTCCTTCGGAGCCGGCAGCACCCTGGGACCGCAGAAGTCCACGGCCAGACCTCGGGCTTCGTGCCTGTCGCTGCCCCGCCCTTCACTTGCCGCGCCGTGCGCGTCGGAGTGGATCCAGGCACGAACTTCGGGCCGGCGGTACTAGTATGACCGCATGGGGTCGAGCCAAAGGGACGTCCGGGGCACGCTGCTCCGATGCTTCCTCAAGACCTTGCGAGAGTTCGACATCGCGGGGCGCGTGCGGCGCGTGCTGGGGGATCGGCGCCGGGGTCGCGTCCTCGCCGTCGGCAAGGCGGCATCGGCGATGCTCGCAGGTGCCTGGGACGCGAGCGTCGAGCGAGCGTTGCTCGTCGTCCCGACGGGGACGCGCGTCGCCTGGGCGGGCGCGCGGATCGAGGTTCGTTACGCCACGCACCCCGACCCTACCCGCGCGAGCGTCGAGGCCGCGGAGGCGGCGATGGCCTTTGCAGGAGAGGGGCTCGATCTCGCGCTCGTGTCCGGCGGCGCATCCTCCCTCCTCGCGCTGCCGATCGAAGGGCTGAGCCTGGACCGAAAGGTGGAGGTCGTTCAATCGCTCTCCAACGCGGGCGTGCCGATCCGGGTGTTGAACCTCGTGCGGCGACATCTCTCTCGAATCAAGGGCGGCGGGCTCGCGCGCGCTTCACACGGACCGCTCGCGACGCTGGTCGTGAGCGACGTGCTCGAGGGAGGAGCCCACGACATCGGATCGGGCCCGACCGTCCCCGACCCGACGACGGAAGAAGAGGCTCGGCGCGTCCTCGCGGCGCACGGGCTGGTCGCCCCGACCTGCGAGACCCTGAAGCCGGAAGACGAGCGGGCTCGCGCGACCTCGGTCACGTTCGTGGCCACGCCCGCCGATCTCGCCAGCCTCGCCGCTAGCGCGCTCGAGTCCGAGGGGTTCGACGTGCATCTGCTCCCGCCCACCGACGCCGACGCCGACGACATCGCCCAGGCGTACGCGGGGTTGTCGAAGGCGCTCGTCTCCGGACAAGCCCTCGTGCGCGCGGCGGAGCCTTCCATTCGGGTCACCGTGGACAAGCCGGGGCGCGGCGGTCGTTCGACGCACCTGGCCGCGCTCGCGGGGCCGATGCTCGCGGAAGGGGTCACGCTGCTATGCGGAGCCACCGACGGGGTCGACGGGACGAGCGCGTCCGCGGGCGCGGTGGTCGACGCCCAGAGCCTGCGATCGCACGACGTCGGCGGTGCCCTCGCTCGATTCGACACGGCGCGGGTTCATCGAGCCGCCGGCACCCTCATCGAGCTCCCCTCCTCGACCGGTCTGAATTTTTGCGACCTCCACATCCTCGCGAAGGCCTGAGGCGCAGCGCGCCTTCGATCAGGAGAGGACGACGAGCTGCGCTTCGCCGATGCGGGCGTCGTCTTCGAGGGCCGTGATCTTCGCCCGACCCGTCTCGTGGGTCAGCTCGAGCTCGACGCCTCGGCCTCCGACCCAAGGAATGATGCACAGCCCTTGGGCGGCGCGGGAGGTCGTCGTGATGGTCCGGCCGCTGGGCTGCCAGGTGATCCGAAGATTCAGCGCTCCATCGATGAATCCGTGGGAGTTTCGGACGCGGACGAGGAGGGGCGGCGGGCCATCGGACCGGAACCAGCGGCGGATTCTCGCGAGCATCAATGACCTATGTAGCAAAGTACGTCGCGATCGTTCACGACCTTGAGCAATCAATTGTGGCCGAGGAGCACCAAAGAATTGAAGGGTGAAATGAATGGAGTGCTCGACGGTCCGCCTTGCTGCCCCGACCGCCTGTTCGGGCCCCCCGCGATGGCGCTGTCCATGGCCGCGGGCTGCGCGGCCTCTTCCGGACGCGAGCCACCGACCGCGCCCGTCGTTCGATGTGAGGACTGTTCGACGCAGGCCGGACCGGCCCGGCCCGCGTCCGTGGTGGAGAGCCGGGATGAAGGGGGCGCCCGGTCGAGGAGCCTCTCCTTCGACGCCGGGGTGCCCGGGGAGGGCGAAGCTCGATGGTCGGTCCGTCGGATTGGTGCTGGCGCGCCCGCGGAGCGCCGCTCCCGTCCGAAGCGTGGAGGGCTCGTCGACCTCGACCTCGTCGGAGCACCGTTCGACGAGGTGGCTCGGCTCCTCGCCGACACTGGCCATTTCAACGTCGTGGTCGAGGCCCCCTCGGCGAGCCCCGTCACCGTCCGGCTCCGCGGGGTCGAGGCCTACGATGCCCTCGTCGTCATCGCGGAGGTGAGAGGCCTCGCCGTCCGATACCGGCGAGGTATGGTCGTCGTCAGCCCGCCCGAGAAAGAAGAACGCTGAGGGCTCAGCGGTCGGTTCGGGCGAGCTCTTCGGTGAGCATGCCGATCACCTTCCGGGCCGTGTCGACCTCGACCTGATCGAGGCGGCTCATCGTGCGTCGAACCGCTGCCTCGACGCTCCCGCCCTGGAGCGCATCGAGCTTCTTCCCGGCGGGGGTGAGGAGTAGCAGCGAACGCCGGGCGTCTGCCTTGTCGCGCTTGCGATCGACGAGGCCCCGCTCCTCGAGCCTCCGCAGCACGCCCGTCAGGGTGCTCGGGTGTACGCACATGGCCTTCGCGAGGGCGCCAGCAGTGACCTTCTGCGACCGTCCCACGATGCGAAGGACGAGCCGCTGGGGACCCGTCACGCCGAGGTCGCTCTCCATTCGTTTGGATCGGCTCTGCATCCCATGCGCGAGGGCCCAAAGCATCCGCATGAAGTCGAGCGTCGCGCCTAATGCCGGCTCACTGTCGTCTTCCATGGAGCGGGCGGATACTACGACGAGGTTTGGCGGGAATGCGAGCGCCGCCTATGCGCCCGCCATTTGGGGCTAAGCTGCGCCCTCGCGATGCCCTACCAAGCGATGCTACCGCTCGGTGAAGACACCACCGAGTATCGACTGCTGTCCTCCGATGGGATCTCCACGTTCACCGCGGGAGGGCACACCTTCCTCCGGGTGGAGCCGAGCGCGCTGACCGCGCTCGCGAGAGAGGCGCTCCGCGACATCTCCCATCTGTTGCGGCCAAGCCACCTCGCGCAGCTCGCCCGCATCCTCGAAGACCCGGAGGCCTCCGCGAACGACAAGTTCGTCGCGCTCGACCTCCTGAAGAACGCGAACATCGCGGCGGGGGGCGTCCTGCCGATGTGCCAGGACACCGGTACCGCGATCGTCAAGGGCAAGAAGGGCCAGCTCGTCTTCACCGGCGGCGGGGATGCGGCGGCGCTGTCGCGCGGGATCGAAGAGGTCTACACGACGACGAACCTCCGATACTCGCAGCTCGCCCCCATCGACACCTACGAGGAGAAGAACACGGGGACGAACCTGCCCGCCGAGATCGAGATCGAGGCCGTCGACGGCGACGCCTACAAGCTCTTGTTCATGGCGAAAGGCGGAGGGTCCGCCAACAAGAGCTACCTCTATCAAGAGACGAAGGCCCTCCTCACGCCGAAGCGCCTGCTCGCGTTCCTCGAAGAGAAGCTGCGCTCGCTCGGGACGGCCGCGTGTCCCCCCTATCACCTCGCCGTCGTCATCGGCGGGACGAGCGCGGAGTACGCGCTCAAGACGGCGAAGCTCGCGAGCGCGCGGTACCTCGACACGCTGCCGACGCGAGGCAACGAGCTCGGTCACGCGGTGCGCGACGTGGAGCTCGAGAAGCAGGTGCTCGAGATCGCGCAGCGCACGAACATCGGCGCCCAGTTCGGAGGGAAGTACTTCTGCCATGACGTGCGGGTGATTCGGCTGCCTCGGCACGGCGCCTCGTGCCCCGTCGCGATCGCGGTGAGCTGCTCCGCGGATCGGCAGGCCCTCGCCAAGATCACCAAGGACGGCGTCTTCATCGAGGCCCTCGAGCGCGATCCGGCGAAGTACCTCCCCGAGACGAAGGCCGACGATCTGCCGCGCGACGTCGTGAACGTCGATCTCTCACGGCCGATGTCGGAGATTCGGGCGACCCTGTCTCGCTACCCGATCAAGACGCGCCTCTCGCTGACGGGGCCGCTCATCGTCGCGCGCGACATCGCCCACGCGAAGATCCAGGAGCGCCTCGACCGGGGCGACGGGATGCCCGACTACCTGAAGAATCACCCCGTCTACTACGCCGGTCCGGCGAAGACGCCGAAGGGGTATCCCTCGGGCTCGTTCGGGCCGACGACGGCGGGGCGGATGGATGCGTACGTCGACACGTTCATGGCCCACGGCGGCAGCTTGGTGATGCTCGCCAAGGGCAACCGCGGCAAGGTCGTAACGGAGGCGTGCAAGAAGCACGGAGGCTTCTACCTCGGGAGCATCGGCGGCCCCGCGGCCCGCCTCGCGCAGGACTGTATCAAGAAGGTCGAGGTCCTCGAGTACCCGGAGCTCGGGATGGAGGCGGTGTTCCGGATCGAGGTCGTCGACTTCCCCGCGTTCATCGTGGTGGACGACAAGGGCAACGACTTCTTCGAGGCGGTCTCCCAGGCAGGCCGGCTGCCGATCGTGGCGGGCTGAGGCCCGTCAGTCGCCGGTCGGGAACGACACCCCCTGGGCGAGCGGCAGCTCGCTGCCATAGTTGATGGTGCATGTCTGCCGCCGCATGTATGCGCGCCATGCATCGGAGCCGGACTCCCGCCCGCCCCCCGTCTCCTTCTCGCCGCCGAACGCGCCGCCGATCTCCGCTCCGCTCGTCCCGATGTTGACGTTCGCGATGCCGCAGTCGCTCCCGCTCGGGGAGAGGAAGGCCTCGGCCGCCCTCACGCTGTCGGTGAAGATGGCGGAGGAGAGGCCCTGCTTCACCGCGTTGTTGAAGCGGATCGCCTGCTCGAGATCATCGACCTCGAAGACGTAGAGGATGGGCGCGAACGTCTCCTCCCACGCGATGGGGAAGCGCTCGTGGCTGGGGGCGCGCACGAGCGTGGGCTCCACGAAGTGACCGGGGCCAGGCCGGGCCCGTCCGCCCGCGACGACGCGGCCGCCTTGCTCGACGGCGGCCGCGACCGCGCGCTCGAAGCTCGCGACCGCGGTCGCGCGGACGAGCGGCCCGACGAGCACGTCCTCGCCCGAGGGATCGCCGATCTTCACCGTCGTGTAGGCGCGGCGCAGGCGCTCGGTCAGCGCGTCGGCGACCCCGCGCTGCACGAAGAGTCGTCGCGTCGTGGTGCAGCGCTGACCGGCGGTGCCGAGGGCGCCGAACGCGATCGCGCGCGTGGCGAGATCGAGATCGGCGTCGTCGAGGACGATGATGGCGTTGTTGCCCCCGAGCTCGAGCAGGCTCTTGCCGAAGCGGCCCGCCACCGTCTTGGCCACCTCGCGGCCGACCCGGATCGAGCCGGTGAACGAGATGAGGGCGGCGCGCTCGTCGGCGGCCAGCGCCCGCCCCGTGTCCGCGTCACCCACCACGAGCCCGAAGACCCCGTCCGCGTCGTGCTCGGCCATGACCCGCTGACAAAGGGCGTGGACGTACGAGGCGGTGAGGGGGGCGAGCGGTGAGGGCTTCCACACGCACGTGTCGCCGCAGACGGCGGCGAGGGCGGCGTTCCAAGCCCACACCGCGACGGGGAAATTGAAGGCGGTGATGATCCCGACCGGACCGAGCGGGTGCCATTGCTCCATCATCCGATGCTTCGGTCGCTCGGAGGCGATGGTGAGGCCGTGGAGCTGCCGGCTCAGGCCGACCGCGAAGTCGCAGATGTCGATCATCTCCTGCACCTCGCCGAGGCCCTCGCTCTTGGTCTTCCCGACCTCGAGGGTGACGAGCCGCGCGAGATCTTCTTTGTGGGCGCGCAGCAGCTCCCCGAGGGCGCGGATCACGTCGCCGCGCTTCGGCGCCGGTCGCTCTCGCCACGCCGTGAAGCCGCTCGCGGCCGCGCCCATCACCGCGTCGTAGTCATCGGGCCCGGCGCCCTGCACCAGGGCGAGCAGCTCGCCGGTGGCGGGGTTCTCGGAGCGCACGGAGGCCCCGGAGGCGGGGAGGAATCGGCTCGTCGCGACCCCGCTCATCGGTCGACCCGAGGCGATCTCGATCGAGAGAGGGGCGAAGATATCGGCGACGCTCTTCATGGGCGCGTTCTACCATGCCGCCGCCGAAGGAGGTCGCGTGGCGAAGGCAGTCGTGTTGGGCGCCGGCATGGTCGGCTCGACGATGGCGTGGGACATGGCGCGGATCGGCTACGACGTCACCGTCGTGGACGCGCGCGAGGACGCGCTCGCGCGGACCGCCGCCCTGTGCGCGGCGAAGACCGTCCGCGCCGACATGCTCGATCGGAGCGCGCTGCGCGGAGCTACCGAGGGCGCGGACGTGGTGCTGGGCGCGCTGTCGAGCGCGATCGGGCTCGAGATCATGCGGCGCGTGATCGAGCTCGGGAAGCGCTACGTGGACATCGCGTTCATGGCCGAGGACGCATCCACCCTCGACGCGCTCGCGAAGGAGCACGGGGCCGTCGTCGTCTACGACATGGGGGTGGGGCCGGGGATGAGCAACGTGCTCATCGGCCACGCCGCGGCGCGGATGCAGCCCTGCCAGCGGATCGAGATCCTGGTAGGGGGCCTCCCGGTCGTCCGTCGCTGGCCATTCGAGTACAAGGCCCCGTTCGCTCCTTCGGACGTGATCGAGGAGTACGTGCGTCCTGCGCGGCTGGTGGAGCACGGCAAGCTCGTCGTCAAGGAAGCGCTCAGCGAGCCAGAGCTCGTGGACCTGCCCGGGGTGGGGACGCTCGAGGCGTTCAACACCGATGGGCTTCGGAGCTTGGCGACCACCCTCGACGCCCCGTTCATGCGCGAGCGGACGCTCCGCTATCCGGGACACATCGCCCTCATGCGTGCGTTCCGCGAGACCGGCCTGTTCTCGAGTGAGCCCATCGAGGTCGGAGGTGCTCACGTCTCGCCCCTCGCGCTGATGGAGAAGCTCCTCTTCCCGAAGTGGTCTTTCGGTGACGGCGAAGAAGATCTCACCGTGATGCAAATCACGATCGAGGGCCGCGAAGGAGGCAAATCGGTGAAGCGCACCTGGGACATGTTCGATCGCGCGGACCGGACCACCGGCTTTCGGAGCATGTCACGGACGACGGGCTTCCCCGCGACGATCGCCGCCGATCTCTTGGCGCGAGGCCGCTTCGCCGCGCCGGGCGTGCACCCCCCCGAGGTTCTCGGCCGGGTCGAGGGGCTGCGCGATCACTTCCTCCAGGAGCTCGAGGGGCGCGGCGTCCGGTTCACGGAGACCGTGGTCGCCCGGGACTGAAGAGGAGCTTCTCGTTATCATGAAGGTCGGGCGCGCGGGGTGAGCCTCGAACGCGCGAGAGGAGCCGAGGTGCACGCTTCTTCTTGGGCTTACCGGTTCGTGCTTGGGCTATCGACGGTGGCGCTCGGCGCGTGCGCGGAGGGGACGGAGGCCCCCGGCACGGGCGGGACGGCGTCGAGCGCGGGCGGAACGAGCGCGACAGGAGCGGGAGGGCAGGGGGGAGAGCCGGCGGGCGCGGGCGCTCAGGGCGGGTCGCCGAGCCAAGGTGGACAGTCCCAAGGCGGCACGACGGGGGACGGCGGCGCGGGCGGGGAGATCGCGCACGGAGGCTCCGGGCCCGGGCCCATCGAGCAGGCGTGCCCCGAAAACCAATTCGCGACCGGGTTCGACGGGTCGGGCGTCATTCAATGCGCGGCCCTGGACCCTGCTGTCCCTCCCGCCGTCAACGCGGGGTGCGACATCTTCTTCGGTGCTCGCGACAACTGCGGGGCGTGCTCCACGGAGCCCGCGAAATGGGGTCGGGTGAGCGGGGCCGCGTGCGCGAACGGCGCGGGCGCCGACGACACGTGCGCGAGCGCGGTCATTGGAGGTCAAACGGTCGGGATGTTCGGGTTGAACCTCGACGGGGACGTCGACGACAACGACAAGCTCTACGCCGGTTTCTCGTGCGACGCGGGCGTCGCGGGCGAAGGTCCGGGGCCGTGCGACGCGGGGGAGGTGGTGGTCGCCTACGACGGCGCGTCGACGACCTGCGCCTCGGCGGGGGCGGCCGCGCTCGACTACGTTCGAGGCAGCTGCAGCCTCTATCTGGGGTGGCGGGACTCGTGCGACGGCTGCACGCTCGCCCCCAGCAAATGGGGGTTCGCGTCGAGCACCGGGTGCAACGTCGGGAGCGGGGCGGGCAACACGTGCGTCAATACGATCCTGGGGGCCGACACGGTGCCGCTCCTGGGGATCGATCTGGACGGAGACGTGAACGAGGACGACAAGCTCTACGTGGGGCTCCACTGTGCTGCGCCCGCGCCCAGCACCGGCAGCCAGAGCGACACCTGTCCGTCTGGTCAATTCGTGACGGGGACTCACGGCGACGGCACGATCGAGTGCGGCAGCCCGCTGCCGGCAATTGCCCAGTACGTGGACGCCCACTGCACCGTCTACTTCGGTTGGCGCGACACGTGCGACGGCTGCACGACGATGCCGACGAAGTACGGGCGGGTTCGAGAGGGCTTCTGCTCGAGCGACGCGGGGGTGAACGACTCCTGCATCGTCAGCAACCTCGCCGGGCAGACGGTCAGCCTCCTCGGATTGAACACCGACGGAAACGTCAACGACGACGACAAGCTCTACATCGGCCTTCTCTGCGACTGATGCCCGTCAGTCGAGGACGTCCGCGAGCTCTTGGCCGAGGACGTCGGCGAGCCTCTCGTATTCGGCGATCCGATTGTAACGTTGAGCAGAGATGCGGAGGGTCCGGCGCTCCGCGGTGGGGAACCCGAAGACCACCGCTTGGATCCGGTGCACGTCGTGGAGGCGCCGCCAGAGCCGATCGGCTGGACAGTCCGGATCGTCGGGGAGCAGCAAGGCCGCCATCGAGCCGATCATCGCGTCGGGGCAAGGGACGGTGAGGCCGAGCCTCGATGCCACGAGGGTGCGGGCGGCGAGGACGAGCTCGCGGTTCTCTCGCATCACGCCGGGCAGTCCGCCCTCGTCGAGCGCGGACACCGTTTCTATCGCCCGCGGGACGGCGAGGAGCGCGGTCGGGTCGTCCGTCCCCGTCCAATCGAACTCGAGCAGGAAGCGAGATCGATCGGTGCGCGGGGAGCTCCTGCCGTGGCTCGTCACGAGCGGCTGCACCCGGTCCCGGAGGTCGCTCCGAACGTGGAGGAACGCGGCTCCGCGGGGGGCGCAGATCCATTTGTGGAGGTTGCCGGTAGTGTACCCGGCGCCGATCGCGTCGAGCGCCATCGGCACCATTCCCGGAGCGTGGGCGGCGTCGACGAGGACCTCGACGCCGCGCGCGCGGCACGCGGCCACGATCTCTCGCACCGGGAGCACGAGGGCAGAGGGGCTCGTGACGTGGTCGACGACGACGAGCTTCGTCTTCGGACCGAGGGCGGAGGCCACCGCGTCCACGACCGCATCGGGTCCCGCGATCGGGAACGGAACGACGACCGCGCGCGCGTGGGCGCCGGCGCGCGCGGCCCAACGCAGGGCCGCGTTGTTGACGGCGTTGTAGCCGTGGCTCGTGAAGAGCACCTCGTCGCCGGGGGAAAGATCGATCGACGCGAGCACGACGTTGGTGCCGTGGGTCGCGTTGGTGACGAGGGCGATGTCGTCGGGGTGGGCCCCGACGAGGTCGGCCACGACGGATCGCACCTCGTCGAGGAGCGGCTCGAGCTCGTGCACGAAGAACTGCGTCGGGTCACGCTCGATGCGCGCGCGCAGCTCCGATTGATGGTCGAGCACGGGCCGGGGGCAGGCGCCGAACGCGCCGTGGTTCAGGTGCGTGATCTTCGGATCCAGGAGGAAGAGCGGCTCCGTCACGAGACGACCTTCAATCGGCCCCGGGAGCCGAGGGTGTGCTTCGATCCTTCGACGTCCGGCGTCTTCACGAACGCCTCGCTCGCGCCGGAAGGATCGCGCGGACCGGAGGGGGCGGCGTCGGCCTCCGACCAGACCGCGAAGTCGAGGGGGAGCGGGCCGGGCAACGTGGGTTGAACCGTCCGCTCGAGGAGGCGGAAATCGGCCCGGACGTCGAGATCGAGGGGCGCGCCGCGCTCAGGACCGCCGCCGGCGAGCCATGCGCGCGTGGCGTTCACGTTCCGGATGAGGACGTAGTGCTGAGGGTCCGTCTTGGCGGCGTGGAGGAAGCGCGCCTTCATCTCCTCGACGTCGCCTCCCCGATAGGCGATCGCGGCGACGAGATTGTCGATGAGGCCGGGGCAGGGATAGCCGAGGGCGAGCGCGCGCTCCGCGTGATGGCGCGCGCGAGCGAGATCTCCTGCTTCGTAGAGGGCGACCGCGAGGTCCGCGTGGGCGGCGTGGTAGTCGCCCACGCGCGAAAGGACCGCCTCGAGCTCGGCGACGTCGGGCTTGTGCACCTCGACCAGCCCGCTGTGGGTGGAGAACCAGCGATTCATCTCAGCGGTGTCCGCCTCGGATGCGTCGAATGGAACCTTGAGCTCCTGGAAGGCCCCCTCGAAATAGGCGCTTCGATCGAGGAAGCCCTGCCGCTCCGCCTCGTGGAAGTCGCGTGTCCCGGGATAGATGCTGAGGCAGGAGAAGATGTACTCGTGCGGGCGCGCGCGCTCGAGGAACTGGAGCGTCTCCGCGAAGGTCTCCTTCGTCTCGCCTCGGTTGCCGAGCATCATGTAGTAGCGGACCTTGATGCCGACCCTCTTCGCGAGCGCGGTGCTCTCGAGGATCTCCGCGGGGGTGATCTTCTTGTCGATCGCGTCGAGGATCCGCTGCGAGCCGCTCTCGACGCCGAGCGAGAGGCGCTGGCAACCGGCGAGGCGCATCTCGAGCAGCAGCTCTTCCGAGAGCAGATCGACCCGGGTGTCGCAGCTCCAGAAGAACCGGAGCTCGCGCTCGCGGATGCTGCGACACAGCTCGATCACGCGCTTCTTGTGGGTGGTGAAGGTGTCGTCCTTGATTTGCACCATCTTCACCGGGAGCCGCTCGACGGTGCGGGTGAGCTCGGCGAGGACATAGTCGTTCGAGTGGGACCGAAAGCCGCGGCCCCACGACGTCTCCGCGCCACAGAACGTGCATGCCCACGGGCAGCCGCGCGAGGTCATCAGGATGTGCGTGTCGAAGTAGGCGTGCACCGGCGCGAGCTCGTCCAGATCGCGGACGTTGTCGCGCTTGGGCCCGGCAAGGATGGCGGCCTCGCCTCGAGCCACCGTGCCGGCGATGCCGGCGAGGGGCCGCCCTGCCGTCGTCGCCTCGAGCATCTCGAGGAAGGTGCGGTCGCTCTCTCCGAGCGCGACCGCGTCGATCTCCGGGTGGTGGGCGAGCAGCTCGCGCGCGAGCGGCGTGGCGTGGGGACCGCCGACGACGACGGGCCTGTCGGGCCGGAGGCGCTTGAGCTCTCGGGCTACGAGCGCGACGCCGCGCCGGTTCGCCGTCCAACACGACATTCCATAGAGGTCGGCGTCGAGCTGGACGAGGACCTCGAGGACGCGCGGCCAATCATAGTTGGAGAGGTTGAATACTTTGACCTGATGTCCGGCGCGCTTCGCCTCCGCCCCGAGCTGCAGCAGCCCATAGGGGATCTGATAGAAGTCCGCGTCGAGATCGCCGGCCCGATAGTCGGGTGGCGGGCCTTCCTCTCCATAGGGGGCCGGGTCGCCCTCCTTCGCGATCTTCCACGGGGGAGGGTAGAGGAGGGCGACGCGCACGAGATCCTTCGCTTACTTCGTGAAGCAGACGCCGACGCCGATGGGGGCGAAGGAGTAGGCGATGCAGGTTCCCCCGCCGCAGTCCGTATCGGTGCAGCAGTAGCGGTAGCAGGAGCCGTCGCTGCCGTCGCTGTCGCAGGTCATCCCGACCTGACAGTGCGGCCCATCGAGGTTGTCGCAGGGACCGCAGAGAGGGGCGTCGTCGGGGGCGACGTCGTAGCACCTGAAGTACCCGCCCCAGTCGCAGATCTGGGTGGAGAGGCACCCGTCATTGTTCACGGGGTTACAATCGTGTCCGATCTCCGCGTAGTCGGCCATGCAGGCCCCGCCGGAGGGCGTGCTCGCGATATCGACGGGAGCATTGCAGTCGACCTCCCAACCGGTGGCGTCGAACGTGCCACTCTCGAGGAAGAAGCAATCCCCGTCCTGGATGATGTCGAAGTTGTCGTCGAGCTCATAGAACTTCACGTTCCTGAGCTTTCCCTTGATCCGGCCTTTGAACTGCGTCCCGACGTCGGGAGCGTCCTCGATGGTGATGGTGCCGCTGGTGGCGGAGAACAGTCGAGCATCCATGGCGGTGACGTCGGCGTTGATGAGATCGGTCACCGCGTCGACGCTCGCGAAGACCGTCGTCAGCCCGTGAATTCCTTCGAGGTTCGTGGTGGCGATGGGCACGATGCCCGCGTTGCCGGGGGAGATGCTGATGACCTCCGGAATACCGGCCTCCCCCATCGACGGCTCGAACTGGAAGGTGACGGCGCCCGTGCTGCTGTAGGTGGTGCCATCCGTCGTCTGCGTGATCACGGTGCAGTTGCCCGGGTCGACCACGCCGCCCCCTGCGCCGGCTTGACCGCCGCCGCTACCTTCGGCGCCCGCTCCGCCCCCGCCGGAGGTCGAGCTGTCGCCGCATCCTGTCGACGCGGCCAATGTCGTGACGAAGCAAGCGAGGAGAGCGGTGGATCGAAAGAGCATCGAGGTCAGCATACCAGCTTCCGAGAAGATGAAAGCGCCCGCGCCTTTTTCCGGCGGGGCTTTCGGAGTAGGGTGCGCGCGTGACCATGGTTGCAGCTGATCTCCGGCACCTCCCGTTGTTCCGCGCGCTCTCCGACGAGCAGCTCAAGACGCTCCTCGGCGTCTTCTCGCCTCGAAAGATCGCGCGCGGCCACACGCTGTTCTCGGCGGGGGAGACGACGTCGACGTTTCAGATCCTCACCGAGGGCGAGATCGAGCTCGCAGAGCCGAACGAGCCGAAGCTCTCCTTGTTGCCGATCAATCCCATCGGCGAGCTCGGCGCGCTCACCGGGCTGCCGCGCAACGCCACCGCGACCGCCCTCTCCGATTCGAGGATCCTCGAGGTGCCGACGGAGAAGCTGATGGAGGTGTTCGCCCGCTCGAACGATCTCGCGCGGCTCTTCTATCAGAGCCTCCTCGGGGTCGTCAGCGAGAAGCTCGGCCGCGACAAGCAGCGCGCCGACGACATGCGCCGAAACATCATCCGGACCCAGAAGGCGATGAAGGAGCTTCGCGAGATCATCCTGAGCGCGGAGGAGACGCCCATCAGCCAGCCGATCTGCGACAAGCTCGATGATCTGATCGAGCACAACCGCCGCGCGCACTACCGGGTGACGCCGCTCGAGAGCCACCCCGCGACCCTTCGTTTCGAGCCGGGACCGGCGGAGGCCGCCCTGGTGGAGCTCAGCCAAGGCTTCGTCAAGCTCCACCCCAAGGCGGCGTCGAACAAGCTCGAGCCAGGGGTCGAGATCGTGGGCGTGCTGACGCTGCCGCGCGGAGCGATCCCGGTCAGCGGGAAGATCGAGCGGGTCGGGACGGACGGCATCCTCGTCAAGCTGGACCTGCTCATCGACGAGTACGCGTCGCTGCTCAACCGCTACATGAACGAGCTTCAGCTCCTCGACTTCGTGATCTGAGCGAGCCGAGCGCTCGCTCAGTCTTTGCTCGACCACTCGAAGAACACGGTCGGCCCGCCGCCGCCGCGCGACCCGACCGCTCCGCCGATCCCGAAGAGCGTCCGCGGGTCGTTGAGGAAGAGGTAGTCGACCTCGAGCTCCGCCTCGCTGCGGCCGACACCGGCCGGCTGCTTCGCGGCGCGGACACGGCCCGAGCCGTTGGCGAAGTAACGCTCGCCCTCGAAGTGCTCGACGCGACCGTACGAGCGATAGTCGTCGTAGGGATCGGCCCACGCGCCGACGCGGTCGAGGAAGAGGAGGTGAGGCAGGTTCACGGAGATGAAGCTGAGCGCGAGCAGCCCTCCTCGCTGCGGGAACTGGACCGCCACCGAGCCGGGCATGTCGGGCTCCGAGTAGAGGAGCTCGCGCCCGACGTTGTGCATGCTCAGCAAGTCGTAGAGCGACCCGGGGCTGCCCGCGCCGGCGAGGACGTTCTTTCGATCCGAGAGGGGACCGAAGGTGTGGATCGTGAGCGCGACCCCCGCGCTCGCCTCGGAGACATCTCGGAGGGCGGGGTTCGGTAGCTTCTTCTCGAACCAGAGATCGATGTAACCCTTCGGGTGCTCCTCGTCGAACACGAGCGAGCCCTCTCGAAGCGGGTGCATCTTGCCCCCGAGGGAGAGCTCCCCCTTCGACATGACGAGCTTGCCTCGGATCTTCGTCTCTTGGCCCTGCCGGGTGGTGATGGTGATGGAGCCGCCCGTCGTAAGGTCGATCGGAGATTGGAACAGGTGGGCCCCCGGCGCGACGTGCACGTCGACGTCGACGCCGTCGTCTTCATGGCCCGGCTCGGGCGCGGGTGGGGCGGGAGGCGGCAAGCCGAGGGCGGCGAGCTTCTGCCTCTCTTCGAGCTCCTTCTTCGCCTTCGCGACGCTCTCGGGGAGCGGGATTTGGCCGACCTTGGCGACGCTCTCGTCGTTCGGGTCGAGGAAGACGACGTCGCCGACGTGGAGGTCCTCCGGCTGATGGGCCTTCTCGAACCGATCCGGGAACTGCACGTCGAGGTGATCGACATCGATGGTGGCCAGCTTTCGAGGACGGTCCAGCTCGGCGTGGGCCTTGGCGTCGATGGTGAGGATGCCGCGCGGCGCGTCGACGCGGCCGATCTGGGGAGTCCCGAAGAGGAGCCACTTGTTCGACTTGAGAGCGATGTCGGCGCGGGTGGGTCGGAGCTTGTCGAGCACGAGCGAGCCCGTCATCTGAAGCCAGCGATCCTTCACGTCCAGGTCGGACTCCTCGGCGCGGATCCGATCGATCGCGATCTCGCTCCCGGCGGCGCGGATGGAGACGTCGACGTTCTTGTAGACGCGCTTCGAGCTCGGCAGCGGCACGTTGCCCTTGAGGGCGAGCGCGCCGTCCACGGACGCCTCGTTGACCCGGACCTTCTCGCCCGACTTCGCGATCTTGATCTTCGCGACCATGTTCCAGTCGAGCGTCCCCGAAGGCTCGAGCTTGTTCTTCTCCACCACGAGCTTGGGGATCACGCGGCGCAGGTCGACGTGATCGGAGGTGATGCGCGCGTCGATCGGCACCTCCGCTCCTTTCGAGAGCGCGAAGAGCTGGGCGCGGGGGACGGTCACGACGGCGAGGATGGGGGAGGTCTTGGGGGTCGTCGTCCCGATCCCGACCTCGGCCTGGAGCCTCTCGGGGTCGAGGCTGAGCTCCACCCCCGCGCCCCCGTTCGTGCCGTCGAGCATCGCGACGTCGGTCACGCGGAGCCCTCCGGAGGCCATCGGCGCCTTCGCGGTGCCGGAGATCGCGATCGCGCCCTCGAGGATGCCCGGGGCCTTGGCGAGCTTCTCGCGCAGGTTCGAGAGGGAGCTGAGCGGTCGACGTGCGATCGTGAGATCGAGGGCGAGGGCCGGATCGAGGCCCTGCTTCGCCCGCGCGAGGAGGCCGCTCCCGGCGAGGCCGAGCGTCCCATCGATCTTCGCGAGGGCGCTCCCGTCATAGAGCGCGTCGACGAGCACGGTCGTCCCGTTCGGCTTCAGATCGAGCGCGACGTGGGCGTCGATGTGGCTCGGCTCGGGGAGCTTCGTGTCGATCTCCGGATTGAAGGGCCGGACGAACTTCCCGATCTTCGTGGCGTCGAGCCTCACGCTGGCGGTGACGTCGCGCCGATTGCCTTCGAAGTCGATCGTGCCTCGGACATCTCCGCCCAGCTCGCGGGCGCGGGCGAGCTTCGGCGTCTGGGGGAGGGAGTCGAGCGACCCGGGCCCGACGTCGAAGTGTCCTTTGTACCTCACGTGCTCGGCGCCGCCCGCGAGCGGGGAGAATGGAAAGTCCGCGGTGACGCGGCCGGCGAGCACCGGGGGCGCTCCCGCCGCGAGCCGGGCGGTGAGATCGGCGACGAGGGCGTAGCCGGGGGCGCGCGCGTCTCCGGGGGCGAGCGTCGCGTCGAGCGCGATCTCGGTGAGAGGCGCCGTCTTCTCGGGCTCGAGCACGGACGCGCCCGCGTGGACGTGCGCCTTCAGGCTCGGCCGCGAGAGGGATCCGGTGAGGGCGAGGGAGAGCTCCGCGTCGCCGTGCTGTGGGATCGGCTTCTCGGCGAGGAGGAGGGGCGGGACGAACTTCACGATTTGTTGGATGTCGCGGCGCGGAAGATCCACGTGCGCTTCGAGCCAGCGCACCGGATCGATGCCCTTCTTCGGCCCGTCGAGCATCAGCGGGAGCGAAGCGGTGCCGGTGAGGATGACGTCCTTTCGCTGTCGGGCGTCCGCCACCGCGAGGGAGACGTTCGCGTTCTCCTTCGTCACGTGCGCGGCGACGAACGCGGTCGCGGTGGGGCCCTTGTCCCGGCGGAGGGTGGTGGCGGTGATGGTGGCGTCGACCTTGGGGGTGGTCGGGGTGCCCGAGCCCTTCGCGTGGAGGGAGAGGACCGTGTCGAACCCGAGCGCCGCGGGGATCGCCTTGTTGCGAAGGGCGAGCACCTTGGAGAGGAGCACCCCGTCGATGTCGATGTTGAAGTCGAAGCTCCGCACGTCGACGGCCGGCTGATCGGGGAGCACCGGCGGCGGTCGCTTCTCGACCTTCGCCGTGAGATCGATGTTCGCCTTGGCGCCGAGGAGGGGGAGATCCTTCGCGATCACGTGGACGTCGATCAGCCCGCCGACCTGGCCCTTGGCGTGGATGGAGAGGACGTCCTTCGGGAGCTTGAGGAGGCCCTCTTTGATCTCGGCGGTGATGGGCAGGCCGGCCGCCTTGAGCTTCGCGAGCGCCACCCCCACGTCGCCTTCGACCCCGAGCGCGAGGTCGAACGCCTTCGTCTCCCGATCGAAGGTGCCGTGCAGGTCGAGGTGTTGCTCCACGACGTCGACCCCGATCTTCGTGATCTCGATCTTCGGACCGGCCAACGACACGTCCGCGTCGACCTTGTCGATGGTCACCCCGCGCGCGACGACCCCTTTGGCCGTGACCTCCGCCCGCGTCGAGAGCGACTCCCGATCTTTGCCGCTGCCCTTGGCGTGGATCTCCAGCGACTGGACCTTGACGGGGGGGATGGCGAGCGCCTCCGAGACGAGCTCCGTCGTGTCGACGTCGGAGAGCGACACCCGCACGTCGTGCTTGGGGCTCTGCGGGTCGGCGAGATCGAGGCCTCCGCCGATCTTGACGGTGCCGCCCTTCGTCTTCGCCACGACCTCGATCTTCGGCTCCTTGGCGGTGCCGGAGACGTGCGCCTCCACCTCCACGTTCGACTTGAGGATCTGCTTGCCGAGGACCTCGTTCAGCTGCGCCGCGTCGAGCTTCAGCCCCACGACCGCGACCTTCTGATCGCCGCTCGGCTTTCCGTCCACGACCTGGCTCTTGAGCTCGACGGAGGCGAGCGAGAGGGCGCCCACCGCGAGCTTGTCGAGGTTCAGCCCGAGGTCCCCGTCGCCGACGTCGACCTCGATGCCGCTCCACCCGATCGGGAACTTCGTGTCGATGCTGTCGGGGACGACGAGGGAGAGATCGGCGGTGAGGGGCTCGAGCTTGGCCTTGCCTTTCCCCCCCTTCATCTCGAGCGAGACCCCCGTCTTCACGCCTCGAAGGCCGAGGACGAGGAAGCCCTTCTCCTGGGGTTTCTTCAGCCCGAAGCCGAGGGAGATGGGGGAGAGCGTGACGGAGACGTCCTTCGTGCTCGGGGTGGCCTTGGCGGATCCTTCGATCGCGAGATCCTCGATCGCGAGCTCCGTCCCGTCGTCGGAGACCATCGACACGTCGATGTTCGAGATCGAGATCTTTCGGACCTCGATCTCTTTGTCGCTCGGCTTCGACTCCGGTTGGGGCTTGAAGAGCGTCTTCAGGTTGGAGCTGCCGTCGGCGTGCTTGAGGATGTGGAGGCTCAGGCCGTCGAGGGCGAGCTCGTCGAGGGCGATCGCCTTGCGTCCCGCGATGACGCGGTAGTCCGGGGCGACCTTCACCCGGTCGAGGGAGATGACCTCGACGTCGTTCTCGTCCCGAATGACGAGGCCCTTGAGCTCGATGGGGCCGAGGAGCGTGTAGTCCACCGACCCGAGCCTGACCGTCCCGTTGACCTTCTCTTGGAGGCGCTTCTCGACGAGGGCGCGGACGCGCTCTTTCCCCGAGCTCGTCGTCAGGTAGAAGAGGGCCGCGCCCGTGAGGGTGACGAGCAAGAGCACGAGGGTGAGGAGGGTGAAGAAGACGCCGCGCACGATGCGGACGCCGAGCGATCGCTTCTTCTTCGCCTTTCCCTTCGCCTTCTCGGCGGGCTTCGCGGACGTTTGCTCCGCCGGGGGGGCCGGATCCTTCTGCGCTCCGTCGTCGGCCATCAGAATGCCTCCCCGATGCGGAAGAAGACGTGAAACGGTCTTTCGTCGAGGCCCTGCACGGCTCCATCGTCGAGGATCCGGTACGCGACGTCGACGGCCGCGGGCAGGTACCAGAGGCGAAGCCTCAAGCCTAGACCTGCGGCCAAGCTGGGACCATGGGGGAAGGGGTTGAGGTCGCCCCCCGCGCCTCCCAAGTCGAAAAAGACGATGGCGCCGTACTGCTTCTGGGGCGGAAGGAAGCGCACCTCCGCGGAGGACTCGACGAGGCTCCTCCCGCCGACTTGGATCTCGCGGCAGAAGTCCTCGAAGCAGCGCAGGACCGCCGGTGAGAGGCGCTGATAGCCGAACCCGCGGAAGCCGTAGTTCCCTCCCCCGAACAGCCGCTCGCCGAGGGGGATTCCATCGCCCTCCGCGAGCAGCGACCACTCCCCGTACGCGCGCAGGCCGATGGAGAGCGAGGCGGTGAGGGGGATGAAGCCCCGCACGTCGGCGCCCACGTTCACGAACGGGTAGTCGGCGACGCCGCCGGGGACGTCGATGGGATCGATGCGCGACGTGAGGCCGACGTAGGCGCCGCGCATCGGTTCGACCCCGTTGTCGCGCGAGTCCCAAGCGAAGGTCGCGTCGATCTCGGGGCCGGCGGCGAGATCACGGCTCGCGAGGGCGAGGGCCTCGCGCTCCTGATCGAGGAACGGACCGAAGCTCTCCGTCTTCTCGAACCAGGCGAGCAGATCGACGTCGAGGAACAGCCCCGGCAAGAACGTGGTGCGGGCGCCGATCCCGGTGGCGCCGCGGTGGAGGAAGGCGTGCGGATAGAGCGAGCCGGTGTACCGGATCGTCGTGCGGAGATCGCCCGTGCGTCCGAGAGCGCCGGGGTGGAGGGTGCGCACGAGCGCCTCGCCGTAGAAGCCGGGAGGCTCGTCCGCGGTCCGATCGAAGATGTATCCGTACCCGGCGCGCCCCTCGAGGACGAGGTGCTGCATGGGGCCGAAGAGGTTTCGGAACCAGAAGGTGCCGGCGAGGATCGTGTCGGCGCGGGTCGGGTCGATCTCGAAGCCGGCGCGCAAGCGGACCGTCTTGCTCGGAGCCTCGACGACGTGGATCGTCACGTTCACCCCCTCCGGGAGCTTTCGCGGGACGAGGTTCCCCTCCATGTCCACTTGCTCGTCGCGGAGCTCGCCGCCGGTGTCGGGGGCGGTGCCGGGCACGATGAACTTGGTGTCCGTGTCGACGCGAACGAAGGCGGACGCGAACGCGCCGGTGTCGAGCAGATCGGAGACGACACGGTCGCGCAGGGTCTCGTTGTAGGGCTGCCCGACCTTCAGCCCGCTGCGCCGCAGGACGTCCTCGGGCTTGACCTTGATCGCGCCCGTGACCTTGATGCTCGCGATCTTCGTCTTCGGCCCCGCGTCGACGAAGTAGGTCATGTGGACGACCTTGCGCTTTCGGTCGACGTAGAAGCGGCTGTACACGTTCGCGTGTCCGAAGCCGTGGGCGCGAAGGCGCTCTTGCATGTCGACGCGGACGTGGCGGAGCTTCTCGAGGTCGATGTCGCGGTCGCCTTTCTTCAGCGCGAGGAGGTCCTCGAGCTTCTCCGACGGCGGCGCGTGCTTGATGTCGACCTCGCCCACCTCGTATCGCTGGTTCTGCCTCACCGCGAACTCGATGTGGGCCTTCTTCTCGCGATCGAATTTGGTGACGGCGGGGCGGACCTCCACGTCGAAATAGCCGCGCTGCTGAAAGTACGCCTCGATTCGGCGCCGATCCTCCGCCTCACGGAACTCGCTCCAGGTTCGACCGGGGGCGATGAGGCTCTCCTTTCGCTCGCCGAGCCGCTCGAACAGCTCCTCGTGAGGTACGGTGATCGGGTCCTTCGGATCGATGGGGACGATCTCGACCTCTTGGACCTTGATGTCGGTCTCGCCCGGCACCTTGGGGGGGCGCTGCTTGCATCCGGCGAGGGCGACGAGCGCGATGAGCGAGACGAGCCACGGCACGAAGGCGCGCCGAGCTCGACACGCGCAAAAGCGCCGCACGAGACCAAAAGCCATGGTCGCGGAGCATATGCCGGCGGCCCGAGAAAGTGTGCGGTGACCGCCGTGGATTGCGCGGCCTCTCGACTTTCGCGAAACTGCGCCGCTCGAAAACCCTGCGCGGCGATGGTCGCAAGGAGCACCCATGATTGACGACTCTCTGTTCGTCGCCCGCGGCGCGAACCTTTCCGCGATTCGCTGCGAGGTGGTCGTCGGGGCGAAGCCCTCCGCCGTCTTCGACGCCCTCGCCTCCGAGGACGGAGTGTTCGCGTTCTTGAGCGCGAAGAGCTCGATCGACCTGCGGATCGGCGGCGCCTACGAGATCTATTTCGACGAGGACGCCGGCCCCGGGCAGCGCGGCTCGGAGGGCTGCCAAGTCCTCGCCTACGTCCCGGGCCGGATGCTCGCCGTCTCGTGGAATGCCCCGCCCGAGCTCCCCGAGGCCCGCCGGAAGAGAGCGTGGGTCGTCTTCCTCATCGACGAGATCGGGGGGGAGGGGAAGAGCCGGCTCGAGCTGCACCACACCGGCCTCGGCGCAGACGGAGAGTGGCCGGAGGTGAAGGCGTACTTCGAGAAGGCCTGGCCGCGGTTCCTCGTGCGGATCGTCGAGCGCTTCGAGCTCGACGCGAAGCCGCTCTGACCCGCGGCGCGCGCCGCGCTCAGACCGGCTCCTTCAACGTGTCGCACTGCCGCACGTCGCCGGTGTCGAGGCCGCGCTTGAACCAGCGCGTCCGCATCTCACTGGATCCGTGCGTCCACGTCTCGGGGTTCACGTGCCCGGAGCCGGCGCGCTGGAGGGCGTCGTCGCCGATCTTGGCGGCGGCGTTCATCGCCTCTTCGATGTCACCGTCCTCGAGGAGCTTGCGCTCTTGGGTCGCGTGGGCCCAGACCCCGGCGTAGCAATCGGCCTGGAGCTCGAGCCGAACGCTGAGCTTGTTGCGATCGGTCTTGGACTGCCCTCGCTGCAGCGAGCGGATCTGATCGTCGGTGCCGAGGATGTTCTGGACGTGGTGGCCGATCTCGTGGGCGATGACGTAAGCCTGCGCGAAATCTCCCGGGGCTCCGAGCTGCTTCTTCAGCGCTTGATAGAAGGAGAGGTCGATGTAGACCTTCTCGTCGGGCGGGCAGTAGAAGGGACCGACTGCGCTCTCCGTGAAGCCACACCGTGTCTGGACTGCGTCGCGGAACAGCACCAGCTTGGCGTGGCGGTACGGCTTGCCCGTCTGCTTGGGGAGCAGCGTGTCCCAAGTCTTCTGGGTGTCGTCGAGCACGAACGACACGAACTGTACCTGTTGCTCCTCCGCCGCGTCGTCGATGGGCCGCCCCGAGCCACCGCCGACGAAGAGGTTCCTTCCGAAGACCAAGCTCAGGAGGCCGACGAGGAGCGCCCCTCCGATGCCCAGCTTGCCGACCGGCAATCCGCCGCCGCCACCACCGCCTCGTTGGTCTTCCAGATCGGCGCTACGGCCGCCCGCTGTCCATCGCATGCGAGGATAGTAAGCAACCTCGTTGCCACCGCCAGGTCAGCCCTTCGATCGCTGGAGCTCGGCGAGCAGCTCGCGCTCGGAGCGTCGCGCCGGGGCCCGCTGGGCGCGGCCGGAGACGATGGCGACGAGCGCGGACCTCGCCGGCTCTTCCAGCACGTTCTCCAGGTATTCGAGGGCCGTCCCGCGGAGGACCGCGTCCGAGGAGGCGAGCGCTCGCGCGGAGAGCTCGACCCCTTCCGGGTCGAGCGTCGCGGAGAGGAGCGCGAGGGCGGCCTGCACACGAAGCTCGAGCCTTCCGAGCGCCTGGTCGAGCTCCGAAGGCGGCTCGTTCGCTCCCGAGGCGGGAGGGATGGAGCCTTGGACGTCCAAGGCGCTCTTCGGCCGCTCGAGGGCGGCCGTCGCGGCCGCGAAGATCCGCTCCCGGGATGGGGCGAGGTCGGGGAAGGCGCGGGCTTGCTTGGCGATGGCCTTGGCGCACTCGAGCCGGAGCACGCTCGGATCGGCGGCGAGGCCCTCGAAGAGCCCTTCGCGTGCGCGCACCGAGTCGATGCCGCCGAGCAGGCGCGCGACTCGGCAACGCGCGCTCCTCGCGCCGCGCGGGTCGAGGAGCGCGTCCGTGAGCATGCCGGTGATGCGCGGGCCCACCTCCGCGAGCGATCCCTCGGCGATCTTCGCGAGCGCCTTGTTCGCGAGGAGCGGGACGACGAAAGGCGCGAGCTCCGGCTCGATCGGCTTCTCGAGGGCGCGCGTGATCCGCTCCGCGTCGCGTGAAGCGAGGATGAGGGCCGTCGACGCGACCGGGTCGAGGGTCGCCGCGAAGCGCGCCTCGAGGGAGAGGCTCTGCGACGTCGAGCCGGCCGCTCCCAGCGTCGCGGTCTTGAAGCTCCGGCTCTTGCCGAACTCGGCTGCTCTCTGCTCGCGTCGGAACGCCTCGATCTCTTGAAGGAGCTTCTCGCGATCGATCGCCTCCGTCGACTCGGCGAGCGTCTTCCTGGTCAGCGCGTCGAGGGACTCGTCCTCGCCTTCGAGCTTCACGTTGCCGTGGCGCAGCGCGCCCGTCAGCGCGTCGACGTACCCGCGGTGCAGCCTCGGAACGAGCGTGAACGCGGCGAAGGCCGCCGTCGCCGCGACGAGGATGGGGACGCGCGCCGTGAGGCCAGGGACGATGGCCAGGCCGACGAGCACGAGCGCGCTCCCCAGCGCGTCGCCGACGCGGGTCGCCGCCACGTCGACGATGGTCTTGGTGGGGCGCTTCGTAGCGCGCGGAAGGGGGGTGAAGAAGAGCTCGTAGCTCGCGCGGTGAAGGCTGTTGGACAGGACGCTCTCGACGGTTCGCAGCACGACGAGGGTCGCGAACAGGTTCATGACGCCTGCCAGCAGCGCGAACACCGCGACGAAGGCCGGGAGGAGGCCGACCGTGACCCCGATCCCATATCGCTTGAGGAGGCGCTCCCCGAGCAAGGCTTGGACGAGGAACGTGAAGACCCCCGTCGCGGTGTAGAACCACGCGAAGAAGCGCATGAGATCCCGGGCGTCGTGGAACGTCGACGAGACCTCCGACTTGAGCGCGTAGTCGAGAAGGGCGGCCCAGAGGGCCCCGAGGCCGGCGAGGGCTCCCAGCAATCGGAGGTAGGGCGTCGCGCGGAGGATCTCGAGGGGGCTCTTCGTCGCGTCCTCCTGCGCGGAGGCGGGGGCGCGGGACGGTCGACCGACGCGGAGCACGGCGACGGCCGCGACCGCGCTCGTGATCGCGAGACAAACGAGCAGACCGCGCGCGGAGACGAGCCGCGTCACCCCGTCCGCGAGCAGCCCGCCGAGGGCGCCCCCGAGCGTGGCTCCGACCCCGATGCGGCCCATGTACCGGCGGGCGCGGTGGGGATCGAACCGCTCCGTCACCAGGCCCCAGAAGCCGCTGAGCATGACGGAGCCGAGCGCGGCGACGTGGAGGTAGAGCGCGAGGGCGGTGCCGGTGGCCGAGACGCCCGCGGCGGCCGCCTCCGAGGCGAACAGCACCGCGTTCAACACGAGGGTGATGGGGACGAGCCGCGCCGGTCCGAGGCGCGCCATCGCGCGCGCGGAGAGGAGCACGACCGCGAGCGAAACGAAGGCCGCCGCCGCCATCACCTTGGGCAGATCGCGCGCGGGGAAGCTCGAGAGGAAGAGGGCGTCTCGCGCCGCCTTCGCTCCGATCTGCTGCAGCAAGATGAGGCCCGCGCTCACCGTTGCGTAGGCGACCGTCTTCGCTTCGTCCTGCGCCCGCTCGGCCACGTGGTAGCGGCAGGAGAACAAGGAGCGACGCGGCGAACAAGGACCTTCGGGATATGCTCGGGGTGTGGCCGAACTGCGACCCTTCGAGCAGCTCCCCTTCGCGGCCGTCCCGGAGCGGCCGAGGCTCCCTCACCGCTACTTCGAGGCCAAGCTCGAGGACGTGCGGATCAACACGCGACCCTACGGATCCCTGTCCATCCGGGTCGCGCGGTTCGGTCGCGGCTCACCCATCGTGCTCGTGCACGGCTTCATGACGACGAGCTACTCGTTTCGTTATCTCTTCGAGCCCCTCGGCCTCCAGCACGAGGTCGTGGCCTTCGACCTCCCGGGGGCGGGCGACAGCGACAAGCCCTCCGGCCCGTACGATCCCGTGAGCCTCGCCCAGTCGATCGCGGACATCGTTCGAGGCCTTGGGGTCGCGGGAGCGCCGATGATCGGCAACTCCCTCGGCGGCTACCTGGCCCTCCGCGTCGCGCTCTCGGAGCCGGAGACGATCGGCAGGCTCGTTTGTCTCCACCCGCCGGGCTTGCCCACCGCCCGCATGCGCGCGCTCCGCGTCGCGCTCGACGTGATTCCGCGCCCCGACCGCGTCGTCCGGGCCCTCGTCCGCCGTGACCCCGAACGGTGGGTCCACAAGAACGTCCACTACTTCGACGAGACCCTCAAGTCGCGCGAAGAGCATCGGGAGTACGCCCGCCCTCTGCGCACCGAAGCGGGGATCTCCGCGTTCTTCGCGATGCTCGATCGAACCCTCGACGTGCGCGCGATGGCCGCCTTCGAACGCGAGCTCACGGGGCGCGCCGCCGCCTTCCCAGTGCCGCTCATGCTCGTCTATGCGCGGCGCGATCCGATGGTGCCTCCCGCGATCGGAGCGCGGTTCGCCGAGATCGTCCCGTCCGCGAAGCTCGTGTGGCTCGAGCGAGCCTCTCACTTCGCCCACGTGGACGCGCCCGCGGATTTCCTCCGCGCGGCGCTGCCGTTCCTTCCGTTCCTTCCGTCGGTCACCCCGGCCGACGGCGCGCCCGGAAGAACGCTTTGAGGAGCGTCGAACAAGCCTCCTCGAGGACGCCGGCCGTCACTTCGAAGCGGTGATTGAGGCGAGGGTCGCGCCCGATCTCGAACAGGGACTCGACCGCCCCCGCCTTCGGATCGCGGCAGCCGTAGACGACCCGAGCTACCCGGGCGAGCACGAGCGCCCCCGCGCACATCGCGCACGGCTCGAGGGTCACGTAGACGGTCGCGTCGATGAGCCGCCAATGGCCGAGCGTCCGGCTCGCGGAGCGGAGCGCCTCGATCTCGGCATGAGCGCACGGGTCCTGGTCGAGCTCGCGTCGGTTGCGACCCCTCCCCACGAGCTCGTCCCCGTGGACGACGACCGCCCCCACCGGCACGTCCCCCGCCGCGGAGGCGAGCCGCGCTTCGTCCAGCGCCTGCTGCATCCACAGCTCGTCGTTCACTCAGCGCGCCCAGGAAGATTCGAACTTCCGACACCAGGCTTCGTAGGCCTGTGCTCTATCCAGCTGAGCTATGGGCGCTCGGGTTTGACTGCCCGCATCTAGCTGTGTCGATCGGGTGCTGTCAAGCCGAGAGGCGAGCGGACATGACGAACGTGAGGGAACGACGGCGCTCGGGACCACAAAACGGCGAACGCGGCCGCGTCCCGGAGGGACACACCGCGCTGATCACTCTCGTCGCCGGGGCGACCTCGGGGAGGTGCACCGCGCGGGAGAGCTCGCCATAAGCTCGCGTCTCGATCGACAGCAAAAAGTCAAAAGAAGAGAAGCGCTGAAGAACGAAAGGCAAGCTGCTCGACAAGCCAGGGAAAGAAGCGAAGCGGACCCAAGCGAAGCAGCCGATGAAGCTAAGGGCGAACCAAAGAGAAGCGGAAGCAGTGAGTCGAAGAAGTACGAAGCGAAGCGCTGCTCAAGGAAGCCGGCCATCGCGGCCGACATTCGTTAGAGCAACCGTCGGGCCAGCCTTCAGGTTTTCGCGATTCGTGCCGGAATACCGTCCGGGACTTCGCGGTTTCCTCGGGCACCCAAGAGGCCGTCGACTCGCGCCCTTGGCAACGCTGTCAGGGTCTGGCCCAGACCTCGCAAACTTTTCAAGGGTGCGCCCTCACGGCTTCGCCGCGCGCTCGAACAGGTGCTCGCGATGGGCCTCCGCATGACAACGTGCGCAGAGGGCGAGCTTCCCGCCCGCCTTCGTCGTTCCATCCGGAGCGACGACCGCGTACTCCCAGTCTCCGCCTTCCGGGAAGTAGCCGGGGGCTCGCCGCTCCATCACATAGAAGAGGACGGGGGGACCCTCCGGATCGGGGCCGAGCGCCTCCGCGATCATGGCGCCTTCGGGCATCGCCCCTTGCCCGGTCTTTCCGTATCGAGGCTCGGCCAGGCGGTCGACCTTCACCACCGCGGCGAGGTCCCCCACCGGGTGCGCCGATCGCAGTCGGGAGACCTCGCGTAGCGACGCGAGCTCCGCGAACCGCGGGAACCGCTTGGGGAGCCCGACCTTCGCGCTCTGCTCCGAGCTCTCCTCGAGGTCGACCGGCTCGACCGCCTCGCGGCTCCGGCAGCTCGTCAGGGCGACCGCGGCCAACCATGCGACCGTGCAGGCCCGCGGTGCTCGCCTACCCATTCGCCTCGTATACTCCGCCCTCGTGGCGGCCGTGTAGCCGAAGCAGGATCGGTGGACTAAAGTAGCCCCATGCCGACGTTCGCGCCCTCGCGGAGGGCGATTCTCCAGGGAGCGCTCGCCCTTCCCCTCGCGTTGCCGGTGGCGCTCTCTCCCGCCAGCGCCGAGGCGCAAGGGCGAGCCTGGCTCGGGGTCGAGCTCGAGAAGGCCGACTCGGGCGTGCTCGCGAAGCGGGTCATCCGGGGCTCGCCGGCGGACAAGTCGGGGCTCCGCGACGGCAACGTCATCCTCACCGTGAACGGGACGGCGGTCGCGTCTCCGCGCGAGGTCATCAAGGTCATTCAGGCGGCGGGCCCGGGCGCGACCTTGGTCCTCCACGTCGAGCGCGGCAGCGAAAAGGCGGACATGAAGGTCACCCTGATCGAGCACCCGGGGGACGAAGAGGTGCTCCGGCTCGACAAAGTCGGGACGTTCGCCCCCTCGTGGAAGGGCGTGAAGGCCGCGAAGGGCGACGTCGCCGACATCAAGAAGCAGAAGGGCAGCGTGGTCCTCGTCGATTTCTGGGCGACCTGGTGCTCCGCGTGCCGTGCAATGACGCCCAACCTCAACGAGCTGCACGACAAGTTCGCGGCCCAAGGGGTGAAGGTCGTGGGCCTGACCGACGACAACGAGGAGGCCGCGCTCAAGGCCGCCAACAAGCTCGGCATCAAGTACGCGATCAACGTCGACACGAGCGTCGAGACGTTGCGCGACTACTCGGTGATGGCGCTGCCCACCATGTTCGTGGTCGACAAGAAAGGCGTCATCCGCCACGCCGCGATCGGCCTGCAGCCGGTCGAAGCGCTCTCGCCGGTCTTGAAGAAGCTCATCGCCGAGCCGGCGTGAGGTGCTGAGGGTCCTCTCCGAGCTTTTGTTTACGCTCCGGCGCGGCGGCCTCGCGATTTCCGAGAGCCAAGCGATCGACGCGGCTCGGACGATGGCGCTCGTGGGCTTCTCCGATCGGATGCGGCTCCGGTGGGCCCTCGAGGGCGTGCTCGTGACCCGGGCCGCCGACCGCGCCGCGTTCGCGCGGGGCTTCGATCTCGCCTTCTCGGCGGACGCGGGGCACCCCGGCGACCTCTTCGACCGGCTGCGCGGCCGCGGGTTCTCCGCGGTGGAGATCGACGCGGTGCGGGAGATCCTCTCCGCGGCGGCTCAACGCTCCGGATCGGCGGCGGAAGGGGCAGGTCTTCGCCTGCTGGGATCGGGAGCGTACGATCTCGATTGGCTGCTCCGGGGCGCGCGCATGCAGCGGACCCTCGGGGGATTGGCGAGCGAGAAGACGGTCGGCTACTTCTCTCAGCGCGCGGGGCGGTCCCTCGGGCTCGACCGGGCCGCGAGCGCGATCGACCGGCTCGTGGCCGCGTTCCGTGAGACGGCGGGAGCGGACCGGGCCGCGGAGCTCGCGGCCGCCCTTCGAGAGGAGGTCGACGCCATCCGGGGACGGATCCGCGCTTCTCTCGTCGAGCGCGTCGACGCCACGCGCGCGCTCGAGGGAACCCCGAAGAGCACCCTCGACGTGCCTTTCGGCGAGCTCGCTCGCGACGAGCGGGCCGACGTCGAGCGCGCGGTTCGCCTCCTGTCCGAGAAGCTCCGGGGGGGCGCGATGGTCCGGCGACGTCATCGTCGCCGCGGGCGTGTCGATGTCCGGCGCACGATGCGCGCGGCCGCCGCCACGCTCGGGACGCCCCTCTCCATTCGGTTCGTTCGCCCGCGCCCCCATCGCATCAAGCTCGTCCTCGTCTGCGACATCTCGGACTCGGTTCGGAGCGCGTCCCGGTTCCTGCTCCAGCTCGTGGCCGCGACCAGCGATCTCTTCGAGAGCGTGCGGTCCTTCGTCTTCGTCGGGGACGTGATGGAGACGACGGACATGTTCGCGCGAGGCAGACGCGCGGCGCTCGATACGGGACCGGAGCGCATGGCGGTCGAGCTCGGCGCCGCCTCCGACTACCAGCGCACCTTCGTGAAGCTCGAGCGAGCGCTCTTTCCGGTGCTCGACCGGCGCACCGTCTTCGTCGTGCTCGGCGACGGCAGGACGAACAACCGCCCCGACGGCGCCGAGGTCCTCGAGCGGATGCGGGCGCGGACGCGTGCCGTCTTGTGGCTCTGTCCCGAAGCGCCTGCGCAATGGGGGCTCGGAGACAGCCGCATGAACCGCTACCGTGAGGTATGCACGACGGTGCTCTCGGCTCGGACGGCGCGCGAGTTGGAGGAAGCGGCTCGCAAGCTCGCGCGGCTGCGCTGAGCCGCGAGGCTCCCCGAGCGAGTCTGTTCTTCTCGACCAACGCGGAGAAGGCCTTCGACGAGCGGATTCTGCTCCTCGCATCCCCGGTGTGGATCGCCGCCGTCGCGTTCGTCGTCTTGAGCGGCTGGCTCCGATCGTGGGGAGAGGGGGGCTATCTCGCGTTCTCGATCGCGGCGATGACCCCGATGACGATCGTCCCCCTCGCGATCCGCGCGCGGCGCGGCTCCGTCGCGGGCTCCTACGTCCTCAAGCTCAACCTCTACGTGGCGATCCTCGTCTTCTTCGGCACCTACGTCGGGACCCACTACTTCTTCGACCTGATGGGGATGCGCTATGCCTTCCCGACGCGGTTCGTCTTCGACGCCGAGATCGTGGGACGGAGCGGGGCCCACGTCCCCGTCTTCATGTACCCCCTCACCCAGGCGTACTTCATGACGTACTTCACCGTCCTCGTCGTCCTCGATCGCGGGCTGGGGCGCCTCCTCCGCCTCGGGCGAGTCGGGAGGGCGGGGCTCGTCGGGGCGCTGGCCTACAGCGTCGCCTTCGCGGAGACGTTCTTCATGGCGACCGACTGGATGAAGGATCTCTTCAGCTACGAGAAGCACGGAAAGATGCTCGCCCTCGGTTCCGTGGGCTATGCGCTCTACTTCGTGGTAGGCCTCCCTGCGATCCGCAATCTGGATGAGAGCGCTACCTGGCCGTTGCGTAGCGTGGTCGAGCGCGGGCTCGCCGCGAGCATGCTTGTCTTTTTCTTGCTCGAGGCGTGGGCCAAGCTCGTAGGAAAGCTTTGAGCGACCGTTGGGGCGGGGGTATGAAAGAGCGAACGTGGCAGGTTCTCGGTTCCCGACTCGCCTCTCCGAGGTCTCCAACTGCGTGGTGCTCGTCGGCGCGCACGGCCGGCTCGTCACCGCGACCACGCTCGCTACGACGTCGGCCTCCGGCGGCACGCTGATCCGGGCCGTCGTCTCGGATGCGGCGACGGTGTGCGCCGAGAATCGCCCCTACGCCATCGTCATTCCCCAAGAGGTCTACGACTTCGGGGGCTCGGAGTTCGACGCGCTCGCCCGGGATCTCTCGGCGGGGCTGGTGGTCGTCCCCTCGACCGTCCCCGCCGCCGTCCTCGGGGCGCTCCTCATCGAAGAAGCGTCGCGCCTGGGCTGACGCACTTCCTCGATGAAGTGAATCGATCGCGCGCGCGGCGCGGGCCGCGCTTGCGCTGCGCTCCCGCTCTCGGTAAGGCCCAGGCCGAGAGCCCCACTCCATGAGCCAAGAAAAGAAGTTCGCCGACCTCGAAGCGCGCGTGAAGCTGGGCGGCGCGCCGAAGTACCACCAGAAGAACGCGGAGCAGAAGAAGCTCTTCGCCCGCGAGCGGATCCAGATGCTCGTCGACGAGGGGAGCTTCGTCGAAGACGCGCTCCTCGCGAACGTGCGCGATCCCGAGCTGCCCGCCGACGGCGTCGTGACCGGCGTCGGCCGCATCCGAGGCCGGAAGGTCGCGGTGATGGCGAACGACTCGACGGTGAAGGCCGGGTCGTGGGGCGCGCGCACGGTGGAGAAGATCCTCCGCATCCAGGAGACGGCGCTCAAGCTCCGTTGCCCCATCTTCTACATGGTCGACTCGGCCGGGGCCCGCATCACCGATCAGATCGAGATGTTCCCCGGTCGGCGCGGGGCCGGTCGCATCTTCTTCAACGAGGTCGAGATGAGCGGGGTGATCCCGCAGATCTGCCTCCTCTTCGGGCCCTCCGCGGCCGGGGGAGCCTACATCCCCGCGTTCTGCGACGTCGTGGTGATGGTCGACGGAAACGCGAGCATGTACCTCGGCTCCCCCCGCATGGCGGAGATGGTCATCGGCGAGAAGGTGACGCTCGAGGAACTCGGGGGCGCGCGCATGCACTGCTCGGAGAGCGGGTGCGGCGATGTGCTGGTCGGCTCGGAGGAGGAGGCGATCGCGTGGGGCAAGGCCTACTTCGATCTCATGCCGGACAGCGCATCGAAGACGCCGGCCGCGGCGGACCCCAAGCCCCCGAAGAAGGCCCCAGAGACGCTCGCCCAGGCCATCCCCGTGGACGAGAACAAGCCGTTCGACATCATGGCCGTCGTCGACACGATCGCGGACGAGGGGACCTTCGTCGAGATCAAGAAGCGATACGCCAAGGAGGTCGTCACCGGGCTGTGCCGCATCGACGGTCGCGTCGTCGGCATCGTCGCGAACCAGCCGAAGCACAAGGGCGGCGTCCTGTTCGTCGACTCGGCGGACAAGGCCGCGCGCTTCATCTGGCTCTGCGACGCGTTCAACATCCCGCTCCTGTACCTCGCGGACGTGCCCGGGTTCATGATCGGCACCGTCGTCGAGAAGCAAGGCATCATCCGGGCGGGCGCGAAGATGATCGCGGCCGTGAGCCAGGCGACGGTGCCGAAGCTGAGCGTCATCGTTCGGAAGGCCTACGGCGCGGGCCTCTACGCGATGTGCGGGCCGGCATTCGAACCGGACGCGTGCATCGCCCTCCCGACGGCATCCATCGCGGTGATGGGGCCGAACGCGGCCGTCAACGCCGTCTACGCGAACAAGATTCAATCGGTGCCCGCGGGGCCGGAGCGCGATCTCCTCGTCGAGAAGCTGCGGGACGAGTACCGCGAGGACGTCGATCTGGAGCGGGTCGCGGCCGAGCTCGTCGTGGAGGCGGTGGTTCAGCCGGCGGCCCTCCGCGCAGAGATCGTGAGGCGTTTCGCGCTCGCGGAGACGAAGGAGGAGCGACGCGTTTCGAAGAAGCACATCGTCCCTCCTGTCTGATCCTCGGCTAGGCTCTCCGGCGTGACCAAGAGCTCGCTCGCTGCGGCCTCGATCGCGACCGTGTCGATTGCGACGGTGGCGTTCGCCGGCTTCGCCTCCGTCGCCCACGCCGAGAGCCCGTCCGTACGCCTCGCGCGGCTGCTGGAGCCGATTCGAAATCCCGTCCGTCGCCACCCGCTCGCGGACGCGACGGGACGAATCCCCTTCCTCGTCGAGATCGGCTCCGACGTCGACCCCGCCTCGCTCGGCCTCCGAAGGATGACGCCGACCCTCGCCGCGGGGAGGCTGTCTCCCACGGAGCTGTTCTGGTTCTCCGACGATCACCCCGACCTTCCCATCTCGATCACGCCGGGCGCCAAGGTGCAGCTCGATCACGGGCGCATCACGAGCGGCGTCCCCGCCTTCATCGAGTCGGTGGATCCGATGGGGGAGGGCACCTCCGGCCTCGGCGCAGGGGTCGTCGTGGGGGTCGTCGACACCGGCATCGACATCACCCACCCCGGCTTCCTCGACGAGGACGGCCACACGAGGATCGCGTGGCTCTTGACGTGGGGCGCCCCCACCGGAAAGCACCCCGAGGTCGAAGAAGCGCTGGGCTGCACCGATCCCGATCAGCGATCGTGCGCCGTGTGGAGCGCCGAGGATATCGACGAGATCCTCGCCTCCGGCGAAGAGATCCGCGCGGACCTCCACGACGTCGAGGGGCACGGCACCCACGTCGCTTCGATCGCGGCTGGCAACGGCGGCACGGGCGGACCGGGGAAGCCTGCCCAGATCGGGATGGCCCCCAAGGCGAGCCTCGTCATCGCCGCTCCCTCCGAGACGGCCAGCTTCGCCGACAGCGAGATCCTCCTCGGCACCCGCTTCATCTTCGACCGCGCAGACGCGATGGGGATGCCGGCGGTGGTCAACCTGAGCCTCGGCGGAGACTACGGTCCGCACGACGGCACGAGCTTCCTCGAGAAGGGCGTGGCCGAGTTCATCGGGGACGACAAGCCCGGGCGGGCCGTCGTCGTGGCAGCGGGAAACAGCGGCGGCCTCTACGAGGTCGGGGACATCACCCCCCTCGGCGTCCACACGGAGATCCACGTGGAGGAGCACGCGGGCGCGTTCGTGCCCGTCTACGTGCCGGGGGCGGAGGGCGGAAACGTCTACGTGTGGATCACGTTTCGCCCCGGCGACGACGTCCGCGTCGGCCTCGGAGGTCCCGACGGCGAGAGCCTGATCCGCCTCGTGGGACCGGGCGAAGAGGCGGGCTACGAGGACGACGACAAGTCCGCGGCCGTCATCAACAACCTCGTGAACGATCACTCGTCGATCTCCGCCGACACCAACAGCGCGGTCGTGAACTTCAGCGGGACCTGGGCGAAGGACTCGACGTTCGCGCTCGAGCTCCAGGGCAAAGGCGACGCTCAACTGTGGGTCGTCGGCCAAGGTGCGGCGGAGCAAGGCGCGTACTTCGTGCAGGCGACGAAGCAAGGGACGGTCAACGAGCCGGCGAGCCATCCGCGCCTCTTGTCCGTCGGGTGCACCGTCGATCGCAACGAGTGGTTCGCCCTCGACGCGGGCCTCGTCGCCGTCGACGACTTGGGCGGCTCCCCGGTCTCCATCGACGGGGCGTGCTTCTTCAGCGGCGCGGGGCCGACCCCGCTCGGCGTCCCCAAGCCGGAGATCTCCGCGCCCGGCGCCTTCATCATCGCCGCCATGAGCGCGGACGCGGATCCGCGCGTCAACGAGAGCTCGATGTTCTCGGGCGTGGGCTGCCCCGACGACACCCAGTGCTACGTCGTCGACGACCACTACGCGATCGCCAGCGGCACGTCGATGAGCGCGCCGTTCGTCACCGGCGCGGCCGCCCTCCTCTTCGAGCAGAACCCCAACTTGACCGAGGCGCAGGTGATCGACGTCCTCCAGACGGCGGCACGGAAGCCCAAGGGCAAGGTCCCCTATGGCTCCCAGATTGGCGTGGGCGCCCTGGATGTCTCGGACGCGCTCCACGTCTTGCAAGAGGAGGAAGAGAGCGGCTCGGGCGCGCCTCCCGATGCCTCCAAGAGCTGGTTCTATCTCTCTTCGGAGAACGCGCGACCGGACCCGTCGTGGACCATCACCGGAAACGTGGAGCTCAGAAGACCGGACGGATCGGTCGCCTCCGGCCTCGACGGCACGCTCCTCGGGGTGGAGGTCGAGGGAGGCTTGCTCGTCGAGCCACCCGTCAAGGTCCGCCACGGCTTCTTCCGATTCAAGATCGCCGGCGACCGCGGGGCGGGCGGGACGTCGATGACGGTGCGGGTGACGTACGCGGGCCGGCCCATCGGAGATCCGGTCGCGGTGCCGATCGCGATCGACGCGTGGGCTGACGACGCAACCCCGGTCGCGAACGGCGGCATGCAGTGCGCGGCGGCGTCCCCGGCGAGCTCACGCGCGTCCACCGCTCCGCTCGTCGCGTCGATCGCGATCGCGGCCGGCCTTCTTGGGCGGCGCCGGCGGCGCCCCTGATGGCGTTCTCCCGTCGCGCATCGTGGGATCTCACCCTCGGCGAGGTCCACACCGCCCTGTCGGAGGCGCGCGCCGACGGGCGCCGGGTCATCGATCTCACCGAGTCCAACCCGACGCGGATCGATCTCCGGAGCGCGCGGTCGCTGTCTGCCGAGCTCGGTCGCGACCGGGCCTCCGATCGATACGACCCCGATCCGCGCGGCATGATCGAAGCGCGATCGGCCATCGCCCGGTACTACCGGGAGCGCGGCCTGTTCGAGGTCCAGCCCGACCGCATCGTCCTCTCCGCGAGCACCTCCGAAGCCTACGCGTGGATCTTCAAGCTCCTCTGCGACCCGGGGGACGTGGTCCTCGTGCCGAGCCCTTCCTATCCGTTGTTCTCGTACCTCGCCGCGCTCGAGGCGGTTCGGGTCGTCTCCTATCCGCTCGTACGGAGCGAGGGCTTCCGGATCGACGTCGAGCGCGTCGCCTCCCTCGCGCGCGAGCACCGCGCCCGCGCCGTCGTCGTCGTCGCACCCAACAACCCGACTGGCACCCTCGTCGAAGAGCGCGATGCCCGAAGCCTCGAGCGGGTCGCCGAGGAGCTCGGGATCGCGCTCGTCGTCGACGAGGTGTTCGGAGACTACGTGTGGGATCCACGGGGCGCCGAGGCGCTCCGCCCCTCGTTCGTCGGGCCGCGTCCCTGCCTCACCTTCGTCCTCTCCGGCCTCTCCAAGGTCCTGTGCGCGCCCGGCCTCAAGCTCGGCTGGACGGTCGTCGACGGCCCGGAGCAGGAGGCGCGAGAGGCGCTCGACCGCCTCGAGATCGTGGCCGACACCTACTTGTCCGTCTCCACGCCCGTCCAAGTGGCTACGGGAGCGCTCCTCGAGCGCCGTCGCGAGATTCAGAGCGAGCTCCGGCAGCGGATCGACGAGAACCGTCGCGCGCTCGCGTCGGCGATAGCGCAGGCCCCCAGCGGGGCCCTCCGCGTCGCTCCTGGTCACGGGGGGTGGACGAGCCTCGTGGAGGTCCCGCGGATCATGGCCGAGGCGGCCTGGGTGAAGATCCTCGCGGGCCGAGCGGGTGTCCTCGTTCAGCCGGGCTTCTTCTTCGATATCGAAGACGGGGGGACGCTCGCCCTGAGCCTCATCGTCGAGCCGGTCGCGTTCGCGGAGGGGATCGGCCGCCTCGTCACGTGTGTCGAGGCGGAGCTCTCCTGACGCACGTCCGGGGTGTGCTCCGCTTGCCGTCGAGCCGCCCCGTCGGCGAGTATCCCGCCCATGCATCGAGCGATGATCCTTTCTCTCGCGTGCCTGCTCGCCGGCTGCGGCGACTCCGTCGTGGGCTCCTGGCGAGGGGAGTCTCCGACCTCCTGCGGGATCGGGGAAGACACCCTCGACTTCACCGTCGAAGGCGACTTCACCGGCACTGGCAAGGTCTGCAACTGCGACTTCGACTTCGACGTCACGAAGGTGGATGACCACGTCTACGAGGTGACGCTCGACTTCCAGAGCGGATGTCTGGCGCTCGACGGCACGTACGAGTGCGACCTCGCGGAAGGCGGCGAGACCCTGGACTGCGGAACGCTCGGGGAGTTCACGCGCGGCGGCTGAGTCACTCGACCTTCTCGATCGATCCGAGAGCCGATCCTTGCCTCTTGGGCGAAGCGCTCCCTGAGCTTCTCGTCTTTGACGAGGTCCGGATGCATCAGCTTCAGCGCGCGCTTTCGGCCTGTGCTCAGCTGATCGACGACGTAGATCGAGCCCATGCCTCCCGAGCTCGACACGCGCTCCGCCCGGTAGTCAGAAGCGAAGATGGTCCCGGGAGACAAACCTGCCATTCGGCCACGATAGACCCGAACCGTGCACGCCGTCCTCCGGGTCGGCGCGTGCGGAGGCGGCGCGCCGACCCGGGCGCGCGCCTCCACCAGTCTGCGATGCCTCAGACCAGCAGTCCGCGCACCTCCACCTCGACGGAGCGGCGCGGGGCCGTGTCCCGGAACGTCTTGATCGCCTCCTGCACGTCCTTGTGGACGCTCGTCGCCTCCTGGGCGTCCACCACGACCCGCGCCCTCTCGGGCAGGGCGTCGAGGACCTTCTGGAGATCGGCGCGCGCGAAGAACGGCACGTCGCGGACGAGGCGCACGACCGTGCGTCCGTCCTCTTGGGCCACGTGCACCGCGCGGCCGAGGGCGCGCCGCACCGCGAGCGCGATCGCGACCGCGACCCCGATGCCGACGCCTTTCAGGAGGTCGAGCGCGACCACGCCCGCGAGCGTCGCGGCGAACGGCAGGAAGGTCTCCGTGCCGGAGCGCCAAGCAGCTTGGAGCACCTTGGGGCTCGCGAGCTTGTATCCAGTGACGAGGAGAATGGCGGCCAAGCACGCGAGCGGGATCCGCTCGAGGACCGGCGCCAACGCCACCACCGTCGCGAGGAGGAGGCCGCCGTGGACGAGGGCGGCGCCGCGCGTCCGCGCTCCCGCCTGCAGCGCCGTCGAGCTTCGAATGACGACGGAGGTGATCGGCAGGCCCCCGAGGAGACCGGAGACGGTGTTGCCGACCCCTTGGGCCACGAGCTCTCGATTCGTCGGAGAGCGGCGCGCGTAGGGGTCCAGTCGATCCATGGCCTCGACGTTCAGCAACGTCTCGATGCTGGCCACGATCGCGAGCGTCGCCGCCACGATCCAGATGTCCGAGCGCAAGAAGAGGCTCGGGTCGGGGAGCTTCAGGCCATCCTTCCACGCGCCGATGTCCGGGATCTTCACGAGGTGCTCGCCCGCGAGCGCCCCGCCGGGGGCGGCCAGTCGCACCGCTTCGTGGACACCGACGCCCGCGAGCACCGCGACGAGCGGAGCCGGCACCAGCATTCCTCCACGCCTCTTCGCGAGCCGCTCCCACCCGACCAGCGCGGCGACGGTGCTCGCGGCGATGAGGATCGCGGTCGGCTCGATGGCGGCGACGAGCGCCCCGACGCCGGGCCATCGAGAGGCGTCTTCGACCGCGAACGCCTCGCGATCGAAGCCGACCGCGTGCGGAAACTGCTTCAGGATCAGGAGCACCCCGATCGCGGCGAGCATCCCGGAGACGACCCCGGTCGGGAACCAGGCCGAGAACCGGCCGAGCTTGAGCGCGCCCATGGCGATCTGGAGAAGGCCCGCGAGGACCACCGCGACGGCGAAGGCCTCGAACCCGCCGAGGGTGGCGATGCCGGCCAGCACGATCGCGGCGAGGCCGGCGGCCGGTCCGGACACGCTGAGCTGGGACCGACTGATGAGCGGCACCACCAGCCCGCCGATCATCCCGGCGACGAGGCCGGCCACGAGCGGGGCCCCGGAGGCGAGGGCGATCCCGAGGCAGAGCGGGACCGCGACCAAGAAGACCACGACGCCGGCGAGGGCATCCTGCCGCGCGCTGTCGCGGATTGTGGGGAGACGAATCGAGCTCATCGTTTTCGCCTCTCCCAATCAAATGCCGACGACGGCGCGAAGAGGGAGGACGACGGACTCGGCCCGCCCGCTGCGGCTCGTCGCGCCGAATTGACCCGTTTGGGGGGTGAATTGGAACACCTCTCCCGTCTCCAGCTTGTAGACCCAAGCGTGCAGGCTCACCTCGCCGCGGGCGAGCCTCGCGCGAATGGAAGGATGGGTCCGCAGGTTCTCCAGCTGCGACAGGACGTTCTCCTCCACGAGCACCGTCGCGAGCGCCTCCCCCTCGAGGTGGGCATAGTTGTCTTGCACGTGACGGCGCGTGGCCTCCGCGTGCATGAGCCAATTCGCTACCGCCGGCGAGTCGGTGAGCTTCCCGGGAGAGAGCAGCGCCTTCATCGCCCCGCATTGGGTGTGCCCACACACGACGATCTGACGCACGCCGAGGTGCTGCACCGCGAACTCGATCGTCGCCGCCTCACCGGAGCTGCCCGGCGAATAGGCGGGGACGATGTTCCCGGCGTTGCGCAGAATGAACAGCTCGCCCGGCTCGGTCTGGGTCAGGAGGTTGGGGTTGATGCGGCTGTCGCTGCACGTGATGAACAGCGTCTCCGGGCGCTGGCCGCTCGCGAGCGATGTGAAGAACTGGGCTCGCGGCGGGAAGACCTCGGACTGGAACTTGTGCAGACCTTCGATGAGCTTTTGCATGACGGATCTCTCCAGACACGGCGCGCACGGGCGCCGCGCGAACGGGCGGCCGGGCCGAAGCCGCGGCCTCGCGATGGACTGGGATGAGCTGCGCGGCTACCGGCCGCGCTCCGTCACAAATGAAGGCGAAGCAGGCTCTTTCTCTGCGGGGGAACGAACGCGCGGGCCTCCTTCGGGATCACCTCGCGGAGGGAGCGCTCGAGCCGAGGGCGGACCCGGAGGTCTCGAGCGACGCGAGGGGAGACGGGACGGGCCCGCGTCGCCTCGACCCACGCGGCCTCGTCGCGCTCGGCCTGCTCTTCGACCTCGCTGCAGGCGACGCCGCTCGACGGTTGGACCCACGCCGCCGCCGCCGCGGGCGCTCCCGAGAGCACGATCGCGAGGAGCGTCGCGACGAGCATCGCGACGCGTGTGGCGGCTCTGCCGAGTCGGCTTGCCGAGCGGGGTCGAGGCCTCGGTTCCACGGTGCGTCGCTTGAAACCGGCGCCTCCCCGAAGTATTCCGAACAAAATCATGGGCTCGCGCGAGACGCCGACCCTTGACGGACCCGTGCCCCTCCGAAAGCTGACCACCCTCGACGAGGCCATCGAGGCGCGCTGTCGCGCGACCCGCGCCGCGCACCCGGATTGGCCGTGCCGCGCCGGCTGTGATCGATGCTGCCGATCCCTCCCGACGCTCCCCCTCGTGACGGAGCCGGAGTGGGCGCGGGTTTGGGATGCGCTCCTCGCGCTCCCGGCGGAGGCCCGCGCCACCGTCCTCGCGCGCGTGCGAGACACCGCCCCGAGCCCTCCCGTCGTCTGCCCTCTGCTCGACCGCACGACAGGACAGTGCGTCGTCTATGGAGCGCGCCCCGTGGACTGCCGCACGTACGGGTTCTTCACGGATCGCGACGCCGGTCTGCACTGCGATCAGGTCACGAGGCTCGCGGAGGAGCCCGGTCGCGGCGAGTCAATCGTGTGGGGGAACGGGGAGGCCATTCGAGCGGCGATGCGCGAGCTGGGCGAGGTCCGACCATTGGATGCCTGGCTCGCTGCTCGAGACGAATTGGGCGCCGAAGATTGAGCGCTACGAAAAACCTGCACTGACCCGGCGCGACCACGTCAATCGGGCGCGACGCCCGACGCGATTTCGGTACGCTTCCTCGCGCAATGGGACTCGAGGTCACGAAGCACGCGTTCGAGCCGTCCGAGCACGAGGCGTTCTCCGAGAAGCTCGCGGCCTGCCTGCGCGCCCTTGAGATCGTGCTCTCGCGCCCGAGCTTCGGTGAGGGGCCGACGACGATCGGGGCCGAGCTCGAGCTTCACCTCGTGGCCCCCGACGGCAGACCCGCGCCCATCAATCGGCTCGTGCTCGACACCGCCCGCGACGGGCGGCTCGTCCCGGAAATCGATCGCTTCAATCTGGAGATCAACGCTCCCCCGATCGAGCTCGCGGGGACACCCTTTTCGCACCTCCATCGCGAGCTCGAAGACGCGATGCGGGTCGTCCGAGCGGCGGCCGCTCGCCACGGCGCGCGCCCGGTCCCGATTGCATCTTGCCCTCCCTCGACGCGGGCGATCTCTCGAGCGCGTCGCTCACCGACGGGCACCGTTATGTCGCTCTCGACCGCGGGCTTCGTGCCCTCCGCGGCGCGCCCTTCTCTCTCCACATCGAGCGGGAGGATGCCCTCGACGTGCAGGCCGACGAGCTCGCCCAGGAGGGGGCGAACACCTCCTTCCAAGTCCATCTGCGGACGTCTCCTCGCCAATTCACGAGGACGTACGATGCCGCTCAGCTCGCGATCGCCCCCGTGCTCGCGGTCGCGACGAACTCGCCATTGTTCCTCGGGCGACGGCTGTGGGACGAGACGCGAATTGCATTGTTCCGACACGCCGTCGAAGACCGGGCCCGTCCCGACGCCGACGATTGGCGACCAGCCCGCGTCTCGTTCGGGCACGGGTGGTGCCGAATGGGTGCCTTCGAGCTCTTCGCGGAGGCGGTGCGGCAGCACGCGCCCGTGCTGCCGGTGGTAGGCGACGAGCAGCCGGAGGCGGTCGCGCTCGCAGGCGGCATCCCGCAGCTCGCCGAGCTCCGCCTCCATCAGGGGACGGTGTGGCGGTGGAACCGAGCCATCTACGACGCGTCCGCGGGGGGCCATCTGCGGATCGAGATGCGGCCGCTGCCCGCCGGCCCGACCGTCATCGACATGGTCGCCAATGCCGCGTTCGCCCTCGGGCTCACGCTCGGTCTGACGCCGTCGATCGACACCCTCTTGCTCGGGCTCAACTATTCGCACGCCCGCCGCAATTTCTACGAGGCCGCGAAGTGGGGGATGGAAGCGAAGCTGTTGTGGCCCGTCCCGCGCGGGATCTCCCCTTCGATGGTCGGCGCCCGCGATCTCGCGCTGCGGCTCCTCCCCATCGCCCGTGAGGGGCTCTCGCGTGGAGGGGTCGATCCGAAGGAGGTCGACGTCTTCCTCGGTGTCATCGAGGCCAGGGTGCGCGCGGGGATCACGGGGGCGGACTGGCAGCGACGGCTCTTCGGATCGCCGCGCTCGCGCGAGGAGGCGCGGGGCCTGGGGAAGGCGCTCGTGCTCCGCTATGCGGATCTCGCGGAGAGCGGAAAGCCCGTCCACGAGTGGCCGATGTCGGCCCTGTGAGAGCAGCTGCGGTCAGCGCCGGACGATGACGCGCGTGGCGGGGCCGAACGCGGCCACGGACCGGATCCCGTGCCAGTCGGCGGGCAGGCGGGGCTCTGTCCAATCGAAGAGCCATTTGGAGTCGATGGGAGAGAGATTGATGCAGCCGCCGCTCTTCTGCTCGCCCCAGGCATCGTGCCAATACGCGCCGTGCAGCGCGTGGGGGCCGTGGAAGTTTTGGACCCATTGGACCTCGGCGTGGACGATGTTCGAGTCGCTGCTCGACACCATCGTCGCCCAGCGGAACTTGCCGTCGACGCGGAAGTTGCCAATCGGGGTCGAGGCGGTGGAGACAGGGTCGCGGCCGGGGAAAGGGATTCCGCCGCGACCGGGGGAGATGAGCGTCGCGAAGACGGGGCGCTCTCCCTCGTAGGCGACGAGCGTCCCTCCGAGGACGGACACGTCGAGCCACGTCCGCCGTCCGCGCTCGCGCTCCTCGCCCACGTAGGGGATCGTGGCTTGGACGCGGGCCACGGCGGCGTCCGCGGCGAGCACCCAGACCCCTTCCGTCCGGGTCTCGAGGTACGTGCTGCCTTCGGAGGTCTCTTCTCGGCCCGTCAGCATGACATACGACAGTCGCGGGAAGACACCTTCCGCCTCGTGGAAGCGTCCTTCCCCGTCTCGCGTGAAGCGAGGCCTGTCCTTCTTGCGGAAGAACGCGATGGGTAGGCGCGTCGTCTCGTCCAAGTGCACCCCTTGGAATGTCGACTTGGGATAGGGTTTGACCCGGTCCTTGGGGACGAGCGCGTGGTCGCTCGTGTAGAGGAAGGTCCGGCCGCTCGGGTCGTCGTACGATCTCGACCAGGCCACCGTGGAGCCGCGAATCACCCGGTCGCGGTTCTCGTGGACGAGGTTGGGGATCACGGGGAGCTCCGGGAACGGGACTCCGGCGGGGAGGGGATCGATGCCCGCGTAGGTCGGATCGATGGCGGCGGTTCGACCCTCCCGGAACGGCTCGCGAATGGCGTGAATCCGCGTGAGGTGCTTGTCGAGGTCGACCTCCATCGCCCGCTGATAGGAAGGGGAGGGCAACGAGAAATACCGCGGCGCCCCCACCGACTCGCCATACTCGAACGGGGAGGGGGCGCTCGGTCTGCCGGCGTGGTCGGCGAGGGCTCGATAGACGGGATCGTTCGGGTCGAGCGTCGTCTCCGGGCCGAGACAGACGAAGCCCTGGGGCTCGACGCGATACCAAGCCTCGCAGCCGGGACCTTTGGTGAGCGCCTTCTGTCGATCGCCCTCGAAGAGCCGGACCGAGTCGCCGAGGGTCAAATAGCCAATCCAGCCCCTCGCCCCCGGCTGGGGTTGGATCCAGACGAAGCGGCCCTTGGAGTAGATGCGGTCCCCCGTCTCCGCGGCGGTGCGCGCGGGCGCCCCCGTCGACGCGGCGAGGACGGGGGGCGGCGCCGCGGCGACGGCGGCGCTCACCGGCGCGGGCGTCGCGCCCGCTTCGGGGGGCTGGGAAGCGGGCTCTTCTTTGTTCGAACCGCACGCGACCGCGAGGACGGCGATCGCGAACCTGGGCCAGCGCATCGCCTCGAGGCATATCAGCCGCGCCGCGGCCGCGGTAGCTGCGCATCCGTGAGCGGCGGCATGCTATGAGGCCCCGCGATGGACTTCGAGCTCAACGATACGCATCGGCTGATCCAGAAGACGGCGCGAGACTACGTGGAGCGCGCCATAAGACCGGTCGCGGCCAAGCTCGACCAGGAGTCCATCTTCCCGTTCGAGCCGCTCGCCGGCCTCGCCGAGCTCGGCATGATGGGGGTCAACCTCCCGTCATCGCTCGGCGGCGCGGAGGCGGGCGTCGTGAGCTATGCGCTCGCCATGATGGAGGTCGCCCGCGGATGCGCCTCCACCGCCGTCACGATGGCGGTGACGAACATGGTGGGAGAGGTCATCGCGACGTTCGGCACCGAGGAGCAGCGCGAGCACTACGTGCCGAGGCTCACCTCGGGAGAGTACGTCGCCGGCTCCTTCGCCCTGAGCGAGCCGGAGGCGGGGAGCGATCCGGGGGGCATGCGCACCGTCGCGCGCCCGGACGGCGACGGGTTCGTCATCGACGGTCAGAAGCAATGGATCACGAGCGGCTCCCACGCCGGCGTCTTCGTCGTGTGGGCGAAGACGGGGGAGATCTCCGCGGGCACGCGCGCCATCAGCTGCTTCCTCGTCGAGGGCTCGACCCCGGGGGTGCGCGTCGGCAAGCACGAAGACAAGATGGGCCTGCGCGCGTCGAACACGGTGGCCCTCTCCTTCGAGGGCGTGCGCGTCCCCCGCTCCGCCCTGCTCGGAGTCGAAAATGGTGGCTTCAAGATCGCGATGATGGCGCTCGACGGGGGCCGCATCGGCATCGCCAGCCAAGCCATCGGCATCGCGACGGCTGCCCTCGAGGCGGCGACCGAATATGTCAAAGAGCGCAAGCAGTTCGGCAAGCCGATTGGCGACTTCCAAGCCATTCAATTCATGCTCGCCGACTGCAAGACGGAGCTCGACGCGGCGCGGGCCCTCGCCCTGCGCGCGGCCTGGCTCAAAGAAAACAAGCGACCGTTCTCGCGCGAGGCGGCGATGGCGAAGCTGTTCGCCAGCGAAGCGTGCGGCCGGATCGTGGACCGCTGCCTCCAAGTCCACGGCGGCTATGGCTACGTCAAAGACTTCGCGATCGAGCGCCACTACCGAGATGCTCGGGTCACGCGCATCTACGAAGGCACGAGCGAGATTCAACGGGTCGTCATCGCGCGGAGCGTCCTCGGTTGAGCGGAGCGAGCGCGCGCGTTGAGCGTTGACTCCGCGACGGGGGCGCCGTCAGGTCTCGACGTGCTGCTCAACCCTCGCGCGCTCTCCGTTGTTGCCGCCTCGGCGGCGCTGTCGTTCACGTGGGTCGCGGGCGCGGGCTGCTCGGGGGGAGCGGCGCCCCGGGTCGAGACGGAGCGTCCCGTGCCGGAGGAGGTCGCGGTGGTTCCGCCGCCCCCTGACTCCGCGGCCGCGAGCGAGGCACCGACCGCGAAGGTCGAGGACCGCCCGGCCGACCCCGCGGAGGAGCCGGCGGGCTCCCCCGTCCCGAAGGACAGCGTCCTCCGCCACATGCCCGCCGGGTGCGACGAGGGCCGGATCTACGTGGATGGTCGTGTCCTCTTCACCCCGACGATCCGGCGAAGCCTCGATGGCGCGCTGAAGCAGCTCCTCGCCGAAGCGAAGAAGGATCTCCGGAAGAAGAAGAACAAGGACGCGAACAAAGAGGTCGAATACATCGCGCGCATCCTCGGCGCGTTCATCTCGAAGGCAGACGAGATCGCCGCGTGCCGCACCCGCCTCGACAGCGGGACGATCGTGGCCGTCCACATGAAGCTCGCCCGCGGCGAGCGGGCGAGCACGGTGTTCGAGGGGCTCCTCGCGCCGATCCATGGGGAGAAGCGGGACCGCGACGTCATCGACGGGGTCGTCTATGTCCAGCTTCAGAACAACAACTGGACGGCGCTGACCGACGACGAGGTGATCTTCGGGCGCGCGAAAGAGGATCTCGTCAAGGCGGTGAAGAGCACGCGAGGAGATCCTTCGTTCCGCGGGGCCAGCGATCACGTCGTCTGGATCAGCCAGGAGCGGGCGAAGGTGCGCGTTCGCGCCAAGGAGGTGGGAGACAAGTACCACGTCGTCGTCGGCATCGGCGGGGCGGAGGACCGCGCGAGCGCCGAGGAACAGTCGAAGAAGCTGAGCGGAGAGCTCACGAAGCTCCTCGGGCCGTCCAAGCTCTGGGACGCCTTCGGGGCCGCCGTTCAGAGCGCGGCCGCCCGCAAGCCGACCGAGCCGTTCACCATCGAGATCGATCTCTCGAAGAAGGACCTCGACGCCTTCGCTGCCGGGTTGAAGGCGATGAACCTCGCCCGCCTCTTCGGCTGAAGCGAGTGTCCCGGAGGGCGGGCTTTGGGATAGGGTGAGCGGATGCGCTGGGTCGTCACGGGGGCGAATCGTGGGATCGGTCTCGAGCTCGTTCGTCAGCTCGCCGCACGCGGTGATCACGTGGAGGCGCTCGCGCGCGATCCGTCCGCGGCCGGCCTCGCCGAGCTCGCCCGCGAGCACGCCGCCTTGATTCGGACCCACGCGTGCGACGTGACGAGCGACGCTTCGGTGGACGCGGCGCGCCGCTCGATCGGAGACGTCGCCGTCGACGTCGTCGTCAACAACGCCGGGGTCATGGGCAAGATGCAGTCGTTCGAGGATCTCGATCTCGCCGACGCGGCGAGGACGATCGACACGAACGCGATGGGCCCCATCCGGCTTACGCGCGCCTTGCTGCCCAACCTCCTGCGCGGCCAGGCGAGGAAGGTGATCTGCGTCACGAGCGGGATGGGCTCGATCACCGACAACACCCGCGGGGGGGCGTACGGCTACCGGATGTCGAAGGCGGCGCTCAACATGGCGATGAAGTCGCTCAGCATCGATTTCGCTTCGCGTGGGCTCACCGTTGCGGTCATCAACCCCGGCTGGGTGAAGACGGACATGGGCGGGCCCGGGGCCATGATCGACGCGGCGACCTCCGTCTCGATGATGCTGGCCCGTCTCGACGCGATGACCCCCGCCGACAATGGCGCGTTCCTCGACTACAAGGGTGGCTCGCTGCCCTATTGAGGGCAGGGGATTGCTAAGAAATGCGTCGCGACGGGCGGAGCAGATTTCGCTCTGCTAGGATGGGGATCGTGAAAAAGGTCCTCAAAGAGATCCTGAAGCTCGTCTGGAAGGTGGCGCGGATCTACCTCTGGAAGTGGCTCAAGCCGCGTCTGCGCAAGATCGCGTTCGTGACGGTGACCGTGTTCGTGGTCTTCTCGGTCCTCGCCGTGCTCGTGGCCGGCTCCTGCTGATCAGCACCCCCGGCGCGCTTCGCGCTCGCCGACCCCTCCCAGGCGACTACGCTCTTCGAGCTCCAGCGCGGGAGGAGATCTGATCCGTCACTCCGAGAACGTGACCTTTGCCGCGAAGCTGCCGGGGGAGTTCAGCTTGATTTCGCGCATCGCGGAGACGACGCAGTCGGCGGCGCTCTCCGCGGAGGGATCGTCGCCGGCGACGCCGACGCTCTTCACCGTGCCGTCCGTCTCGACGTAGAGCGTCGCGGAGAGCTTGCCCGAGCCGCTCGCCTTCTGTCGGCACGACGCGAGCGCGGCCACGACTTTGTCGACGTTCTTGCCGGCGTCGCTCGGGGACCACGAGACCGCCTGGCGGACACCCTCCGCGGGGTCGAAGGTGAACTCGTTCTCGGCGATGCCGACTTTGCCGCCGACGGGAGCGGGCCACGAGCGCGCCTCGACCGCGTCGAGCATGCAGCGCTCGGCCTCGCGGCTGCCGAGGGTGGACGACTTCATGAAGGCGCGCGCCTTCCCGCTCGCCGGCACGCGCACGGAGATCCGGATCGCCCCGCTCAAGAAGGCGACCCTCTCCGCGCCCTTCTCGAAGCACTTCGTCATCGGCCCGATGCTCGCGTTGAAGGCCGACTTGACCTGCGCCTCGTCGAGCGCGCCGACCTCCGCCGAGGTGTCGATCCCGTGGGAGCGTGATCGCGAGCCGCTGTCGCCCGCCGCTTCCGAGGGCGACTCCGCGGAGGGCGTGTCCGAGCCGCACCCGGCGATCACGGTCATCGCCGCGCCGAGCACGAGAGAGAGAGGGAACGAGCGGGCAGAGAGACGGAGCTCCGGCATGATGGGAGGCAGAGCCTACCATCACGCGGCCGCCGAGGATCAGGAGCGGAGCAGCGAGGCGGCGACGACGATGCGCTGGATCTCGCTCGTGCCCTCGTAAATTTCCGTGATGCGCGCATCACGATAGTGCCGCTCCGGCGCGTACTCCGCGGAGTAGCCATATCCGCCGTGGATCTGGATCGCCTTGTGGGTGACTCGGGTCGCCATCTCGGAGGCGTAGAGCTTCGCCATCGAGCTCTCGGCGGTGTGCTTGAGCCCGCGGTCCTTCATCGACGCGGCTCGCAGGACGAGGAGCTTCGCCGCGTCGAGCTCGGTGGCCATGTCTGCCAGCATGAACTGGATCGCTTGATGGTTCGAGATGGGCCCCCCGAACGACTGCCGCTCCTTCGCGTACGCGACCGCAGCGTCGAGGGCGGCCTGGGCGATGCCCACCGCCTGGGCGGCGATCCCGATTCGGCCACCGTCGAGGGTGCTCATCGCGACCTTGAAGCCCTCGCCCTCGGCGCCGACGACGTTCTCGGGGGGGACGACGACGTTGTCGAAGAAGATCGTCGCGGAGTGGGCGGCGTGGATGCCGAGCTTGTGATCGGGGGCGGCGACGCTGAACCCCGGCATCGATTTCTCTACGAGGAGGGCGGTGTGGCGAGGCTTCCTCGGGTCCGGCGTCGTGATCGCGAACACGAGGAAGTGATCGGCGTGAGGGCCGTTGGTGATCCAGTTCTTGGCGCCGTTGATGACGAACGAGCCGTCGGGTCGCCGCTCCGCCACGGTCTTCATCGTGCGCGCGTCGCTGCCGCTCGAGGGCTCCGTGAGGCCGAACGCGCCGAGCTTCTCGCCGCTCGCGACCGGCGCGAGGACGCGGGCCTTCTGATCGTCGGTGCCGAACTTGTAGACGGGATCGCAGAAGAGCGAGTTGTTGACGCTCATGATGACGCCCGTGCTCGCGCAAGCGCGGCTGATCTCGGCGACGACGAGGGCGTACGAGACGTGGTCGAGGCCGGCGCCCCCGTGCTCGGTGGGGATCGCCATCCCCATGAAGCCGAGGCTCGCCATCTGCTGGAGGATCTCGGATGGCCACCGCGACTGCTTGTCGAGCTCGGCGGCTTTGGGCGCTACCTCACGGTCGGCGAAGTCTTTCGCGGTCGCGAGAACCAGGCTCTGTTCCTCGGTAAGCTCGAATCTCATGGGCGTTGGGCGGTGGGGCTCGATCGGACGGGCGGCGCGCGCCCGCGTGCATCGATCGAGCGGCGGCTCAGGGCTGGAGCCAGCGCATCACGCCGAGGCTCGCGGTCCAGAGCAAGGCACCTCCTACCACGAGGGCCACCGCGAACACCGCAATCTTGATCCGGCGACGGCGCTTTCTCGCGCGCTCCTGCATCTCCGCGAACGCACGCGATGCATGGTGACTCTTCGGTCCGTTATAGGGCGGCAGGCGGAGGGTCTCGACCGAGCTCGGGGGCTCGGCCGGTCTCGGCGCGCGAGGGTCTGCGCCGGCTTGTGAGCCGGGGCGATCCACCACGTTGCCGCCTGAACTTCGAGGAAACACGGACGCCCAGGCAAACTACCAGAAACGAAGTCGTGAGGCTCGAAACCGGCCATCCGGGGGCGGCGAATCGTCTTCGATTTTCGCGAGAGTCTGTCACAATGGACCGCGGAGAGCCGCCCATGTTCGTGCCGATGCTCCTCATCCCGCTGTTCGTGCTCTTTGGGTTCACGTGGATCCTCTTCGCGTTCGTGAACCCGCCGTACTTCCTGTCGCACATCTACTATTCGCCGCGGATCCTCTATTTCGTCGGCGAGCGCACGGGGAAGATCCTCGTCGGGGTCGTGCTCGGCGTGGTCGTGCCCTTGTTGATCTCCATGTTCTGGCTCTGAGCCCTTCGCGCAGGGGTCTGACTTGCGAAAGGCGCGACGAGGTTCGAAGATGCGCCCCCATGAGCGTTCGCTTGTTTGCTGTCGGGGCTCTGGTTGGTGCGTTCCTCGGCTGTGACTCGACGGTGATCCCGGAGGACGGCGCGGCCGGCTCACCCGCGACGGGAGGGCAGGGAGGGACACCTTCCCTCGGCGGGAGCCCGTCGAACGGAGGCTTCGGTCAGGGAGGCCTCGAAAGCGGAGGCGCGACGCAGATCGGCGGGGCCGGTCAGGGCGGTGGGCAGACCCTCACCGGATGCGAGCAGACCTGTCAGAACGTCGAGGCGTGCTTCGGCGCGGGCTGCGCTCAGGCTGGGATCGACTGCAGCGACCCACAGGCCCAGTGCTTCGGCGACTGCTTGAAGGACGCGAGCTGCCAGGAGCTCGGCGCGTTCGCCCAAGGTCAGCCGCTCCCGCCGAACATGCAAGCGTGCCTGCAAGCGTGTCAGGGCGGGATGGGCGGCGCCGGACAAGGCGGCGCAGGCGGCGGGATGCAGCAGGGCTGTGGCCAGTGCGTCTTCCAAAACAACTGCCTCGCGCCGTGCATGAACCAGCCGGCCTGCCAGGGCTGGGGCCAGTGCGTCTTCCAGTGCGACACGCCTGCTTGCTACAGCGATTGCAACGCGCAGTTCCCCGACGCCCAGCCCTACTACGCTCAGATCTATGATTGCGCGTGCTCGAGCTGCACCGGGACGGCCTGTGATGGGCAGATGGATCCGTGCAACCAGGGCGGCTGAGGCTGCTCGAAGAGGCGCGTGCTGAGCGCGCCCTTGCTGATCATCGCGGCGGGCCTTTCGGTCGCGAGCGTCCGTGAGATCCGCCGGGACACCCCCTGCAAAGGGTGTCTCCTGATGGATGATGGCTCGGCAGCGAAGGAGCCTCTCATCGTCGTCCTGCACGGAGACGAAGGAACCTCGAGCCGCGTCGCGAGCGTGTTCCGCGCCATCGCGGAGGAGGGCCTCTGCCGAGGGGAGGGGAGCAAGCCCCACCCGTGCAAGCGAGACGAGGCGGCCGGAGAGCGTCGCGCGGTGCGGGTGCTGGCCCCCCTGTGCCCCAAGTCTCAAGGATGCCAGGGCAGCTTTTGGCGATGGGAGGGCGATCCGAAGTGGCTGTTCGATCAGATCGACGCGACCGCCGGCCTCGTAGCCGTCGATCTCGATCGCGTCTACTTCGCGGGGTGGTCGGGCGGCTCGACCTATCTCGGGCTGAAGATGCCGGCGTGGTTCGAGCGGGCGGCGGCGGTGAGCATCGCGGGCGGAGGAGCGCCGCCCCGAGCGCCCGAGTGCATGCCTCGAGCGGCTGCGTGCGGACCGATCCACTTCATGATGGGCGACAAGAATCCGCTCTTCGACTTTGCCGAGCGGCTCCATCGTGCCCTCGTCGGCTGCGGTCACGAGGTCCAGTGGGAGCTCCTGCCGGGGGCGGATCACGGCGGCGAGTGGCGGGCTTACGAGCGGCGCGCTCCCGAGATCGTCTGGTGGCTGCTCGACCGCGCGCGGGGCTGTGACGCGACCTCGGTCGAAGCGCCCCCTCTCTCCTCCGCGCCGTCCGCGACCGGCTCGTCGCCGAGCGCGGAGCCCGCCCGGTCGCCTCTGCCCGTCCCCGAGCGCACCGCCCCGAACGGACCGGGCGCGCGCGGAAACTCCGGCTGCTCGTGTGAGGTCCACCGCGAGGTGCGGCGGGGGCGCGCCGGTCGGGGAGCGGGCGTCCTCGCCATCGGTTTCGGCGTGCTAGGTTTGTCGCGGAGGCGGAGAGCTCGGCGCGATGGTGACGTGCAAGGATGAAGCGCTTCGGTGGGTGCACCTCTACGCGGTGGGGGGAGCGCTCTTTGCTGCCGTTCCCCTCCCGCTCTCGACGGCGCCGCTGCTCGCGACCCTCGAGACGCACATGATCGGGGTGATCAGCGATATCTACGGCGCCCCCTTCAGCGGCGCGACCACCGCCGCCGCCGGCGGGACGTTCTCGGTCATGGGCACCGGCATCAAGTTCGCGGTCAACCGCGCCGTCCGGGCGCTGCCCGTCGTCGGCCCGGTGATCCGCGCCACCACCGCGGCCGCGACGATAGAGGCGATCGGCTTTGCCATCGTCGAGCATTTCGAGCGAAAGTTTCCGAAGAAGCCGTTCACGGTGAAGCCGGCCTGAGCCGGCGCGTCGGACGGCAGCCCGCGCCTGTCTTCATTCGCGCGGGCTCGTGAGATTGGTGTGGCAAACGACGAGACCTCGGACATCGACGTCCTCGCGCGCGAGGGGCGCAACCTCACGAAGGAGGTCGGCGCGGCGTGGGCTCAGACCTACGGCCGCACCGCGGAGGTCGAGGCCCTCGCCCGCGCGCTCGCCGGGCGCAAGAGCGCGGTCCTCCTCGGGCCGCCTGGGGTCGGCAAGTCCGCGATCGTCAAGAAGCTCGTGGAGCTCGTCGCGGAGGCGCGCGTCCCCGGATTGAAGGGCGGCTCTGTCTGGGAGATCGCGACGACGGGGTTGGTCGCGGGGACCCGCTACACCGGCATGCAGGAGGAGAAGATCGCCGCCCTCCTCCGGCACGCGAAGCCCTCGCGGCTCGTGTACGTGAGCGATCTGCAGAACATCGCGATGGCCGGCAGCTACGACACCAACCCGCGCGGCATCTACGATCTGATGAGGCCGGGCATCGAGGCGGAGCGACTCGTGCTCTTCGGTGAGATGAGCCAAGGCCGATGGGACAAGCTCTGCCGCGAGTTCCCGATGTTCGAGCGCGACTTCGCGACGATCACGGTGGAGCCCACGGACGAAGAAGAGACGCGCGACATCCTCGCCCGCGTCTCCGGCGAGCTGTCTCCCGAGATCGCGTTCGAGCGCACCGCCATCGACCGGGTCTATCAGCTCGCGCGGAAGTTCCTCCCGACGATCTGCTTTCCCGGCAAGGGGGTCGACCTCATCCGGAAGATCGCGCAGGCGTATCGCGGGACGTCGGCCACGCCGAAGCGGGCCCCCGTCGGGGAGGCCTTCGTCGAGGAGCTGTTCTCGAAGCAGACCGGTCTGCCGATGCACGTCATCTCGCCGCGGGCGGGGGTGAGCTACGACGAGATGGTCGCGTTCCTCTCGGAGCGGGTGCTCGGTCAGACGGAGGCGGTGCGGGCGGTGAGCGACGTCCTCGCTCTGTACAAGACCGGCCTCGGCAACCCCGATCGGCCGGCGGGGGTGCTCCTGCTCGTGGGCCCGACGGGGGTCGGCAAGACGGAGCTCGCGAAGGCGACGGCGGAGTTCCTCTTCGGCAGTCGCGATCGCATCTTCCGCGTCGATCTGTCCGAGTACAAAGACTTCCACTCCTTCGAGAAGCTCATCGGCGACCCGCGCAAGGGCACGACCGGCCTCCTCACCGACTACGTCCGCAAGAACCCCTTCGGCGTCATCCTGCTGGACGAGTTCGAGAAGGGGCACTCCAACCTCGCCGACCTCTTCCTCCAGGTGTTCGACGACGCGCGCCTCACCGACGCTTACGGCGAGACGGTGGGCTTCCATCACGCCCTCATCCTCTTGACCTCCAACGTCGGCAGCGACGTGGCCGCGCTCGACCAAGGGATAGGCTTCGCGGGGGACGCGCGCCCTCACGCGGAGAGGTTGGAGCTCAAAGTGCGTCGCGCGCTCGAGCAGCACTATCGCCCCGAGTTCTTGAACCGCATCGACCGCGTCCTCGTGATGAAGGCCCTCGCCCGCGACGACATGCGCCGCATCGCGCGCCGCGAGCTCGGCAAGGTCTATCGCCGCGAGGGACTCGTCGAGCGTGACCTCCTCCTCGAGGTCGACGACGGCGTGATCGAGCTCCTCCTCGACAAGGGGACGGATCCGAAATATGGGGCGCGCCCCCTCAAGCGCGCCATCGAGGATCTCGTGATGATCCCCCTCGCGCGCGCCCTCCTTGGGGCGGGATCGAAGCGGTTCCAGCTCCTGCGGGCGGCCCGCTCGGGCGACGAGATCTCGATCACGTTCGAGCCGACAGAGGCGTCGCGGCGCCTCGACAACCTCGAGCGGCGGGCGCGCGTCAGGGACGGCCACGGCGGCGTCGTGCACCTGTCCCTCGCCGACGTGAAGCGCCGGATCGGGGATCTCTTCTCCGCCCTCGAGGCGCTCGAGGACGCGGCCCGCCTCACCGAGATGAAGCGCGAGCTCGCGGAGCTCGAGGCCAAAGAGGCGTCCCCCGCCTACTGGGAAGACGCGTTCGGTCACGCCGGCACCCTCGTGCGTCGCCACCGCTTGTCGGTCGAGATCCGGCGCCTCGAGATCCTGCGCGGGGAGCTGCTCGCGGTGCGGGAGCTCACCGACGCGTTCGCCGGCCTCGTGCTGCGCCTCGATCGCGCGAAGCGGGAGCTCGTGAAGTTCGACGAGCGCGATCAAGGAGACGCCAAGATCGTCGTCACGCCGGCGGGGGCGCAGCAGGGGGCCGCGACGTGGGCCCGCGATCTGGCGGCGATGTACGTGGCGTGGGCGAAGGACCGAGGATACGACGTCTCGTCGATCGAGGAGGACGGCGCGTTCTTCATCGAGGTCCTGGGCGCATACGCCCTCGGCTACCTGAGGGGTGAAGAGGGCGGGCACCGCGTGCTGCTCCCTCCGGCGGAGAAAGGAGAGCGACGCGGCCGGACGTACCTCGTTCGCGTGGAGGTGCTCGCACCCAAGGAGAGCCCTCGCGAGATCGTGCGCCTCGAGGACATCGCTCCGATCCGCACGTACGATCTCTGGCGCTCCCACGGGGTCCGCGATCGCGTGACCGGTCACGTCGACGGAGACGTCCGACGCGTGCTCTCCGGGAAGCTCGATGGCTTCCTGGAGGCGCACGCGGACCATCGGGAGGACGCGAGCTGATAGGATGTCCGTCGGGAATCGGAAATGACGGAACACACGCTCGACGCGCCCGCCAGCCAGCGACCCGGAAGCCTTCGCCCTCCGGGAGGAGACGGGGCGCCGGCGCCTCCGCCGATCGCGACGCTCCCGCCTCCGGGCCCGCCCGGATTCGTCGAGCGCTTCGGGCATCGCATCAGCAGCTTCATCGAGCACTTCGGCCACGCGAGCCGCATGACCATCGGCGCGGTCGCGGGGATGTGGAAGCGCCCGTTCGAGGTCGAAGCCACGATGTATCAGTTCGAGGCGCTCGGGGTTCGCTCCCTCTCGATCGCGGCCATCACCTCGGTGTTCGTCGGGATGGTCATGGCGGTGCAGTTCGCCTTCGGTCTGCAGCGCTTCGGCGGCATGGAGTACACCGGCCGCATCGTCGGCATCTCGTTCACCCGCGAGCTCGCCCCGACCCTCACCGCCGTCATCGTGGGGAGCCGCATCGCCGCCGGCATCGCGGCCGAGATCGGGGCGATGGCGGTCACGGAGCAGGTCGACGCGATCCGGAGCCTCGGCGCGGATCCGCTCAAGAAGCTCGTCGCTCCGCGTCTGCTCGCGTGCACGTTCGTCATGCCGCTGCTGTGCGCGTTCGCCCTCGTGCTCGGCTTCTCGGGGGCGATGCTCATCACGAGCATCGAGTTCAACGTGCCATCCCAGTTCTTCTTGAAGACGGCGCTCGGCACCATCAACTTCCGGGACATCTACAGCGGCATGTACAAGACCCCGTTCTACGGAGCGATCATCGCCATCGTCGGATGCCACTTCGGCCTGACGACGCGTGGCGGGACGGAGGGCGTAGGCACCTCGACGACGGCGGCCGTCGTGACGACTTCGATCGCGGTGCTCGTCGCCGACTTCTTCCTCACGAAGGTCTCGTTCATGCTCTGGCCGGCGATGTTCTGAGGAGCGCTCACACCGGGTGGAGCGTGGATGAGCTGGGAGGCAAGGGAGCGTCCTCTCCCTCGTCGGGCGCGTCGTGGTGGAGCGCGTCGATCCGGAGCCAGCGCGGGCAATACCAGTTCACGTTGCCCATGAGGCGCATCGTCGCGGGGACCAACAGCGTGCGGACGAGGGTCGCGTCGAGCGCGACGGCGAGGGCCATCCCGATGCCGACGGCCTGGATCATCACCACGTGCGCGAAGGCAAAGGCGGAGAACACCGCGACCATGATCGCGGCCGCGCTCGTGATGAGGTTCGCCGTCTTCTCCAGGCCCTCCGCGACGGAGCGGGTGTTGTCGTGGGTCCGCAGATAGGACTCGCGGATGCGCGACAAGAGCAGCACCTCGTAGTCCATCGAGAGCCCGAACAGGACACAGAATAGGAGCACCGGCAGCGTCGGCTCGAGCGGCCTCGGCTCCGTGACCCCGAAGTGCCCGTACTGGAAGATGTAGACGAGGGCGCCGAACGAGCCCGTCATCGAGAGGAAGTTCATGAAGACGGCCTTGATCGGCAGCACGATGCTCGACAGGAGCAGGAACAAGAGGACGAGGGTCGCCCCGACCACGAACGCGAAGGCGTAGGGCGCGCGCCCTTGGATGAACGAGGTCGCGTCGACGTCGAGGGCGATGGGCCCCCCCACCGAGAGCTTGCCGTCTCCCACGCCGCGATCCGCGCGCAGCGCCCGGACGATGTCGCGGGCCTCTTCCGTGTCGGGCGTCTTGTCGGTGAGGGCGTAGATCGTGACGACGCGATCACCCACCGTCGCCGCCTTTCCTTGCTCGATCATCGCGGCCGCGTAGAAGGGAGGGTCCAAGACGAGATCCCGGACTTGCTCCTTGGACATCGAGTCGTCGGGGAGGAACAGGCTCTCGACGCCGGACACGTTCGGCATCGCCGCGACGCGCTTGCTCAGATCATAGAGGGCGTCGACGCGCTCCGGGGTGAGGGCGGGCGAGGAGGGGAACTCCACCGCGATCGCGACGCGGTTCTTCGCGAGCTCGGGGTGCGTCGTCTTGAGCAGCTCGTAGCCGCGACGCGCCTCGACCTTGCGATCGAGCACGCGGACATCGGCGGCGGCGAGGCGCGCGCCGAGGAAGGGCACGCCCATCCCGAGCAGCACGAGGAGGGTGGGGATCCCTACGAGGAGGGGCCGCTTCATTACCCCGCGGGCCATGCGCTCCCAGAATCGCTTGGGCTCGCCCTTCTTCTTGAAGAGCTGGTGCCTGAAGACGCGATCGCCGAGCAGCGAGAGCAGGGCGGGCAAGAAGGTGAGCGCGAACAGGACGGCGAGGGCCACGACGATCGCGCCCCCGATCCCCATGGAGAAGAGATAGGAGCCGTAGAAGAAGAGGAGCCCCGCGAGGCCGGTGCACACCGCGACCCCCGAGAAGGCGATGGTTCGCCCTGCGGTCGAGACGGCGCGCACGATGGCCTCGTCCTTCTCGAGACCTCGCGCGAGCTCCTCGCGATAGCGGCTCACCAAGAAGAGGCAGTAGTCGATGGAGACGCCGAGCCCGATCAACGAGCATACGTTCACCGTGTACATCGCGACGTCCATCGTGTGAGACAGCCCGAGGACGAGCCCGAGGCCGCCGATGACGGCCATGCTCCCGACCCCGACCGGGGTCGCGGCGGCGAGGAGCGTCCTGAACACGAGCACGAGCACGAGCAGCGCGAGGGGGAGCGCGATGAGCTCCGCCCGCACGAGATCGTGCTCGAGGGTCGCGTTCAAGTCGTTCATGTACGGCAATCGGCCGATGCAAGCGGTGTCGTAGCCCGGGGCCACGAGCTTCTTTCGCAGAACGCGGAACGCCTTCAGCGCGTCGGGGAAGCTGCCTCGCATGGTCACGAACGCCACACGGGTGCGCTCCGCCTCGTTCACCATCTTCGCTGCTTCGAACCCCGGGGCATCTTCGGGGGTGACGACGGCGGCGACGGCTGGGTCCGAGGCGACCGGGGCGAGGGTCTCGCGCATCGTGGCGGCGAGGTCGTCCTGGGTCGCGTCGTCACGCTCGGCTTTGAAGAGGACCACGAACGTTACGTCGTCGGAGTGGCCGGTCACGCTCTCCACGAGCTGCTGCACCCGCGCTGACTCGGTGTTCTTGAAGGTGCCGCTCGTGAGGTGCCCCCCGCGGAGGACGGCGAAGAGCGCGGCCACCATCAACACGCCCGTCAGCACGAGCGTGACGACCCGATTCCGAAGGACCCACCTGCAGAGCTTCTCCAACACGCTGTTTCCCGCATGCTAGAAACGATCCGGCGCGCTCGAACACGACGTCCAATCTGCGTCGCGAGCAAGAATTCGTTGCCTTGGCGGGACGGTCCCCGAAGACGCGGGGCGCGCAGCGGCGTTCTGTAGCGATGGGCCTCATCGCCACGAGCGCTGTGCGCGGCGCGCGTGGGGTTTGCGCGTCCGCACGCCGCCGAGACCGACTCGAGATGAGAAGGCGGCTACGCGCCCATCGCGTCGATGCTCACGGCTTCGCAGTCGGCCGGCCCGGCGCCGCCGGCTTGCCCGGCTTGGTCTTCGCGTCCTTGTCCTTGTCCTTGTCCTTGCCTGGCTTGGTGACGGGCTTCCCCTTTTCGGGGGTTTGGGTCGGTAGCGGCTCCGTCGATGCAGGCTCGACCTTGCTCGGCCTGGGCGCTCCGAACGAGCCCGCGTCGTAGTCGAGCTCGATCCGGGACCCGTCGTTCGGGAGCTCGAGGCGGGTCGTGACGAGCTTGCCCTTCTCGAGGGCGTGGATGCGCACGACGAAGGATGGAGAGGGCGCGAGCGCCTTCGGCCTGCCGAGGGAGAGCACGACGTGGGTGGCGGCGCCGGGGGCGCTCGGCTCGAGGTCGAGCGCGACGAGGCCGAGCTTGCTGGCGACCGCCCTCGGCCGAACGATCTCGCGGGCCTCTTCCGGGCCTCGCTCGATGTGGGAGGTGACGGGATCGAAGCCCGCCGGGGACTCGATCAAGAACGGTGTCCCGGCAGGCAGCGCCGGCATCTCGGCGAGGGCGCGCTCGAGCCGCGCGCGGTCGGCGGCGGGGAGCGCCTTGTCGGCGAGGACCTCCCGGGCGAAGACTTGGGCGGTCCGGTCGGCGAGCTCTGCGAGCTGGGCCTCTGCTTCGCGACCGCCGGTGCGGGCCACCCGATCCAGGATGCGAAGGGCGGCGTCGACGCGCCTCCCGCCGAGGTGGGCGAGGGCGAGCCGGATCTGCGTCGCCGCGTCGAACGGGACGAGATCGTCGAGGGCCTCGTAGACCGCGGTCGCGTCGTCGAACCAGCCCTCCGCGCGCAGCCGGTCCCCGAGGAGGGCGTGGGCCCAAGGATCGCTCGTCGCGCGCTCGGCGATCTCTCCGTAGGCCCGGCGCGCGTCCGCTTCGAGCCCGATGGTGCGCAGCCAGTGGGCCCCGTCCGCGATCTGCACCGCGTCCACGAAGGGATCCGAGAGCAGCCGGCGCACCTCCGCGACCAGGCTCTCCTTCTCGCCGAGGGCGGCGAAGAGGGCGAGCAACCTCGTCCGCAGGCGCGGATCATGAGGCGCGAGCCCGAGGAACGCGTTCACCACCGCGAGCCGTCCGCGGTCGTCGCTCGCTTTTTCGTAGCGCGACACGAACTCCCCCCAGGGCAGGCGCTCCTGGGCGAGGAGCGCCTGCCGAACGCCGCGCAGCTCCGCAGGGGTGGCGCGACGCAGGGCCTCTCGCTTCAAGAACGCGACCGCCTCCGGATCCGCGGCCTGCTCGAGCTCCTTGGCGAAGGCGAGGGCCTGCGCGCTGACCGCGCTCCTCTCCTGGAACGTGACGAGGGCGAGCTCGAGGAAGGCGCGCTTGGCCGTCCAAGAGGCGAGCTCACAGCTCCGGCGCGCCTCGAGGTACGCGGCGGCGGCGCCCGCTCGATCGATGCGCTCGCGCCAGACTCCGCGCCGAAGCGGCACCGCGAGCGTCGAAGCGGGCGAGCACTTCTTCCCGCGCAATGACTCCACCGGCGGCCACGTGATCGTATGCGAGACAGAGACCTCGACGTCGGTCGCCACGCGCGGATAGGCGAGGTTCGCGACCACGGTGGTGAGGCAGGTCGCGAGGGTCGGGTCCTGCGCGTTCTCGATGACGACGTCGCTCGCCTTGCCGTCCCCGTTCACCTTGAGTCGGATCTGCACCGCGCCGGGCAGGTCGGGGCGGAGCGCGGCGCGAGTGTCGCGGCACTGGCGGAGCGAGCCCTTGTTCTCCTCGATGGTTCGAACGGCGGCCAGGAACAGCGCGTCCTCGATCCCGGAGGTGGGCGCTTCGAGCACCGACTCCACCGGGCTGGCGAGGGAGAGAGAGGGGGCGTCGGAGGCCACCACCCCCATCCCGAAGCCGGAGCCGTCTCCGGAGAGCTCGAGCACGCGCGTCGATAGCGCGGTCCCTCCGTACTCCAAGCCGGTGGCGGACGACGCAGGGCGGGTCGTCCACGCCGTCCAAGGGGTGAGGAGCCCTGCCCCGAGCGCGGCGTTCGTCACCGCCTCGCGACCCCGACCGGAGAGCGCCATCGCGCGGGCGCGCGCGTCTGCCCAGCGGCGGCGCACGTCGTCGGGGCGGTCGGACGTGACGACGGTGATGGGGAGCTCCTCGACCACCGTCTGCTCGCCCTCTCGGTGCGTGACCTTGATCTTCTTCGGGAGGGGGCCCGAGAGCCGGCCAACGAACATCACGGAGCTACCTTGGGGCGCGGCGATCTCGGCGCGCGGATAGAGGCGGCTCACGTCCGGCCCGAGGTCGGCGGAGACGCCGGTCACGGTCGGGACGATCGCCTTCTCGAGGAGGCTCACCGAAGCCTGCGCGGCATCCTCCGAGTCGCCGACCTCCACGAGCGGGCCCGAGCCCCGCGTCAGCTCCGCGAAGGTGCGGCGGTTGCTCGACGGTCCCACGAGCACGGCTCCGATCCGCGGCGCTCCCGCCTTGCGCCTCGCGAGTCGAGCTCGGATCGCGTCCGCGCTGCGATCACCGACGCTTCCCCAGCCGTCGCCGACGTAGACCACCATCCCTCCCGCTACGTCGGCCGGGATCGCGTCGGCGCCGCCCTCGAGCGCCCGCCCGAGATCGGTGGCGCCGCCTCGCTCGACCGCGGCCAGGGCCTGGAGGATCGAAGCCTTGCGGGCCGCGTCGGCCGGGCCCATCTCGGCGGGGCCGAGCGGTCGGGTGGTCGTGTCCGAAGCGAGGACCACGATGCGATCCGCGTCCGACAGGCTCTTCACCACCGCTTCGACGAAGGCTCTCCCCGCGTCGAGGAGCGCGGGATCGATGCTCGCGGAGGTGTCCAGCACGAGGGAGACGGTGATGCCGTCGTCGTTCTTCTGACCGAGGCGCGGCGCCTCCGTGCGCACGACGAGGGTGGCCTCCTCGTCCGCGCCCGTCGGATCCTCGGCGACGTAAGCGCGCGCGGCCGCGAGCGGGACCGGCATCTCCGCGTCGACGACGAAGTCGGAGGACGCTCGGAAATCCGAGCGCCGCAGCTCGACCGTGTCGCCCTTCACCTTCGCGCCCATCCCGGCCGCGAGCTGCGTCGCCTTTGACGGCCCCGCGTCGACGCGGATCGACAGCTCGCCGACGAGCGGAGCGGTGCCCTCCCCCGCGAGAGGATATCGGTACTGGACGACGTGCGCGTCCGCGCCCTTCTTCCGCACGGGGAGCCACTCGACGTAGCCGATCGTCACCGTGACGGTTTGCCCCGGGCCGACCGATGGCAGCGTTCCGCGCACCCAGCCGTCGCCCGCCCACTCCAGGATGTCGCCCCCGGTCGATTTGCCGATGCTCTCGAACCTCGCCTCCCCGGCCCGAGAGGCGAGGGCGAGCTGACCGGCGACGGGCGCAGCGCCCGGCCGCGTGACAAAGAAGTCCGAGACGATCGCGAGCGAAGGGAGCCCGAGCCGGAAGTCGGCCACCACCGACTCCTGTCCGGCGTTGAAGAACGTCGTCGAGACCTTCGTCTCCGCGACCTCGTCGTGGAGCGTCGCTCGGATGTCCTGGGCGCGGATCGTCAGGGGCGAGCCGACCTCTCCGGGCTTGCTCCGGCCCCACACCTCCGCGACGCCGCGCTTCGATCCGCTCGTCGCCCAGGGCGCGGCGAGCCCACCCGTCCAGTCGTCGAAGCCGCGCTCCGGAGCGACTGCGAGCTCCTTCGTGAAGTCCGCGGTCTCTCCCGTCTTCACGACCATCTCCCGGCCGGCGGAGCGAGCGGTGACCTCTCCGCTCGCGACGTAGGCGCGCGTGCGCTCCCGCCGCTCGATCCCGACCGCGCTCTCGACGATCGCGACCGACCCAGAGCCGACGTCGATCACCGTCTTGCTCGGGCTCACGAGGACGAACACGCGCCCTTGGTCCAGGCGCAGCCCTTCCTCGGTGAGGGAGAGCTTGGTCTCGCCGTCGAGCACCAGGCTCGTGCCCGCGTCCAGGCGGAGGCGCGCGCGGCCCCCCGCGTCCGTCGACACGACGTCGCCGACAGCGAGCCTTCGGAGCTCGCGAACCGGCTCCCCTCCCACGAAGACGCGGGCGTGGACGGGCACGAGATCCGCGGTCGTCGAGACGAGGGCGGTCACCGTCGGCTTCACCGGCTTCGGCAGGAGGAGGATCGCGCCGACGCCGCCCGCGATGCACAAGAGGATGAGGAAGATGAGCGGCCAGGGGCGCTCGCCGGGATGGACGTAGACGTCGCCGGCGGGTGGAGGGGGAGGCGTCACGGGGTACTTGGGCTCGGCCTCCGGACGTGGATCGGGCGGGGGCGGCGGCGGTTCCGGCGGCGGATCCGCCGGGCTCGTCGCGGGCTCGCTCACCCGTGCGGGAAGGGGCGCGGTCTCCTCCGGGGAGGGGACAGGCTCGAGGGGGTCGCTCATTTGTGCGCTCCTGCAGCGGGCTCGGCTCGCTCGATCGCGACGGGCTCGATGTTGCTTCGTTCGATCCGGAAGCGTTGGAGCGGCGCGTCCTTCGCGAAGGAGACCTCCCGCTTCAGCACGACCTCGGCGTCCTTGCCCTCACCGAACACCACGGTCAGGGTCGCCTTCGCGCCGAGGCGAGCCGCGTGCTCGATCTCGGTCGGCTCCACCCGCACCTCGATCGTGGCCCCGCTCCGGTCGGACACGATGCTCTGCGAGAGGCCGAGCGTCGCGTCTCCTTCACCCGCGGGCATCATCGTCCCCGCCGCGTCCGACCACAGCGAGGGGTGCAGCTCGGGGTGGGACCAGCTCAGGATCACACGCGCCGTCCCTTCGCGCCTGGCCCCGGAGAGCAGCTTGTCGAGCCGGGTGCCGAGCGCTCTTCGCTCGTCCTCGCGGCCCGCCGCCTTCGCGTCGAGGCGCCCCCACGCGATGAAAAGGGCGGCGAAGGCGCGCGCGGTGGCGTGCGGTCCTTGAGAGACGTCGGGGGCGCCCGCTTGCCCGCCCTTCTCGATCCAACGGAGCGCCTCCTCGAGCTTTCCGAGGCCGTTCTCGCTCGCGGCGAGGAGGAGCATGGCGGTGGGATCGTCGGGGACGAGCCGCCCGAGCGTCTCGTATTGTCGCGCCGCCTCCGCGAAGAAGCCGTGCGCTCGATAGAGGTCACCGAGCCGGCGCCGCGCGACCGGATCCTCCGGTGAGAACTCCACGATCTCGCCGAAGGCGCGCTTCGCCTCGTCCTCGTCGGCCTTTCGCTGATCCCCGGATCCGCGGGCGGCCAGGCGGAGGTAGAGCTCGCCCGCGCTCGTCCGCACTCGGGCGTCCGCGTCGCTTCGTTGCCGGAGCTCTCGCGCGAGCAGCCTCGCGCCAGCCGCGTCGTTCGCGTCCTCGAGGGCGTCGACGAGGCGGAGCGCGAGGGTGAGATCGTCGGGGAACTTCGCCCTCAGCAGCCGCAGCTTCGCCGCGAGCACCGCCGGATCCGGATTGTCTTTGATCGTCGTCTCGAGGGTGCCTGGATCGACCGTCTGCAGGCCGAGCGCTTGGTTCAGCTCGCGCACCTGCACCGGCGTCGTCACTCGGGCGAGGATGCCGCGATAGACGACGTCTTGGGCCTTCGGATCGTTTGCCAGGAGCCGGAAGAGAGAGACCCGCGACGCCACGCTCGGCAGGTAGTCGAACGACATCAAGAGCAGCGCGCGGCGCTCGCGCATGGTGGGTGCCTCGCACCACGCGAGCGCGTTCTTGTAGATTTGGAGCACGGCCGAGGGCTGGGCCCTCGTCCCGGACAGCCGCTCGCGCCAGAGGGCCTTTCTCCCCTCGAACGGGAGGTTCGCGCCCTGGCCGCAGCGGCGGACGACACGGCCGGGATCGTCGACGATCACGATGACCCTTCCGCTCTCGTCCTTTCGGATGACGATGTCGTCTCGACGTTCACGATCGAGCACTCCGTTCGAGGGATCGAGGCTCGACGGGGCCTCGGTCGGCTTGGCGCCGGGGGCGCTCTGCTCGGTCGTCGTCGCCTCGGCGACGTCGGGCGTCGGCGTCGCGGCGCCGCTCCCTCCGCCGACGCTCCCGAGCTTCTTGGCTTCGTTGGCGGTGGGGGGCGCCGGCGGCATGTCGACGTGTCGCTCTTCTTTCGCGGGTTGGCTGCGCACGTCGCGGGGCGCCTCTTGCGGCTCGTCGTCGCGACGACCCCAGCCCGCGGTGGGCGCATCCTTGTCACCGCCCATCGCCCCCTCTTCTCCTTTCGCGCGGACCTTGGCGAGCTCGCCACTGGCCCTCGCGTTGGCGCTGGCCGCGGGGCTCGCCATCGGGGCGGCCGTCGCCGCGGCGACCGGAGCGCTGTTGCCGTCTTGGTCGGCGAAGAGGTTGCCCCGCGCCGAGGCGTCGTCTCCGCGCTCGTCCTTCTTCGCCGTCTTTCCGTCACCGCCGGAGTCGGACTGGGCGAGCTGCCGCTCCATCTTCTCTTGCTCGGGCTTCTGCTTCACGAGCTTGGTGCGCTTGCGCACCTCGCGGTCGATGGAGGCCCGCTGCTCCCGCGTCATCTCTCCGGAGGTCGGAACGTAGACCGACGTGACGGGGGTGATGATCCCCTGCCGCACGCCGAGGTCGACGAGGGCGGAGGGCCCCGCCCCCTGAGAGAGGAGCTCGTCGAGCCGCCCCACCGCCCATCGACGCCGCAGATCCCCCTCGTCCTTGATGTCCTTCGTCGCCACCGGGATCGTCGTCGTCCCGCGCGTCGTCACGACCTTGATCTCGCGCGGGGTGTCGCCCCGCACCCGGCCGACGACCATCGCCGTCCGGCCCGCGACCACCGCGCCGAGCTCGCGCGGGTAGACCCGCTCCACCTCGGGGCCAAGGTCGACGGTCGCCCCGAGCTCCACCGTGCGCTCCGCCGTCTCCAGCAGGCGGAGGGCGGCCTTCGCCGCGCTCCGGTCGTCCGTGACGCGCTCCGCGAAGCCGCCTGTCGAGAGCCCCGAGAGCATCGCCATCCCCGCGCCGTCGCCGATGCCGAGCCCGAAGGTGCGGACGAGTCGCGGCGCCTTCTTCAGGCGCGCGCGGATCGACGCGAGGTCCGTCTCTCCGACCGTGGACAGGCCGTCGCCGATGTAGACGATCGAGGTCGCCCGCTGATCGCCGACCTTCGTGGTCGCCTCCGCGAGCATCGCTCCGAGGTCGCTCGCCCCACCGGGCTCCACCTTGGCGAGCGCCTCGAGCACCTCTGCCTTCATCGCGTCGTCGACCTGGGTGAGGGTGTCGTGCTTTCCGACGGGCCGCAGTCGATCGTCGCCCGCGAGCACGAGCAGCCGATCGCGGGCTCCGAGGTGGGAGACGAGAGCGCGCGTCGCGGACCGCGCGAGCCGGAGCATCGCCTTGTCGGTCGCGGCCGAAGTGTCGACGACGACGACGAGGTCCAGCCCTTCTTCGGGCCGCGGGATGTCGCCCGCGCGCACGGGTACGAGGACGTAGTCCGCTTCGTCCTTTCCGGTTCGGCGCTCGTCGGCGGCCTCGCTCGGTCCGAGCGCGACCCGGTCGGGGCGATGCGGCGCACGAACCGCGACCGGCTTCTCCGCCCCGTCATCGAGCAGCTCGAGCGAGAAGTCGGCGCGCGGGACGACGTCGTGGTCGCGCACTACGATCATGTCCTCCGCCCGCACCGCGGCCGCCCCGGAGCGGACGGTCTTCGCGCCCGCGCTCGAGAGGTCCACCTCGATCGACATGTCCTCGATCTGGGGGGCCGAGGCCTCCGTACCTTCGAACGCCATCGGGTACGTGTAGAGCCGGCGCTCCCCTCGGGCGCCCTCGCGTGTCAGCCACTCCGTGTATCGCACGACCACGCGCCGCGTGGCCCCCGGACCGATGGGATAGAGCCGGGCTTGATACTCGCCGGGCGCCTCCCACTCGAGGAGCGCCGGGTCTTCCTTCGACCCCGCGTAGACGTGCGACTCGTACTGCGTCTTCGCCTGGCTCTTCTCCTTCACGTACCCGTAGAGGATCCCCCCTTCCCGATCGACGCCGAACCGCTCGAGCAGCGCGCCCTCCGGCACGCGAAACCGATAGATCCCCTCCACCGTCGTCGACTGGGGATTGAAGAAGGTCTGATCGACCTCCGTGATCGCGAGGTCGCCTTCGATCCGCACCCGTACGTCGAGTCGCTGAATCGAGAGCGCGAAGTACGGCGTCCCTTGGGTTCCCGGGAGCCGGGCCCCCACCGTACCCACCCCGAAGGGCGCCGGCTCGCTCGCGCGGTCCGTCGTCGCGAGCCCGCCCGTCCAATCGTCCCACGAGAGCGCGGGCTCCACCTTGGCCTGGACCGCGGAGCCGCTCCCCGCCTCGAGCATGAGCCGCTCTCCCGCTCGCGCGATCGTCGCGCCGAATCGCATCTCCCCCTCAAGGACATAGGCCTCGGTGGACTTGCCGGAGACCTCGAGGCTGCTCCTCACCGCCGAGAGGACGAGCGCTCCCGACGGGACGAGCACCGTCTCCGTCTTTCCGCTCGGCGTCTCCGCGAAGACCCGCCCGCCGTCGACGCGGAGCGTCCCGTCGTCGAGGGTGACCACCCCCGGTCCTTGCACGAGCAGCGTCGTTCCGCCGTCCCTTCGGACCCAGGCGACGCCCCCTTCTTCGATCTTTACGACCGCGCCGTCTCCGAGCCGCTCTCGCTCGTACGGCTCACGAGGCGACTCCCCCCGAGGGCTCACCGTGACCCCGCGGCGGATGGTCCGAAGCTCGGCGCTGGTGAGCAAGCTCGGCGAGAGCGGGACGGATGGCTTCTCTTTGCACCCGATCGCCGTCAGCACGACGAAGAGAACCCACACGCACCGAGCCGCTACGCGCAGCCATGGGCACCGTTGCATCCCTGTCCTCCCGACCGGAGTGGCCGTGGAAGCCCGACGCGCAGGAGCAATCCTGTCGTCGAGCGACCAGGTGCGTTCTGACGCACGGCCCCCGAAGAAGTTTCAAACCTCGTACCCGCGAGAGGCGCCGATGGGACACCCCGAGTCGAAAAAGGTACGCGGCTCCGGGTCGGAAGGGATAGGCCGCCCGTGAGGGGCAGACGAATGCGGCCCCAAAGAGGGGCCGCGAGTCAGTAGTAGACGCGCCGTGTGCGCCAGGGCGAGAGCAGGCTCAGGAGCGCGACGAAGAGCGCGGAGCCGGCGATGGACCAGATGATGGGAAAGGACTGGTTCTCGATCCGAACCGCGAACCACTCCGGCAGCCCGAGCACCCGCGCGAGCCACATGCCGAGGAGCGCGCCCACGAATCCGATCGCCACGGATCCAAACAGGCCCGCCCGCGAGTACCCGACGATCGCCTGGCCGATCGCGCCGCAGATGCCGGCGACCAGGAGCAGCAACAGAAACGCTGTAATGGTCATGATGACCGCTACACCGCAAGGCGCGCGCCACGCGATCCGCCTCGAAACGACGGGGATCGACCGCGCTGCGAGCGTGGCTCGAGCGCGCCTGCGTGCCCTCGCGCCACGCACGCGCGCCCGAATCGTCGCGGATCAGAACCCGGGCTTGTCCGCCGGGGTTTGCGGAGGCGCCGGGGTCGAAGGAGGAGGCGCCGGGGTCGAAGGCGGAGGCGCCGGGGTCGAAGGCGGAGGGGCAGGAGGGGGCTCCGGTGCCTTCTTCTTCGTCGAGCGCAGGATGTTGAACTCGACCCGTCGGTTCTTCTGCATCCCGGCCTTGGTGGTGTTGTCCGCGATGGGCTTGTCTTGGCCGTACCCCTTGGCCTGGAGCCGATGCGTCTCCACGCCCTTGCCGGTCAGGTACTTCACCACCGCGTCCGCGCGCTTCTGCGAGAGCTCCTGGTTGAGCTTGGCGTTACCCGCGTTGTCGGTGTGGCCCGCGACCTCGATGAGGAAGATCTCGGGGTGGTTCTTCATCGCGGCCGCGACGGCGTCGAGCACGCTGAAGCTCGTCGTGCCTTGGATCTTGTCGCTGCCGGTCTCGAACTCGACCCGCTGGAGGATCCGGATCTCCTCCTCCTTCACCTCGACGAGCGAGGCGCCCTTGTCGGGGCAGCCGTCCTCGTCTTGGAAGTTGTTGTAGTTCTCCGGCTGGTTGGGGCACTTGTCCTTGTTGTCGGGGATGCCGTCCTTGTCCGAGTCGGGCACCTCGTCCGGACAACCATCCTCGTCCTTGAAGCCGTTCTTGACCTCCGGCTCCTCCGGGCACTCGTCGTTCGCATCGAGGATGCCGTCGTTGTCGTTGTCGGGCTCCGGGCATCCGTCGAGATCCTCGAACCCGTCCGTGTCCTCGGCCTCCTTCGGGCACTTGTCGACCGGATCGGGCACGCCGTCTTCATCGCTGTCGGGGCACCCGTACCATTGCGGCGTTCGCAGCTTGCCCGCGAGATCGGGGCACTTGTCTGCGTTGTCGGGGATGCCGTCCTTGTCTGTGTCCGCGACCTCGTCCGGGCAACCGTCATCGTCCTTGTAGCCGTTGATCGTCTCGGGCTTGGTCGGGCACTTGTCCTTCGCGTCGACGATCCCGTCGTGATCGTTGTCGTCGTCGGGGCAGCCATCGTCGTCCTGATAGCCGTCCTTGTCCTCCTTGAGCGTCGGGCACTTGTCAGTGTTGTCGGGGATGCCGTCGCCGTCCGAGTCTCCAGACTCCATCTTGAATGAAGCCCCGCCGATCACCCGGAACAGCGGCACTCCCACGCCGTCGAGGATCCCGGCCCCGCCTCCGACGGTGAAATCGAGACCGCCGTTCAGGAGAGGAGAGAGGACGACGGCCCCGTCCGCCTCGAGGGTGTTGGTGCCCTTCGTCGCCGAGAACTGCGTGGACCCGAACGCCTCCGCTTGGACCTTCACGATCGGCGTGATCTGGTAGCCGAGCCCGGCCTCGTATCGGAACTCGACCGGTCCCACCGTCGTCGTGCCCAAGGTGTTCTCGCCCCGGTAGACCCCGCGAAGGTTCACGGCCGCGAAGAACTTCTTCACCTGGAAGTCCACGATGCCGCGCCACCCGACCGTGACGGGCGCGTCGTTGCCGATGAACTTGTTCTCGGCGCTCGCGTGACCCACGGGGGCCGCGACGTCGACCGCCCCCCCGAGCGCGACCAGGCTCGTCGAGGTGCCGAAGAACCGGATCTTCCCCTCGAGGAGGATGTCACCGACCCCGAAGCCGTTGGCTCCCTCCGGCAAGGGCTGGCCGTTCGTCGTGTCGATCCCGGCGCCGTTCACGTACGCGAGCGGCACCTTGAGCCCGATCTGCAGGAAGTCGATCGGGTTGAAGCTCCCCATCACGTCCCACTGCATCATGTTGGCGATGACGGCGACGTCCTCGACCTGGCTCGCGTTGGGCTCGTCGCAGTTCGTCTCGGAGACGCAGCTCACGACGACGAACGGCTCGCGCGCGTAGTTGAACAGCACGCTCGCGCTCCAACCGAGCTGTTGCGACATGCGCACGCGCTCGGTGGAGAGGATGTTGTTCGGTCCCGGGGCGCTCTCGAGGCGCTGCACCGAGAACTCTCCAGTTTGAGCGGATTGCGCGCTCGCTTCGCACGCGACGCCCGAGACCACGGCTGCTACGACTCCGAACGAAACGAAGATCCGTCTGTCACGAAGGTTCACGTGGGTTTGGCTCCGTCTCCGCCGCCGGGTCGCCATCCGACCCGAGAAGGGGGAGAGTGCAAGAGGCTATCCGAAGATCCACCCGCCGCGCGAGCCATTCGCCTGGCTGCGCAGCATCGGCGTTTCTTTCCGCTTTCCCGGCCCAGCGCGCCGTCTGCTCGCTTGATTTGGGCCCCGCCTCGGGAAGCGGGGCGCCCGAAAAACGGGTCGGGGCGGGCGCGTTCCTAGAGCACCGATCATGTTGAAAACCGGCGCATTCGCGCGATTTCGCGCCCGATCCACACGGCCTCGTCGCTCCGCTCCTCAGATTACGAGGAGTAGTCTTGCGGTGCTCACTCCTCGGGCGCGCGCCTCAGCCGCAA
>JBGAID010000048.1:0-85531 GCA_044225865.1 Polyangiaceae bacterium | reverse complement strand
TCGACCTTTGCAGGCTTCCGGACTGGATTGTTTGAGCTCTCGAGGCGCAAGGAGCGGCTAAAGCCCCTCGCGCGGCTCTCGTCTCAAAGGTCAGCTCGGTTCGCCCCTCCCGAAGAAGAGACTCTCGAGTCTGACTCGCGACCGGCCAAAGCTTGGGTGCCTGGTCCTGCGTCGCGAATGGTTGCCCGGCGTAGCAACATCGACCCGAAGGCCTATGCTGCTCGCACGTACGTCTCAGTTTTCAAGGATCGAGCCGATGGTGACGCAGGATTCGCGTTCCACCGTCGAGGTTCGTCTTACGTTGGCCTCTGCGGGTTACCGCGTCGAGGCGTTTCGTTCAACGGGAGGCGCACTCTAGAGACCGATGTGCTGCCTGTCAACGACTTTCGTGATCCGCTTTCAACGATTTGTTGGGGGCGAACCGCGATGGGCCAACCAGACTACTCCGACGGCCGGCCAGGTCAAGTCCGGACACAAGATCGCCTCACCAATCGCGATCGATGGCGGTGCGGCCGCGCCTGCTCGCCGCGAGCAGCGCCGCCCCGAGCGCGGCGAACGCCGCGTGGAGAGCGCCGATCGGCGGCGCGGGAGCGACGTGAGCGAGAGCGAGCGCGCACGCGAGGGCGGTGAGCACGAGGACCAACCAACCGAGCGCGCCGGCGCCCCACCTGGCGAATCGGCGCCCGAGGTCGCGAGGGAGGATCACCGGATCGTCGTCGATCTCGGCGGTGGCGACAGGCGTCGACTCGGCGTGGCGTGCCTCGACCCAGAGGTCGCGTCGGGGGACAGGGGTGCGATCGGCGGGGAGCATCGGGGCGGACGCGCGACGCTCAGCCGCGCGTGGGAGGTTTGACGGTGGGAGCGCCGCCAGGTTCCAAGAAGACTTTCCTGCCACGCGGATCGGTGCGGACGAGGGCCTCGACCGGGTCGTCGGCGAACCAGAGTCGGGACGCCTCGTGCGTGACGGTGGTCTCGGCGCCGGTCGGGAGGCGTACGCGAAAAGCCCGCTCGCCGTGGGCGGTGCCGACGAGCGCCCCCACGACCTCCACCGGCACCCACGGCCGCTCCGGGTCGGACTCGTCGACGACGGGTGGAGTTGGCGTGCGCATCCGGCTGGGCCGCGCGCGCGCGCCCTCGCCGAGCATCTCGACCTCGACGCGGTGGCTGGTCGGCTTGCGGACGATGGGCAGGCCCGCCTCGTGGAGGATCCGAGCTTCCATCTCGAGCAGGAGACGGCTGCTGATGCAGTGGACGGCCATCGATCGCGTGACGACGATGAGGCAGTAGCTCGGATCGAGGACGCGGATCACGAAGCCCGCCTTCTTCATCGGCATCGCGATCTGGAGCGGGCTGACGAGCTTGCACGTGCGCGCCTCGCAGAGGACGAGCTGGAAGGTCGCGCCGGCGACGCGGAGCTCGAAGGGATCGAGCTCGCCGGCGTAGTCGACGGTCTCCCCTTCGAAGTCCACGATCGCCGCCCCACGCGCGAAGGGAACGAGCGAGAGCAAATCCTCGAGGATGATGTTGAAGGTGCTCTCGGCCTGATCGCGGACAGGGCGGCGCCGCCGTCTCACGGCCCGACCTTCACGCTCTCGAGGAGCGCGTCGATGTTCGTCGGAGGCTCCTCGATCGGGGTGCTCGAGCGGAGCTGCTCGAGCAGCTGGGCGACGCGCTTCTCGGTGCGCTTCTCCAGGACGCGGTGCTCGAAATACCGGCGGCGCTCCTCGAAGGAGAGCTTCGCCTCCGGCAGCCGATCCAAGAGCAGGATCACGTGGTAACCGAAGGGCGTCTTCACCGGCGGGGAGACGTCGCCGCGATGGGTGAGCGCGAAGGCGGCCGCCACGAACTCGTGGGCGAAGGTGGAGGGGGCCTTGACGTCACGCGCCTCGGGCTCGAGGGAGGTGTCGTCGTCGGCGATCGGCGGGAGGGGCTCGACGCGAAGCGCGAGATCCCCGGTGGGGACGGTGCGCGCGAGGTCGGCGAAGGCGTCCATCACAGGCTCGGTGACCCGGTTGACCCCTCGGATCGGCATGTAGTCGGGGGGAACGGTCCGGCGCGCGTCGGCGGCGGCGGGCGCGACCGCGTCGTGGATTTTCCGCGCCGCCTCGAGGGCGCGTCCCCACGCTTCCTCCGGTGCGTCCGGGGGCACCATCACCGCCGCGTGGATCGTGACGACCGCGGGGGGCCGCGCGACCTCGAGCCAATACTGCCGTGTCAGCGACTCGATCTCGCGATCGGTGGGAGGGCCCTTGGACCACGCCTCCTCGCGAAGCTGATCGACGAGGATCCGGACGAGGGCCATGTCCATGGGGCCTTGCAAGCCCCGATCGAGGCCGCGCGCGGCCGCCTCGTTCGCGGCGAGCGCATCGAACGTCGCCAGGTCGAGCGCGCGCCGGGTGTCGACGCCTTGCGCCCTCGCGATCGACGCGACCGTGTCCTCGACGATGAGCTCGTTGCCGACGCGCGCGACCGCCTTGCCTTCGAGAGCGACCCGCTCGGGTTTGGGGGGCTTCGTGGTGCAGGATGCGAGGAGCGCCACGACCGCGAGGGCGAGCACGCGCGGTCCGGCGGGGCTCATGCGGAGCCGCTCCGAGGTCGCAAGAGCTCCGTGCTCGCGCGGAGCGCGAGCGCCCCGACGATGAGGAGGTAGACAGCGCGAAAGTCCTCGAGCTGGCCGAGCGCTTGAAGCCCTACCGCGAACGCTCCGGCGGCGACCAGGAAGAGGATGATGGCGAGGGCGTCGATCGCGCGGGCCACGAGGGGTGACGATAGCGCAAACCGCGTTCGGCGAGCTACCGCCGTGCGCCGCTTTATCCGGTGGTGCGGAGGATCAGGAGCCCGCCGCCGAGCACGGCCGCGACGACGAGCACGAGGATGGCGCGGCGGGCGGTGCGAGGCACGGTCGTCTGGGGAGCCCGCGACTTGCCGCGGCTAATCGCGATGTGGGCGGCGGCGGAGACGAGGGCGACCCCGAGCCCGACACCGGCGGCCTGGGCGAGGAGGGCGCGGGACGGATCCCGGACGCGCCACGAGAGCCCCATGAGGCCGAGCCCCGCGAGGACGCCGATGGCGGCGATCGGGACGGCGAGCGGAGGCAGCTGGGCTCGGGCCCGCAGCATTCCGCCAAGCTCGTCCGTCTGCTGAGCCTCGTCGCGCGTCCGCCAGGGCTCACCCCAAGAGAACGCGAATACCCCCCACGCGAGCGCGCCGATCGTTGCGAGGATCGGATCGAGACGCTGAATCGCGATCGCCTTCCCCGAGAGGAGCCAAACGAGCGTCGACAAGCCGAGGAACCCCGTGATGCCGACGTGGCGGCCGATGCGGCGGCGGCCGGGGACGAGGAGCGGTCCGGCCACGCCCGCGGCCAACGCCACGACCGCGACGAGCCGCCCCGCCCAGCTCCCGGTGCGGCCGAGCACATAGGGGGCGATCGTCACCGCCCAAGCGAAGACGGCGCAGACGATCCGCTGGATGACGCCGGGCTCTCGCATGAGAGCGATCGGCGGCTTGCCGTCACGCTCGCCGCCCCTCTCCGGGCGGCTTCCCGACAATCGCGCGGCCTCTTCGGATGCCATCGTGCGGCGAGCGCGTCGGAGCTCAGGCCTCGCGGGCGTACGACTCGATCAACTTCAGGTACGTGAGCACGCCGTGCCCGGTGCCGCCCTTCGGGTGGATGCCGTACGCGCGGTGGGCCATCGAGGGGCCGGCGATGTCGACGTGGATCCACGGCGTCGCGCCGACGAACTCTCGCAAGAAGAGCGCGGCCGTGATCGACCCGCCCCACCGATCGGCGGTGTGCTTGAGATCGGCCCAGTCGCTCTTGAGACCCTCGCGAAGCTCGTCGAGCAGAGGCATGTGCCACATGGACTCGCCGGCATCGGCGGCGGCGCGCTTCATCCGCTCCGCCAGCTCGTCGTTGCTTGCGTAGAAGCCGCTCGTGAGCATCCCGAGGGCGACGATGCATGCCCCGGTGAGGGTCGCGTTGTCGAGCATGAGATCCGGCTTGAGCTCGCGCCCGTAGGCGAGCACGTCCGCGAGGACGAGGCGCCCCTCCGCGTCGGTGTTGATGATCTCGACGAACTTGCCGTCGAGGGATCCGAAGATGTCGCCCGGCCGATACGCGTTCCCATCGGGCATGTTCTCGACCGCCCCGATGATCCCGTGCACCTCGACGTCGGGCTGGGTCGCGACGAGGGCGGCCATCAGGGCCGCGACGTTCGCGCCACCGCCCATGTCGCCCTTCATGTCTTCCATGCCCTGCGCGGGCTTGATGCAGAGGCCGCCGGAGTCGAACGTCAGGCCCTTGCCGATGAAGACGAGCTTCTTCTTCGGCTTCCCATGAGCGGGGGAGTAGACCATGTGGATGAGGCGCGGGTCGCGGGCGCTGCCCTGGGCGACCGCGAGCATGAGCTTCATCCCGCGCTTCGTGAGCGCCGCCTTGTCGAGGACGGTGCACTTGAAGCCGTGCGTCTTCGCGAGGTCGACGCAGATCTTCGCGAACGTCTCCGGGTAGAGCTCGTTCGGCGGCTCGTTCACGAGATCGCGCGCGATGCAGATGGCCTCCGCGACCTTCTGTCCCTTCTCCACCGCCGCTCGCGACTCCTTGGAGACGCGGCCGCCCGTGACGAGGGTGACCCGCTCGAGCGCGGACTTCGGGAGGCGATCGCCCGTGAGGTAGCGGGTGAACCGATACGAGCCGAGGACGACGCCCTCCGCCGCGAAGCGCTCCGCCCCTTCGAGCCCGCCGGGTACCTCGAGCACGAGCGTGGTCGCCTTCGACCCCTGAGCGAGACGCGCCGCCTTCGCCGCCATGGTTCGGAGCTGCGGCTCCGTGACCGGGCCCGCGCCGAGCCCCATCAGGACGACCCGGGCCGGCTTCAGCTGGCCGTTGGTCGCGAGCTCCACCGTCTGATCCTTCTTCCCGGTGAACTCTTCGCGCTTGAGCGTGCGCTGCACCGACGATCCGAGCGCCTTCGTGAGCGTCGCGATGGCGCCGCTGCGATGCGAAGCGCCCTCGGGGACTCCGATCACGGCCACGTCTGCCGCGATGCTGAGAGGATCGGACGAAGAGAGCGTGAGTTTCATCGACATGTAGCGAGAGCTCCTCGGCGACGAGTGGATCGTGCGCATCTAAACACGTGCGAGCCCCTCCGCGCCATCCGTTCGAAGGACCGGATCGAGTCCGACCCCGCGCGTCCCCCCCACCGGCCCATTCCGCGCCGCCCGTGGGCGCTCCGAGCGGACGAGCAGAGCGTCCGCGGGGCAGGCGCCGCCGAGACGAGCTACGGATCCAGTAGCACGCCCCACGACCAGCCCGGAGCCACCCCGCCAGCGACGGTTCCTCCGTCGACGACCGGCGCAGCGAGCCTCATCGGGGAGGGATGTCTTCCGCTCGGGCCGAGCGCCGAGCGAGTGCTGCCCCCACGCGTCGGCGCTGCGCGCCGCCGGTCTCCCCCAAACGCATGCTCGGGCTGCCAAAGCGCAGCCCTGCGCGTGCGTGGGGGAGACACAGGAGACCGCGCTACGGATTCAGTAGCGCATGCTGCGGCGGCTTCCCGGTCGAGCCCATTCCAAGCGCGCAACCACCTCTCAGGTCGCCCCCGCCCAACCTCGCAACAACCTCTCAGGTCGCCCCGCCCAACCTCGCAACAACCTCCAAGCTCGCCCCCGCCCAACCTCGCAACCACCTCTCAGGTCGCCCCCGCCTTCTCATAACTAACCTCCAGCTCGCCCCGCCCAACCTCGCAACAACCACGGTCGGCGACGGTTCCTCCGTTGACGACCGGCGCAGCGAGCCTTGTAGGCGAGCGAGCATCTTCCTCGGGCCGAGCGCCGAGCGCGATCATAGAGACCGGCGCAGCGAGCCTTGTAGGCGAGCGAGCATCTTCCTCTCGGGCCGAGCGCCGAGCGGGCTGCCCACTCGTCGGCGCTAACGCGCCGCCGGTCTCCCCAAACGCATGCTCGGGCTGCCAAAGCGCGAGCCCTGCGCGTGCGTGGGGGAGACAACCGAACTGCGCGACGGATTCAGTAGCATCGGCAGCCACGACCCTCCCAGTTCGAGCCCACTCCAACCGGAGAACGACCTCGCAACTCGCCCCCGCCCAGCCTCGCAACAACCTCACAGCCCGACCGCGCCCAACCGCGCCACCACCTCTCAGCTCGTCCCCGCCCAGCCTCGCCACCACCGCTCAGCTCGTCCCCGCCCAGCCTCGCAACAACCTCACAGCCCGACCGCGCCCAACCGCGCCACCACCTCTCAGCTCGTCCCCGCCCAGCCTCGCGACGACCTGCAAGCTCGCCCCCGCCCAACCCGGAACGACCTCGGTCGGCGCATGTTCCTCATGCGCCGACCGGCGCAGCGAGCCTTATAGGCGAGCGAGCATCTTCCTCTCGGGCCGAGCGCCGAGCGGACAAAAATGGTATCTGCGGGGCATGTCGCAAGCCGAGAGTCCCGCCGCCCGCAAGGGTATGACGCTCGAGACCTTCATCATGGAGGGGATGCTCGGCTCGCCGGCGGCTACGGGCGTCTTCACCTCGCTCCTGAATCAGATCGCCTTCGCGGCCAAGCTCGTGACGAGCCAGGTGCGCAAGGCCGGCCTGGCGAACGTCCTCGGGTACACGGGGGACGTGAACGTGCAGGGCGAACAGGTGATGAAGCTCGACGAGCTCGCGAACGAGACGCTGGTCAGCACCCTGGCGCGACGCGGGCACTGCGCCGCCATCGCGAGCGAGGAGCTCGACGAGATCCACGTCATCACCCACGACAAGAGCGCGCGCTACGTGGTCATGTTCGATCCGCTCGACGGCTCCTCGAACATCGACGTGAACATCTCGATCGGGACGATCTTCGGGGTGATGCGGCGCGACCCGGAGGCCGCGGTCGGCCCCGAGTCTTTCCTCAAGCCTGGTCGCCAGCTCGCCGCCGCCGGCTACGTCATCTACGGCTCGTCGACGATGCTCGTCCTCTCCACCGGCCGAGAGAAGGGCGTGCACGGCTTCACCTATGATCCGAGCGTCGGCGAGTTCTTCCTCAGCCACGAGAACATCAAGACCCCTGAGCGCGGCTCGACCTACTCCATCAACGAGGGCAACAGCTGCCGCTGGCCGGATCCGGTTCGGCGGTGGGCGGAGACGGTGAAGGGCGAAGACAAGGCGGCGGGCTATCCATACGGCGCGCGCTACGTCGGGACCCTCGTCGCCGACGCCCACCGGACCTTGTTGAAAGGCGGCATCTTCGCGTACCCCGCGGACAACAAGAGCCCGGAGGGGAAGCTGCGGCTCCTCTACGAGGCGAACCCGTTCGCGTTCTTGTTCGAGGCCGCGGGCGGAAAGGCCACCAACGGCGTGGACTCGATCCTGGACATCGTCCCCACGAAGCTCCACCAGCGCACCGCCCTCGTGCTCGGGTCGGTGAAGGACGTCGACACGTTCTCGAGCTTCATGCGGGCGGAGCGGTGAAGCGCGGGCTCGCGATCGCGGCGCTGCTCGGCGCGGTCTCGGTCGCGGGCGTCGCGCGCGCGCAGGATCAGGAGCCTCCGCGCGAGCCGGCGCCTTACGAGTACAAACCGAAGCCCGCGCCGGAGCCGACACCAGAGCCCGCGCCCCCTCCCAAGAAAGAGGAGACGATCCTCGACGAGACGAAGGAGCCGGTCGAGGAAGGCAAGCTCGCGCGCGGACCGGCGAAGGCGCCGGCCGGCTCCTCCGAGGTCTGCGTCTCGTGCATCTTGATCGGCGTTGGGGCGGTGATCCTGATCGCGGCCATCCCCCTCGCAGCAAAGCTCGACGGCGCTGGCCGCCGCAAAGATCGGCTGGGGCAGTGGCTCGAGCACCAGGGCGGCGCGTCGGCCGACGTCGGGTTCATCGCCGGCTACGGGTTCGCCAAGGCGAAGCAGGATCAGCTCGTGTACGGAGTGTCGACCGGAGTCGTCGCAGGGATCGGGGCGATCGTGCTCGGCGCGGGGGTGACGATGGTCATCCTCTCCGGCGGGTTCCTCCGCGGGCCGAAGTCGAAGAGCGACAAGCGAGCGTTCGTGATCGCGCCCTCCGCGGGCCCCGAGGGCGGAGGGGTCGACGTCCTCGCGACCTTCTGAGGCCACCGGCCTTATGACCTCGGGCGTGCGAGGATGCCCGCGATGTTCCGGTTCGACAACACGTACGCCCGCCTGCCCGAGCGCTTCTTCGAGCGCGTCGCGCCGAGGCCGGTTCGAGCGCCGCGGCTCGTGAAGGTCAACGCGGCCCTCTCGGCGGCGCTCGGGTTGGAGGCGGATTGGCCGAGCTCGGACGCGGCCGCCGCCGTCTTCTCGGGGAACCTCATCCCCGAGGGGGCAGAGCCGATCGCGCAGGCTTACGCGGGCCACCAGTTCGGAACGTTCGTTCCCCAGCTCGGGGATGGCCGCGCGATCCTCCTCGGAGAGGTGGTCGGCGCGGACGGCGTGCGCCGCGACGTGCAGCTCAAAGGCTCGGGCCGAACGAGGTTCTCGCGCGGAGGCGACGGGCGGGCCGCGCTCGGGCCGGTGCTCCGCGAGTACGTCCTCGGCGAGGCGATGGCCGCGCTCGGGGTGCCGACGACGCGGGCCCTCGCGGCAGTGACGACCGGCGAGATCGTGATGCGGGACGAGCCGCTGCCGGGCGCGATCCTCACCCGGGTCGCGGCGAGCCACCTGCGCATCGGGACCTTCCAGTTCTTCGCCGCGCGGCGGGATGTCGAGGGGCTGCGCACGCTCACGACCTACGCGCTCGCGCGGCACTATCCGGACTCCCTCGACGGCGAGAACGCGGCGATCGCGCTGCTCGACGAGGTCGTCGCGGCGCAGGCGAGCTTGATCGCTCGCTGGATGGGGATCGGCTTCGTCCACGGGGTCATGAACACCGACAACACATCCATCTCGGGCGAGACGATCGACTACGGGCCGTGCGCCTTCTTGGACGAGTACCACCCGCAGAAGAAGTTCAGCTCCATCGATCGGATGGGCCGCTACGCCTTCGCGAGCCAGCCGCGCATCGCGCTCTGGAACCTCGGCCGGCTCGCGGATGCGCTCCTGCCGATCATCGCCGCCGACGAGAAGAAGGCGATCGGGTGGGCGACGGAGCGGCTCGATCGATTCCAGCCCTTGTTCGACGACGCGTACATTCGCACCATGACCGCGAAGCTCGGCGTCGCGAGCGGCACCGTCGAGGATCGCTTCCTCGTCTCGGACCTGCTCGAGCGCCTCGCCGCGAGCGAGGTCGACTTCACCGTCTTCTTTCGCAGGCTCTGCGACGCGGTGGACGACCCGCGCGCCGAGGAGAGCGTCGCGTCGCTGTTCGCCCACCCGGGAGCGTTCCATGATTGGTCGCCGCGATGGCGCGCTCGGCTCGCGCGCGACGACGTCGACCCCCGCGCTCGGGCGGCGGCGATGCGCCGCTCGAACCCGGCCTTCATCCCTCGCAACCACCGCGTCGAGGAGGTGATCGCGGCGGCGGTGCAGCGAGGCGACTTCTCGCCGTTCGAGCGGCTCGTCGAGGTCCTCGCGCGACCGTGGGAAGAGCAGCCCGAGCATCGGGCGCTCGCCGAGCCGCCCACTGACGCCGAGCGCGTGGAGCAGACGTTCTGCGGCACGTGAACAGGCAAGGCCGTCGACGTCATCGAGAGGCTCGGAGGGTCACCCGCGCGACGACGCATGTCGCGTTGTCTTGCGAGCCCGCCTCGAGCGCGGCCTCGACGAGGGCGTCGCACGCGGCGCGCGGCGACGATCGGCTCGCCAAGATCCCGCGCATGCGCTCCTCCGAGAGGGCGCCGGAGACGCCGTCCGAGCAGACAACGAGGACGTCCCCATCGTCGAGGCGCAGATACGAGAGCTCTGGCTCGACCTCCGGGCCCGTCCCGACCGCTTGGAGGACGACGTGCCGGAGGTTCGACTGCTCTGCTTCTTCCTCGGTGATCCTTCCGGCTTCGACGAGGCGCTGCACCAGCGTCTGATCGCGCGTGACTCGCACGAGGCTCGGCGCGCGATAGAGGTAGAGCCGGCTGTCCCCGACGTGGCCGACGAGCGCGCCCGCCCCGCACGGCACGAGGAGGGTCGCGGTCGTGCCCATCCCGGAGAGCTCGGGCCGGTCGAGGGCCATGCGGTGCACGGCGCGCGAGGCCTCTTCGATCGCGAGCGCGACGGATCGGGCGACCTCGCGCGTCTCGCGCGGTGCCGGCGAGCCCGCCCAAGGATCGAGTCGGCGCACGAGGACCCCGGCCGCGATCGCGCTCGCGACCTCACCCCCGTTGGCCCCGCCCATCCCGTCGCACACCCCGATCACCCCGAGCCGCGGCCCCACGAACGGGGTGTCTTCGTTGTTCGACCGCACGTCTCCTTTCTCCGTCCGCGCCGCGACCTCCAAGACCGCGACGGGCGCGGGGGCGTCCCGGCGCGGGGTGGGGGCTCGATGGGGTCGGGAGCGGGAGGAAGGCGGCTCGGTCTCCATGCCCTCGATCTGCAACTTGAAACTATAGTTGTCAACTGTTGCAGCTACATTCCAGTCGGAGCCCAATCCTCTGCCACCGCAACAGCGCGCGATCACCCTGCTAGAGTCACCGGGGTGAGCGACTGGCAAACACGGCTCGACGAGGCGATGCAGGCTCGAGGGATCTCGGGCGGCGAGCTCGCGAGGCGCGCCGGGTTCACCGCCCAGTACATCAACTCGCTACGAAATAAAGAGCGGGGGGCGCGCTTGCCTCACGACACGGCGAAGCGCATCGCGGCCGCGCTCGCGGTCACGGTGGAGTGGCTCGTGAACGGCAACGGTCCGCGCGAGCGGCTCTCCGACGTGTACCCCGTCTACCAACCCGACGCGGACGAGCCCGCGTCGGGCTACGTGGATCGATACCCGTCGCGCACGGAGGCGATCGCGCTCCTCGTGAGCTCGGTCGCGCCCGAGGTGTTGCGGGCCCTGCTCGCGGCCGTGCCCGAGGACACGAGCAAGGACCCGGGCCGCGCGTTCTGGATCGACTACGCGAAGCAGCTCGCGCGGGATTTCCAGCGCATCAAGAGCGATCCCGCGTTCCGAGGCGAGTCCGCGGACCCTGCGAAGAAGCGCTCGCGAGGATAGTCCCCTCCCCTCCCGCGGCGTGCGTCAGCACGACGCTTGGGAGGGGCCGACGAACGAAGTGAGGAGGGGGGTGGGCATCGCTACGATTTTCGTAGCTAGACCCGGAAGATGGCGCTGCCCCAGGTGAAGCCGGCGCCGAAGACGGTCGACAGGATGAGGTCGCCCTTCTTCACTTTGCCTTCTTTTCGGTAGTGGTCGATCGTCAGGGGGACGGTCGCGGCGGTGGTGTTGCCGTAGAACTGAATCGTGTTGAGGGCCTTCTCGGGCGGGATCTCCGCGTATTGGACGACGGCCTCGTTGATGCGGAGGTTCGCCTGGTGGGGGACGAACCAGTCGATATCCTTCCAGGAGAGGCCCGTCTCGCGGAGGGCGCGCTGGACGCTCAAGACCATGTTGCGGACGGCGTTGAGGAAGACCTTCTTGCCGTTCATCTGCGGGTACTTCACCTGGTTCTGCGAGCGGTCGTTGGCGTCGTAATAGACGTAGGGCAGCTTCGCGATCTCGAAGATCTTCAGGTGGAGATCCATCGCGCCGGAGCCGTCGGCCTGACAGTGGGTGTGGAGGACGCCCGCCTTGGGATCCTCCGTCTCTTCTGCGCCGATGACGGCGGCGCCGGCCCCGTCGCCGAAGAGGACCATCACGTCGCGGCCGCGCGTCGTGAAATCCAGGGAGTGGCTGTGGAGCTCGGCCCCGACGAGGAGGATCTTCTTGTAGAGCCCCGTGCGGATGAACGCGTCCGCCATCTGGAGGCCGTAGATGAAGCCGGAGCACTGCTGGCGGATGTCGTAGCAGGCGCAGCCCTCTTCACCGTCGATGCCGAGCTTCGACTGGAGGAAGACGGCGCTGCCGGGGAAGTGGATGTCCGGCGAGAGGGTCCCGAAGATGATGCAGTCGATGTCCTTCGGGGTGAGCTTCGCGTCTTCGAGGGCGCGCTTGGCCGCGAAGAGGCCGAGGTCGCTCGTCGCGTAACCGGAGTCGGCGGGGACGTACCGGCGCTCTTCGATGCCGGTGCGGGCCTTGATCCACTCGTGGTTCGTCTCGGTCTGCGCCTCCGCCTGGACCTCGTGCTTGTCGTTCAAAAACCGGATCTCGTCGTTGGTGACGACGCGATCGGGGACGTACGAACCGAGGCCTAGGATGCTGGCGCGGACCATGACCTTTCGTTAGCAAAGGCGTGAAGCGAAAGCCACGGTCACCCCCGAATCCAGCCGATCGGGGAGATCGGTTCACCACTCGAGGCGAATGTCGATGTGGCGGGACCCGAGCGTTCGTTGGGCGACCCGGGCGTTTCCCACCCCGATCACCGAGAGCACACCGAGCGCGGAGCCGCCGAGCAGGGCGGCCCGGACGTTGTCGACGCGGGCCTGGTCGGCGTAGTGGCAGACGGCCTGACGGGGGGCGACGCGGTCCACCGAGAGGGACCCCGCGTTGCGACTGTAGCGTTGGTAGAGCGACGCTGCGCGAGACATTGCGAAATCGACGGTCAGCACGCGCAGGAGCGGCTTGTAGATGCCTTTCACGTCGCGCTCGACGCAGAGGCGGCCGTGATCTTCGATGAGCTGGAGGCCGCGGGTCGGGAACAGCCGCGCCACCGTGTACGAGAAGCCGTAGGCAGCCTCCGCGGGGATCCAAGAGGCGGCGAGGGGCGGCGTCTCCATCAGCGCGCGCGTCGCCTCCGGCAGCTCGGGGATGGTGCGCTCCCAATCATGCTCACCGAGCAGCTCACGCCAAACGGGCAGGCCCGAGCTGAATCCGACCGCCTTGAACTCTTCGGGCCCCATTGCGCGTCCCCGTCACCGCGGCTCAGCCCGCTGAAGCTATTGTGGCACGGTGGGCACGTTTCGTTCGTGCGCGTCGTGTCTTGTGCCCTCTGCGCGCCGTCGGGGAGCTCGGGCGCGCAGAGGATGCCGTCGTCGCTTCCCGAGATCGGGCTCCGAGGATCGGATCAGACCCCCTGCGCGGAGGCTCCCCACACGACCTTATGGATCTGGACATTGAGCCGGACGGGCAGCCCGTCCTCGAGCATCCAGGCCACCAAGTCCTTCGGATCGAGGGAGCCGAAGACGCACGAGGCGAGGAGCTGACAGCCGAGGGCGGCGAGCTCGCGCTCGGCGATGACGGCGCGCATCCACTCGTAGTCGGCGCGGTCGGCGAGGACGAACTTGATCTCGTCGCGCGGGCCGATGTGGGCGAGGTTCGACCAGCGATTGCGGTGCGACTCGCGCGAGCCGGGCGCCTTGAGATCCATGATCTTGTGGACGCGGGGATCGACGCGGGAGACGTCGGCCTCGCCGCTCGTCTCGACGAGGACCGTCTTTCCTCGATCGCACAGCTCGGCGAGGAGCGGGATCGAAGCGGGCTGGAGGAGGGGCTCGCCGCCGGTGAGCTCGACGAGGGGCGTATCCATCGCGAGGGCGCGATCGAGGACCTCCTCGCGCCGCATGCGGGTGCCTCGATAGAAGGCCTGGGGAGTGTCGCACCAGGCGCAGCGCAAATTGCAGCCGGTGAGCCGGACGAACGTGCAGGGGACGCCCGCGAACGAGGACTCGCCTTGGACGCTCTTGTAGATCTCGTGGACGACGAGGGTGTCTTCTTTCACGGGCCTGGCGCCGCTCTTTTGGCCCAGAACGACGCTCGATGCTAGTCGCCGGTGCATGCAGCGACGAAGCGTGCTCCTCGGCCTCGCGGGCGCGGCGCTCGGGACCTTCGCCGGTGCGCGATGGACGCTCGCGGCGACGACCGCGACCTCGGATATCGGGACGACCCTGACCTTCGAGCCGAAGAGCGCGCCCTACCCCATGAAGGGCGGGGCCTACGACGACCCGACCGTGATCGTGTTCGTGCCGGCGTCGTTCCGGCTCGGCAAATCCAAGAAGGTCGACGCCCTCGTGCACTTCCACGGGCACAACACGACCGCGAAGAAGGTGCTGACCGGACACAAGCTGCGCGAGCAGCTCGCGGAGAGCAGCCAGAACGCGATCCTCGTGGTGCCGCAAGGGCCGGTGAACGCCGCCGATGGCGACTTCGGCAAGCTCATGCTGAAGGGCGGGCTCAAGGCCTTGCTCGCGGAGGTGATCAAGCTCGCGGGAGGGAAGCGCCCGAGCGAGGCGCTCGGGGACGCGTCGCTCGCGGGAGCGAAGGGGCCCGGGCGCGTCGTCGTGTCCGCGCACTCGGGTGGCTATCGAGCCGCCGCCGGCGCGACCCGACGTGGAGGCGTCGATCTGCGCGAGGTCTATCTGTTCGACTCGCTCTACGACGAGCTCATCGCGTTCGCCGACTTCGTGAAGCCGAGCAAGGACGACGACGGAGAGAGGCGCCCCAAGCACAAGCTCGTGAGCTACGGCGTCGGAGGAGCGCCCCTCGCGAACGGGCAGAAGCTCGCGCGGCTGATCGAAGCGCGCGGGGTGGACGTGATCGAAGAGACGGCGACGGAGCGAGTGACGCGGGAGGATCTCGTGCGGGGCCGCGCCGTGTTCCTCCTCGGCAAGGGCGTCCACGCCGACGCGACCCTCGAGGAGCACGCGCTGCGGGAGTGCCTGCGCGCCTCGTGCTTCGCCGGCCACGACAAGGGCTGGCTCGAGAAGAAAGAGAAGCCGCGCGCGAGCTGACCGCGGCGACGCTCACCGACCGAGCAGCCGCCCTTCGTCAGCCTTCATCGCCACCACGAGGGCTTCGAACAGGGCCCGCACGCGCGGGGTCTCCTTGAGGTCGCGGTGGATGGTGAGCCACATCGACTCGACCGGCTCGTTCGGCATCGGCACGCGGCGCAGCGTCGGCTCGGCGTCGCCCAGATAGCGCGGCAGGACGGCGAGCCCGGCCCCCGCGCGCGCCGCAGAGAGGAGCGCGATGGACGAGACGGAAACGAAGCTCGCCTCCGCGCGCGGATGGAGGCGGCGCAGCCACGCCGACTCGATCGCGTCCTCCTCCGGCGAGCCGAGGATGGGGTGGTCCTTGAGGGCATCCTTCGATTTCACGGGACGGTGGGCGAGGTAGCTCTCCGCGCCGTAGAGGCCGTAGGCGACCTGCGCGGCCCGGCGCACGACGAGGTTCTGCTGCTTCGAGCGGAAGTTGCGCACGGCGAGCTGGGCCTTCTGCCGGCCGAGGTCGAGGACCTCCCCGGAGGCCACGAGCTCGACGACGAGGCCGGGGTGCTGCCTCCCGAACGCGGAGACGATCGGCGCGAGGTAGCTCGCCCCGAACGTCTCGGGGGCGGTCACCCGGACGGTGCCGGTGAGGTTCGCGCCTTGGGCGTGAGCGACGCGCTCGACCGAGAGCACCGCCTCTTCGACTTGGCGGATGGGGGCGAGCAGCCGCTCCGCGTCGGCGGTCGCCGTCACCCCGGCCGTCGTCCGGGTGAACAGCCGCACCCCGAGCGCAGCCTCTGCCGCCTCGACGCGACGGCCCACCGTCGTGTGATCGACCCCGAGGCTCTTCGCGGCGCCCAAGAGCGATCCCGCGCGCGCGAGGGCGAGCACGAAGCGCAAGTCGTCCCAGCTCATCGCTGTGGATTCTTGCACAAGCGGTGCGCAGCGTTGGGTGTTCTCTCACAATGGGGAGTCCCGTATTCGTGGCGCACCCCATGAAGCAACCCGATCTCCCGAGGCTCCCTCTCGTCGTGTGGCTGTTCGCGTCCGCGCTCCCTCTCGGCTGCACGAGCGAGCCCGCGCCCGAGCGGAGCGCCGCCGAAGCGGCCGCCATCTGCACCTTCGAGGTCCCCGCGACGACCTCGCGCCTCATCGCGGTGGAAGGGGGGCTCGTCGTCGCGTACGCGGCGCGAGAGCCGGGCCAGCTCGTGGTGGAGCGCTGGGAGGGAGACGGCTGCTCGATGCACGCGGGGCCCCGCGTCGCCGCCGCCGCCCTCCTGGACGCGGACGAGGCGGGCAACCTCTACGTGTTCACGGCCGAGACGCCCGAGCCCGGCGTGCGCTCGACGGTGCTCCCCGAACGCACCCCCGGGGCGGACAGCAGCGTGGCCAAGGTCGAGCGGAGCGGCGACGTCTCGGAGCTCGTGTACGCGGGCCGCGGGATCTGGAGCTTCGGGATCGCGCCCGCGGGCGACGCGCTGTGGGTGACGGCGTGCGGCCCGACCGGGATCTTCGAAGTGAGCGAGGCGGGCATGGGCGGGGCCGCGCTCGGCGCGCCCTCCTCGCTCTGGCAGCAGACGCCGAGCGTGCTCACCGATCCCGCGACGTTCTTCTCACTCGGATTCCCAGACACGGGCTTCGCGCTGACGCGCACGACGCCCGAGGGGAGTGAGGCGCTCGGCAGCACGCTCGTCGACTTCGGCGACGGCGAAGAGCAGGCCACGCTGAGTCGGTGCGGCGCCGGAGTCTGTGGCGTGTACCCGAGCGGCGTCGTCGTCTGGAACGACGCGGGCGAGGTGACCTTCGAGGCCGCGCTCGCCGAGGTCGCGGACGCGGGCGAGGAGCTGGTCACGGCGACGGCGCGAGGCGACGCCCTCTTTCTCCTGCTGCGATCGGCCGAAGGCGCGCGCGTCGTCCGAATCGAGACCGCCGCTCGCGATTGAGCGCGCGCAGTCAGCGCTTGCGGTCGGTCGAGATCGCCGCGAGCAGCATGGCGATCTCCTCCGGAGACGCCCCCGCGCCTCGAAGGCGATCGGCGAGCGGATCCGAGGGGACAGGCGCGGGCGGGGAGGCGGGCAGAGCCGCGGCCGGGCCGGGAGGAGGGCTCGCCGGGGCGGGCGCCGCTTGCGTCTCCTCACCGACGGAGACCACCGGCACCGGCGGGATCGGCTCGGGGCTCCAGGGAACGCCCTGCTTCGGGAGCGTCGTCGGCGCGGACGCGCGCGGCGGCGGGATCGCGAACGGAGCGGCCGCCCCCGCCGCGTGGGCGGCGTGCTCCCGCGAGCTCATGACGTGGGTCGACTCGCCGACCGCCTCCTTCTGCGCGAACGGCAGCGCGGGGCCGCGGGGCGCTTCCTCCTTGATGAAGAGGGTGGCGTCGTTCGACGGCGGCGGCGCGGGCTCGCGCCGCTCGGAGACGGGGGCCCCCTTCGTGGCCGCGCGCGCGTGCAAGGCCTCGAGGTCGACCGGAGTCGGGCCCGCGAGGAGGGCGACCGCGACGGTGGCGGCGGAGAGATCGATCGACGCGACGTCGACGCACCCGCGCCACGCGAGCGTGAAGGACGACGCGTCCGGGGTCACGTGGATGGTGTCGCACACGAGCTCGATCGGGCGGCGCGCTCCGGTGGGGGCGAACGCGAGCGAGCCGACGACCCGCGCCTCGGGCAGCATCGTCTCGATGCGCGGGGACCCCTCGGTGAGGCCCTCGAGCACGAGCCACTCTCCGCCGCGCGGATACTCGATCTGCTGATCGGGCGGCGCCGATTGGAAGTAGTCCCACGGGATCGCCTCCGGGAGATCGCCGCGCTCGATCGCGCGACGGTCCAGGCCCTGGATGAGCCGCTTCCGCGCGGGCCAAAAAGCAGAGATGGGCCCATACCCGCCCGCCCGCGAGGGATCCGCGACGTCGAGGACGCGCGGCGTCTCGGAGCCGACCGGGTTGGCCGTGCCGGGCCCCCCGACGGCCGCCTCGTACACGAGGGCGAGGCGCCCTCCCCCTTCGACGCGCAGGGACTTGTCGATGCGGACGCGCCCCTGGCTCCCGAACGAGAGCCTCACGACGGGCTTTTGGGCGTGCCCGACGACCGTGACATCGCACCTCGCCTTGTAGGGCACGACGTCGCTCGCGGCCTCGATGCTCCGGGTCGGGTTGTCGCCGAACGTCTTGTCTTCGCGGACGATGGGGGCGGGCCCCCGGTGCGGGGCGACGCTCCGCTGGGCGAAGCCGAACGAGGCCTTCGCGACGACGGCGAGGAGGTGCCGCCCGCGATGCCTAAACGGCCACGCGACGGCGTCGACGCTCCCATCGGACTGCACTCGCGCGGTCATGGCGCGGGCGGGACGTAGGGCCGGAGAACGCCCGCCTTCACGAGGGCGGCCTCCGTCCGGGTCATCGCGCGCCGCTCCTCGCTGCGCGCAGGCACGAACGGCCCTTCATGGGATTGAACGATGGTGCCGAGCCCAGGGAGCTTCGTCACGACGGCTTCACCTTCGAGCGGGGGGACATCTCCGAACCAGGCAGAAAGATACGTCAGGTACCCGACCGGCGGGGTATCGAGGCCGGGCGGCATCGTCGCGAACAGGCCGATCGACGCGCACGAGGCCCACACGGGCCGGAAGACATTGATGAGCCCGACGAGGATCTGACGCAGCTCCTTGGGCTCGAGGGCGGGGCCTACGCGGAGCTCGACGCGGTTCGGGGTCGGGACGGCGCGCATCGGGGCGGAGATCCCGCCGACGATCGTCGCGGCGACGGTCCAGCTCCGCAGCGACCCGAAGTAGAAGAACTGCTTGTAGCCGTTGACTGTCTGCTTGCGCTCGAGGCGCATCGGCGTCGAAACCGCCTCGAGCGCGCCGAGGATCTCTGGCACCGACTCCGCAGGGCGAGGCCCTGCCCCCTTCTCCCGAGGGTAATACACGGCTCCGCCCGAGAGGGCGGGGATCCCCCGCAGCCATTCGAAGGTGAACGCGATCTTCTTCGCGACCGCCTCCGCCGACTCGGAGGAGCTCGGCCAGCCGACTTCGAATCGAGTGGGATCGCTCATGGCTGGGTGTCCGCTTCCGCGATGGAGACGATCCAGTCCAAGACCTTGGCGATGACGCCAGGGTCGTTCGGCAAGGAGCCGTGGGCGACGCCGCTGATGAATGCATGATCGGCGAAGGGCCGCACGATATTGGCCTCCGGGAAGCCGCTCAGCATGTTGACCTGACTGTCGCCCGGACCTCTCACGAGGGCGAGGGGAGCGCACCCCCACCAGCAGTCATCAGAAGGCACATACTCGTTCTGATCACCCTGCACCGACACCTCACCATACTTCGCCAACGACGCACCGACGGGCGTTTCCATGAGGTCGATGCAAGCGATGCAATATGTCGGATCTGGCATATACGCTTTGTCGCCGACGGTGAGGGTCTCATGAAAGGCCTCCGCCCAATCGATGTACATCGAGAAGAGGGAGCGGTTCTCCGCGCGCTCGAGGATACCCGCGAAGATGTCTCGGTAGATGTTGTAGCCGGGGCTCGCGTCGTGGAACTTGCCGGTCATGTTCGGCGGCAATGTGAAGCCCGGGTCCCCCTCCTCGTCATCGCCCTGATCGTCGTAGTGACCCACGCGCTCGTAGATGGATCCCAGCTCGGTGGTCGGAGCGACGCCGGTCTGGGTCTCGTCGACCTGGAGCCAGCCGGGGTTCGCCTCACATTGAACGCGATTGGCCATGAGCTGATAGAGAGACGGCAGCAGACGGAGAAAGTCCCGCGACTGATCGGGGGTCTCGATCCCCATCAGACAGCACAGGCCTCGCGTCTCTTTGTCATCGTCGCTGTTGACCCCCCTCTTGAGGCGCGCGTAAGGCTGGACCGCCCCCAAGCTCGGGCTGCCGAGGAGGATCAGCGCCCGGACGTTCGCTTCGCCGCCGCGCTGACAATAGGATCGGGAGACGAGCCCGCCCATGCTGTGCGCGATGAGGATGACCTTCTCGTTGCCGCAGTCGTGGAGGGCCTCCTCCACCACCGGCGCCAGGTACGTCTGGGCAGAGTAGGCGTTGTCTTGCCGCCAATCGTAACCAGCGACATAGACCGCGGGCGCGTAGTCCGTGTGGAGGAGCCTGAGCACGAGATCCTCGGCCAGCGCGTAGCAGAGCAGATCATAGAAATCGGTGACGGCACCGAAGAAGTGCTTGATGAGCTTCGCCCGCTCGGTGTTGTCCGGCGCGAAGTCCGATGTGTTCCACTCGTCCGGTGAAAGCGGGGAGAGGTCCCGGAGACGGCTCGTCCCCACGCTGGGCAAGTAACCCCCCGGTGAGCGGATGGGCATCGGGTTCCAGATGAGCTTGTGCGTCGTCGGCTCCGCGAGCCGCGAGCCCATGATCCCCGGCACGACGATGATGGGCAGCTTTTTGGAGGGGAGCTTCAGCCACGTCGGAGAGCTCGGGCTGGCGGTGTTCGGCATCGGAATCACGAATCAAGCCTCCATCATGGTCAGTGCCCGTGGGAGTCGACGAGCTTCGCGGTGGTGGCGGCGTCCAGGGTGCCTGTCTCTTCGAGGCCCTGCGCGCGCTGGAAGTCGCCAATCGATTTGGCGGTGACCGGGTCCAGCTCGTCGCCCGTGCCCACCGCGAAGCCGAGGTTTTGGAGGCGCGACCGCGCGCCCTCGACCGTGGAGGCGGCGGGCGGCTCGGCGATGGAGAGGTTCCAAGTGTGCTGAGCCCCCGCCGGTGGAGCGCCCTCCCAGACGACGAGGTGAGCGCCGGTCGCGGAGGCGGGGACGGTCTGGCTGATGCTCCCGTCGCCGCCGGTGGTGCCGCTGTATCGAACGCCGTCCACCGTGAGCTCGTAGGGCCGATTGGACAGCTTGCTCGAGCTCGCGCTGGCGACGTGGAGGGAGATGGTCCGGGTGGGGGCGGTCGCGTCCGTGTCGGCGGCCTTTGGAGGATCGCCCTCGCGCGCGCCGAGCTTGATGGTCGTCCCCTTCATGTAGGCGCTCTCGGAGGCCTCCACGCTCGCCGCCGCGCCGAACAGCCTCGTCGCGGGGGCGGAGATGCGCGCCTCTTTGGCGAGCTCGACGAGGGCCTCTTTGGAGCGGACCGTCGCCTTGTCGCTCGCGCGGATGTCAATGGCGTCGGCGACCATCTGGATCGATTCGGGGCCGATGGTGAGCTTCGACGTGCCGCACACGATGGTGACCGTCTTCTGGGCGCGAATGACGACGTCCGCGTCGGAGCTCACCATCCAGGGACCTTTGGCGTGGAGCGTCCCGGGAGCGGCGCTCGCCGCTCCCACGTTGACGGTGAGGCTCCCGAGGGCGGTGAGGGCGGCGTGCTGAGAGACACGAGCGGAGGCGGACCCTTTGAAGCGCGACACGCTCGCCCCCGTCACCTCCACGGATCGATGCCCGGTCACGATCTCGTCCGCGTTGCCCGCGACGACGACCACCTTCGAGCCGGCCGTGCGCTCGGAGCGATCACCAGTCACCCGATCGCGGCAGTGCCCGGCAACCGTGACCGTCTTGTCGGCCCCCGTGCTCTCGACGACGGCTCCCTCGACCGACTCGCGCCGGCTGCCCGCGACGTGAAGCGCGTGATCGCCGCCGACGCGCTCGCTCATGTTCTTCTCGGCGCGGATGAAGAGGGCCTCGTCCCCGCCCCGGTCGTCGAAGCTGATCTCGTTGTGGCCGCCCGTCTTTCCTGTCGAGTTGGTCCGGATGCCGCTCTTCGTCTTGTCGGCCGGGAGGGGGAAGCTCGCCGGGTGCTCGGCGTTGTTCACCGCGCCCAGGATGACGGGCCGGTCGACGTCCCCAGCGAGGAAGCCGACCACGACCTCCATGCCGATGCGGGGAATGAATTGAAAGCCCCACCCCGCCCCCGACCAAGCGTGCATGACCCGGATCCAGCACGACGAGTGCTCGTTCATCCGCCCTTCGCGGTCCCAATGGAACTGGACTTTGATGCGCCCCAGCTCGTCCGTGTAGATCTCCTCGCCGGCGGGCCCGACTACGGTGGCCGTCTCGAGGACTTGTTGTGTGCGGGGACGGGGCGGCCGAGGGCGCATGGCGAGGGCCCCTGGAATGGCGCGAAAGCGGTTGCGATAGGGTGGCTTCTGCTCGCCCCCGGTGCGGAGGGTGGCGGCCACGACCCCCTCGTGGACGACCTCGAGCACGCCATACCCGCTCGCGGCGCCGGGGATCTTCGGGTCGTCGACCGAGAAGGTGAAGCCGGGGACGAGCCGCGCGCAGGACGTCTCGCCCTCGGCCGTCCACGCCTTGCGCCGGTGCTGATCGAGGCGCGTCGCCGCCATCGGGTGCCCGACCGCGGGGGGCTCGATCTCGGCGAAGTGGTGATATTGCTCTGGCTCTTCGCTGCTCTTGGCGAAGCCGTGCAGATCATACGACGGCCGCTCGAAGTCGAACTCGCGCGTCGTCACCCGGCCGGGGCGCGCCGCCCGCGCGACGTGGAAATGGCGAATGTCCCGATCGCTCTCGGCAAAGAGATTGTTCGTCGCGATGCGCAGCGTCGGGTCGCCGGCGATGGGCCGCGTCTGGGCGGCCGCGTCGCACAGCACCACCGTCTCCGATCCCGCCGGTCCCTCGGCCTGCTCGAAGAAATAGAAGATGCCCTCCTCCTCGAGCAGGCGCGTCACGTAGGCGAGATCCGTCTCCTGGTGCTGCACCGAATAGACGCGCTTCGAATAGCGCTTCGCGAGGCGCGTCGCCGCCGAGACGCCGCTCTCCGCAAAGATCGCGAGCACGATCTCCGGCACCGTCTTGTCCTGGAAGATGCGGCTGTTCTTCCGGAGGCGGAGCGTCGCGAGGCGAGGCACGAGCCGCAGCTCGAAGGCGTGCCGATCCTTCGCCTCGAACGCGACGCCGTGCGACTCGAACCGGTCCACGACCCCGTGGACCCATCGCTCGGACGCGCCGCTCTCGAACCGCAGGTGCACCGCGGACCCGAGGGCGCTGCGCTCGAGCACCGCCGTGTCGGTGGGCGGCCCCAAGAGCTGCACCGTGAACGCGTAGGGCTTCGACACCCGCTCGCGCCCACGAAAGGACCGAATCGCGAACCGCAGGTCCGACTTCTCCAGCACGAGATCGAACAGCGCGCGATCTGACTCCGCCGATTCACCTACCACGCCCGAACTGCACCGGACTTTCTCATCGCCGGCAAGGGGGACTCAGGGGAGTGCCACTTTCTGCGTCCCTCCACGCGGCCACGCCAGGCGCGCCGCGCGTGCGGGTTCATCTTCGCGACGCACTCCCCCGAGAGCGCGGCGGCGTCGCTCAACCGGGGCCGTTCACGCGGACCCACTCGTAGCGCTTCGCCGTCACGTCGTAGAGGGCCTGGAAGAAGCAGTCGCCGCCGTCTTTGACCATGATGGTCTGTTCGCGAATGCGCTCTTCGGCCTGGCAGAAGCCGTTGACCAGCACGTGACGCTTCGCACCCCTGATGATGCCGAAGTATTGGCGATGATAGCTCGCGAGGCGGGGGGAAATTGCCTTCGACCGCGGCTCGGCGGCGATGGCGGCAGGGAGGGCCGCCTCGGCTTCGTCGAGGATGGTGTCGTCGGGGAGGAACCGCGTATCACCGAGCTCACCGTAAGGAGGAAACGTATCCTCGGCGCCGACCACTTCGACGTGGCCCCTCGCGGGCCGCTCTCGGAACCCCTTCCATGCGGTGGGGGTGGAAGCGGCGGAGGACGGAGCCGGCGCCGACGGACCGCTCGGCGATTGAACGGTATGAGATTGGGTGGTCGCGGATTGACCGGTCATCGATTGACCGGTCGCGGAGGGCGGGCCCGATCCCGGCGCGACCGAGGAGCATGCGAAACAGAGGAGCAGCCAGAGGGGGAGCAGCGGCGGGAGGGCGCGGGACATGGACCGATGGTAGACTGCCCGACACCGGATGAGGACGGGATGGCTCGCGGCGGTTTGGTGGGGATTGTGCGGGTGCGCGTCGTCGCCGAGGGACACGGCGCCTTCTGCCTCGACCTCCGCGGCAGACGGAGAAGCCCCGCTGCGCTCTCCGATCGCGAGCGCCCTCGAGGAGCCGGCGAAGGCGGCGCCGCTGCCCTCGCCACCGTCGGCCCGCTCGGCCGGCCCACCTTCCGTCGACGTGTCGGTGCCATTCGCGAGCTGCGCGCGTGACGCGGACTGCGGCTGGGACGACGATTGTGCCCCGAAGCGATGCGGGCGAGCCGCGTCCGCGCCGCGGCGATGCGAGGAGAGCGCCAAGGCCCCCGGCGCGTGCGCGTGCGTGCTCGGAGCGTGCACGCTCAAACCCGAGAAGATCCCTCCGCCGACGGGCAAGTGCGATTGGTATGGGTGCGCGGTGGACCGGGGCGGGGCACGGTGTGTCGAGAAGCCGGGGACCGACGCCCTGACGCGGGCCGATGCGGGAGGCGACCTCGGGCCGAGCTGCGCCTGCGTCGACCCCAAGCGAGGTTGTTCCTACCACTGGGGGGAGCGCTTCCCGTGCAAGAGCGCAGAGGATTGTTGGCTCTCTCCGGAGCCCGGCAACCATCCAATCGCGCGCCCGAAGGGGCGCCGGGGGCCCTTCAAACCATGCAAGGACGGCGAGATCGCGCCGGCATGCGGGGCCGATGGCTTCTGCGCCCGAGGCGCGGCCTACAAGTGTTGACGGGCTAGAGCACCGATCCGTTTGAAAGCCGGCGCTTTCGCGCCATTTCACGCGTGATCCACGCGGCCTCGTCGCTCCGCTCCTCGCATGACTGCGAGTCGTGCTGTGGTGCTCACTCCTCGGGCGCGCGCCTCCCACGCAAACTCGCGCGACATCACTCGGCCTTCAAATGAATCGGTGCTCTAGTACTGCCGGCCCGAAGCTCACTGCGTAGACCTCCTTGGACTCCGTCCACTGCGTGGACTGCGTCCAATCCGGTTCGTGCCTGGATCTGCTCCGCCCCCGCGCACGGCGCGGCAAGTGAAGGGCGGAACAGCTCCCGGCACGAAGCGCGAAGTCTGGCCGTGGACTTCTGTGTTCCTGGGTACTGCCGGGTCCGGAAGCGGACTTCCGGCCGGCAGTACTACCCTTCTCCGTTCACGCGGAGCCACGAGACTGTCTTCGACTCGACATCATAGACCGCCTGGAAGAAGCAGCGACCCCCGTCATGGACCATGACGGAATGCGTCCGCATCCGCGCGTCCTTCTCGCAAAAAGCGTTGATGAAGACGAGGCGTTTGTTGGATTGCTCGTATCCGAAGTACTGGCGGTGATAGGCGGGGAGCTTGGGCACGATGCCGCTGCCCCTCCGATCCTTTGCGAGCGCCACGGGGAGGGCCGCTTCGGCTTCGGCGAGGAGGGCGTCGTCGGGGACGAACCTCGCGTCCGACTTCTCCGAATAGGGGATCGGCTGCTCGAGGCGGGCGACGAGGGCGACGTGACCTTCCGCGGGCCGCTCCTCGAACCCCCTCGTTGGGCCGGGGGGAGGCGACTTGGGCCGAGGAGGAGCGGGCGGCGAGACGATCACTTCGGGAGCGCGGATGACAGTGACCGGCGGTTCGGCGGGAGCGGCGCAACCGCACGCCGACACGATGATCGAGAAGAGCCCGCTGGAGGTCGACCGCACGGGCGGAGCTTACCTCCGACGCCGCGGCGCTTCACTGCGGCTCGATGTTGGTCGGGCCGACGCGCAAGACATCCCCGAGACGCGGGGTGCGAGTGAGCGCGGCGCGGAGCCGCCGCCTTGCGCGGTTCAAGAATGATCGGTGCTCTAGCAGGCGAGGTGAGACGTCGTAGTCCGAGGAGCCTTCGTCCATGAAAGGCATCTCGGGGCTCCCGCCGCGAGATGGACAGGAATTCGAACGGCGCCCCTCCCCGATGGACGCGGGGCTCATCGCCTTCGCCGGGCGAGGGTGAGCCGCACCATGTCCACACAGGCGCAGATCACGATCGGATTCATCACCAACCCCTCGTAGATGGGGAGCACGACGCGGTGCCCGTGGACATCCATCGCCACTCCAATCGGGACGGGGAGCCCGATCAGCCGCGCCACTCGCCCTTGCGCCCCGTCGATCGGGAACGGCCATGGAACGAAGAACAACCCGATCCCCGCAGCGATGCTCGCCGCGCGCCAGAAGCCGTGATGTCCCAGCTCCGGAACCAGGCGAAAGCCACGCTTGGCCCATCGAATCGTCCCAATCGCGGCGACCGCGAGGACGGTGTCGATGCAGGCGATGAGGGACAGCGAATCCATCGATGAGAGCCCAGCCCCGACCGCGACAGCACCGGGGTCACAGCTTCCATTCCCCGCGCCCGACTCACCGCCGAGCCTGCCCACCCCCACGCGAGTGCTGCCCCCACGCGTCGGCGCTGCGCGCCGCCGGTCTCCCCCAAACGCATGCTCGGGCTGCCAAAGCGCAGCCCTGCGCGTGCGTGGGGGAGACAGCCAACGACGAATTGCTACGGATTCAGAAGCAACAGCCCACACGACCTCTCGGCTCGCGCACCGCCCAGCCGCGCAACGACCTCTCAGAGTGCCCGCGCCCCAACTCGGAACGACCTCGGTCGGCGACGGTTCCTCGGTCGACGACCGGCGCAGCGAGCCTCATAGGCGAGCGAGCATCTTCCTCCCGGGCCGAGCGCCGAGCGGGAGGAACAGAGCAAGAACCGGGTGGCGGCGGAGGGGGAGAGATCCGAGGTTGCCGCTCACACAAGGAGCCACCATGTCGACACCGATCCGATTCGAGCCTGTCCTCGGCCGCGTCCTCCAACACGCGGTCGCGCACTTGGACGGGGTGGATGAGCGCCCTGTCGGTGCGACCACGTCCCTCGGTGACCTCCGCGCCCGCCTCGGGCGGGCCCTCGGATCGGAGGGCGTCGAGCCGACGCGGGTGATCGATGAGCTCGTGGAGGACGTGCGGGGAGGGCTGCTCGGCAGCGCGGGAGGACGCTTCTTCGCGTGGGTGATCGGGGGCTCGTTGCCGGCCGCCCTCGCCGCGGATTGGCTTACCTCGGCTTGGGATCAGAACGCCGTCCTGTACGCATGCTCGCCGGCGGAGGCGATCATCGAAGAGGTCTACGGCGCGTGGCTGAAAGACCTCTTGGGTCTGCCCGCGACGGCGAGCTTCGCGATCACGACCGGCTGCCAGATGGCCCATCTCACGTGCCTCGCCGCCGCTCGCAACGCTCTGCTCGCCCGCCGCGGCTGGAACGTGGAGCGACAGGGGCTCGCGGGGGCGCCGCCGATCCGCGTGCTCGCCAATGGGCAGCGGCATGGATCGATCGAGCGCGCGCTGTGCCTCTTGGGGCTCGGGTCCGACAGCCTCGTCCCCATCCCCGCCGACGCTGGGGGGCGAATCGGGGCCGAGGACTTGAGAGCCGCCCTCGCGAGGCTCGAAGGGGCGCCGGCGATGGTCGTGCTCTGCGCGGGGGACATCAACATGGGGGCGTTCGACGACTTCGAGGCGGTCATCCCGGTCGCCCACGAGCACGGCGCGTGGGTCCACGTCGACGGCGCCTTCGGGCTTTGGGTGCGCGCGAGCGAGGCGCTCCGAGACCACGCGCGCGGCGTCGAGGGCGCGGACTCTTGGGCCACCGACGGGCACAAGTGGCTGAACGTCCCCTATGACGCGGGCTACGCGTTCGTGGCCGATTCGGAAGCGCATCGCCGATCGATGTCGTTGCGGGCGAGCTATCTGACCCACGCCACGGAGGCGCGTGATCAGATGGATTGGACCCCCGAGTGGTCTCGTCGCGGTCGGGGGGTCGCGACCTATGCGGCCCTGCGCGAGCTCGGCCGCGCGGGCGTCGCCGATCTCGTCGAGCGTTGCTGCCGGCACGCGCGCGCGATCGTCGCTGGTGTCGGCTCACTGCCGGGAGCGGAGATCGTCTGGGAGCCGCGGATCAACCAAGGCCTCGTGAGGTTCGTCGACCCGCGGCCGTCCGCGACGGAGGGCGATCACGACGCGTACACCGACGCGATCATCGCCCGCGTCGTCGCGTCCGGAGACGCGTTCTTCGGGGGGACGACGAGCGGAGGCGTCCGGTGCATGCGCGCGTCGGTGTGCTCGTTCCGCACCGAGGAGGGCGACGTCGAGATCGCGGTCGCCGCGGTCAAGCGGGCGCTCGAGGCGGCGGCTTCGGGCGATGGGGAGCGGTGAGGGACAGGACGGCGTGGCGGAGCTTCAGGAAGGGCGCGAGGTGCTGGGGGGTGTCGAAGAGGACCAGCTTTGCGGCGAGGCGAACCTTCTCGTAGGTGCGCGCGAGGCGGGAGTAGGCGCGGTTTCGGAGATCGAGGATGGCCTTGTCGGGTGGAGCTTTGGGGAGGGTGAGCTCGTGGACGAGCCTCCCCAAGAGATCCTCGTCGTCGGGGCGGAACTTCGTGGAGCGCGCGAGCTGATCGCGGTGGGCGCCGATGTGGCCCCGGAGGCGCTGCAGATCGGAGGCGAGATCGATGGCGCTCCTGCCGCGCCGGATGTCGGCGAGCTCGAGGTCCATCGCGGGGAAGTCCTCCACGAGCTCGAACTCCAGGAGCTGCAGGACGCGGGTGCGCGCTTCCCTCGCGCGATTGAGGACGTCGAGGCCGTAGCGCTTCCGATCGGTCGTGGCAGCGGCGCTGAGCTGGCGGGTGGCGATGTAGAAGAGGGCGTGAGCGCGCGCCTCGAGCTCGTCGACCGTGTCGCCCTCGAGCGAGCTTGTCGCCAGGTCCAGCCGATGCGCCCGGAACGGGTGCCTTGCCGCCGAGACCACCCCGAGGGCGACGGACGCGGCGGCGGTGCAATCTACGTTGGGCACGACGACGCGCTCCGGCCTCTCCGCGCGCATCGCCGGCAGCTGCGCGCTGAAAAACCGCAGCGTGATCTCGCCGTCGTAGGCCCACGGCACCGGATCGATGTCGGTGGGGAGCGGGGGCACACGGTGGAGCCACTCGAGGAGGGCGCGGTCTTTCTCTGAGCTCGGCATAGCGTCGAAAGGGAGCTCGGGGTCCCACGCGCTACCGCGACATGAAAAACCACAGACCTCGAGATCGACCGCGATGTGGCGGGCACTGGGGCGTTCGATGTCGAGGTCGGCCGCCGCGTTGCCGGGACTGCTGCGGGGGATCCTCCGGTCCGGCGCGCAGCTCGTGGCACGGCCCCGCCCGACCGCGAGGTCGCCCCCTCAGCAGCGCTCGACGTGGCCGGCGATCACGAGATGGCGGCCCCCGTCCTCACCCCGGACGGCGAGGCTCCCGTCCGGTTCGATGCCCTCGGCGCGGCCGGTGATCCCGTCGACGCGCACCGTCGCCCCGAAGAGGGCGTCCTTTTCGCGGAGCGCAGAAAGAAAAGGAGCGAGCCCCTCGCGCTCGTGGAGCTCGAAGGCGTCGACGACCCCTCGCGCGAGGTCGGCGGCGAGACCAGAGAGGTCGAGACCACCTCCGCCCTCGATGGCCAGGCTCGTGGCGATCTCGGCGAGCGCTTCGGGGAAGGCGCGCGTGCGTACGTTGATGCCGACGCCGACGACGAGGGGGCCGGGGCTCGCTCCGCGCGAGGTCCCTTCCACGAGGATGCCGGCGATCTTGCGGCCGCGCACGTGAACGTCGTTCGGCCACTTGATGCGCGCGGGCGCGCCGTCGAGCCGAGCGTCCACGACCCGCGCGACGACGACGCCGGCGGCGAGGGTGAACGTCGCGGCGGGGGCGACCCGCGCGGCGCGAGGGACGAGGACGATGGACGCGTAAAGGTTGTCGCCGGGGGGAGAGAACCACGCGCTGCCGCTTCGACCGCGGCCGGCGGTCTGGGCCTCCGCGAGGCAGAGCGCGCCGTGGGGCGCGCCCGCGCGGGCGAGGGCCTTGGCGTCGTCGTTCGTGCTCGCGGTGGTGGCCCGCACCTCGATCGGCGCGGTCGAGGGCCACGCCGCGCGCACGCGCTCCGCCGTGAGGGTCACGCGATCTGGAAATCGAGGGAGATGTCGGCGGCGGGCGCGGAGTGGGTGAGGGCGCCGACGCTGATGATGTCGACCCCGATGGTCGCGAGGCGGCCGATGCGCTCGAGGGTGATCCCGCCCGAGGCCTCGATGAGCGGCCGGTGGGAGGAGGCGCGGACGCGCTCGACGGCGCGCTTCGTGAGCTCGTCGTCGAAGTTGTCGAGCATGACGATCTCGGCGCCGGTCGCGAGGGCCTCCTCGAGCTGCTCGAGGTTGGTCACCTCGACCTCGATCTTCGAGGTGTGGGGGGCGCGAGCGCGGGCCTTCTCGACGGCGGCGGTGATCCCCCCCGCGGCCACGATGTGGTTGTCCTTGATCATGACGGCGCTGCCTAGGTCGTTGCGGTGGTTGAAGGCGCCGCCGGCCCGCACCGCGTAGCGCTCGAGGGCGCGAAGGCCAGGCGTCGTCTTGCGCGTGTCGGTGATGCGCGTCTTGGACCCTGCCGGGAGCGCGTCGACACACGCGCGGGCGAGGGTCGCGGTCCCGCTCATGCGCTGCACGAAGTTGAGGGCGGTGCGCTCGCCCATGAGGAGGGAGCGCGCGGGGCCTTCGAGCGACCAGAGGGTCGTGCGGGGCGCGACCTTGGTCCCATCGGCGACGTGGGCAGTGAAGCGGACGCGCGAGTCGACGAGCTCGAAGACGCGACGGAAGACCTCGCTGCCACACACGACGAGCGGGGCCTTCGAGATCGCCACGGCCGAGCCGGGCTTGCCTTCGTCGACGCAGCTCTCGGCGCTGAGGTCTCCGCCGGAAAGATCTTCGGTGAGGGCGGTGCGGAGGATGGGATCGAGGATCGGCTGCGTAAGCATACGTGGCTCTGAGGGCCCGGCAGCCTAGCAGGTGGAAAGGAGCGCGGCGCTCGGGCAGGGATTTTCCCTCGCCCACGGTGGCGCGCTGAGCCAAGGTCTGAGAGAGTTTGGAAGCGCGCTTCCTACCGACGCTCCGGCCTCCGGGTTGGATCGGGCCTTGCCTCTGACGGGCTTCTGACGGGCTCGACGGTGAGAGCGCACGATTTCGGCGGAGCAGAATTCACCGAAATGGCCTGGAATTCACTTTGGTTGGGGGGCGTCCAGGGCTCCCCCGAGTTTTTAGGGAAGGTTCGTCGTCTTTGTCCGCTCGCCCGCGTCATAGGGGCGTGAGACTCTTCCGAAGCGCAATTACACCGGCGGGTTCTGGGCTCTCTGGACTCCCGCAGTCGTATGCTCCTCTCGCTGCGAAGTCGCCCGTGGAGGAGCCCATCTCCTCCTCGAAGCAGGAGTCCGGTCGAGATGCGAAGGGTTACGTGACCACTGCTCCGGTAAAAGCCATGCGGCCCCAGGTCGGTCAGCTCATCAACAACAAGTACCGCCTCACCAAGCTGCTCGGTGACGGAGGCATGGGGAGCGTCTTCGAGGCCCAGCACGAGATGCTCGGCAACGCGGTGGCGTTGAAGTTCCTGCATCCCGAGCTCGCGCGCCGGCAGGGTCTCGTGCAGCGCTTCCTCCAGGAGGCGCGCGTCTCCGCGAAGATCGACAGCAAGCACGTGGTGAAGGTGACCGACGTCGAGCAGACGCCGACCGGCCTGCCGTTCATGGTGATGGAGTTCCTCAAGGGGAAGAGCCTCCAGGCCCTCTACGAGGACAACTACCGCGCCGGCCGCCGCCTCGCCTACGAAGAGGCCCTCAAGTACGGCATCCAGATCCTCGACGGCCTCGAGGCCGCCCACGACGAGGGCGTCGTCCACCGCGACCTCAAGCCCGACAACGTCATGATCGTCCAGGGCAAGCGCAACGAGTCGATCGTGAAGCTGCTCGACTTCGGGATCGCGAAGCTGAAGATCAACGGCGACCTCTACAAGGGCCTCACCCGCCCCGGCGTCATCATGGGCACGCCCGAGTACATGGCCCCGGAGCAGGTCTTCTCGGCCGACGCGGTCGACGCGCGCGCCGACATCTTCTCCTGCGGCGTGATGATCTTCGAGATGCTCGCCGGGCGCCGCCCGGTGGGCGGTGACGAGGCCCACCAGATCGCGGCCGCCTATCTCTCCGGCAACATCGCGAAGCTCTCCGATCTCGCGCCTCACGTTCCGCAGGGCCTGAGCGACGCCATCCACACCGCGATGGCCGCCGACCCGAAGGATCGCTTCGCCGCCATCGCCGACTTCCGCATGGCCCTCGAGCCGTACACGGCGGAGATCTCCCGTCCGCGCTCGACCTCGACCCCGCCCCCGGTGGTCTCCGGTCGCGACTCGAACCCCCTCAGCCCGCGCAACGAAGAGCGCGGGTCGTCGGTGCCGCTGCAGCCGATCTCCTCCGACCCGAAGAGCCCGCGCGCCGTGAACTCGCCCGCCATCGTCTCGACGCCGGCCCAGGGCGGCATCGAGCTCGCGGGGACGGTCGCGGCGGTGAAGTCGCCGGACGGCTGGGTCGTCGACGAGAACGCGGCGAAGGAGCCGGCGAGCAACGGCGGTGGCCTCGGGGCGCTCGGGGCGGCGACCGACAAGATGTCTCACCCGTGGGTCGGCGACGACGTCGCCGCGATCAGCGCGAAGCTCAAGGCCGCGGCCGGAGACAAGGACGCCGAGTTCGCTTCGACCGTCGAAGGACAGCCGTTCTTCCCCGGATCGACCGACGCCTACCAGCCGAGCTCGGACGCGCCGCGCCCGCAGCGCCCCGGAGGGACGGACATCATCGGCGGTGGGTACGCTCCGCTGCCCTCGACCGCGAGCTACGAAGCTGCCTACGAACCCGCCCCCCCGAAGAGCTTCGCCGGCGCGCCCGCCAGCCAGTTCGCCTCGATCTCGAACCAGCAGCGCCGCCGCCGCAGCGGCATGGGCCTCGGGTCGATCCTCATCATCGGCACCATCATCGCCGGCGCGGTCGTGGCGGGTGTCTACGCCTTCGAGAACGCTGGCAAAGGCAAGACGAAGGACGAGCCCCGCACCGTCGCGCTGCCGAGCCACACCACGACGACGCAGCCGGTGACGGCGGAGACGGTCCTCGCGCAGCGCCCCGCCCCCACCCCGTCCCCCACCCCGGTCTTCACCCAGCCGACCCAGACGCAGAAGCCGACCGGCCCGAAGCCGACCGGCCCGCGCCCGACCGCGCCGAGCAACCAGCCTCCGATCATCCCCAGCGTGATCCCGGGCCTGCCCGACATCCTCCCTCCGATCGACCTGCCCTTCCCCGGCATGGGACGCACCCCGACCAACAAGCAGCCCCCGCCCGCGGATCCGGGAAGCAACCCCGACAAGGGCAAGCCGAACCCCAAGCCCGGCCGCCCCAAGCTCGAGCCCATCCCCACCCAGGGCGCGAACGACCCTGCTCCCTCCAACAACAGCTCCAACAACGCGACCGGCGAGCGCCCGCAGCGCCAAGACCGCGCGACGAAGGACGCGAACCGCAACAATGGCTCGCGCGGCATGACCCGCAGCCGCAGCCGCGGCTACGGCGAGAGCCGCAACGAGAGCGGCCGCAACGAGACCACCCACAACGCCCGCGCCGACCGCAGCAGCGGCGGCAGCAACGGCGGGTTCGTGATCCCCTTCACCGGCATCACCATCCGCTGATCGACCCTGCGTGAGCGGGGCTCTCGCGAGCCCCTCCCCAGCCGCCCTCCTGAGCTTCCAAGCACGGGGGGCGCTGTCATTTTGAGCCCCGTCGCGACCGACGCGGACGCGACCCGTCACTTCCCGTTCATCATCTCGTTCATGAGCTCGTCTTGGGCTTGCTTCTCGCCGGGCGGTCGAGCCCTCGACGACGACGTCGGCGCCGGGTCGGCCTCCCACGCCCAAGCGCAGGCGTGCTCGACCGGCTGGGACATGGTCAGCGACGGCCCGTCGGCGCGGCGTTGCAGCGTGATGAGCCAATCGGTCGGAGCGGTCGCCCGTGGTGAGGCATAGAGCGTGTCGTCGATGCGCTTCAGGCCCGCTCTCCCGGCGACCGAATCCAGCGCTCTCGTCGTCGTGAAGTCGACGACGATCTCCCGTCGATCGTCGAGCAAATGGGTGATGCGCGCGTGGCGGACGGAGTCGGCCCCGAGATCGTCGAGCATGGTCTTTCCTTCGGCTGGTCCCTGCCGAATCAGGCCCGCTAGCGCCGCGCTCTTGTCCGTGGGTTGGCCCATGATGACGACGCTCATCCTCCATTCGAAGAGGATGGCGGCACGGTCTGCCCCGGGGGCCTGCGCGATCATGGTCGCGTCTTCTTCTTTGATTTCCGTGTTCGTCTCCGTCGCTGCGGCGCGGAAGTGCGCTTGGAGCTCCGACCGAGCGACGTTGCGGGCGTCGATGGTGTACGAGATGCGAGGGCCTTCCGAGCCGAACGAGAGGTCGACGGTTCGAGCGCACGCCCCAGACACGGCGAGGAACGGCGCGAGGCTCTCCGCGCCGGCCAGCCACGCCTCGTCCTTGGTGGGCGGGTAGAGAGCCGGGGCGGCGCGAGTTCTCGCGCCCGAGCCGCTCTTGCTCGTTGCGAGGCCGGAAGAGACGCCCGCGGACGGGGTGGGAACGCGGGTCGCATCAGAGCTGGCGGCCGCGCTCTGCGACTCGGCGCTGCCGTCCGGCGCAGAGCAAGCGACCAACAACCCGATGGCGGCCAGAGCTACCTTCATGTCGGCTGCACGCTCGGGGGAAGTCGCAATCCGTTGCTCTCGAGCTCTGTCTTGCCCATCGTCCGCTCTTTACGCCGAAGCCTCGAGCGCCTTTGTTACACGCCGCGCGCACCGCGAGGCAGCCGCGCTCAGCGTGACCTTCGTCGCGAGCGGGTCCAGAGGGCGACCCCAGCGAGCACCGCCCAGAACGGACCCGTGCTCGACCTCGCGTCCGCGACCGTGCACGAGGAGCAGCCTTCCTCCGACGAGCCGTCGCCGTCATCGGCCGCTCCGTCGTCGCCTCCGCCGGATCCTCCGGCGCCGTCCGCGCCTCCTTCGCCGGGAGGGGGCTCGGAGGTGCTGTCGCACGCGTCGCCTACGCCGTCGCCGTCGCCGTCGGCCTGGTCGGGGTTCGCGAGGTTCGGGCAGTTGTCCTCGGCGTTCGCGACGCCGTCGCCGTCGACGTCTCCGGTCGGGTCGCTGCAGACCGGCATCGTGGCGCAGTTCTCGTCGTCGCAGTCGATCGCGCCGTCTTGGTCGTCGTCGACGCCGTTCGAGCACGCGTTCTCTTGGGTGTCGCAGACGTCGCCGATGCCGTCGCCGTCGGTGTCGGACTGATCCGCGTTCGCGACGAACGGGCAGTCGTCGTCGGCGTTGATGACCCCGTCGCCGTCCGTGTCGCCGTCGGGGTTCTGACACACGACGTCGTTCGCGCAGTCGGGATCGTCGCAGTCGACCAGGCTGTCATCGTCGTTGTCGAGGCCGTCGTTGCAGACCCCCTCCGCGTTGTCGCACACATCGCCGATCCCGTCCCCGTCGGTGTCCTCCTGGAGCGCGTTTGCGACGAGCGGGCAGTTGTCTACCCCGTTCGCGACCCCATCACCGTCGTCGTCGCCGAGGGGCGCCGCGCACGCGACGTCGGCGGCGCAGTCGAGGTCGTCGCAGTCGACGAGGCCGTCGCCGTCGTCGTCGAGGAAGTTGTTGCAGCTGCCTTCGACCGTGTCGCAGGCGTCGCCGATGCCGTCCGCGTCCGTGTCGGACTGATCGGGGTTCGCGACGTTCGGGCAGTTGTCGCTCAGGTTGAGGACGCCGTCGCCGTCGTCGTCGTCCATGCCCGAGCTGCCGCACGTGATGTCGTTCGCGCAGTCCGAGTCGTCGCAGTCGACGAGGCCGTCGTCGTCGTCGTCGACCCCGTTGTTGCAGAGCCCTTCCACCGCGTCGCAGGCGTTGCCGATGCCGTCGCCGTCGCTGTCGAGCTGGTCCGCGTTCGGGGTCGTCGGGCAGTTGTCGGTGTCGTCGTTGACCCCGTCGTTGTCGGCGTCGAAGTCATCGTCGGTGATCGTCACCGGCAACTCCCCGGTGATCCGCGAAAAGCCGTGGGTCACGACGCCCGAGATCTTCAGCCCCTCGTCGCCCTCCACCGCGTAGTCCTCCAGGATATCGACGCTCACCGTCTTCTGGGTGTCGCCGGGCGCGAACGTGACCTCCACCGGGAGGCTGAAGTCCGCGTCCTCGGTCGCGGCGTTGCCCGCGTCGGGCGCTTCGGCCACGACCTGCACCGTCACCGTGTCGTTCAAGTTGACGGAGCGCACGAGGGTGACGTCGAAGCTGCCGTCGCCCTCGTTCACGACGCTGATCGCCGGCGACACCTGCACCAACGCCGGCACCGCCAGGAACACGTCGGTCGCGCCGTTTTGGTCCATGCCGCTCGTGGTGAGGTTGGTCGCGTCGCTCTCGAAGAGGAGGCCATAGGGCGTATACCGGGGCGCGCTCGAGTAGCCGTTCCCTCCGTCGACGCCGTTCTCGTCGGAGCTGACGAGCTGCGGCGGCCCCACCCTCGGCAGCGGCAGCGACCACACGTTCATCTTCCCGTTCGCAGAGAAGCTCGGGATGAGATCGTCGGAGTTGCTCATGAAGGCCACGGCCGAGCCGTCCGACGCGAGGGACGGGCTCTGGCCGCCCGCCGAGCCCGCGCCGCTGTACGTCGGCGTGACGCGATCGAGCGTGCCCGTCCACGGCAACACGGCGTCCGCCGTCCAGACGAAGACGTCGTGGCCATTGCTGTCGCCGCTCACGAGGTTGTTCGCGTCGCTCTCGAACGCGACGGTGAGCCCGTACACCGAGGTCGCGGTGGAGAGCACCGGGTTCGTGGACGCGGAGTTGCCGGTCGACGTGCCCGAGGTGGAGACGCTGAGCGGGACGAGGGTGGGGACGGCGGTCTTGACCCAGAGCATGACGTCGGGCGCGCCGTTGCCGTCGGTGACCCCCGCGGGGACGAGGTTGGTCGCCTCGGTCTGGAAGACGATCGCCGAGCAGTCGTGGTTCGGGGTCGCGCGGGTGGAGTCGAGGTTGCCGCCGACCCCGCCCGGGGTCTTGCTCACGAGGATGGTGTCGTTGGTGCTCAGGTAGCGGACGTAGATCTGGGTGTGGCTTCCGGTGAAGCTCCCGTCGAGGTCGTTCGACGTGCTCTCGAAGACGACGCAGCTGCCGTCCCCGCTCACGCGGGCGTTGTCGGAGCTGCCGTTGCCGGTCTGGGTCGGCGCGCTGTCATGGACGCTCGCGACAGCGAGGGTGTTGTTCGCGCGGCGCCACACCACGACGTCGCTCCCCGCGCTGTTGTTGTCGACCATCCCGGTGAGGCCGGCGAGCTGGGTGATCTGACCGGTGAACGTGAACGCGACGATGGCGCCGTTGTCGCTCATCGAGATGTGCCGAGCGTCCCCGACCGCGCCTTTCGCGCTGTTCTGGCTGCTTCGCGTGACGAGCGTCGTCGTGTCCGACGTGATGTTCCGCGCGAAGATTTGCCGCTGCGCGTTCGTGAGCATGGGAAGGTAGCCCGCGGTCAGGTTTTGCGCGTCGCTCTCGAAGACGACGAACTGATCGCCGAGCGTCCCCGCGATGGGAGCGACCGGCGCGTACGAGCCGCCGTCCGCGCAGTTGGCCGTCCCGTTGCAGCCGGCGAAGCCGTTCGTGCCCACGCTGAGGAGCTTGGTGACGTGGCCCGCGAACGTGCTCATCAGGTAGACGTCGGAGGCGCCGTTCACGTCCGTGTTGCCGGGCAAGAAGTCCGAGGCCTTGCTCTCGAACGCGATCAGGGTCGGCGTGCTCGCGCCGAGCGACGTGACGGTGGCGTTCTTCGACGCCGGGATCCCGGTCGGCGCGTCCCCCGCGTTCCCCAGCTGATTGGCGCTCACGAGCTCCGCGCCGCGGCTGTCGTGTGGCCCCGCGACGAGCAGGCCGCCCACCGTAACGAGCGCCACGAGCGGGATACGCCTCGTGCCGTTGGACCTTCGGAAAAGCGACCGACCGCGGGAGACGAGCTTGGCCATCGCGCCCCCTACCGCAAGGTCCGTACCCCCTCGCGTGCCCTCGTTCCCCGCCGATTTCGAGGCTTCGCCTGTGACGGTGGCCGTGACGGCGTTACGCCCCTCGCCCCGCCGCTACGTTTTTAGTAGCAACGTCGCGATGCCCACCCCCCTCCTCGCTCCGCTCGTCGGCCCCTCCCCGGCTCCTCGCTCCGCTCGTCGCGGGAGGGGTGGTCGGTCATCGCCCCGCGCCGCTACAATCCCGCCGTGCCGCGCCCGCGCCTGCTCTCGCTGCTCGCTCCGCTGCTCGTCTGCTGCGGAGGTGCGGGGGCGCCCCCCCCCGAGGCGCGCCCCCGCGCGGAGAAGGGAAAAGAGTCTGCCCCGCCGAAGCCTCCAGGTGAAGAGGTCACCGCGGTCGCGATGGGCAACGGGCACACGTGCGCGCTCTACCGCGACGGCCACATCGGGTGCCACGGGCTCGACGATCGCGGACAGGCAGAGCCGCCCGCGGGGAGGTTCACGGCGGTCGTGGCCGCGAGCCGGGGCACGTGCGCGCTCGGCGACGATCACCACGCGCGGTGCTGGGGGATCGCGGACACCTCGGACGTGGCCGACGTCGGGGAGGAGCCCCTCTCGCCCCCTCCCGACGAGCTCACGATGCTCGCCGCGGGCGGCGACACGGTGTGCGGCCTTCGACCGGACGGCCGCGTGCTCTGCTGGGGCAGGCGCTACGGCGAGGTCGCGGGCGACGTCGTGGAGCGCTCCAAGACGACGCCGTTCGCGTCGATCGCCGCGAGCGCGCACGATCTCTGCGGCGTCACCCGCGCCGGCGAGCTCGCGTGCCAGTCCGCGGTCGGCCACAAGGTGACGACCCCGCCGCCCGGTCCGTTCGCGGCGATCAGCGTCGGCGGCGGCTCGGCGTGCGCGATCGATCGCGCGGGCGCGGCGCGCTGCTTCGGCGAGTGCGAGGACGACGGCTGCGCGGCCCCGGCCGGAGCGTTCACCCGCGTGGAGGTCGGCGACGGCCTCGGCTGCGGGCTGCGCGCGGACGGCACGGTGGCGTGTTGGGGAAAGCACGCCCGGGAGCGAGGTCTACCAAGCGATGGACGCTATCGATCGCTCACCGTGCACCGCGCGTGGGCGTGCGGGGTGAGCGCGGACGGCGGGCTCGTCTGCCCGAGCGATCGGCTCGCGAACCTCGAGGCCTTCGCGACCCTGACCGCCGCCCAGGGTTACCTCTGCGGGATCGAAGCGCGCGACGGGGACCTGCGCTGCTGGGACGACACGGGAACGGAGGTCCGCACCGACCCACCGAGCGGAGCGTTCAAGGCGGTCGCTCCGAGCTTCGCCGGCGGGGGCTGCGGCCTGAGGCGCGACGGCTCGGTCACGTGCTGGCAGCCCCCGCCACGGAGCGGGAAGCTCTTTCGCGTCCCGGCCCCTTCGCCTGGCCCCTTCACCCAGCTCGTCACGAACGGCCTTGGGTACTGCGGCCTACGCCCCGAGGGCGCGGTCGCGTGCTGGGGGGAGGTGCCGGGCAGCGGGCCTTTCCTCGCGCCGCCGGGGACGTTCACGAAGATCGCGATGGCGGGCGTCCACCTGCTCGCCGAGCGTCCGGACGGGCACGTGATCGCGAGCAGTGACACATGCTGCATCGACGACGTCGCGGTGCGGCCGCGCTCCGTGTGCGGCGGGCCTTTCCGTCAATGCCTGGTCGACGAGGCAGGCGAGCTCTCGTGCGGGAACCTCCACCCCAACAGCGCCTGGGGGCCGATGCGCAAGCTCGGCGGCGGCTACCTCGAGGCGAGCTGCAACGACGGCGTGACCTGCGCGCTCCGGCAGAGCGGCGAGGCCGAGTGTCTGCTCGAGAAGGCGGTCAAGGCGTCGGAGGCAGCGCGCTGGCGACCGCCCCCAGGGCCGTTCACCCACCTCGCGGTCGCTTCTGACTTCGCGTGCGGATTGCGGAAGAGCGGCGCGCTCGCCTGCTGGGGCAACCTGGCGTTGGGGCGCTGAGCCGCTCCGCGCCGCTGGACAGTTCGCGGGCGGACCGCCCCGCTACGGAAAACGTAGCACCCCTCCCGCGGGGTGCGTCAGCCCGACGCTTGGGTGGGGCCGACGAACGAAGTGAGGAGGGGGGTGGGCATCCCCGGCGCGGCGGACGTTGGAGGAGGCGGGCCGAGCGCGGAGCGGACAAACGGGGTACGCTGGTCGCGATGACGCAGGATCAGGGACCGCCCGCGGGGTGGCCGCTTCCCGCAGACGCTGGCGGGCCCCCCCCCACGCTCGCGTTTCCTCCGCCGCCCAAGAACGTGGATCAGGAGCTGGCGATCGCGACCTCGCAGACGGCGCCCTTGGTCGCGCCCGTGCCCGCGCCTTCCCCGAGCGCGACCGCGGCCGCGCCTCCGCCGGTCGTCCCGGCGCCGATCCCGGCCGCGATGCCGGCTCAGGCGACGCCGCCGCCCGCGGTCGTAGCGCCGGTCGCGCCGGTGGCGGCGCCGATGACGGGGACGCTCGTGATGGACGCGGTCCCGACCGCGCCCGTGGAGCGCGCGCCCGCGTCGAGCCGGGCCCCGTTGGTGGAGATCGTCGCGCCGAGCGCGGCGGCGGTGACCTCGGCGAGCGTCGCGGTAGCGCCGACGGTCGCGATGGCGATCCCGACGGCGCCGGACGTGTCGGTCGCGACCGCGGGGGCGGCGAGCGGCGACGCGGTGCCGATGACGACGGACGTGGGCCCGGCGGCGCTGGCGCCGAAGAAGCCGAGCCGGAAGCGCATCTTCATCTTGCTCGGGGCGCTCCTCGCGACGGTGGGGATCATGGGCGGGGTGTTCCTCTATTTGCGGCGCGCCGAGCCCCAGGACGGGGCGCAGCCGTCCGCCCACGCGAAGAAGGCGAAGAAGAAGAAGCCCAAGACGACCGCGGCCGCCTCCGAGCCCGGTGAGACGGACGGGGACGAGGCGCCGGCGCGCGCGCCGATTCAACGCCGCCCCGCCGCGAGGACGCGCCCCACTTCCGCTGCGTCGAGCGGAGCCGACGATGGGGAAGCGGCAGAAGAGGGATCCGCGCGGCCCGCGCCCGCGCCGACCCACTCGCCGCCGCGGCGCCGGCGCCCGAACCCGCAGCGATGACGCGACCGAGCTCGATCGGAAAGCTGCGCCTCCACCTCGATTCGCCGCTCGCGAGCGTCGACGAGGCGGCGTTCATCCTCGCGGAGGACGCGCACCCCAACATCGAGCTCGGTCGCTACCGAGCCCAGCTCGACGGGTACGCGGACCAGGTGGCAGGCAAGCTCGGCCGCGGCTCGGCGCTGCGCGACCAGGTGGCGGCCCTCGCCGAGGTTCTTTACGCGCACGCCGGGCTGCGCGGCAATCGAGAGGACTACTACGATCCGCGCAACAGCTACCTCACCGACGTCCTCGACCGGAAGCTCGGGATCCCGATCTCCCTCGCGGTGGTGATCCTCGCCGTCGCGCGGCGCGCGGGGATCGTGGCGGAGGCGATCGGGTTTCCGGGCCACGTCATCGCGCGGGTCGGCGGGCCCGCGGGCGTGCTCGTGGATCCATTCGAAGAAGGGCGGGTCCTGCGAAAGCAGGATCTCCTCGAGATCCTGCGCCGCGTCCTGGGCGATTCGGCGGAGCTCCGCCCCTCTCACCTGCAGCCGATCGACGCGCGCGCGGTGGTCGTGCGCATGCTCTCGAATCTCCGCACCATCCACGAGCAGCGGAAGGATCACGCGAGCGCGCTCGTCGTCTGCGATCGGCTCGTCGAGCTCGACGCCGGTCCTCCCGCGCGGCGCGATCGAGGGTTGCACGCGCTCGCGCTCGGAGCGCGCGCGGCGGCCGCGAGCGATCTCGCCGCCTACCTGCAGGCGGCGCCGCAGGCTCCCGATCGGGTCGAGGTGGAGCGCGCGCTCGAGCGCGCGTCTGCGAACGCGAGCTGGAACTGACGCCTCGGGCCGCGACGTAACGTCATCGCGATCAAATAATCGACCGCCCGCACGATTCTAGCTTCAGACACCTCGCTCTGCGCCGCTTCTCATTTCCATGGGGACCACCACGGATTTCGATTTCGACAACGCCGTCCACTCACATTCACAATGGAAGCAGAAGCTCGCCAGCTACCTCGCCAAACCGAATGGCGAGATCAAAGTCGCCGTCGTCTCGTCTGACTGTCTATGTCCGCTCGGGGAGTGGATTCAAGGCAAGGGGTCGGCCCACGCCCACCTGCCGGAGTTCGGGGCCCTGAAGGCGGACCACACGCGCTTCCACGTGGAGGCGGGGAAGGTCGTGGCGCGGGCGGACCGCGGCGAGAACGTCTCGGAGGACGTCCTCCTCGGAGCGAAGAGTCCATTCGGCGACGCCTCGTCGTCCGTCGTCGGCTCGATCATGAAGCTCAAGCGCAAGCTCGGGGCGTGAGCGCCCGCTTGCTCGAGGACTGGTACTGCCGGCCCGACGTCGTGCCTGGATCTGCTCCACCCCCGCGCTCGGCGCGGCAAGTGAAGGGCGGAGCAGCTCCAGGCACGAAGCGCGAAGTCTGGCCGTGGACTTCTGTGTTCCTGGGTACTGCCGGATCCGGAAGCGGACTTCCGGCCGGCAGTACGAGGGGGGCTTTGCCCCCCTTCTCGCTTTGTCCCTCACGCTCCTCTCCAATCGACTTCCTTCGTTCGTCATTCTCTTCGCGCCCGAGACGAGCCGAGCTCGAGCTCTCCGCCGAAGCTTCTTCGACGCCGCGGGGCGCGACCTCGAATAATGGATCGCGCGCTCCATTCTCCCCTTCAGGCCGCACACCGCGCGCCCGCATGTGCATTCCATGGGGACAGCAGAATTCGACTTCGACAACGCGGTTCAAGCACACTCACAGTGGAAGCAGAAGCTCTCTAGTTATCTCGCCAAACCGAATGGCGATCTCAAGGTGGCCGTCGTCTCATCGGATTGTGAATGTCCGCTCGGGCAGTGGATCCACGGCAAAGGGTCGGCGCACGCTCAGCTGCCCGAGTACGTCAGCCTGAAGGCGGACCACGCGCGCTTCCACGTGGAGGCAGGAAAGATCGTCGCGCGGGCGGACCGCGGCGAGAACGTGTCGGAGCACGTCGTGCTCGGCGCGAAGAGCGAGTTCGCGGACGCGTCGTCCGCCGTCGTCAGCGCGATCATGAAGCTGAAGCGTAAGCTGGGATGACGATCCCTCAAGCTCTCCGCACGCGGAACGTCGCGACGATGCGATCCATCGTCGCGTCGCACGCCTCTCGCTCCTCCATGGCGCCGTTCGCGACGACGACGAGCACCTCTCGATCGAAGCCGAGGTGGAGCTGGCGCTGATAGACCATGCCGCGGTCGCTCTTCCATCGAATGCACGCTTCGATGGCGGGGCAGCCGTCGATGTCGACCTCGCGCTCTGCGAGCGAGGTCCAGCCGAGGAGGGACCTCCGCTCCCGGTCTTGGTGCTCGACGAAGACGTCCCGGACGCTCTTGCCGGGGGCAAGGGGGTTGCGAATGACGACGACCGTGAAATCCTTTCCGCCAGCGGTGACGGTCTCGAGGCGATGGATGGAGCGATCGACGAAGCCCGCGTCGGGGAGCTCGAAGGCCGCCTCGTTCAAGTAGTAGAGCATCGCGCGCGAGAGCATATCCAACAGGCGCTTCGCGAGTTGCGCATTCCGGTGCGCGAACTGTAACCACCAAGGGCGATCGAGCGCCTTGGCGTGCGCTTCGGCGGCTGGCATCCTGCTTGCGAGGCGAGGGCGCGAGGCGTCATGGCGAAGAAGAAGAAGAAGGCCCAAGCCGAGGCGCCGAAGATCCGGCCGCTGGCCCTCGTGATCCCGGCCAAGACCGGCGTCCAAGGCGACCGGACGAAGCTCGGGTGGCAGCAGGGAGAGGAGCGCTCGAACCAGAAGGTCGACGGGGACGGCGATGGTCAATCGATCGATGACTGGCTCGCGGCCAACGCAGCGAAGGCGAACACGACGACGGATCAGTGGCTCAAAGGCGCGGTCGACAACATCCGCGACAAGGGCGGATGGATGTCGGACGTGCCGGACTTGAAGACTTCCGACGACGTGAAGGGGCTGCTCGACGGGCTCTACGCGCGTGACAGCGACGCCTACAACAACAAGATCTGGCCGATGTGGAAGGCGGCGGGCGCGAAGCACGACTCGCCCTGGCAGTACAAGACGTCGCTGCGGGAGTACCTCGGCAAGACGAAGCAGGAGAAGGTCTGGGACCCGAGCCTCAAGTCGTGGGTCACCGTCGAGTCGCCGGAGATGAAGTACGTCGACGCGAGCACCGTGCCCTATCTCGTCCGCAACGACGCCCCCGTCGGCTCGATCTTCAAGGCGAGCTACAAGGACGCAAAAGGGGCGATGCACGAGGCCTATCTCGTGGTCGCCGATCACGGGACGAACAAGGCGGAGATGTCCCCGGCCGCCCTCTCCGCGCTCGGCATCAAGGGCTCCGCGAACGACGTCCCCGACATGGGGGTGAAGCTCCAGTACCTCGGCCAGGGCGACACGTCGAAGCTGCCGACGGCGGAGTCGGTGAAGAAGGACGGAGAGCGGCTCGAGGGGGAGTGGAAGAAGAAGCAAGAGGAGGAGGCGGCCAAGAAGAAGGCGAAGAAGCCGCCCGGCAAGCGCGCCGACGCCCAGAAGCAGGGCGGTGCGTTCTTCCTCGCCGAGGTCCCCGATCACCGCGTCGTCGCGGGGGAGAACCAGCTCCTCGTCGCGGTGGAGAACGCGGCGTGCAAGCACAACGGCGGGCAGCCGGTCTGCACCGGGAGCCAAGGGATCCTCGTCGGCGTGGACCAATCGCCGCTCGCCGGTGAAGGCGACAAGACCCAGGACCAGCTCGTCATCCGCAAGGGCACCGGCGATCAGACGATCTTGATGGCGTGAGGGATGAACCTCGCGCAGATCGCTCTCTACGGCGTGGCGGGCGTGCCCGACTGCGAGATGTCGCTCCTCGACGGGAGCGGCGAGCCGCTCGACTTCGTCGCGGTGACGGGCGGATCGGGGAGCGGCAAGACGCGCCTGCTCGAGGCGATCGTGGCCGCGAAGGAGGCGGTGGCATCCTCCGGCGCGACGCTCAAGCCCCGCCACTGGGTGCGCGATGGATTGGCGGCCGCGCGGATCTCGCTCGTCTGGGCCTTCGACGATGAAGAGCGGATGTACGGCGGCCTCACGGAGCGGCTCGTCGCGACCGAGGTGGTGTTCTCCGCGTCCGCCCCCCAGCCCGAGACGGACGAGGACGACGTCGCGTCGATCGTCCTCGCCCGCTACGCACAGGCGATCGGATCGACGCCGGCGATGTTCGGGGTGTCCGGCAAGCTCGAGTACTTCTGGGCGGGCCGCGCGCTTCCGAGCGCCACGAGGGGCTCGCTCGACGAGGGCGCGCAGCGGCCCCTCCGCGGCGCGCGGGACAACGCCAAGTACGCGTTCGTCTCGGACCTCTCGGTGACGATCGCGGCCTCGACGAGGCGGCCGGTGTTCGAGGCGCTGCTCGCGACGTTCGCGGACGGATTGAGGTACGACCCCGAGCGCGCGGGGCGCGGGCTGCCTTGCTTCCTGACCGCGTGTGGGGCGCGATGCCGGGCCTCGGAGCTCGGCACGACGGAGACGAACGCGCTCCTCGTGGCCGCGGTCGGGGCAGCGATCGGGCTCGACCGATCGGTCGTCCTCGTGGATCGGCCGGATCGCACGCGGGACGCGTGGCGCTCGATCGGGACGGGGACCCAGATCATCGCCGCGACCGAGGCGCCCGAGATGCTCCGCGGGCTCCCCCGCGAGCGCGTCCTCGACCTTGGGTGATCTGCCCGGCGCGCTTGCGCGCTCGCGGCCGAGCGCAACGGCGACGGTGCCATTTGGGCATCGGGGGCTCCACGAGACCGCGGTTGACGGGAGCCTCGAACCTCCGCGACCCTGACGGGCTTGGAGGGCTCATGGCGGACGACCCGGCCCACGTAACGCTCGATCAAGAGACGATTGCGACGCTGCTCCTTCGATACCTCGCGCTCGAAGGGGTCGACACGATCTTCGGCGTGCCGGGAGGCGCGCTCCTGTGGGTGTTGGATGCGCTCAAGGACAAGCGCAAAGAGATGTCCTTCTTGGTGTGCCGGCAGGAGACGGGAGCGGCGTACGCGGCCGACGGCTATCACCGCGCCACCGGCAAGCTCGGGGTGGTGATGGTGACGTCCGGGCCCGGGGCGACGAACGCGCTCACGGGGACGATGAACGCGGCGACGGACGGCTCCGCGCTCCTCACCGTCTCGGGCGAGGTTCCCATTTCGACGTTCGGGATGGGCTACCTGCAAGAAGGGGCCGACTCGCGGCTCGACATCGAGGGCGTCTATCGCGCCGCCACCGGCTACAGCGCGATGGTGACGAGCCCGCTCAACTTCCACACCCTCCTCACCCAAGCGCTGCGCGACGCCCTCACCATCCCGCGCCAGGGCGTGCACCTGAGCATCCCGAGCGACTTGCAGAACCAGACCGTCGGCAATGTCCTGTTCCCGACGTCGCCCGGCAACTATCGAGCGCGCCCTCGGAGCGCCTCGCGCGAAGAGGCCCGCCGCGCGATGACCAAGCTCTGCGCGGCCAAGCGCCCCCTCGTGCTCGTGGGCAACGGATGTCGGTTCGGCTTGGACGCGGGGCGGCGCCACAAGCTGATCGAGCTCGCGGAGCGATATGGTTGGCCGGTCGCGACGACGCCGGACGCCAAAGGCGTCTTCCCGGAGGACCACAAGAACGCGCTGCGCGTCTATGGGACCGGCGGCTGCGAGTGGCCCTATTACTGGCTGACGCCGACGCTCGTCGATCCGAACGCGCTCCCCTACGACGCCCTCCTCGTCCTCGGATCGAAGCTGGGCGGCTTCGCCACCAACAAATGGGATCCGCGCCTCGTGCCGAAGGGGCCGATCATCCAGGTCGACGCGGACGCCTCCGTCATCGCCCGCGCGTTCCCGGTGGACACCGGCATCGTGGGCGAGCTCGGGGCGTTCGTCGATCAACTCGACGCGCTCGCTCCGGATTTCCCCCCCGACCCGGAGCAGCTCGAGGCGCGGCAGGAGCTCATCGACCGGATCGTCACGACGAAGTCGCCATTCTTGGATCCGTCGGCGCGCGACTCCGCGCGCGTGCCGATGCACCCGGCTGCGCTCATGAAGTGTCTGGAGGAGACGATCCCGGACGGGTCGATGGTGTTCGTCGACGCGGGGAACTGCGTGGGGTGGGTGCAGCACTACTACGTCTCGCAGCGCGGGGTCGACGTCCACAGCGCCCTCGACATGGGGCCGATGGGCTTCGCGGTCGGGGCCGCCCTCGGGGCCAAGCGAGGGGCGAAAGATCGGACCGTCGTCGGGGTCGCGGGCGACGGAGCCTTCTTGATGCACGGCAACGAGGTGTCGACGGCCAAGGCCTATGGCATCGGCGCGATATGGCTCGTCCTCTACGACGACGATTTGCATATGGTGACCCAAGGGATGGAGGAGTTCTGTCCGGATCCCTCCGACCCGACGGTATGGGAACACCAATATCGCCTCGGGGGCGCGGATCTGGCCGGCTTCGCGCGGGCCCTCGGGGCGGACGCCTACGACGTGAAGAGCCCCGAGGAGGCGAGGGACGCATTGAAGGCGGCGTACGCAGCCGCCCGCGAGGGCAAACCGCAGGTCGTGGTCGCCCACATCGATCAAAAGCCCATTCCACCCTATTACCAAAAGGGGCCCACCACCCAGGGCGGCCCCGGAGAGAAGAAATGAGCGAGGCGAACGAGATCCTCGACGTCGCGATCGTCGGCGGCGGCGTGAGCGGCGTGTACACGGGCTATCGACTGCTGGGGGACAAGCGCTGTGAACAGCGCAAGATCACCGTCTACGAGATGAGCCACCGCATCGGCGGGCGGCTCCTCTCGGTGCGGGCCCCCGGCGTGCCGAGCGTCGTCTGCGAGCTGGGGGGAATGCGCTACCTCTCTACCCAGCCCCTCGTCCGCTCCCTCGTGGAGGAGGAGCTGAAGCTCAAGACGAAGCCGCAGGCCGTCGACGAGCCGGAGAACCTCGTCTACCTGCGGGGCTCGCGCCTCCGCCACGACCAGCTGACGGACGCATCGAAGCTGCCCTACAAGCTCGAGTGGAACGAGAAGGACAAAGACCCTTCTTCGTTGCTCGGGTACGCGCTGACCCAGATCTTTCCCCAGATCAGCGGGCTCGCGGGGGCGGAGCTGAGAGAGACGCTGGAGGCCTGCGAGCTCGACGGCAAACCCCTCTTCCAGCACGGCTTCTGGAACGTCGTCGCGCGGGCGATGTCGCGTGAAGCGTACAGTCTGTCGTGCACGACGGTGGGCTACGACGTGCTGGGGGCGAACGGCAACGCCGTGGATCTCGCGTTCGAGTACTGCGACTTCACCCCCGGCACGAAATACAACCTGCTCGTCGAGGGCTACGAGACCGTCCCCCGCGAGCTCGCGGATCGGTTCCAGAAGCTCGGCGGCCACATCGAGCTCGGAAAGCGATTGAAGTCCTTCGATCGGGCGAAGCTGCCCGACGGAACGGAGGGGGTCGTCCTGCGCTTCGCGAACCACCCCGACGTCTACGCGAAGGCGATCGTCCTCGCGATGCCCCAGCGCTCGATCCGGCTGCTCGACCCGACGGGGCCGGTGCTCGACCCGAGCAACCGCGACGTCCAGGACCTGATCGACAGCGTGTTCGCCGTCCCTCTATACAAGATGTTCCTCGCCTATCCGTTCCCGTTCTGGGAGTCGGTGGGGGTGAAGCAGGGGCGCTCGCTGACGGATTTGACAGTTCGCCAATGTTACTATTGGGCGGTCGAGGGGGACCAGCCGGGCGCGGATCCCAAGAATCGCAATGCCCTCTTGATGTCCTATGACGACCTCTCCAATGTCCAGTTCTGGGGCGGCCTGCGGAAGCTCCCCCTCGACGGACCGCCGAAGCGGCACGCGCCCCCTACCCCGCTCTTCAAGCAGCGGGCGGTGAAGTTCGCGCTCCTCCACGAGCACGACGAGCCGCCGGTCGTGGACTCCTGGGACGATCACGTCGCTCCCGAGATCATGGTCGAGGAGATGCACCGCCAGCTCGTCGAGATGCACGGGGTCAAATACGCCCCCGAGCCGTACGCGGCCGCTTACCGCGATTGGTCGGACGATCCCTTCGGCGGCGGCGTGCACCTCTGGAACATCGGCTATCGGTCCACCGACGCGATGAACCAGATGACGAAGCCCAGGGACGACTTCCCCTGCTACGTGACGGGAGAGGCGTACTCGCAAGGTCAGACGTGGGTCGAGGGCGCCCTCCAGACGGCGGAGATCGTCCTGCAGAGGCACTTCGGCCTTGCGCCGCCGCCCTGGCTGAAGAAGCCCGCCCCGGAGCCCGAGGCCCCGTGACCGACGACGAATCGCCCGGCGTGCCGAAGATCGTGGGGACCGGCTGGGCGGTGCCCTCGAAGATCCGCCTCAACGACGATCCCATCTTCGATTGGCTGCACGCCCATCAGCCCCCCGGGTCGAACCTCTTCCAGGGCTATCGCGATCGGAGGGTGCTCTCCGATCACGAGTCGCTGGAGACGATCCTCGTCCCCGCCGCCCGCCGCGCCATAACGGCCTCCGGGATCGATCCAAAGGAGATCGACCTCGTCCTCGGGACGGCCTCCGTCAGCCCCTACGAGTCGCCCGACACCCTCGCGAAGCTCCCCGCTTCGCTCGGCCTCTCGCCGCGGGGGCTCACGATCCCGCTCTACGACGACTTCTCCAATTTCAACTCCGGCCTGCTGATCGCGGACGCGATGATCCGCGCGGGGAGGGCGCGCCACGCCCTCGTCGCGTGCGCGAGCAGCTGGACGCGCTTCGTCGACTACCACACCCCTCAGGCGGTGAGCGCCGCGGACGGCGCGGGGGCAGCGGTGGTCTCGCGCACCACGAGGCCCGGCTTCGAGATCGTGGACACGGAGACGATCACCGACGCGTCGTGGTTCGGCTCCATGTACATGGCGGGGGATCTCGTCCCCGGCTCGGATCCGCCGCTCTTCACGTCGCCCACGTTCCACATCACCGAGCGAGGGCAGCAGGGCTTCTCCGTCTTCGGCATGAACGCGCCCCCCGAAGCGGCCAACGCGCTCCTCGCCCGGAACGGCTTGAAGGGCGGCGACGTGAGCCTCGTCTCTCACCAGGCCTCCTCCGTGCTGCTGGACGCGTGGAAGGCGGCGATCGACCCGCACCAGTACCTGCAGACGCTCGTCGAGTTCGCCAACGTCACCGTCGCGAACATCCCCCTGTCGCTCGCCTATCTGTACGAGCGCATCGAGCGCGACCACGTCGTGCTGTTGGCGATCGGCACCGAGATGCACACGAACGCCCTGCTCCTTCGGAGGACGGCGTGAGCGGCCCGCGTGGTCGCTCGACCGCGTGATAGAACGGAGACCCCCATGAACCAGGTTTCGACTCGCGCGGCGGGACGCTCTTGACGGCGCACGATCCCCAAGGCGCCCTCGCCGCCTCGAAGAGCTTCGTCCCCGCGACGGTGGTGCGGAGCATGGCGTCGACCCGCGCCGAGATCCCGGGGTCGATCCTCTTCGTCGACGTCGTCGGCTTCACCGCCCGCGCCGGGCAGCTGCTCGAGAAGGGGCCGGAGGGGCTCGAGGCGGTGCTGCGCGTGCTCGGGGATCACTACGGCTCGCTCCTCGCGCGCATCGAGGAGCACGGCGGCGACGCGATCCGCTTCGTGGGTGACGCGCTCATCGCCGTGTTCGAGGACGGGGCCTTCGCGAGCGGGGACGGCTCCGCGCGCGCGGCGGCGGCGTGCGCGCTCGCGATGCAGGCGGACTCCAAGCGCGGCTCGCTCCCGATGCGCACGATCGTGACCCGCGGGCAGACGACCCTCGTCACCACCGAGCCGGCCGCGGAGCAGCGCCATTTCGTGCTCGCGGGCCGGCCCCTCGACGAGATCGCGGCCGGGCTTTCGGGAGCCGAGCCGGGAGAGGTCGTCGTCTCCGCCGACGTCGCGGGCTCGGTCGGCGCTTCGGGATCGCTCTCGCCGAAGCGGGGCGCGGGCGGGTTCGCGCGGCTCGAGTCGATCGAGGCACCTTCCCCGCCCGCCCGTCACCCGCTGCCGGCAGCGACCCTCGAAGCGCTCCGGCGGTTTCTGCCCCTGCCCCTCCGCGAGCGGGTGGACCTCGGCCTCCTCGATTGGCTCGCGGAGATCCGCACGATCACGGCCGTGTTCGTCTCCCTCGGGCACATCGACATCTCGCGCGTGCCGATCGCGATCGCCCAGGCGCGCGCGGCCGCCGACCGATGGCAGGCCTTCCTCAAGGAGGTCGTGGTCGACGACAAGGGCTTCACGGTCGTCCTCGCGACGGGCGTACCTCCCTTCGCCGCCCCCGACGACGCCGTCCGCGCCGTGCGCCTCTCGCTCGATCTGGCCGACCGCCTGCGCGCCGAGGGCCTCTCACCCTCGGTCGGGATCGCCACCGGCCGCGCCTTCTGCGGCGCCGTCGGCGCGCCGCTGCGCCGCGAGTACGCCCTCGTCGGGGCGGCGATGAACCTCGCGTCTCGCCTCGCGAGCGACGCGGGGAGCCGGATCGTCTGCGACGAGGAGACAGCGAAGCGCGCCGCCGACCGGGTCGCGATGGATGCGCTCGAGCCGCGCACGCTCAAGGGCATGCGCGATCCGGTCCGGGTGTTCTCGCCCGGTCGCGACGTGGAGGGTCGCGCGGAGCGGGGCGCCCTCGTCGGACGCAGCGAGGAGCAGGCCCTCGTCGCCGCCGAGCTCGCCCACGCCGCGCGAGGAGAGGCTACGCGCGCCGTCGTCCTCGTCGGCGAGCCCGGCATCGGCAAGAGCCACCTCGTCGAGTCGTCGGTCCGCGCCGCCCATGAGCGCGGGCTCGCCCACCTCGCCGCGTCCGCGGTCGCGGAGCAGCGCTCGTCGGCGTACTACCCGTGGCGCGCCGTCTTCACCGCCCTCCTCGAGCGGGGGATCGAGGCCGCCCTCGATCCGGAGGATCTGCCCTTCGCGCCCCTCCTCTCCGCGGTCGCGTCGATCGACCTCCCCGACAATGAGGCGACCCAGGAGATGGGCGGTCAGGTGCGGGCGCAGCGAACAGAGGAGCTCCTCGTCCGGATGGTCGCGCGGCGCACCCGCGAGACGCCGGCGCTGCTCTCGTTCGAGGACGCGCACTGGGCCGACCAAGCCTCGTGGAGCTTGCTCGAGCGCCTCGTCGCGGCGCGCCCCCCGGGCCTCTTCGTCCTCGCCTCCACCCGCCCGGGACCGGCCGTCGAGCTCGCGAGCGTGGAGAACGCCGGGGCGACCCAACGGACGCTCGACGCCTTGTCCCCGAGCGCGACGCGCGCCCTCCTCGAGGCGCGGCTCGCGACGAGCGAGGTCGGGGACGCGATCGCGGACACCCTGCACGCGCGCGCCGCCGGCAATCCGCTCTTCATCGAGCAGCTCGCCCTCTCCCTCCGAGAGTCGGGCGCGATCGTGGTCGAGGAGGGCCGCGCCCGCGTCTCGGAGGGCGTGGACCTCGCTTCCGTCGCCCTCCCCTCCACCGTGGAGAGCGCCATCACCGGCCGCTTCGATCGGCTCGCCCTCGACGTGCAGCTCACGGTGAAGACAGCGAGCGTGATCGGCTCCGTGTTCGACGAGGACCAGCTCGCGTCGATCCACCCGCGCGTCGAAGACCGAGGCCGCGTCCGAGAGCACCTCGCCTCCCTCGAGCGGGCGGAGCTGCTCTCGCTCGAGCCGGCGCGCGCCGGCCACGCGCAGGCGTATCGCTTTCGACACGACCTCGTCCGGGACGTCGCCTACGGGCTCATGCTCTTCGTGCAGGGGCGCGCCCTTCACCTCGCGATCGCGCGGTACCACGAGGAGAAGCACCACGCGGAGCTGCCGGCGTTCTACGCGCTGCTCGCGTATCACTACCAGAAGGCGGGCGACGTCGACCGCGCGGTGGACTACCTCGAGCGCGAGGCGGTCCGCGCCTTCAGCATCGGCCTCGCGCGGCAGTCGGTCGCCGTCGGCATCGACGCCGCATCGCTGTTGGGGGTGGAGCTGCCCCGCGACCCGGCCGCGGCCGGCCCCGAGATCGGGAGGCTCGTCGGGGCGACCATGGCGGCGCTCGCGGGGCGCAGCCCCCAAGACCTCGCGAGCCTGCCCGAGCTCGAGGACGCCCGCGTCCGGCGCACGATCAAGATCCTCCTCGAGCTCGCGCCCCTCACCTTCCAGGCTGGTCGCCCCGAGCTGTTCGCCGTCATCGGGCTGACCTGCCTCCTGCTCACCCTCGAGCACGGGGCGTCCGCGCCCGACGTCTACTCGATCTACTCCGTCGCCCACCGCGCGATCTTCTCCGACGTCGAGGGAGCCTTCGCGTGGAGTTCACGGGTCGAGTTCGTCCACGGGTGGTTCCACAACCATTGGATGCGACCGATCGCGACGAGCGTCGACGACAGCCGGCAGGCGGCCGAGGCGGGCCTCTCGGCGGGCGACATCCTCTATGGCTGCTACAACCTCTCCGCCGAGGTGGTCTATCGCGTCGCGCGCGGAGATCGTCTCGAGGACGTGATTGACCTCGCCCGCAAGCAGCTCGCGCGCAACGGCAAGCGTGTCGTGAACGCCGCCTTCCACTGCGCCCACGAGATGCAGGTCGCCAAGGCCCTCGCCGGCGCCACGCGCTCCCCTCTCTCCCTCTCCGACGACGAGCACGACGAGGAGCGCGACATCGCCTCGATCTGCGCGACCGACTATTACAATCAGATTGGCTACTACCTCGCGTCGCGGGTGAAGCTCCACGCCCTGTTCGGCGACCCCGCGGGGGCGCTCGGGTGGGCGGAGAAGCTCGCCCCCCTCGCCCCCGCGATCTCCGGCCAGGTCGCCGAGATCGATCTGACGCTGTTCCGCGCCATCGCCGCCGCCGACACGGGGGCGCTCGAGGTGGCCGAGCGAGACGCGCGGACGATCGCCCAGTGGGCGCAGCGCTGCCCCGAGAACTTCGAGCACCTCGACGCCCTCGTCACGGGCGTGCTGAGCGGCGTTCGCGGAGCGTTCGACGAAGGCCTCTCGGCCCTCGAGCGAGCGGCGGAGACGGCGGCCAAGCGCGGGTTCGTCCAGCACGAGGCCCTCGCGTGGGAGCGAGCCGCCGTCGCGGCCCGCTCCGCACCAGGCGCCCGAGTCAAAGAGCGCGCGGGAGAGCTCCGCGCCCGAGCGGAGGACGCATATCGTCGCTGGGGCGCCCTCGCGAAGGTGCCCCTGCCCGCCTGATCCGCGCCCCGCGCGCGGGGCGGGATGCCCCTCGCCCGCAACGCCCGGCGGGCCCGCTCTCCTGCGAAGCGCGGTAGGATGACGGGCATGCCGACGTACGAGTATCGCTGCACCGCCTGTGAGCACCTCTGGGAAGCCGATCAGTCCATCAAGGACGATCCGCTCACGACCTGCCCGAGCTGCGGGAAAGAGTCAGCCAAGAGACTGATCTCGGCCGGCAACTTCATCATGAAGGGCGGCCGAAGCGAGGGCTCGAGCGGTGGCGGCGGGGCAGAGAAGCCTGCCGACGCCGCGACCCAAGCGTTCCACGACCGCTTCGAGCAGGTGAGCGGCATCCGCGTCGGCGACGACAAATAGGGGAAGCCCTCCGCGGGCCGGCCCGGCCTATGTCTTGCTCCGTCCGGGCCAGAGCTCGCGCGATCCAGCGCTCTCATCCAAACGCGCCTCGTACTGCCGGCCGGAAGGCCGCTTCCGGATCCGGCAGTACCCAGGAACATAGAAGTCCACGGCCAGACTCGAGGCTTCGTGCCTGGAGCTGCTCCGCCCTTCACTTGCCGGCGGGGGCGGAGCAGATCCAGGCACGATCTTCGGGCCGGCAGTACCAGGAGACCGATCCAACGTGCTTCATCCGACAGGCAGGTATTGTCCGCGCTGCACCTATCCAATGAGCTATCGAGCCGTGAAGGACGTCTGGTTCGATCAGTGCCAGCGCTGCGGCGGGAGCTACATCGACTTCTCGAAGCTCGGCTATCTCTTGGGCCCCCAGGCCGACCCGCGGAACTGGCCCAAAGAGGCCCTCGTGACGCCCCCTTGGCAGAGCCGACTCTACTGCCCGGCGGGGCACGGCCCGATGTGGGCGCATCTGTTGGGCGCGGACGAGAAGCGCGTCGAGATCGACTCGTGCCCGCACTGCTATAGCGTGTGGCTCGACAACCGCGAGTCGGCCGCGCTCCAAGAGATCGCCGCCGAGGCGAAGGCGATGAACGCGCGCCCGGGTGCGGGCGGCGGCACGGCGGGGGTGGTCGCCCTCTATCTGCTGCAGCTCGCGACGACGCTGCCGATCGAGGTCCACAACCCGGTGAAGCGGAGGCCGGTCCTGATCTGGAGCATCGTCGCCGCGAACCTCGCCGTGTTCGCGCTCGAGGTCTCGCAGGCCATGCGCGGCCATGGCGAGGCGTTCATCAGCACATGGGGCCTCGTCCCCAACGTGTTCTTCAGCGGCAAGAATCCCTGGACGATCCTCACCCACGCCTTCATGCATGGCGGGATAACCCACATCCTGGGCAACCTCTATTTCCTCTACATCTTCGGTGACAACGTGGAGGACCGCCTCGGCCGAGGGCGATTCGCGGTGCTCTATCTCGCGAGCGCCGTCCTCGCCGGGCTCGCCCACGCCGCCCCCAATCACGCGAGCTCCCAACCCATGGTCGGCGCGTCGGGCGCGATCGCGGGGCTCATGGGCGCGTACTTCGTGTTGTTCCCGCGGGTGAAGGTCTGGGTCGTCTTCTTCTTTGCTCAGTTCAAGATCCGGGCTGTCTATTATCTATTGGTCTGGATCGGGCTTCAGTTCCTCATCATGTTGGACAAGAAGTCGAACGTGGCGTGGCTCGCCCACGTGGGTGGCTTCATCGCGGGCGCCGGGCTCGCCTATCTGTTGAAGCCCAAGGTGGAGCGCGTCGAGGAGCCGCCCGCCGCCGCGCCGTTCTGAGAGGACTGGTGAGGGCGGGCGCACCCAACTGGCAATTGAAGGTGTCGACACCTTGGGGCGAAGACTTCGGGTCGCACGCGAAGGCGGTGAGCGCGCGCGCGATCAGGGGCGGCCCTCGGAGCGCGCGGGCGCGCCGGGAGGCCGCAAATCGGGCTCGCGGTCCTGATTGACCACCATGCGCTCGCGCTTGACGGTGACGTTGGCGGGAACGGTGATCTCGAGCTCCTCGATCGTCACGCCCAGGTGGATGTAGACGTACTCGCCCTTCGTCGCGACGAGCAGGGCATCTCCGAAGCGCTGGAAGACGAAGGCGCCGTCGGCCTGCCCTTCGCCTTCGACGCCAAAGAGGGTGGGCCGGCCTTGCACGACGATCTCGGTGGCGTTGGGATCGACGGTGACCTTCTCCTCGCCGCGCCACCCCGCGCGGAGCACGACGGTGCTGACGCCGTCGATGGGGTGGCGCGCCGTGATCATCGGGCCGGGCCAGCGCGTGTCGGCGCGGGTGGCGGAGGGGGCGCCCGCGGCGGCGGACGCGGAGGCGCTGTGCTTTCCCGAGGCGGTCTTCTTCGCGCCGCACGCGGTGAGCGAGAGGAGGAGCAGCAGCGCGACGTGCCGACTGGGGATCATCGGGTCTCGTTGGAGCGCCCGATCCGGTCGCGGGCGAGCGCGCGCACCGAGAGTACACCTTCGGCCTGTCCCTCCTCGAGCGGCGCGCGGACGGAGGCGAGGATGGAGCCCTCGAACGCGAGGACGAGGGGCAACCGCTTCGCCCCTTCGTCGGGGAGATAGCAGAGCGGTCCGGCCGCAGGGTCTTCGGAGACGAGCCTGAGCCGGACGTGCTCCGCGCCGTCGACGGTGCGCGTCTGGTACGCGCGGCGACGGGCGAGCGCGACGTCCACGTCCCTCCTCACCGACGCCTGCACCTCGGGCTTCGTCGAGCGGGCGAGGACGTCGAGGAGCCGCTGCGTCTCCGCGACGGCGACGTGGGGAGCCGCTTCGAGGCCGCCCTTCTCGGTGAGGGCGTCGACCTCGGCGAGGGCCTCCGCGATCGCAGGCGCGTGCCGAGCGAGCGGCCGCAAGGTGGTGACGAGGGTCGAGAGCCTCGCGACCTCGTCGAGCTCCACCGCGATCCGCGCCCGCACGACGACGAGGTCGCCGCCGCGCGCGGCCCCCCCTTCGGCGAGGAGGGCGGCCACCCCTTCGGCGTCGAGGTGATCGGGGCGGGCCAGGAGGCGGAGGAAGAGCGCGCGCGCGGAGCGTCCGCCCCGCTCGCCTCGACGCCGAGGCGGCGGTCCTCGGCGACCTCGCGCGCGAGCTCCTCGCTCGCGTAGAGGACCTCGAAGCGGCGCGGGCCTCGCTCGACGGGCCGGGGATCGGGCCGCAGCACGAAGCGCGACGTCGCCCGCCCTCCTTCGTGCGCGACCGGCGAAGGTGGCTCTGCGGGCGCGGGCGCGGGCGCGACCGGTCTCCCGCTCGAGGGGGCGACGCTCGCCGCCGCGCCGAGGGTGAGGGCCTGGCCGAGTGAGAGGCGGGAGGAGACGGCGGGGGGCTCGCTCGGCTCCGCCTCGAAGGCGAAGGCGCGGTACTGGACGCCGACGAGGGAGGCCACCGATCGGCGGAGCTCGTCGAAGCTCGGCGGCTCGTCGAACGCAGCGACGATCGCGACGCGGTCCATGGCGCGCCCCGCGGGGAGCTCGAGATCGCCGCACCACACGACGCGCATGCGCCCTTGGGCGTCGGTCACGTCGACGCCGACGACGGCGAGGGGGACGGGCGTCGCGGCGGAGAGACCGAGGACGACCGCGTGCGGTCGCCTCTTCGGCGCGGGGACCCAGTGGCCGATCTCCGCGGACGCGAGCATGGCGTAGGCCCACGTCGCGGCCGGCATCTCGACCGATCGATCGCGGGCGACGTCCTGGGTGTGGCCCTTGAGCGAGATCCGAAACGGGCGGTCCGACGTCGAGAGCGTCATCGCGCTCGTGGAAGGGTCGAACGGGCGCGGCGCCTCGAGGAGGCGAGGGGCGAGGTCGATGGGGTCGCCCGGATCGGGCTCGAGGATCTCTCCCTCACCGAGGCGCGCGAAGCAGGCCCCGACCAGCACGCGCAGGCGGATCGTCCCGCCGAGGGAGACGACGGCGCCGGAGGCGCGCAGCGGGGCGAAGGAGAGGAGCTCCATCGCGCGCGCTCAGGCCCAGGCGTAGGGGTAGTTTCGGACGATGTCGAGGCGGTAGGCCTTCTTCCCGCGGAAGCCCTCGTTGACGCGGAGGTCGGAGAGCTTCTTCAGCTTGATGAAGATCCAATCCTCGCCGCCGGTGCAGCAGAGGAGCCAGTAGCCGCCGTGCTTGGCCTTGCGCGCGTAGCGGATGCTCATCTTCAAGCGGCCGTCTCTCGGCTCTGCGTAGCCGCGGCGGTGGCGCGCGACGGGGTTCGGGTACAGGGCGACGCGCTTGGCCTTCGTCACGAGGGTCGCGTGCACGGGGATCTTGTGCTTCGCCTCGCTGGTGTAGCGCCACGAGCGGGCGATCTCGCGCACCATCGGATAAGCGAAATGGGCGTCGTAGCTCGGGGCGGGCTCGCGCGTGTGCTTGCGCTTCTCATACTGGAGGTGATCGAGCTCGACCCAGCCGTAGCGCTTGTGCCCGTCGACGACGGCGTAGCCCCATAGACGGATCGCCCCGTTCGCCTTCTGCCACTTCTTGAAGGCGTGGAAGGCGCGCTTCTTCGGGGGCTCGGCCTCGGGCAGGATCGAGCCGACGACGAAGTTGTGTCGGTTCTTGAAGTGCGCGTTCGGGTGGTGCTTCACCGGGATGAGGAGGGCGGGGTGGAGCTGCTCCACGTACTCGGCGTGGCGGCGTTGGGCGCGGCGCGCGCTCGCGTGCGCGACGATGTGCTCGTCGCCGGCTTCGCTCTTCCGCGCGCCGAGGGCTCGCGATCCCACGTAGACATCGATCTGCTTCGACATCGTGCTTCCCCGTCTTAGTCCGGCGTTTCGTCTTCTTCTTCGTCTTCGTCGAGGGAGGCGGCGTCGCCCCCCACATCGATCTCGACCTCGATCGGGCCGACGCCGAGCTCGTCCTCCGTCTGGGTGAGGATGGCGCGGAGCACCTCGACGCGGGCTTCGTCGTCCCACCCGACGCCCTCTTCGGCGACGTCGACCCGTCCCTTCACGAGGGGCTCGTCCGCCATCGACGAGGCCCCCGCGTCGTTGCGGAAGAGGGCGTACTCCATCGGTCGCCCCTCGCCGGGAGGGAGGATGGCGATCGTCGCGAGCGACCACGCGACGGAGTGCGACGCGCGATAGAGCTCCCACCCTTCGAGGTCGGAGAGGCGGCGCACGACGAGGACGGGGACGCCGTCGTCCTCGTCCTCGCCCTCGTCGACGGCCTCGTCTTCGTCTTCGTCTTCGTCCGCTCGGGCCATGGCGTGCTCAGGGCTCGGGAGGATCGAACGGGGCGTATCCGCGCGCGTGGTAGGCGGCTCCCCATCGGAGGTGATCGAGGTGGGCGGGGTCGTTCCCGTAGGGATAGCGGCCACCGAACGGGCCGCTCCCGGGATCGCCGCGGTCGTCGTCGGGGGCTTCGCCCGCATCCATCGACATGCGCCCGAGCCTTCGCATCACGATCGGGAGCGGCACCCCGCTCGCGGTCGAGAGGACGCCGACGTAGAAGTACCCGGCCCCGAGCTTGTCCTCCCCGAAGCGCTTCGGATCCCATTCCCCGCCCGGCGCGAGCTGCCGCTCGAGCCACGCCGGGTCGCTCGCGTCGAAGAGGGAGGCGCGCTCTGCCTCGAGGACGGCCTCGTCGAGATCGATCTCGCGCGGCAGGTCCTCGGGCGGTCGGCTCGGATCGAAGGGGTCGGGGTTGATGCGCACGTCGGGCCCGCCGGAGAGGACGAGCTCCCCGAAGCGCGAGCGGACCTTCACGTCGGACTCACCCGCGAGGTCGATGGTGGCGCGTCCTCGCACGGTGATGTGACCGCCGGCGGCGAGGGTGACGGCGGAGGGAGCTTCGAAGGCGATGCTCCCCGCGTCGAGGGTGATGGATGCCTGACCGTTGGTGAGGGAGAGCTTGCCGTCCGAGACCTCCATCCCCGTGCGGCGCGTGCTCGTCGGGGGGGTGACCATGATCGAGAGGCTCTCCCCCGCGACCAGATCGTCGCTGCCGGCGACGGTCACCATCCGGTCCTTCTTGACGAGGAGCGACTGGGCCTCGCCGACCTCGGTGCGATCGCTCCCCTCGACGGAGAGCTCGCGAGCGCCCAGCACCGTCTCGCGCCGGTCGTTGCGAACGAGGATCTCGAGGTTGCGCTCGGCGTGGACGGAGACGAGCTCGGCGCCGGCGCCGTCGTCGAGGCGGATCTCGTTGTGGCCTTCTCCGCCCGGAGAGCTCTGTCCCCGCCAGACGCTCACCGCCTTCTCGGAGGGCAGATCGAGGGGGAGCGGGCAGGTCTCGTTGGAGAGGCGGCCCACGATGACGGGGGCGTCGGGATCGCCATCGAAGAAGGCGACGACGACCTCCTGCCCCACGCGCGGGATCGAGACCATCCCGAGGCTCGCGCCCGCCGCTGGCTGCACGACCCGGATCCAGCACGAGCTCTCGTCGTCGAAGCGGCCCTCCGCGTCCCACGGGAACTGCACGCGGACGCGACCGAGCTCGTCGGTGTGGATCTCCTCCCCCGCCGGCCCGACCACCGTCGCGTGCTCGATCCCGCGGACGATGGGCTTCGGCGTGCGCACGGGGGGATAGAAGCGCTCGTGGGCGCTCACCGCGCGGCCCTCGATAAGGAGCGCTCCGCCGTCGCCGCGCATCGAGACCTCGACGACGAGGAGCTTCTCGACCCGACCGAGCCCGGGGGGCAGCTCGCGGACGGCCAGGGTGTGGCCGGGCTCGAGGGCGCGGAGGTTGGTCGAGAACGCGAGGGCGCGCGCGCCGCTGCGCAGGCCGAGGAGTCGTCGCTCGGCGCGCTCCGCTCCGAAGCGCTCGTCGGCGCGGGCGAGGCCCTTGCCGTCGGCGAGGCGCCTTCGCTCCGGGACCGGGCCCTCCACCTCGCGCACGAACGCGGTGGGAGCGTACTCCGTCCGTTGCATGCGCTGCTCCGCGCCGACGCCAGCGATCTTCGCGGTGACCCCGAGCCGGTCCGAAGGTCGTCGATCGGGGTCGAAGCCGAGGAGGGCGACGCGGGTGGGGCGGAGCTCGTGCACCACGCGAACGTCCGCGAGGTGAGGGGCGTCGGCGGGTCCGGTCGCTCCCTCCGCGACGAGCACGGGCGCCTCGAGCGCGGGGTCGCGCGCTTCGATCGCGTCGTTTAGGACCACGCTCTCCTCCCCTCCCTCGGAGGTCTCGACGGTGAAGGTGATCCCGGCCTCTTCGAGGATGCGGGTCGCGAAGGCGAGATCGCTCTCGTCGTACTGCACGCGCACCTCGAGCCGCGGGTGCCGGCGGGGATCGACGCGGAGGGCGACCGAAGCGCCTGCCTCTCGGACGATGGTGGACACGATGTCCGGCGCGGACCGGTGCTGGAAGATCCGACGCCGGACGCGCTGCCCGAGCAGCCACAGGGTGGGGACGATCGTCACCTCCCAGGTCGCGAGCCCGCGCGCGTCGAGGCCCCGCCGGGTGGCGCGCGCGCAGATCCCGGCGAAGCGGCGCCGGCCCGCGGGCGCCCCCTCGTCGCCGATCTCGAAGGTCGCGCGCTCGCCGAGCAACGCTTCGAAATCCATAGCACCGGGGTCGGCGCTGACGATGACCTCGACGTGGAAGAGCTCCTGGAGGGCGTGGGTCGCGTGGAACGACTGCACGGCGAGCGGCCCGTCCAGACCGGCGACGGTGAGCTTCTGCATCCTGCGACACGACGTTACCTGCCGGGCCGCGAGCCGTTATCTGGTCGGCTTCGATCCACATCCCTGTCGCCGCTCAAAGGACGGCGCGGCGGGGGCGTAGGCGGTTGTCAGAGTCCCTTCGATGCGCTCCCCTGGGGCGTTCTGCCATGTCCTTCCAGCCACAAGACGATCCCCGAGCCTTCGCAAACCTCCTCGACGCGGTGACGAGCGCGGGCGCCTCGTTCGGCCCCGTCCTCCGCCAAGCCCGCCTCGACGTCCCTGCCTTCGAGCAGCTCTGCTGGTCGTGGCTCCGCTTCGTCGCGGCGAAGCCAGCGCTGGCCCGCGAGCTCACCCCGCGCATCGAGCGAGCCCTCTCGGCCGTGAGCGGCCCCAAGTCGGCCCCCATCGACGACCTCGTCTCGATGACCTACGCCGTCGACGAGCGGAGCGCGACGCGGCCCGTCCTGCCGTTCCAGCGGGGGGCCTCGGCGCCGCCATCGTCGCCTCTACCGGCCCGGACCGAGCCGACCCCGGAGGCCATCGACGCCCTCGTGAGCGGCGACACGATCCAGGTCGATCCGAGGAGCGCGGGCGGGGCGGGGGCCCTCCCCTTCCGAGCCGAGGAGAAGGACCTCCCCCTCGAGCGCGTCGCGGAGCTCGTCGCCCTCTCGATCGTGAAGCCTCACGAAGCGAGGCGTGCCCTCGACGAGCATCGCATCGACGCCGCGGAGCTCGAGGCGCAGCGAGCTCGGAAGGTGCGCGCCGCCGCCGAGCTCGCGTCCCACGGGCAGCTCGAGCGGCTCCAGACCTACGACCGAATCTACGTCGAGACGCTGGAGAAGCACCGCGGCCCGATCACCCCCACCGAGTACGGGCGCGTCGTGGTCGCCTCCGAGCGACGGCGCCTCGATGAGGAGCTGGCCGCCCTCGGGATGGAAGGGGCGAGGTTCGTCCACATCGAGAGGCACTGGGTGTCACGCATGGCCAAGGGCCAAGAGCTCTTCGGCGCGAGCATGAGGGCGATCCGGGAGGCGCGGAGAGGATCATGAACACAGGGGATCTGGTGCTGGAGCTCGAGGCTCCGCTCGTCGTCGACGTGCGGAGCGCGCGGGTCGAGGAGGGGCTGAGCCGGCCGTTCGAAGTCACCCTCACCGGGTACGGCCGCGATCCGGATCCGGACTTCGAGGCCGTCATCGGCGCGGGGGCGGCGTTCCACATCCGCGGCAGCGAGGCGTGCGGGTGGACGGGCCGGGTGCGCGACTTCGCCCTCGCCGGCATGACGAGCGACGGGCTCGCCCGCTACGAGCTCACGATCGCCCCTGATATCTGGCTGCTCTCGCAGCGGAGGAACCACCGGACGTTCCAGGCGATGAGCGAGCCCGCGGCCGCCCTCTCCCTCCTCGCGGCGTGGAAGCTCGACTTCGAGGCGCGCCTCGACCTGGGCTCCTTCCCGAAGCGCGAGATGCTCGTGCAGTACGCGGAGTCGGATCTTTCGTTCTTCTCGCGGATGCTCGAGCGCGCGGGGGTGAGCTACTGGTTCGAGCTCGCGGAGGGCCGGTCGAAGCTCATCGTGGGCGACGAGCCGGAGGCGCCCCGGCCCGCCCGACCAGTGCGCTTCGCGGACGCCGACGGCGGCGAGACGGAGCCGACCGTCTACGGGGTGCGCGCGTCGCGCGAGCTGAGGCCGGGCCGCTACACGATGAAGGACTGGGACCTCCGGCGCGCCGCGCGCGAGCAGCCCCTCGCCAGCTTCGACGCCGGCGACGCGGCCGCGCTCGAGCAGGCGCTCGAGGAGATGCAGTACGTGCCGGGGGCGTTCCTCGCGGAGGCGGAGGGCGGAGACGCTCCCGTCGGCGACGATCGGATCGCCGTCCGCACCCGGCCCGAGCTGCTGCGCTCGAGACTCGCTGATCGCGTCGTCGCGAAGCGAGGCAACGCGCGCGTCTACTCCTTCCGAACCAACGTCGCTGGCATGCGCCCGGGCGCGACGTTCGAGCTCCTCTCTCATCCGAGCCGCGCCTTTGGCGAGGGCAAGCCGTACCTCGTCGTCGCGAGCGTCCTCGAGGTGACGACGGGAGAGCGGCTCGAGCGGGCGTGCGAGGCGGTCGACGCAGCCCAGCCCTACCGCCCTCGGCTCGACACGAACAAGCCGGTGATCGCTGGGGTCCAGACGGCGACGGTGGTCGGCCCCGCCGCCGACGAGATCCCGACCGACGAGCTCTCGCGGGTGCGCTGCCACTTCCACTGGGACCGCGAGAGCACGATGGATGAGAAGAGCAGCGCGTACATGCTCGTCGCGAGCCCGTGGGCGGGGGCGGGCTACGGCGCCACCACCTTGCCGCGCGCCGGTCAGGAGGTGCTCGTCGGCTTCGCGGGCGGCGATCCGGAGCGACCGATCATCGTGGGCCGGCTCTACACGGCGCAGAACCCGGTGCCGTACAAGCTGCCCGAGAACAAGACCCAGAGCGGGTGGAAGACCAACTCGACGGGCGGCACCGGCGGCTTCAACGAGCTGATGTTCGAGGACAAGAAGGGCGACGAGCTCGTGCGGATGCGCGCCCAGAAGAACCTCGCCACCAAGGTCCAGAACGACGAGCGGCGCACCGTCGACAACGACAGGAGCACCACCGTCGGCCGGGACGAGCAGCGCACCGTCGGGGGCAACCGCACCCGCACCATCGATCGCGACGGGACGAAGAGCGTCTTCGGCTCGAACGACTCGCTCGTGAGCGGGGACGCCTCCCAGACCCTCGCGTCGAGCTTCAAGAGCACCTTCAACGCGACGAAGAACGAGTTCACCGGGCTGAACCGCGTCACCAAGGTCGCCGGCGACGACGTCCACATCGCCACCGAGAACGAGGAGAAGGCGGGGCTGTGGCTCAAGCTCAAGGTCGGCCTCCTGCCGAGCACGCGGGGCGACGTGGGCGTGTTCCTGAGCAACGAGAAGATCGACATCTACTGGGGCCGCGACAGCTACCTGTCCCTCCAAGGGCCGCACTGCACGATCAAATCGCCCGAGGTCCGCTTCAGCGCCACCGACTGCGTCATCGTCGACGGAGAAGAGGCGAGGATCACCGCTTCGGACATCCAAGCCCGCGCCGGGAGCGAGGCGAAGATCGTGGGCGCGCCCATCGAGCTCAACCTCGACGGCCGCAGGGCCGGCCACCTCGGACATAAGGCGGACGCGGAGGTGGAGGAGGGCGCGCCGATGGTGAAGGTCGGCGGACCGTCTCTGCCCGCCAACGTCAAGTCGATGACCGACACGAGCATCACCCTCGACAACGGGATCATCATCGACGGGAAGAACCTCTACGACGGCGGGCAGAACACCGATGACGCGGCGAAGAACTTCATCGGCAAGACGCTCGCGCAGCTCTCACAGATCGGCGACACCCCCTCCGGCAAGAAGCTGCTCGACGACCTGAAGGCGACCGGGAAGACCCAGACGATCCAGCAGACGAACGAAGACAACAGCTTCTGCCGGCCGAAGGACGGGACGAAGGCGGAGAACGGGACCGGCTCCGACAGCGTCGTCGGCTGGAACCCGAACCACCTGAACCTGCCGCCCGAGATCGACGCGCGCCAGACGGCGAAGATGCCGGGGACGGTGCTGTTCCACGAGCTCGCCCACGCGCGCCACAACGCCCTCGGGACGAGGAACATGAAGCCGCTCGGCAACAAGTGGGACAACTGGGAGGAGTACAACACCATCTGGGGCGACTCCCCGAGCGAGGCCCAGTACCTCAAAGACCAGGGGATCAACTGGCGAAGGGTCAATCACGACGGGAGCTATCCCGAGGACTGGACCCGCCAATGAGCGACACCACCGTGACCGACCCGATGCTGACCTTGACCGTGCTGGGCGCGCCCCCCCTCGAGGCCCGCCGCCTCCGAATCGAGGAGCGGACCAACCAGATCGGCTGCGCCGTCGTCGACGTGACGTCGAGCGATCCCGGGATCGACCTCGACGGGCTTTTGGGGCGCGAGGCCGCGATCACCGCCTTCGCGTCGACGACGGGGGCGCCCCTCCCGATGCGGACGCTCTCCGGCGTCATCCGCCGCGCCCGCCTCGCGCGGGCGGTGCCCAACGGCGCGTCTCGCTACGTCCTCGAGATCGTCCCTCGCCTCTGGCTGCTCTCGCAGCGGCGGACGTACCGCGTCTTCCAGGTCATGAGCGAGCCCGAGATCGCCCTCCAGATCCTGGGCGAGTGGAAGATCCCGATCGCGAGCAAGCTCGACCTCTCGCGCTATCCGCGCCGGGAGATGCGGGTGCAGTACGCGGAGTCGGACCTCGAGATGGTGAGCCGGATGCTCGAGCAGGCCGGCATCACCTGGACCCTCCACCCGATCGACGGGGTCACGACGGTCGTGCTCGACGACGCCCCCGCGTCCGCGGCGCTCTCCATTCGGCTTCCGTACTACGAAGCGGGGACGGGCGTCGCGCCCGAGCTCGGCGCCGAGGAGGTCTCGATCCGCAGGCGCCTGCGGCCCGGCCGCTACACCGCGCGCGATCTGGACCTTCGGATGCCCCCCGATCGGCAGCCCCTCGCGACGTTCATGGATGCGACCGCGACCGCCCTCGAGCAGACCCTCGAGCGCTTTCATTTTCTGCCCGGGACCTTCCACGTCGGAGTCCGCGCGGACGGGACGACCCCCGTCGCCGACGAGCGGATCGCCGCCCGCGCCGACCTCGCGGCGGGGAACGCGCTCGTGGAGCGGCGGCTCGCGGCGAAGCGCGCGGACGCGAAGACGCTCGCGTTCACCTCGAGCGACGCCCGCATCGCCCCCGGGTGGGTGCTCGAGATCGTCGGCCACCCGAGCCGCGAGCTCGGCGAGGCGAAGCGCTGGCTCGCGATCGAGACGCACCTCGACGCGGGCGCCGACGGCCGCCCGCGCGTGCGCGTGGCGGCGGTGCCCGCGGATCGGCCCTATCGGCCTCCGCTCCGCACCCCCGAGCCGGTCGTCGACAGCGTGGAGCCGGCGTGGGTCGTCGCGAGGAGCGGCGAGGAGATCGACCCCAACGAGAGCGGCGACGTGCGCGTCCATTTCCCGTGGGAGCGCGCGGACGTCGTCGGCAGCGGCTGGGTCCCCGTCTCGCAGCCGTGGGCGGGCCAGGGCTTCGGCGTCGTCAACATCCCGCGGCATGGCCACGAGGTGCTCGTCGACTTCTTCGGCGGCAGCCCGGACCGGCCCGTGATCACGGGGCGCACCTACAACGCGACGGAGCCCGTGCCGTACACCCTGCCCGCGAACAAGACGCAGAGCGGGTGGCGGACCAGCTCGACGGGCGGGGGCGGCGGCTACAACGAGCTGATGATGGAGGACGCGCAGACCCGAGAGCTCCTGCGCATGCACGCCCAGAAGAACCTCTCCACGACGGTGCTCAACGACGAGCGGCGCGAGGTCGACAACGACCGGACCGCCACCGTCGGGCGCGACGACAGCCGGGTCGTGAAGCGGGATCAGAGCCTCTCCGTCGGCGGCAACGTCCAGAAGATCGTCCGCGGGACGAACGACACCCTCGTTGGCGACAGCCAGACCAACGTCGTCGCCCAGAGCTTCCGCTCCTCGGTGAGCGAGAACCGCAGCGAGTACACGACGTCGAACAGCTCCGCCATCGTCGGCAACGACGACCTCGTGACGATCGACGGCAAGCACGACATCACGGGGACGACCTCGTCGACGTTCACGGTCGGGGGGACGAGCATCAAGATGACCTCCTCGTCGATCACCATGCAGACCGCGGGAGGAGCGAAGGCCGTGTTCGAGCCGGGGAAGATCGAGATCAAGTGCGACATCATGTCGGTGAGCGCGGAGGGGACGGTGAAGATGACGGCGCCCTACGTCTCATTCTCGGAGAACGAGGCGAGCCTCGATGGATTCGCGTTCGTGGACGTCTCGGGGCCCCTCGTGAGCCTCAACGGCGCGGGCCGCCCCTTCTCGCGCCTCATGAGCCTCGCCCCGAGCGATCTCCGCGACGGCGCGGTGAGCGTGCAGATCGGAGGTGAGTGATGGCCCTCGGAGAAGAACCGACGCGCGTGGCGACCCTCTCGATCCCCGGCGCCGCCCTCGACGTGAGGGGCTTCGAGATCCACGAGGCCCTCAATCGCCCCTTCGCCGTCGCCGCCACCGCGCTGAGCCCCGACCCCGATCTCGATCTCGACGGGCCTATCGGAGAGGCGGCGACCCTCCTCGTGCGTCACCCCTCCGGAGACCGGCGCTACGCGGGGGTCGTGCGCCGGATCGTTCAGGTCGACGTGGAGCCTTCGGGGCTCTCGACGTACCTGGTCGAGATCGTCCCGAAGCTCTGGGCCCTCAAGCACACCAAGCGCTACCGCGTGTTCCAGGGGGCGAGCGAGGTGGAGGTCGCGCGCAAGGTCCTCGGCGGCTTCGGCATCGAGCCCGAGCTGCGGCTCGATCCGGCGAGCTACCCGAAGCGGGAGATCCGCGTCCAATATGGAGAGAGCGATCTCGCCTTCTTCGTGCGGCTGCTGGAGGAGGCGGGCGTCTCCTACTTCTTCGAGATCGGAGCGGAGGAGCCGAAGCTCGTCCTCACCGACGCGCCGCAGGCCGCTCGGCCCCGGACCGTCCCCTACCTCGAGGAGCTGCGCATCCACGATCGGCCCGCGATCTCTTCGATCTCGATCGACCGGCGCCTGCGCCCCGGGCGCTTCGCCTTGCGCGACCGCGACTTCCGTCGCGGCTGGGACGCTCCCCTCGAGGCGAGCGCGACGGTAGGCGATCGGCTCTCCGAGCTCGAGGCCGCCCTCGAGCGGTTCCACTACGTGCCGGGCGGCTTTCTGTTCGAATCGTCGGAGGGTGACACGCCCGTCGCCGACGACCGCATCGCCGCGCGGACGAGCCTGGAAGAGGCTTCGAAGCGCGCGGCGATGCGCGTCCTCGCCAAGCGCGCCGACGCTCGGGTCGTCTCGTTCGCGACCACCGACTACGCGACCGCGCCGGGAGCGACCCTCGTCGTCGAAGGCCACCCGAGCCCGGAGCTCGGCGCGACGAGGCCGCTGCTCGTGGTCGCGACGACGCTCGTCGGACGACACGATCGGCTCCTGCCCATGACCGGCGAGGCGACGAGCGCCCTCACCGCCTATCACCCGCCCCTCAGCGTCCCCCGCCCCCGCGTGCGCGGGGTCGAGACGGCGACCGTCGTCGGGCCCGCGGGCGAGGAGATCCACACCGACGAGTTCGGCCGCGTGCGCGTCCACTTCCACTGGGACCGCGAGAGCAAGCAGGACGAGCGCTCGAGCTGCTGGCTGCACGCGTCGCAGCCGTGGGCGGGCCGCGGCTACGGCGGGGTGAACCTGCCGCGCGCCGGACAAGAGGTCCTCGTGGAGTTCGTGGCCGGCGATCCGGATCGACCGACGATCGTCGGGCGCGTCTTCACCGACCTTCAAAAGACGCCGTACAAGCTGCCCCTCGACAAGACCCAGACGGGCTGGAAGAGCAACTCCACGGGCGGGACGGGCGGCTTCAACGAGCTGCGCTTCGAGGACAAGCGCGACGACGAGCTCCTCGCCATGCGCGCCGAGCGCGATCTCGAGACGCGCGTGCGCAACGACGAGACCCGCGCCGTCCAGAACGACCGGCAGACGGTGGTCCGTCGCAACGACGCCCGGCGGGTGAAGCGGGACCAGACCCAATCCGTCGAGGGCAACGCTCAGAAGTCCGTCTCGGGGAACGCGGACACCCTCGTCGCGGAGAACACCTCCAACTACGTGAGCTCGGACGTGCGCAACACGACCGGCCTCGGCAAGAGCGAGTTCACGGGCGGCAATCGCACGAGCGACACCGGCGCCGTCCGCAGCACCGAGGTCGAGGGGATCCGCGACGTCGGCGCGAGCCGCCACGAATACAAGGGCGGCGACTCCAACGTCTTGATCGATCCGACGGGGGTGAAGTGGGCGCTCGGAACGAGCTCGCTCACCGTCCTCCAAGACCACGTCGAGCTGGCGGCGACCCGGATCGATCTGCTCGCGAAGACGTTCAGCGTGTACGCCCCGAAGATCGAGATGACCGCCTCGGAGATCTTCACCGTGCGCGCGGGGAAGACCAAGATCACGGGGGGGCTCGTCAGCCTCAACGGTCCGTCCTTGCCCGCCGCCCGCCTCTACGAGCCCGCCCCGGACCGCGTCCGCAACGGGGCCGGCACCGTCCAGATCGGCGGCCCGTCCCTGGCTTCGGCGACCGTCGTCAACGAGGACGGCAGCTTGAGCACGGGCAGCATCGACATCCAGGGTGACAAGGAGTTCCAGGGCCGGACGCTGCTCGACCTCGCCAACATGGCGAAGACGCCGCGCGGCGGGAAGCTGCTCCGCCAGCTGCAAGATCCAACGAGCGGGAACCGGGTCACCATCACCGACGGCAGCTACGAGGGCAGCAAGACCGAGCCGAGCTTCTGGGGATGGCTCACGGGGCGGCCGTCGAGCGCGAAGGTCCGCTACGATCCCACCGAGGAGAGCACCCAGCTCCCGCCGGACGCCATCCTCTACGACAACCTCCGGCAGGCCCAGCGCATCCGCGAGGGCAAGGGCCTGGATCCGAATTGGCTCTCCGAAGAGAAGGCGTACCTCAAGGACAAAGGCTGGCGGCAATACCGCGTAGACGACGCTGGCGACTACGAGAACTTCTGAACGAGAGCTTGCCCATCCATGCAGCCCACCCCCTCCGAGCCGTTTTCGAGAATCGAGGTCCCGACCACCCTCGAGGCCTCCGTCGCCGTCGACGGAGCGCTCCTCCTCCGGTGGTCTCTCCGCAACGACGGCGACCGCACCATCTACGTCTTCGACCGCCCGATGGCGCGAGGCCCGCGCGGCGAGCGGATCGACGATCCCGACGCGCCCTACCGGTTCGTCCGAGACCAGCGGCTGCGCGTCTTGATCGGGGACTCGCCCTTGCCGCGCCTCGCGTCGGTGACGACCCACGCCTATCCGCGCGCCACGCCGCTCGCCCCGGGCGCGTCCTTGAAGCGCTCGCAGCGCATCGCGCTCCCGGCGATGGAGCACGCTGCGTATTGGTCCCTCGGGGCCATCCGCCGTCACCCGGAGGCCACGCCGCCGCCGTTCGAAGAGGCGCCCGTCGCGATGGTGGACCTGCTCGTGGACTACGTCGCCGAGCGCCCCGGCCTCGCCGTGACCGCGGCCGAGATCGAAGGCGCGGTCCGGTTCGCGACCATGGGCGACGTCTACGCGGGGGTCGTCCGTCTCCACCGCGCCATGCCGGTCGAAGGGGTCACGGCGCTCCGAAGGGTGCACCTCGACGCCCGGCCTCGGCTCGGGCACGAAGAGGAAGAGCCGCTCCCCACCATCCCCGAGCCCAAGCCGGAGACCCAAGCATGATCCGCGTCCTCGTCACCGGCTTCGGGCCCTGGGAGAACATGAAGTACAACCCTTCGGGGGTCGTCGCGCGCGCCCTCGACGGGCTCGTCCTCAGCGGCGCGAACCACGGCGCCGCCCTCGAAGGCCACGTCGAAGCCCTCTCGCTGGACGTCGCGTGGGACGCAGGCCGCTCCAGCATCGATCAGTCGGAGGTGCGCGGCGCGGCGGCGACGCTCGTGCGCGAGGTCACGATCCGCAAGCCGCACGTGCTCCTCTGCTTGGGCGTCCTCGCCGACATGCCCTTCGGATACGACGTCGAAGCGGCGGCCACCGACGATCGCGCAGGAAAGGATGTGCGGGGGCTGCCCCCTCCGAGCGCGCGCGCCCACGCCACGTGGCCGAAGGTGCTCATGCTGCCGTTCCCTGCCAAGCAGATCATCCAGGCGCTGACCAAGGAGAGCCTGCCCGCCTCGTGGCGCCCGGGGGTCGGCCAGTTCCTCTGCAACCAGATCGCGTTCGAGGCAGGCCGCCTCGCGCGCGTGAAGGGATCGAGCCTTTTGCGCGCGGGCTTCATCCACATCAACAACCCGCTCTATCGCGCCGTCGACTCCTACACCGCCGATCCGAGCGCGCTGGGCGAAGCCGCGCGCAAGGTCTTCGAAGACGCGGAGCGCGAGATCACCCGCGCCGTGAAGATCGCGATCGAGGTGTGCCTCGGCAGCCTCCCCGAGGACACGGAGACGAAGCCCGCCCCCTGGAAGTACCTCGAGGAGTGGTCTCCCGAGCCGGAGCTCGTCCTCGCGCGCTGAGCCCCCGAGGTGCGAACATGCACCCATGACTCGGATGGGGATCGGGGGCGCCGCCCTCGCCGCGCTGCTCGCCCTCGAAGGATGTGCCCACCACGTCGCGGCGAAGCCGTTCGACGAGGCGCGCACCCTCTCGCCCGAAGACGCGCGAGAGATCCTCGCGCGCGTCCAAGCGGCGCGAGGACTCGAGGCGAAGCGACCGCCGAACGTCGCCTTCGTGCCGCGCACCGACATCAAGAGGAACCTCGCGCGCGCCGCCTCTTCGGCGCCCGACGCGGGCGAGCAGCTGGTGTCGCGCGCGTTCATCCTCGCCGGCGCTCGCGACGCGAAGAACGGCACCCGCGCCGAGCTGGGCGCGGCGGTGGCGAGAGCGTACTTCTCGCGCGCCGAGGACCGCGTCTACATTCCCAGCGAGCCGGTCGCGAGCTACGCGCGGATAGGCGCCCGCGCCACCCTCGCCCACGAGCTCCAGCACGCCCTCCAGCACCAGCATTTTCCCAAGCCGGAGGCGCGGGGCGCCGACGCGTGGCTCGCCTACGACGCGCTCGTGGAGGGTGACGCCACCGCCACCGCGGCCGTGTTTCAAGCCGGCGAGATCGGCGTCGCGCCGGAGCGGTTGATCCGTCATCTCCGCTACGCGCTGGAGTCACCGCCCGAGCCGGGGGTTCGCGGCCCGCGCGACGTCGTCGAGGCGTGGAAGGCTGCTCCCGAGGCCTATCGCCGCCTCGTGGCGTTCCCCTATCGGGAGGGCCTCGCCTTCGTCCTCGATCTGTACCGAACGGGGGGCTTCGACCTGGTCAATCGCGCGTTCTCCTCGCCCCCCGCCTCGTCGGAGCAGATCCTCCACCCGGCCAAATATCTGGCCGGGGAGCAGCCGCGCGAGTTTGCGAGTCTGGATGTGCCGTCCGGCTTCAAGGGCCTCGCCCGCACCACCCTCGGCGAGCTCAAGATCCTCCTCATGCTGTCGCCGTGCGTCGGGGAAGCCTCCGCCCGCGCCGCGGCGGAGGGTTGGGATGGCGACCACGCCTTCATCCTCGGCAACGAGACAGAGCTGGTCAACGCCTGGGTCAGCGCCTGGGACACCGAGGCGGACGCGGCGGAGGTCGAAGATCGACTGTCGCGTCTCTCTTCCTGTCTATCGGAGGAGAAGGTCGGCAAAAGGACCTTGGGGAGGCTCTATGCCGTTCGGCGCTCCGGGACGACCGTCGCGTTCGTGCGGGGAGGCGAACAGTCCATTCGAACCGCGTTGATCGACAAGCTGCTCTCGCTCGAGTCGAAGAAGCCGCCCGTCGTCCCTCTCACCACCGCCACGATTCCGCCTGTTCACTCGCTGCCGCTCCCGGTTGGGGGCGTGATCGTTCACGGCGCCTACCGCAATGACTTCCTGGGGATCTGGGCCAACATCCCTCGCGCGTTCACGGCCACCCTCCTCGGCGATGATCGATTGAAGGCGCTCGCCCTCGAGTCGCGCTATGCGAATGGCGGGCTAGACATCGATTTCCGCATCTCCTCCCCGACGCGGATCGAAGAGCAGATCGCGGAGCGAGAGGATCAGCTGCTCGGCGCGACCGGGGGAGCGCTCGCCCGCACCGGGCGGAGGACCGTCCGCACCCGCCTCGGCGACGGCGTCGAGCAGTCATGGCGCAACGAGAAGGACCACCAGCGATACCGCTTCGTCACGATCCCCATCTGCGGAGGTGCAGGCACGGTCGTGCTTCACTTCACCTTCACGGTGGGCCAGGAGGAGCCCGTCGACGCCTTCACGGACTACGTTCGGCCCATCGACGAAAAGGCGCGACCGCCCGTGTGCGACTATCTGGATCCGAAGGATTGACCATCTCGATGCCCAGCATCGTCGGGCTCCATCCCCGATAGATGGCCAGCGCCGGCGGCGGCGGAGCTCCTCACTTCTCGACGTCTTCCCCCGACACGATCTCGCGCAGCAAAGCCCGCGCGGCCGAGACCTTTCCGCTGGAGAAGACGGCGGCGACGAGGAAGGTCTGGTCGGTGACGATCGCGCCCGAGCGCTTGTATTGGTCGAGGTCGTCGGGAGCCAACCGGGGGCCATCGGAGGCCGCGATATCCGGATAAAAGAAGACGGTGACCTCGTCGGCGTCGCGGCGGGCGCGGACTCGCCCGCAGGCGCGGGTCGCCGAGTCCGCTTCGGTGACGACGACCTCTCGAAGACCTGCCCGCTCGAGCGCGGCCGCGATGTCTTTCAAGGTGGCGCGTTTGGCGGGAGCGCCGCCGACCTTCGCGTCGCTGCCGACGGTGCGAAGGCTCAACGGCAGACCGGGCGCTCCGGGCCGGAACCCGAGACGGACACTCCCTTTCGCGGCCGATGGCAAGAGCTTGACTGTCCGAAAGGCGGCGAGCACGCAGGTGACCATCTCCGGATCGGTGAAGGTGGTCTCCTCGGTCGACACGACATTCGTCGGAGTGGGCGAGGTCTCCGCGAGCTCGAAGGCGATCGTGACGCTGCCCCCGGCGGTCGGGTCGCGGGCGAGGGCGGAGGCATAACAGTCCATGAACGGCTCGCGCCCGCCCTGGAGCGATTGGCGGAGTGTCGTCTTCAGCAACGGGTCGGTCGCATCATGGCGCTCGACCGTGAGCTTCGGGGACCCCTTGCCGCGGGGCATGCGCGTCGAGCGATCGGGGACAGACGACGAAGCGTGCTCCGGGCGCGCGCTCGTGCTCGCCTCGCCTCTCTCCCCGTCTGCCTCGTCGCCGCTGCTGCGATGGGAGCGCTTCTCGGCGCAGCTCGCGAGGCCGAGCGCCACAATCACCAACCCGGCGGCGAAGGAGCGCGGCGGCGTCACGCGAGGAGGCTGCCACACGGGCGCCGGGCCGCCCATGGGCAATCGAGCCCCCGACGCCTTGTCCGGGAGCGCCTCCTTCATCCTTCTGGCGCGCGCTCTGTCGGGGATCCCGCAGAGCTCGCGCACGACGCGGCCGGCGAGGGCGTCGAGCTCGGCGACTGAGAGCGAGAGCGAGAGACGAGGGCGAGGGCGAGGGCGAGAGCGAGAGCGAGAGCGAGGGCGAGGGCGAGAGCGAGAGCGAGGGCGAGAGCGAGAGCGAGAGCGAGAGCGAGAGCGAGAGCGAGAGGCGAGGGCGAGGGCGAGGGCGAGGGCGAGGGCGAGGGCGAGGGCTGATGCCCACCCCCGGCTCGCTTCGCTCGCCGACCCCTCCCAAGCTCGGCGCTCCGCGCCTCGCGGGAGGGGTGCGGTCGGCGCGAAATGGCCGAGGTACCTTTGCGACAGCTCCAAGCGCTATTTCGCCAACCTCCGCAGAGCGTCAACGGCCTTCTCCGCGCCACGCCGTCGGTGCTGACGGTTGGCGCGCGGCGCGACCTCTCGGGCACAATTGCCTTCGCATAGAGCGAGAGCCCCTTCTCATCGAGGTCGTCGAGCCGAGAAGGGCGTCCGGAAGCGACGAGGGACCAGGAGCTAGCCCAGCGCGCCATGTCGCCCCCAATTCGCACCGCCCCGCCCCTCCCGCGGCGAAGCCGCAAGGGAGGGGCCGGCGAGCGAAGCGAGACGGGGGTGGGCATCGTCTCTCGCTCTGTCTCTCGCTCTCGTCTCTCGCTAAGGCTCGAGCAGATACCTCAGCGCCGCCTCTTCATCATCGAACGTCTCGACATGAGCAGCCCCGTGCTCGCGCTCCAACCGGCTGATCTGGAGCTTGCCGGTGAGGGTGCGAATGAGCGCGGCGCGCTTTCGAAAACGGCTCAATAGACGTGTCCGCAGCACCTGGACGACCTTCTCGAAGTCGGGGTCGTTGCGGCCGACGACCGCGCGCATGTCGGTGAGGAGGAGGTATTTGTCGCGCGGGAGGGTGGCGGCGACGTCGGAGAGGGCTTCGAAGGTTCGGTGGGCCTCTCCGGCGCTCGGGAGAGGGCGCGCGCTTCGGATGAAGCTGACGAGGCCTTGGGGCTCGTCGAGGATCAACGAGACGTACTCGTTCTCGAAGAGGGTCGTGGTCATCGCGGCTATCCAATCTCGATGGGGCGAGGGGCGCCGCGGCGAGGTTTGTCGCCCTTCTTCGTTGGGGCGCGCTCGGGCATTCCGTAGAGCTCGCGGAGGACGCGGCCGGTGGGGGTGTCGAGCTCGGCGATCTGGCGCGGGGTGCCGGTGGCGACGAGCTCGCCGCCGGCGCGGCCGCCGTCGGGGCCGAGCTCGAGGATCCAGTCGGCGGAGGCGATGACGCCGGGGTGGTGCTCGATGACGACGACGGTGTCGCCGCGCTGGACGAGCTTGTCCATGACGTCGATGAGGCGGGCGACGTCGCTCCAGTGGAGGCCGGTGGTGGGCTCGTCGAGGACGTAGAGGGTCGGCTTGGAGCGGACTTGGGCGGCGAGCTCGGTGGCGAGCTTGAGGCGCTGGGCCTCGCCGCCGGAGAGGGTGTGAGAGCCCTGGCCGATCTTGAGGTAGCCGATGCCGAGATCGACGACGAGGCCGAGGAGGCGGGCGATCTTGGGGTGGGACTTGAAGACGGCGAGGGCCTCTTCGGCGGAGAGGTCGAGGACCTCGCCGATGTCGAGGCCGGCGTAGCGGACCTCGAGGGTGGAGGGCTCGAAGCGGGTGCCGCGGCAGGCCTCGCACGGGGTCGTGACGTTGGGGAGGAAGCTCATCTCGTGGGAGGTGACGCCTTGTCCGCTGCACGCCTCGCAGCGGCCGCCCGAGGTCGCGTTGAAGGAGAAGCGGGCGGGGCCGTAGCCGCGGACCTTCGCGTCGGGGGTGCTCGCGAAGAGCTGGCGGATCTCGTCGAAGATGCCGAGGAACGTCGCGGGGACGGAGCGGGGGGTGCGGCCGATGGGCGATTGATCGACGGCGAGGGCGCGGCCGACGCCGCTCGGGACGACGATGCGGTCGTGCTTGCCGGGCGCCTCTGCCTCGAGGCCGAGGGCGCGGCGCGCGGCTGGATAGAGGACGCGGCTCGTGAGGGTGCTCTTGCCGGAGCCGCTGACCCCCGCGACCACCGTCCAGCGCCCGACCGGAAAGTCGACGCGCGGGATCTTGAGGTTGTGCTCGCGGGCGCCGTAGACGCTGATTTGCTGGTCGCTCGAGCCTAGTGGGAAACGTTTGGTGGCGATGGCGCGCTCATCGGCGAGGGCGCGGCCGGTGGGAGAGCGCGGATCGGCGAGCACGACGGAGGGCGGACCGCTCGCGACGATCTGCCCGCCGCCGCGGCCGCCGGAGGGGCCGAGATCAATGAGGTGATCGGCGGCGCGGATGGTGTCCGCGTCGTGCTCGACCATGAGGACGGTGCTGCCCATGGCGGTGAGCTTCTTGAGGTTGCCGAGGAGGCGCGCGGTGTCGCGCGAGTGAAGGCCGATGGTGGGCTCGTCGAGGACGTAGAGGGCGCCGGTGAGCCCGCTGCCGAGCTGGGCGGCGAGCCTCAGCCGCTGCATCTCGCCGCCGGAGAGGGTGGAGGCGACGCGGTCGAGGGAGAGGTAGTCGAGGCCGACCTCGGAGACGAACGCGAGCCGGCGCGCGAGCTCGCGCTGAGGGGCGTCGGCGATGAGGGCGCGGACCCCTTCGAACGCGAGGGTCTGGGCCCAGGCGTGGGCCTCGCGCACGCTCTTGCCGGTGACCTCGTGGTAGCGAAGGCCGGCGAGTCGCTGCGCGCGCGGGAGCGGCGCGAGGCGGCTGCCCTCGCAGGCGCGGCACGGGCCGCTCGAAGGATCCTCGGCGTCGCGCAGGCCGGTGCCCTCGCACGTCTCGCAGCGACCCTGGGGGGTGTTGAACGAGAAGTAGCGCGGATCGAGCTCGGGCACGCTGATGTCGCAGCGGCGGCAGGTGCGCGAGGTCGACACGTAGACGTCTCGAGAGGCGTCGGTCGCGCTCTTGGCGTTGCGGATCTTGAGGGCGCCGTGGCCCATCGCGAGGGCCTTCTCGAAGATCGCGCGCGGGCAGTCGGCGAGGACGCCTTCGAACGCGACGACGTCGATGGTGTGCTCCATCGTCTTCTTGAGGCGAGGAGGCGCGTCCGTGTCGACCTCCACCCCGTCCGCGATCGCGCGGCGCATGCCCGCCCGGGCCGCGGCCGTGAACACGTCGAGGTAGGTGCCCTTGCGCGCGGACACGGCGGGGGCGAGGAGGAGGCTCTTCTTGTCGACGGCGCGGGCGCGCGCGATCGCCTCGTCGATCGACATCGCCTCGATGGGCTCGCCGCAGCTCGGGCAGTGAGGCTCGCCGACCTTCGCGAACAGGAGGCGGAGGTACTGGGCGATCTCGGTGACGGTGGCGACGGTGGAGCTCGCCCCGGAGCGGCTCGTGCGCTGCTCGAGGGCAATCGCAGGCGGCACCCCGACGACGCGGTCCACGTCCGGCCGCGGGAGGGTGGGGAGGAACTGCCGCGCGTACGGGGTGAGCGTCTCCATGAAGCGGCGCTGGCCCTCCGCGAACACCACGTCGAACGCGAGGGTGCTCTTGCCGGAGCCGCTCGGGCCGGTGACGACGACGATCTCGCCGTGCGGAATGGAGAGAGAGACGTCTTTGAGGTTGTGCTCGCGGGCGTGGACGATCTCGATGCCGCGCGAGGGGGCGAGGTCGCTCGTCGGCGCCGCGCGTCCCTTCCCTCTCTTGGGGGCCTTCGGCTCCTTCGCGAGGGCGGCGCGGGCGCGGTCTCGCAAGGCCTCGCCGGTGCGCGTCTTGGCCTCGGCGATCCGATCCGGCGGGCCCTCCGCGACGAGCAGCCCTCCGTCGCTCCCCGCGCCGGGGCCGAGCTCGATGACCCAGTCTGCGCGCGAGATGATGGAGAGGTCGTGCTCGACGACGATGACGCTCGCCCCGCCGGCGACGAGGGCGTCGAACGCCTCGCACACCTTCTTCACCTCGTCTTCGTGGAGGCCCGCGCTCGGCTCGTCGAAGATGAAGAGGGCGTTCTTCTTCGGCTCGGTGAGGGCGCGCGCGAGCTTCATGCGCTGGGCCTCGCCGCCCGAGAGGGTGGAGAGGGGCTGCCCGAGGGTCATGTAGCCGAGGCCGAGCTTGGAGAGCGGGGCGAGGGCGCGCACGATCGCCGGGTCCCCGCGGAAGAACACGAGGGCCTCGTCGACCGTCATCGCGAGGACCTCGCTCACGGTGCGGCCCTCGTACTGGACCTCGAGCACCTCTGCCTTGAAGCGGCGCCCGCTGCACACCGCGCAGGTGAGGGTCACGTCGGCGAGGAACTGCATCTCCACCGTCTCGCTCCCCTCCCCCGAGCACGCGTCGCAGCGACCGCCCGCGACGTTGAAAGAGAAGTGGCTCGCGTCGAGGCGGCGCTGGGCCGCCCCTTCGGTGGCCGCGAACAGGGCGCGGATGCGGTTCCACGCGCTCGAGTAGGTGGCGGCGTTGCCGCGCGAGGTGCGACCGAGGGGCGACTGATCGACGAGCTCGACCGCGCGAATGAGGCTGATCCCGTCGACGCCGTCGTTGGGGAGGGGCGCCTCGATCCCGCCCTCGCCGAGGGCGCGCGCGAGGGTCCGGTGCACGACGTCGGCGACGAGCGAGCTCTTGCCGGAGCCGCTCGCCCCGGTGACGGCGACGACGCCGTGGAGAGGGAACGACACGGTGAGGCCGCGCAGGTTGTGGCCGCGGACGTTCTTCACCACGAGGCTCGAGTCGCCGAGCTTGCGCCGCCCCTCGACGACCGCGCGGGGACCGGCCGGGCTCGCGGGAGCGAGGGCCCGCCCCGTCGCGAGGTCCATGCGACCCACCGTCCCCGAGACGGGGCCGTCGTACTGGATGCTCCCGCCCGCGGCGCCTGCCGCCGGTCCGAGCTCGACCACGCGGTCGCACGCCTCGATGATGCGCGGGTCGTGCTCGACGACGAGGACGGCGTTGCCGCGGCTCGCGAGCTCCTTCATCGCCGACACGAGGGGCGGCACGTCCGTCGGGTGGAGGCCGACGGTGGGCTCGTCGAGGACGAAGAGCGCCCCCACGAGGGCGCTGCCGAGGGCGGCCGTCAGCGAGACGCGCTGGGCCTCACCGCCGGAGAGCGTCCGCGCCTGGCGATCGAGGGCGAGGTAGCCGAGCCCGACCCGATCCAAATAGGAGAGCCGCGAGAGGATCTCGTCGCGCGCGACCCCGCCTTGACCGGTGACGGGGACGATCGCCTCGACCCGCTTCTTCGCGTCGCGGATCTCGAGGGCGTGCCACGATCCGAGATCGAGCCCGCCGATGCGGTAGGCGTTCGACGCGGGGGCGAGCCTCTTGCCGTTGCACGCCTGACAGACGTCGTACGAGCGATAGCGCGAGAGGAGCACCCGCACGTGCATCTTGTACGTCCGCGTCTCGAGCCACTCGAACCACGCGCGCACGCCGGGGTATTTCCCGCCCGTCCAGCTCCCCTCGCCTTCGATGATCATCTCGCGCTGCTTCTGGGTGAGCTCGCGATAGGGGCGATCCATGGGGATCTTGTGTTTGTCGCAGAACTTCTTGAGGACCTTGCGCTCGTACTGGCTCGTCTTGCCGCTCCAAGCGCGGATCGCCTTCTGTTCGAGGCTGAGCGCCTCGTTCGGGATCACCTTCGACCAATCGATCCCCATCGTCCGGCCGAAGCCGCGGCACTTCTGGCAGGCGCCGATCGCGGACTGATACGAGAACATCGCCGGCGAAGGAGGGGCGAAGGTGCGGGCGCACTTGGGGCACACGAGGCCGTTCGCGAGCGGGATCGGCTCCTTCTCTCCCTCGACGTGGACGAAGGCGCTCCCGTGGGAGCGAGCCCACGCCTGCTCGACCGCCGCCGACAGGCGCGCCCGATCCGACTTGTCGAGCTTGAGGCGGTCGACGACGACGCGCATCGTGCCGCGCCCCTCTTCCAAGACCGCGCTCGGGGGCACCTCGTCGAGCTCGCGCGCCTCGTCCTGGATGAGGATGCGCCGATAACCGTCCTTGAGGAGGGCCTCGCGCGCATCGAGGAACGACTCCGTCCCGTCCACGCGCACCGGATAGACCACCGTCGCCCGCGCCCCCGAGCGCGACTTCGCGAGCCGCGCCGCCGCCACCGACGCGTCGGTCCGCTCCGCCGGGACGTCGCACGTCGGGCACACCGGCACCGCCTCGCGCGCGAACAGGGCGCAGAAGAACGGCTCCAGATCGGCCATCGTCGCCACGTTCGAGCGCGAGCTCTTGATGGGGGCGCGCCGATCGACGGCGATCCCCGCTGCGATGGGATCGAGGCGTTCGACCGGGGGGCGATCGAGGCGCTCGAGGAACTGCCGCGCGTACGGGCTGAAGCTCTCGACGAAGCGCCGCTGCCCCTCCGCATAGAGGGTGTCGATCGCGAGCGAGCTCTTTCCGGCGCCGCTCGGGCCGGTGATGGCGACGAGCTCTCCCGGGCGGAGATCCAGGTCGATGCCTTTGAGGTTGTGGGTCTTCGCCTTGCGGAGCTCGATCGACAGCACGGAGGGGGAGTGCAGTTACCACGCCCGGGAATACCGCGCACGTGCGAGCGGCTATGCTCGGCGCGTGGCCGCGCTCGACAGCCTCCTCCGGATCGTGGACCAACAAGGCGCGAACGAGCTCCGGCTCGGGAGCGACAAGCCTCCTTCGATGTTCGCGCAAGGCGCGCCGAAGAAGCTCACCATGCCCGCGACCTCGACCGAGTCGCTCGTCGGCCTCTTCGGTGAGCTGCTCGACACCGCGCGCATGGCCCTGCTCGACAAGCTCGGTCGCGTCGAGTTCAAGCACGACGCCGAGAAGGCGGGAAGCTTCCAGGTCACGATCACGAAGCGCCCGGGCGCGACCCTCGCGTTCGACGCGATCGTGATGAAGGCAGCCGCTTTGGGCGCTCCCGCTCCGGCTGCGGCCGCTCCCGCGCTCGCGCCCCCGCCCGCGCCGCCGCCTCACACCTCCGAGCCGCCGATCGCACAGGCGCCGCGAGGCGGTCTCCCCCTCAAGCTCGGCGCGCCGCTCGACGCGATGCTCGCCCGCGCCGCCGCGATGAACGCGAGCGACGTCCACCTGTCCGAAGAAGACGTCCCCCGCGCGCGCGTCCACGGCCGCCTCACCCCGCTCGGCGCCGAGCTCCACGGATCGCTCTTCGAGATCGCGCGCGCCGCCTTCGGCCCCGCCCTCGAGCGCCGCCTCGAAGCCCTCGGATCGTTCGACGCCGCCATCGAGCTCCCGAGCGGAGGCCGCGGCCGCGTCAACGTCTACGCCTCGTCGCGTGGCCTCACGATGGCGATCCGCCTCTTGCCGCGCGCGATCCCGTCGCTCGGCAGCCTCGGATTCCCGCTGCCGATCGACGAGCTCGCGGAGCTCCCCCACGGCCTCGTCCTCGTCACGGGCGCGACCGGCTCCGGCAAGAGCACGACCCTCGCCGCCCTCGCCCAAGAGGCCCTCGCGACGCGCTCGATCGTCTTGGTCAGCCTCGAAGACCCGATCGAGTACCAGCTCTCCGCGGGCCCCGAGCACGGCAGCCTCGTCCGCCAACGACAGATCGGCCGCGACGTCCGCGACTTCCCCACCGGCCTCCGCGACGCTCTCCGCGAAGACCCTGACGTCCTCCTCATCGGCGAGATGCGCGACGCCGAGAGCATCCAGCTCGCCCTCACCGCCGCCGAGACCGGCCACCTCGTCCTCGCGAGCCTCCACGCCCGCTCCGCCGTCAACGCCGTCGAGCGCATCATCGACACCTACCCCCCCGAGCGCCAGGCCCAGATCCGCATCATGCTCGCCGACTCGCTCCGCGCCGTCGTCGCCCAGCGCCTGTTGCCCAGCGCCTCCGGCGGGCGCGTCCTCGCCGCCGAGATCCTCCGCGCGACGACGAGCGTCCAAGCCGCCATCCGCGACTCGAAGCTCGGCGCCATGCGCAGCGCGATGCAGGCCGGCAAGAGCGAGGGGATGATCGTGCTCGAGCGCGTTCTGGTGGATCTGGTGCGGAAGAAGCAGATCTCGATCGACGTGGCGCGGACGGCGGCGAACGACGTGGGGACGTTCGCGCAGTATTTGTCGACTTGAGCGGGGCGCGCGTCGAGAACGCGCGTCGCGCTGCGCGCTCGCCGGAGAGGGAGATGGTGGGGGCTGAGGGGTTGGGGTGCTGGGAGCGTTGTCTGGCTAGCGCGAGGACCCGCTGCTCGGCTCGTGAGCTGGAGGGTGGCGCGATATTGGTCTCGCGTGCGCGGATAAACCGCGCACCGGGCGACACTTCACACCGTTCTTGAAGCAAGAACGGTGGAAGCTTCGTCGCCCAACCTCCCCCCGCAAGCGGGGCCCCCCTCCGGCGCTGCAGATGGCTTCTGAAAGCTCGTCGTCGCGATAGGTGACAGAGAGCTCCTTGGCCTGCACGGCGTCGTCTCGAGACTGGGGTTGCTCGCATAGCGTCGTCTCGAGACTGAAGCGGCGCTTGCACAGCGTCGTCTCAAGACTCGCCGGGGCGCTCTCGTCTCTCGTCTCTCGCCCTTGCTCTCGCTCTCGCTCTTGTCTCTCGCTCTTGTCTCTCGCTCTTGTCTCTCGCTCTCGTCTCTCGCTCTCGTCTCTCGCTCTCGCTCTCACCTCTTCCGGCAGACGTCTCCCACCTTCTCGATCTCGCACGACGGCACCTCGCCATACTTCGCCGACATGCTCTTGCCGTCGCAGAACGTCGGGTGATCATTGCCGCGGATCCCGGCCACGATGTCCCCCTTCGCGTCGAAGTACACGGTGAACGAGCTGAACCCGTCGCCGTAGCTCGCGGTCGTGAACGCGCCGCACTTGCCGAGCTCGGCGCGCTTGCACGAGGCCGCCTTCAGCTCTTTGCCCTTCTCGTCGAAGACGAACGTCTTCAAGAACGCCTCCGCGTCGGCGGCCTTCGGGCACTTCTTCTCCCAGATCGGGCAGAGCTCCGAGAGCGGCCGCTTGCACGCCGCGCTGGGGACCGTCGCGCTCGTGGCCGCTGTCGTGGAGCTCGGCGCGCTGGCGCTCGCGCTGGCGCTCGGCTTGGCCTCCGCCGACCTCGCGGCGGTGGCCTTCTGCGATGCGGAGGCGTGCGCCCCGCTCGGCGACCCCGCGCCGGAGTCGCAGCCGGCCGCGGCGACGAGGACGACCCAAGACAGCGCTTCGAGGCTCTTCATGGTTGGCATCATTTCAACGCTTCCACCCGCGGGGCGGTCGAAGGTTCCCGATGTCCGGTGCGCCGGACAGCGCTCCCGATTCCTGTCCTTCCGAGCTGCCGCTTCCTCCCGCGTGCCTCGCTCCCGCGTCGAAAAAGTCGGGCGTGTGACCCGCGGCACGACCGCTGCAATGGTCCCGTCCACACCGCTTCGGAAGGATGGAGGACGACCATGGACGCGTTTCGTGAGGGTGGCTTCGGGATGATTCCGACGACGATCTTCGGGCTCATGTTGCTCGCGGCGGCGATCCGCTACGCGACCGCGCCCGAGCGGCGCTACGTGCCGCTGCAGCTCAGCCTGGGGATCCTCACCCTCGCGAGCGGGAGCCTCGGCTTCGTGACCGGCCTCATGAAGTCGGTCTCCGCGATCCCCGGCGCCGACCCGGACAAGAAGTGGATCTGGCTGCTCGGCCTCGGCGAGTCGCTCAACAACTTCGCGTTCGCGCTCGGGTTCGTCGTCCTCGCCGCGATGGCGGCGAGCGTGGGCGCGCTGCGGGTCGCGCGCACCGCCGCCTGAGCCGCGCGCGCTTCTACTCGATGCAGACCGGCGGCAAATCGAGGGGGCCACGAAACACGCGGCCTCTTCGATCGCCCGCCGCGAACGGTCGCACCGTGTCGCGCTCCAGGATCAGCTCGTCGGTCGCGGGCTCGTGACCCATGAGCCGCGCCCCGAGCTTCACCCCCCCGCTCTCGGCCGGGACCACGCGCGCCCAGAAGGCGCCGATCCGGACGACGCGCTGACCGCCGACGGTGGTGAAGAGGCTTCCGGCGAGCTCGCGCTCCACCCGCCCCGACACGACCTCGATCATGTTGCCGGTGTGCTCGTTGCCCGGGAGGCGAAAGTCCGGCTCCGAAACCTCCGCGCCTCGCGCGTCGATCACCCGAGCCTCTGCGAAGCCGAGCACCGGACGACCGACCCAGTGGATCTCGACCGGCGCCGCTCCACTCGCCGGCTCGATCTCGACCGCGACCCGAAGACCGCCGTCGGCCCCGCGCGAAGTCACCATGCGACCGCGCAGCCCATCCACGGACGGGGACCAAGCGCCAGCCCCGAGAGAGCACGCCCGCTGCGGCGAGGACGGCGCGGACAGCGCGGTCTCCTCGACGGGCGGCCTCGCGCCCTCCCCCCTCCCGCACCCCAGCATCCACAGGGCCGCCCACGCAAACGCTGCCTTCATGTCGCCACGTGGCCTCCGCACCCGGAACCGTGACCGCCAAACGAGTATGATGCCTCCTGCGCAATGCCGAGCAAGACGAGCGTCGAAGGAACCAAGGTCCGCATCGACGACTGCACCTACGACGTCCAGCCGGCCGGCGACAAGCGCTGGGCCGTCTACGACGAGTTCGGCGCCGCCCTCGGCTACTTCATGCTCCGCGGCAAGGTCGTCGAGCCCGACGACTTTCAAAACCAAGAGGGCCTCGGCGTCTCGTCGGGGCACTCCGTCCGCACCATCGCCAAGGTCTACCGAGACCACCTCGCCGGCCTGCCGAAGCAGCGGCCGACCTCGAGGATGGTGTGTCAGATCGTGACCTACGACGCCATCGACGACGACGCGCTCGACAAAGCCCTCGAGTACGTGACGTGGCTGAAGACCCAGCCCGGCTGCAAGGCAGCGCTGTTCGCGCGCGACCCGGAGACGAAGAAGGGGAAGAGCGTGAGGGTGTTCAGCACGCTCGGGCACCTGAATGGCGCGCTCGGGAGGACGCCGCCGGAGGAGGCGGTGGACCCGCCGGGGGGGAGCGTGGAGGTCATTGCGATGGCGAAGGACCTTTAGAGACGAGAGCGAGAGCGAGAGCGAGAGCGAGAGCGAGAGCGAGAGCGAGAGCGAGAGCGAGAGCGAGAGCGAGAGCGAGAGCGAGAGACGATGCCCACCCGCGGCTCGCTTCGCTCGCCGACCCCTCCCCGGCTCGGCGCTGCGCGCCTCGCGGGAGGGGTGCGCGCGTCAGAGATGGCGAGGCCCCCCACCCCCCCAATCGTATCGAGCGGTGGTGCTCGCTCGAGCATTCCCATCGTGCCTCCGTGCTCGCGCAGGTCAAGGCCAAGCCGCGCCTTCGGCGCGGTGAGTCGCTCGCTGCGCTCGCTCCTCAGCCTTGATCTGCGCTCCGGCTCGCA
>JBGAID010000179.1:0-9224 GCA_044225865.1 Polyangiaceae bacterium | reverse complement strand
GGGTCGGCGAGCGAAGCGAGACGGGGGAGGGCATCGCCCCGAACGTCACCAGCCGCCGTTCGCGCGTCGACTTCGAAAAAGATAGCGCCGCCCCGCCCCTCACCGCAGAAGCGCGCGATGAACGTTCGGAGGGCGGACGAAGCGTGAGGCCCGGAGCGGCGAGCGCGAAACAGAGCGTCAGTTGAGCGCGGCGTCTTTCGAGAGGACGGCGTTGAACACGCCGCGCTCCTTCGCCTCCGTGATGATGCGGAGGGCGGTCCGGTAGCCGCGGAGGACGAGCGAGCGCGCGTTGAAGCGGTTCCAGTAGCCGAAGGCGCCGATGTCTGGGGAGACGTCGAGGAACACGACGCGAGGGTAGGTGCGTGACAGGAGCTCGACGCCGCGGCGCTCCTTCTCGCTCATCACGATGTTGAGCGCCTGCCGGACGACGCTGATGGCGCCGCTGCGCGCGATGGGGCGCTCCGGGGCGCGGCGCTGCTCGGGGCGGTAGACGTTCGAGATGATGACGACGTTCGCCCCGGCCGCGACGGCGACGTCGGCGGAGAGCGTCCGCACCACCTCGCCATCCATGAAGTGACGGCCACCGATGCGAACGGGCCGGAACAGGCCCGGCACCGCGCAGCTCGCGGCGACGGCCTTGCTGATGGGGACGTCTTCGCGATGGCCGGGGCCGAACACGACGCGCTCTCCGGTGTCGACGTCGGCGGCGGTGACGAAGACGCTGTTGTGGAGCTTGGTGAAGTCGTTCAGCGGCAGGAAGCGCTCCAGGTAGCGCTCGAGGGAGTCGAGCGAAAAGGCGCCGGAGAGGAGATACCCTGGGTCGAGGAGATCGCGCGCGCGCGGCCTTCCGAGGAACGTTCGCAGGTAGAGGCGAGGCCCCTGATGCCGCCGGCGCCACGGCAGTCGATACGCGTCCATCAAGACGTCGAGCGGGATGTCCTGCCCGTACGTCGCCGAGACGATGGCGCCCGTGCTCGTGCCCACGAAGATGGTCGGGACGATCCCGACCTCTTCACACGCCTTGAGCACGCCGAGATGGGCGAGCCCGCGCGCAGCGCCTCCCGAACCTACGAACGCCACCTTCAACCGCGTCATACCGCCACTTTCTCGATCCACAGGGGGAGCGGACAAGTTTACTACCCCTCTCAGTTGGAGAGCGTGAAGTCTTCGACCACCCGGTGGATGGCGTATTTCCCGCCCGATCGGCGCAAGAGGAGCGTGACCTCGTCACCGAGGAGCGGGCTCGCCCCCACGCGCGGGAGGGTGAGGGGGACGCGAACGACGACGTCGCCGGTGTCGAGGGCGTCGTTCATCGAGCTCGGGGTCCCGGCGGCGGCGGAGGCGGTCGGCCCGACCGTGTCGCTCCAGAGCGTGTCGGCCTCGCTCGCTCGATAGAGCTCCATGCGGTCCTCTTGGTAGAAGCCGACGTTCGCGAGGAACGTGTAGTCGAGCTTCCCGAAGCGGCGAGAGAAGAAATAGAAGGCGTTCTCGCGCACGCGCGTGGAGGGGTTGATGCTCGTCGCGTCAGAGGTGAAGAGCTTTCGGAGCGACTCGAGATCCTCGTGGCTGATCGCGACGAGGAAGCTCCTCGTCGTCTCGCGCGCGGCCTCGGGGCCGAGCGGAGTCCGCAGCGCGATGACGCCCTCGCTCGCCTGCCCGTGCTCCTTCGGATCCGGCGGGTAGTCGAGCGGATCGACGGCGACGCCGTCGGGATGTCGCCGCTCGTCCTTTCCGCTCAGGCCTTCGCGCGCCGCGCACCCCGCGAGGACGAACGCGCAGAGGAGGAGGGCCTCAGATCGCCTCGACATGCGGGGCGTCGGTGTGGCTCAGCGTCACCGTCGTGCGGTCCTTCAGCGGGGTCCACCCGGCCGGCAGCCGGTCCTCGTCGAGGTCGGAGACGCACAGCGAGATCCGCGCCGACATGAGGTGAGGGATCTTCGTCCGCGAGAAGCCCTCGTCGGCGAAGAGGCGCTCGAGGGCGGCGCGACCGGCCATCGTCGAGAAGCCCATCGGGCTGGAGTCGCGCAGGCCCACGACGAACTCACCGCAGCCGAGCATCATGTTGAGGGCGAGCTTGTCGGAGCCCTCTTCTGCGCAGAGCCGCTCGACGAGGGAGAGCGTCGAGCGGAGGGCGTCGCGGGCGGCCGACGGGGGCACGTCCGAGCGGTTGAGCTGGTTCATGTCGTGGAGGAACGACAGGAACAGATAGAACACGAGCTCGGCGTCGGTCTCGCCGCGGACGTCGCGCGCGAGGAACTGGGGCAGCGACTCGATCATCCGGCCGCGCAGCCGATCGAAGTACGGGACGGTGCCCGTCTGCGCGAACAACCACTGGCGATAGCGGAACGGGTGCGTGTTCTCGGTGCGCAGGGCCCCGACCGTCGCGGTGCGGATATGACCGATGAGCACCTCGGCGCGGATGTCCTTGATGACCTCGGCGAAGCCGAGCGCGCGCCGCTCGTCGAAGGGCCGGCGCTTCAGGAGGATCTCGCCTCCTTGATAGAAGCCGACGCCCCAGCTCACGCTGCCCGCGCCTTCCGGCAGGCCGCCGCCCGGCTCGCCGCCTTCTGCGACGCGCACCTCGGGCACGCGAACGGTGAACGCCTTCGCCTCGAGCGCGAGCGCTCGAGAGCCGAGATCGGGACGGTTCGCGATGAACCCTACGAGCCTTGCCATGTTTGTCCGTCGGAGCGAGCCGAAAGAATCTATTGCGCCTGACTCAGTTTGCTCGACTTTGCCCCGCCGCGCCAGCGAACCGTCACTCGGGCGGTCAGGGCGCGAGTCGGTTGAGCATGCGCGGGAAGGGGATCGTCTCGCGGACGTGCGGCAGGCCGCAGATCCACGCGACGCTCCGCTCGACCCCGAGCCCGAACCCGGAGTGGGGGAACGAGCCGTATCGCCTCAGATCCAAGTACCACTCGAAGGCCTCGCGCGGCAGCTTGTGATGCTCGATGGCGGCCTCGAGGGTCGCGAGATCTTCTTCGCGCTGCCCACCCCCAATCACCTCGCCGTACCCTTCTGGCGCGAGCACGTCGACGCCGAGGGCGAGGCGGGGATCGTCGGCGTCGCGCTTCAGGTAGAAGGCCTTCACCTCCGCGGGGTAGCGGTGGACCATCACCGGCCGATCGAAGTTGTTCGAGACGATCGTCTCGTCCTCGCCGCCGAGATCTCCTCCCCACGCGAAGTCTTCGATCGGGGATCCGTCTTGGTTCGTCTCTCCCTTCGCCCGCTTCTCGGCGCGATGGACGTTGATGAGACGGACCGCCTCGTCGTAGCGGATGCGCGGGAAAGGCCGCTTCACACACTCGAGCTTCGACGTGTCGCGCTCGAGGATCGCGAGCTCTTCCTTTCGATCCGTGAGCGCGCGCTCGACGATCGAGACGAGGAGCCCCTCCGCGAGCTCCATGTCCCCGTCGAGGTCCATGAACGCGACCTCCGGCTCCACCATCCAGAACTCCGCGAGGTGGCGTCGCGTCTTCGACTTCTCGGCGCGGAACGTGGGCCCGAAGCAGTAGGCCTTGCCGACGGCGGCGGCCGCCGCCTCCATGTAGAGCTGCCCCGATTGGGTGAGGTAGGCCTTGTCCCCGTGGTAGTCGGTCTCGAACAGGGTGCTCGTCCCTTCGCACGCGTTCGGGGTGAAGATGGGGGCGTCGACGAGGGTGAAGCCGAGGCCGTCGAAGTAGTCGCGGATCGCCTTGATGATGGTGTGGCGCACGCGGACGATCGCGTGCTGACGCTTGGAGCGCAGCCACAGGTGGCGGTGGTCCATCAAGAAGTCGGTGCCGTGCTCCTTGGGGCTGATCGGGTACTCGCCGGCGGGCTTGCCGAGGACCTCGAGCCCTTGGGCGCCGAGCTCGAACACGTTCGCCTTCTTCGGGTGGGCCTTCACGACGCCGGTGATCGCGATCGACGTCTCTTGGGCGAGGCGATCGGCAGCGGCGAACGTCGCCTCGTCCACGTCGTTCTTCCCCATCACGCACTGCACGACGCCGGTGCCGTCTCGCAGCTCGATGAAGTGGACCTTGCCGCTCGATCGGCGGTGGTACACCCAGCCTCGTACCGTCACCGTCTGTCCGACGTGGCGATGCAGGCAGTCCACGGTCGTCGCGGGCGCGCTTCCCGCAGCAGGTTCGCTCGACGTGCTCATGGCTCCCGTTACCATATTTTCGGTGCGGGCCCTCCGCTCGCGCTACCGTTGTCGCGCGCGATGCCCCCTTCTGCACCCTCTCGAAAGCGCGTGGCCCCGAAGCGCGTGGCCGAGGCGCTCCTCTTGGCCGCGACCCTCGCCTTCGCCGCCGGCGCGGCGTCGTGCGTCGCGCTCTTCCCGGAGCTCTCCACCCCGATCTCGGCCGCCCCCAAGACGGGCGCCTTGGATCCTCCGCCGCCTCCGGATCGGCATTTCGTGAAGGTGGTGGGGGCGAAGGTCCCCCCCAAGGCCCGCGACGGTCGCTCGTGGGACCAAGTCTTCGGGAGCATGCCCGACCCGAACGCGAAGGTCTTCGTCAACGACGCGGAGATCCTCACGACGGGACCGGAGTCCGACACCCTCGAGCCCCATTGGAAGGATGCTCCGAGCGGCAACTTCCTCCTCGCCGTCGGCGACAAGGTCCGGGTCGAGGTCTGGAACTCGAACACGTTCGCAGACTCGCCGATCGGCATTCGGGAGCTCACCCTCACCGGCGACATGCTCGACGTCCAGGAGATCGTGTTCGAGCTCTCGGGCGGAGGCGAGCTCACCCTCGCGGTGCAGCCCGCCCGCGCCGTGTGGGGTGGCGGCTACTGGTTCGAGCTCCGCAACGACAGCGCTTATGTGACCCGCGTCCTCGACTCGAGCCCCGCCTCCCGCGGGGGGATGAAGCCCGGCGATCGGATCCTGATGATCGACAACAAGCCCGTCGACAAGATGTCCGTCGACGAGGTGCGGAGCCTGCTCGCCGCCGTCCCCACCACCGGCCGCGCCCTCGCCCTCCAGCACGACGGGGGAGGGACGCTGCAGCTCACCTTGAAGGAGGGGCCGATCTACCCGCTCTTCAAGGACTACAGCCAGCTTCCGCTCGTTCCGTGAAGATCCCGCCGTTCGGGTACAGCACGGAGGAGATCAAGCGAGAGCTCGAGCCGCTCCGAAACGATCTCTCGATCGCCATCGTCCGCGCGAAGAACCCGTTCAACGTCGGCGCGATCATCCGCGTCGCTCACTCGTTCCTCGTGCGCGACATCTTCCTCATCGGGGTCGAGCCCTATTACGAGAAGGCGGCGATGGGGATGCACAAGTACGAGCGCATCGTGGACTGCCCGGACGAGGCGTCGTTCCTCGAAGCGGTTCGGGGACGGCCGCTCGTGGGCATCGAGCGCGACCACGCGACCGCGACCATCTGGGACGGACCCATGCCCAAGGACCTGGTCTTCCTCTTCGGCAGCGAGAACGACGGCGTCCCGGCGGGGCTGCTCGCGGCGTGCGACACCGTGCTCGCCATCCCGATGTACGGGATCAATCACTCGTTCCCCGTGACGGTCGCGGCGGGGATGGTGCTCTGTGAGTGGGCGAGGCGGCGAGATCCCCGCGCGCTGCCCCCGGTCCGAGACACGGTTTGAGTTGCGGTCCCCTGCCTCCTCGATTTACCCATCGAGGATATGCGTCTTCGCCGCCTCCTTCCTGCGCTTCTGGGCCCTTCGATCGTCCTCTTCGCCGGCTGCGGTGACGACAGCCCTTCCACCGGCGGCGGGGGCGGAGGGGGGAGCGACCCGGTCGGAGGCCAGGGCGGCGATGGTGGCTCGGGGGGATCGCAGATCGTCGCGCCGGCGGTGGAGAGCGCCCACGCCCCCGACGAGGTCACCGTCGTCGTTCAGCTGAGCGGCGATGACCTCGCGCCTCCGGAGGTCGGGACGGCGTATCTGCTCAAGAGCGCCTCCAACGGCGATCTCACGGTCGGGGACGTGACCTTCGACCCCGAAGCGAAGACGGTCACCCTCGTCACGAGCAAGCAGAAGCTCGGCGTCGAGTACTCCGTCACGATCAAGGCCCCCGGAGACCCGCTGGATCTCGCCAACGCGACGTTCATGTCGGCGGACACCGTCACCCTGTGGGCGTCCGACTTCACGGACAACTTCACCCCGTACCAGGTGACCGCGGAGCGGCAAGCGGTGGGTGAGCACGTCGTCGTCTACACGACCCCCGACGCCCCCGCGAGCGACGTCGACGAGACCGTTCAATACTTCGACGAGAAGATCTTCCCCGTCGAGACGGCGCTGTTCACGGACGCTCCCGATCGGGACGGAAACGGCAAGATCCTCCTGCTCGGGCTCGACGGGATGGGCCAATACGGTGGCTATTTCGACCCCACGAACTCACTGACGGACGCTCAGGCCCAGCAGTTCGGCGGACACTCCAACGAAATGGAGATGCTCTACATCTCCACTGTCGATCTCGGAGGAGCGCTCGACCCGGTCAATGTCGTCGCCCACGAGTTCCAACACCTCCTCTACAACGAGACCCACGATTTCTTTACCTCCAACTGGAGCTGGCACAACGAGGGCCTCGCGGAGTGCGCCGTCAACGCGGTGGAGGGCGCGAACGCCATCGCCGCCGCCTACTACCTCCAGGCTCCCGGCCTCGCGGACGGCGAGTCCCTCGTCCGCTGGACCTACTCCAACTATGATCAATACGCTCAGGCGTACGTGTTCTGGACGTACGTCGCCGGTCGGCTCGGCGGGGTCGACGGCTATGGCCAGCTCTTCGACCTCTCGGGCGATCCCGCGGACATCGGAGCCTTTTTTCAGGACCAATTCGGACAATCCATGCCCGAGGTCCAACTGGACATGTTGACGGCCACGTTCGTCCAATCCGCGACGGGTCAATACGGCTTCAATGGCATGCTCGACCTCGGGGGGGCTCCTCAGACCGCCTCCGGCTCACCGCGCGATCTCGAGACGTACACCGGCGTGCTCTTCGACGTGAACGGGGCGGCCGTCTCGGTGGCGGGGGCGGGCCCCGACGTCGTGCACCGAGGGGTCTCGAGCGACGGGACCATCGACGACTCCGCGCCGTTCGCCGTCAGCGCGGGCGTCTTGATCGCCCTCAACGCGAAGGAAGACCCGGACGACACGACGACCGAGTCGTCCGGCACCGTGCTCTCGGCCGGCCTCGCGAAGCCGAGCAGTCTGCCGCTCTCGAGCGCCTCTCGCCACGGCTTGTGGCTCCACCCGCCTCCGGTGCATCCCGGTAACCGCGCCGCCCTCTTCGCTTGGCGCAGAGCCGTCCATGGCTATTGAGGCTCGGGAAACGCGTTCGATGCGGCGCTCGCCGCACGCGCGGGGTTGCGATGAGGTAGACTGCCGATTGGTTCGCCCCTGACCACGGGCGCGCTATCTTCGCACCCCCCATCGAAGCCCCATGGGTGACGACCCCAGCCGTCCGTACCGGAGACCGCAGCGAGAGGCGCTGAAGAAGCGAGCCACCCTCTCGTTCGGGCTGCCGCCCGTCGCCCCCAAGCCGGAGGAGACGCCCGGGCCGGGCCGCGTCGACGTCATCGAGGTGCCGATGGAGGAGCTCGGCGAGCGACGGCGGCGGAGCTTCCGTCCGCTCTCCATCGCCGGTCTCCACGGCACGCTCGAGCGAGACCTCGGGTGGATGACCGACGATCAGCGCGAGTCGTTCCTCGCCCTCGTGGACGCGGGAGAGCTGCTCCGCGCCCACGATCAGCTCGTGATGCTCTCGGAGCGGTACCCGAAGAACCTCACCATCAAGAAGACGATCGCCGTCTTCCGCGCCGAGGTGATCCGCCGCGTCGAGGAGGTGTTTGGCGGCCTCCACGTCGTCATTCGCCGCACCCAGAGCTTCCCCTCGATGCGGTCGGCGGAGCGGACCCGGTTCGCCTCGCTCATCGACGGGTCGACCCCGGTCGAGACCATCTTGCGACAGTCGAAGATGGACCGGCTGCGCGGGCTGGAGGCGCTCTACGCGTGGTTCAAGGCGGGCGCGATCGACGTCCTCGAGTCCGGCTCGGAGGCGTCTCGGACCCCGGCGCGGTCCGACGTCGCCCCCCGCATCCGAAGCGACGTCTCGAGCTGGCCGCCGCCGGTGAGCGGGCCTCCCCCCGCGCCCTCTCGTCGCCCGCCGCGCTCGATCGTTCCCCAGGAGAGCTCGGGGATCGCCTCGCGGGCCGGCCTCCGCGCGCTCGGCGGTGGAACCGGGGCGCGCGCGTCGACGCCTCCCGCGACGGGCACCTATCCCCCTCAGCGGCGGCCCTCGCAGACGCCGTTCGCGACCCCTCGATCGAGCGCGTCCGGGGTCGATCTTCCAGCCATGCGCTCGCCTCGGGTCGCGCGCGATCTGGAGGTCGACGACGGCGAGCGGCCTTCCCAGCTGCCGACGCCGGTCCCTCCTCGACCGAGCGCGACGCCAGCGCACGCGTACCCGCGCACGGGGACGCCGACGCCCGTGCCCGCGTCGCTCGCCGCGCTCGGCGGTCTTCACGTCGCGATCGAGGAGAAGGCGCCGAGGCGTCCCGACCCGCGCGCGGAGGAGAGCCTCCCCGATATCCAGCTGGACCCACCGTCCCAAGAGGAGCCGAAGGCGCCGGACGCGCCGCCGCCGCCCACGGAGGCCGCGAGCGCGGGGGCGTTGCCGTCCACGCTCGCGACGCCCGGCGCCGCTCGAGAAGAAGCGCCGCCGAAGACGGAGCCCGCGGTGGCGCCCCTCTTGGCGGAGGTCGCCGCCGTCGACCTCACGATCGAGCCGAAGCCGCCGGCGCGGCCCGCTCCCCGCACGCTCGTCTCGGGGACGACGGCAAGGGACGTGAGCCCCGAGCTCGAGCAGAGCCCGCCCACCGTCCATGATCCGATCGCGCGCGTGCCCTCGCCCGCGCCCTTCGCGACGCCCGCGCCCCCCGTGCGATCGGGGCCGAACAAGGGGATCCTCTTCGCCTTGGGGGCGGCACTGCTCGCGACGACCGCGGTCGCTTTCGTCCTCACGCGGGACAAGGCGGGAGGGGCCTCCTCCGGCTCCGCCGCGGCCGAGGACCCCAAGCCGACGACGACCGCATCGGCGGCGAAGACGGCGTCTTCGTCGGTCGCGACGGCGGGCGCGGGGGCGACCGCGAGCGTCTCGAGCGCGACGACGAGGCGCGTGTCGGCGTCAGCCGTGAATTTCAGCCGCTTCTTGCGATAGCCGACGGCGTCGACCACGAGCTCGTGCTGCTTGCCGTCGCGAGCGACCGCGTGCTCTT
>JBGAID010000178.1:0-9308 GCA_044225865.1 Polyangiaceae bacterium | reverse complement strand
GCCGGCGTCGCCGTGCTCGCGCGCGCGGCCGCGCTCCGTGAGGGGCGCGCCGCCGTCGTCGACGAGACGTGGCGCTCCCATCCGTCTCGGGGCAAGCTTGGCCCATGCACCCGAACCGAAGCGCGCGACTTGGGTCCCGGGCGTGGGGCCGGGGGACGATCGCGTGGGCGCTCGTCGCGCTCGCCGCGTGTTCTTCCTCTGAGAAGGAGAGCGCCGAGCGTCGCTCCCACGAGCCGGAAGATCCTTCAGCCGCACCTTCGGTGGACCCGAACGGCTGGCTCGGACCGACGGGGCCCTTCGCGAAGGCGAGCCCGCCGGGGGGCGCCCCCGGGGGAACGTCGGGCGCATCGGGGGCGGCCGGCGCCTACGACACCTCCTCGCTCGTCGCGGCGCTCCGACCCTCGCTCCGAGCCGACGCCGCGCGCATCGCCGGGGTCTCGAGCCTGAGCGATCTGCCGCTCTACGATCTGAGCGTCTCCCTCGACTACGACAAGGCCACCTTCTCGCTCGAAGAGGAGGTCTACTTCCGGAACGGGGAGCCGCGCCCGCTCGAGGACGTGGTGCTTCGGGTCTACGCGAACGCGGCGGAGGGGGGCGCGCGCTCGCCGGGCGCGCCTGCGCTCGTCTCCTTCAAATCCGGCAGCTGCGTCGGCGCTCCGTGCGACGTGAAGGCGGACAGCGAGACCGCCATCACCATCCGCCCCGAGCACGCGCTCGCCCCGGGGGAGCGGCTTCGGATCAAGCTCGCGTTCGACGGACGCCTCGATGTCATCGACGCCTCGCGCACCAACATGCTCGCGCAGAGCCTCGAGTCGATGTCGATGTTGAGCGGGGCCGAGTCCCAGAGCTTCGGGCTCTTGGCCAAAGGCGACGACATCGTCTCCCTCGCGAATTTCTACGCCGTGGTCGCGCGGCGCCGCGATGGCGCCTGGGAGCGCGCCGACGACAGCACGATGGGGGATCTCGGGAGCGACGATCTCTCCAACGTGCACGCGCGCATCGACGTCCCCGAGTCGGTCCACGCCGCGACGAGCGGGGTCGCGCGCAAGGACGAGGTGCGGGCCGGACGACGCGAGATCGAGGTCGACGCGGGCCTCGTGCGCGACTTCGCCATCATCGCGAGCGACAAGCTCGAGACCGCGACCGCCGACGTCGGCGGCGTCACGGTGCGCTCGCACTTCCTCCCGAGCGAGCGCAAGGCGGGAGAGCGCGTGCTCGACACGGCCGTGTTCGCCTTGGCGAACTTCGAAAAGCGGTTCGGGCCTTACCCTTACGCCGACTTCGACGTGTGCGAGGCAGCCCTCATCGGCGGGGCGGGGGGCGTGGAGTTCGCCGGGCTCGTCACGGTCGCGAGCATGTTCTATCGGCCCGCGCTGCCGAGCGACGGCATGCTCGGCCCGATGCTCGGCGCCCTCCTGGATGGGGCAGGGAAGAACCCGCTCGAGGAGCTCACCGCCTCGATGCTGGAGTTCACGACCGCCCACGAGGTCGCGCACCAGTTCTGGCACGGCCTCGTCGGAAGCGATTCCCGCGTCCACCCCTACCTCGACGAGAGCCTCGCTCAGTTCTCCGCCGTCCAGTACATGCACGATCGCTACGGGGACGCGCGCGCCAAGAAGGAGGCCGGCATGAACGTCGCCATGGGGTACAAGACGATGCGCATGCTGGGGAAGCCGGATGGCTCGGTGGACCGGCCCGTCTCCGCGTTCGGCGACATGGTGAGCTACGCCGGGATCGTCTACGGCAAGGCGCCCTACCTCTGGCTCGCGCTCCGGGACGAGCTGGGGGAAGCAGACTTCTTCGAGGGGGTGCGCCGCTACGTGGAGGCCAATCGCCTCCGGATCGCGATGCCGGGGGCGCTCGTCGAGGCGCTCGTGAAGCAGAGCCCCGCCAAGGAAGCGCGCATCCGCGAGCTCGCGCGCCACTGGCTCGAGGAGAGCCACGGCGACGAAGACATCGGCGCGGGCAGTCTCCTCGACATGCTCGGACCTTCCATGGGCCTCGATCCGGCGGCGATGGATCCGAAGCTGAAGAGCCTCATGGACAAGGCGATGAAGGGCGGCGGCCCCGGCGATCTCGATATCGACGATCTGATGAGCCTGCTCGGGCCCACCTGATCCGGTGCGCGCGCGAGAACGAGATCAGAGGGCCGCTTCCTGCTCGGCGGGGGCGGAGGCGCTGGCCCGCGCCGGATCCGGATGCTCCCAGCGCCCGCGAAGGAACCGGCGCGACGGGGGACGAAGCCAGTCGCGGACCGCGGTGCCCGCGGGGAGGACCAACAGGAAGAAGACGAGGCCGGCGACCCCGCCGATCTTGCTCGTGGTGCTCTCGAGGACCGGCTCGGTCAGGGCGAGGAGGGTGCACCCGAGGGCGCCCGCGAATATGGCGGGGATGAACCCACCGAGCGCGGCGAAGACGCGTCCGTGCACCCAACCCTTCGGATCGAAGGTCGCGATCAGCAAGCCTTCCGGGCCGGGGAGGACCGAGGCAGGGGCGCCTGCCGCGGGGGCGATTTCCCCCGCGACGAACACCTCCGCGCCTTGCTCGATCGACGTCATCACGGAGCGCGACCAGCCCTTCACCTTCCGCGCGGCGGCGTAGGCCTCTTCGAAGGCGGCCGTGCTCGAACAGCGCTGCGCTGCTCGCGTCGCCTGCTCCGTCACCCACACCTCGGCGGGGCCCGCCCCGATGACGAAGCGCGCCCCGTCCGCCGCCTCGATCTCGCCGCCGAGCGAGCGCGAGGAGAACGCGCAGTCGTGGAACACGATCGACATCGTCTTGCCGGAAGCGAGCCGCCCCTTCTGAGCGACCTCGTGCTCGGCGATGGGGCCCGGCCCCACGACGCGGCCGCGCACCGCCCCCTCGAAGGCTCGCGCGCGCCCGAGGAGCGCGAGCGCCTGCTTCGCCGTCGCGAGGGCGACGAGGAGGGTGTTCCCCCAGAGGATCACCAGGGCGACGACGCCCATCGTCGCGTGGCTCAGCACGAGACCTCTCCTTCCCGCGCCGCGATCGCGCGCCGCTCCTCGCGGGAGGCGAGGGCGACCATCGCGTCCGAGGCGGCCGCCTTCTTCTCGGCGGCGGCGACGTCGCGGGACGCGGGGCGCGCGACGTGGAACAGATAAGTGCGCAGCAGATAGGCGACCATGCTCGGCTCGTCGAGCGAGGGATCGATGCGTGGCTTCACCTCGCGGGCGTGGGCCTCGTGGAGCACCGACCAGTGCAGGCCCGCGCGATTGTGATGGATCGTGTGGTAGCCGTTGTTGCACATGATCCAATTGAAGGCCTTGCCGACGAAATTCCTGGAGTGATTCCACTCGGCGGCGGTGTCGCATCCATCGTGCTGGATGATGTTGATGCGGAGGATCGAGCGCGCGCCGTAGAGCTGGGGAATGACGATGAAGAACAGCGTCGTCCAGAAGTCGAAGACCATCAGGATCCCCGTCAGGCCGAAGGCGAAGACATTGTCGTAGAGGTACTGGCGTTTGAAGTCTTCGCGGCCGGCGATGTCCGCGAACCGCTGCACCCCAGCGAACGTGTTCGGCCCTGTGACATTGGGGAAGTGGAGCAGGTTGAGGAGGTTCCACTTGAAGTCGACGTGCTCGGGAGCAGCCCAATCCGGCTGCCCGTCGTCGTCGAAGTGATGGTGAACGAGGTTGTGAGCGGCGATGTTCACCGTCGCCGGATAGAGCGCTCCGAAGGACAGCACCCGCCGCATCGCCAGGTTGAGCGTCTTCGATCGGAAGATGCCCTGGTGCATGTGGTTGTGGATGACCACCGAGTTCAGGAAGCTGAAGAAGCACGCGAAGAACAGGAACCCGATGTTCCGGCAGGCGGGCACGAAGTACATCGCCCCGAGGAGCGCCCAGTACGTCGCGACGATGCCGAGCTGACGCCGCTCCGCCGGGTGCTTGAGGATTCGGGCGCGGCTCGTTCTCGTCGCCCCCTCGCCGGTCGCGGCCCCGTCCGCGGGAAGGGCAAGATTGGATCCGGTCATGGGATCTCCCGCCTCGCCCGAACGGAGCGAGGCACGATGGCTCCTACTCGGTCGGCTCGTTCGAATCAACGCACAGGCAGCGAACCGCCGTGCACGCAGGAAGCCAGCACCGCCGCCCCAAGTGTCGAAATCTTGGTCAGCTCTTGCTAGACGTGGTCGAACGCATGAGATATCAGGCCCTCAATCGGGGCCCTCGGTCTGGGTCTCGATCGGGGAGGACCGGCCCGGGACTGTGATCGCGGGCAAGGGAGGCAAATCAGTGAGCGCCGCCAACATCTCCGTGCTGAGGACGCTGCCCTTCGCTCAGCTCCGCCAGAATCGATATTTCTATCTCTACTACGACGGGTTCTACGCGCTGCTCGGCCTTCTCGGCATCTCGTTGATGCTCTCGCTCGGGCACAAGGGCTTCTTCGGCGAGGGGGCCTTCTTCGGTCCCTTCCAGCTCTGGCACCTCGCCCTGTTCCCGTTGTTCGTCTACTTCTTCATCATGTGCCACGTGCTCACCCACGTGTGCACGCACAACAGCCTCCCGCGGCCGCTGAACCGGATCGTCGGCGAGCTCTGCGGCCTCTTCGTCGTCGTGCGCTTCGCCTCGTGGGAGGTCGTGCACCAGCGACATCACCGCTTCTCGGACGATTTCGAGAAGGACCCTCACCCCTGCCTGCCCAGCTACTTCAAGCACCTCGCCCTCACGGTGGTGAACGTCGAGAAGCAGCTCCAGCAGACCTACTACGAGCTCTACGGCGATAACCCGGAGACGCGAGCCTACGAGAAGCGTCGCGCGTACGTGAGCTACGCGACGAACATCATCGTCATCGCGATGTTCTACGTCTTCGCCGGTCCGGTCGGGTTCTTCGTCTTCCTGCTGCCGGCGTCGCTCATCGCCGCCGCCCACCTCGTGCACTTCAACTGGTCGACCCACAACGCGAAGTCGCCGACGGCCGACTACAAGCCGGTGAACCTCGACCACGGCTACTACCGGATCGGGAACAAGCTGTTCCTCGGGATCTACATGCACGCGAACCACCACAAGTGGCCGACGAAGCTGAACCCGACCTACGTGAAGAGCCCGCTCCCGATCGAGGCCCCTCCGACGGCGGAGGACAGGCGACGACGGGCCGAGCTCAAGCGAACCTGGCAGCCCCCGGTCGCGTCGGCCTGAGCTCCACGCGCGCGCCGTTCTTCGGCGGCGCGCCGTCTTTCACCAGCACTCGACGTCGGGCGGGGCGACCATGGCGATCTTGTGGCTCGCCGGGTCGCCCTTCTTCGTCGAGTGCTTCGTCGTCTCGTAGACGTCGGCCTCGGCGCAGTCGTAGCTGCCGCCCGACTGTCCAGCCTGCCGCTTCGCGTCCCGGTCACGAGGATCGAAGGAGGTCGGCGCGCGGGGGACCTTGCATTGGGCCCACTCGAGTGAGTAGTCCGCGTTGCTGTCGGGCAAGAGGAAGCGCGTCGGGACGTTCGACGACTCGGGTATGCCGTAGAGCATCACCGTCGCCACGAGCGTCTTGCCTTCGTTGATCTTGAGACGCACGGGGTGCTTGAGGCCACCCTTGAGCGTCTCGTTCGCCTGCTTGAAGTCTTTGCAGACCGGCTCGCCCTCCACGACGCTGGGGACGCTCGGCCCTTCGCAGCCGATGAGGAGGGTCGCGGCGACGACCAACCGTGCGAGCAGTCTCATACCTTCGTCCTCGCGAGCTTGAGGATGTGGTCGAATTGCCCCTTCGTGACCGGGACGACGCTGAGCCTCGACCGCTTCAGCAGCGCCATGTCGACGAGGTCCGGGTCGCTCTTGATGACGTCGAGCGGGACCGCGCTCTTGAGCGGCTTCAGCGGGACGAGATCCACCACGCTCCAGTCCTCCGCGGGGGCGGTCGGATCCGGATAGGCCTCCTTCACCACCTTGGCGAGGCCGACGAGCTCTTTGCTGCCTTCGCCCGAATGGTAGAAGAGGAGGAGGTCACCTTCCTTCATCGAGCGAAGGAAGTTCCGCGCCTCGAAGTTGCGCACGCCGTCCCAGCGGGTGCGGCCATCCTTTTCGAGCTGGGCCCAAGAATACTGCTGCGCGTCGCTTTTAATCAGCCAGTGCTGTGGAGGAGCCTTCGGCACGGGGGCGGACCATAGCAGGTTTTTCTCCGTCACACTCCGAGACCCCAGAGCGATAGCCTCGACGATGAGCATGGCCACGCCCCCCGAACGGCAGACGGCGCAGCGAAAGATGCTCGGTTCCCCCGAGATTCGGTCGATGCTTTCCGATTACGTCCGGCGCCGGGTGCCGGACCACGACGTCGACGACGTCGTGCAGACCGTGCTCATGGAGGCCCTCGCCTCGGAGACGGTCCCCGCCGAGAAGGTCGAGCTGCGCAAATGGCTCACGGGGGTGGCGCGGCACAAGATCGCGGACCTCCACCGGCGCGCCGGGCGCGAGCGACCGGCCGAGCTCCCCGATATCGAGACGGCTCCCGCGCCGATCGAAGAGCAGGAGCTGGCGCGGTGGGCACAGAAGCAGGCCGGCGCGTCGAAGGACGCGGGCGCGACCCTCTCGTGGATGGCGCGCGAGGGGGAAGGGGACAAGCTCGAGCACATCGCGGCCGAGGAGAAGCTCCCGGCGGCGACGGTGCGGCAGCGGGTCTCGCGGATGCGGCGCTGGATGAGGGAGCAATGGCGGGCCGAGCTGGCGGCGGCGGCGGCCATGCTCGCGGTGCTCGTGTTCCTCCTCGTGAAGTACGTCTTCGTCCCCGCGCCGGATCAGAGCGTGAAGAAGGAGCCGGCGCCGATCCCGCCCGAGTCGGCGGGGCCGGTTCAGCCTCCGCCGGGGCCGTCGCTCGCCCCCGTCGCGAAGAGCCCGGTCGAGCGCGCGGCGGAGCTGCGCCGAGAGGCGCTCCCGATCTGCGGAGCAGAGCCTCGCGCGTGCCTCGACAAGCTGGACGAGGCGGACAAGCTGGATCCGGCGGGGGCCTCCGCTCCCGAGGTCCGCGAAGCTCGCGAGCAGGCCCGCAAGAAGCTCACCGACGATCTGCAAGCGCCGTCCACGACGCCTCCCTCGGAGCCGTCCGCGAAGGCCCCGCCCGGACCGAGCGCGGCGCCCCCGACCCGGACGTCGCCCACGACCTCCCCCAAGCCGCCCACGCCGTCGCCGAAGTCCGCGCCTCCCGTGAAGAGCTTCGAAAAAGAGAGCAAGGAGAGCAAGGCGGCGCCGAGCAAGCCCATGAGCAAGCCGAGCTCGATGGAGCCGGTCGAGGTCAACAACGCGGGGCCGTCCACCCGCTCCTCCGACACCGGCTCGAAGCTCGCCCCCACGCCGGCGCCGACCCCGACGTTCGCGCCACCCCAGCAAGCCCCCGAGCCGCAGGCGCCGCGGTCCTACCAGAGCAAGAAGAAGGGCGGCTGACCGCCGCTCACCGGCGAGGGCCGAGCTTCTCCAGGATCTCCTCGGCGAGGCGCCTTCGCTTCGCGGCGTCGAGGCCCCCGGCGCGCAACGAGGCGAGGGCCCGGCACGCCTCCGGTCCCGCCGGCTGATCGCCAGCCCCGCACAGGAGCTCCATGTCTCGCTTCGTGCCCTCGACGTCGGGGCCTTCGCCGGCGAGCGCGCTCGCGAGGTGGTCCAGCAGGAGGGCGAGGGCGAGCACGAGCCCGTCCTTCCGGTGCTTCGTCACGAAGTCGGGCTTCTTCACGATCGCGGCCGCGATCGCCGGCTCGGCCCGGCGCTGCGAAACGGCGGCCGCGAAGAAGCCGATCTGGATCTGACGGGCCGGATCCCCGACCTGGTCGAGGGCGCGGTCGAGCTCGACGAGGTCCGAAGAGAGCACCGACACGGGCGCGCCCGCCTCGCAGTTCACGACCGCGGTCAGCAGATCGGCGCGCGTCGTGGGGACGCCTTCGAGGCGCTCCGCGGCGAGGCGCAGATCTCGGACGACGCGCTCGCTGCAGTGACCACCGTCGCGGGTGCGGGTGAGCAAGAACGAGGCGTCGAAGGCCTTGTCGCGATCGAGGAGCCGATCGACCGCATCGAGGAGGCGATCCGGGTCGTACTTCCCCGACTGAGCGGCGACGAGGAACGCGTCCACGGCGGCGTAGTCGGGGCAGGACCCCCGCGCCTTCCCCCGGCCGCCTCCGAGCCTGGGGAGGGACGCGGTCGCGTCTGCGACCCGCAGCGCGATCGCCTCCGGGTAGGCCTCGCACGTCGGCTCGAGGATGGTGGCTCGATCGATCTTCGGTCCGACGCAATCGAGCCCCGCGCCCAGCTTCTCGAGGGTGCGCTCGGCGCGGACGCGAAGCTCGTCGAGCCCGCTGATGCCCGCGAGGGGCTTGGGGAGGTTGGCGAGGAGCGCGGTGAAGTCCTTCGCGCGCGCGCGGCGGGGGTCGAGCGTAGACCTGACGATCTGGAGGAGCGCGCCCGCCAGCAAGGGCCGGCCCGCCTCGATCGCCTGCTGCGCGACGAGGGCGAAGGTCCCCGCGGCCGGCTTCGCGATCGGCTCCCCGAGAGGCCCTTCCGCGGAGAAGGACGTCCGCTGGACGACGACCCCGAGCGCGCGCGCGGCCGCCCGCTCGCCCTTGGCCGGATCGCCGGCGAGGAAGTGGAGCACGGCGAGGGCGGCGGAGGCGTGCACGTAGTACTTCGCCGCGTCGACGCGCCCGGCGCGGTCGTCGACGTCGACGGTGAGGGGAGAGGAGCGCACCCCGCCCGTCGAGAACCCTGCGCTCAGGTCGAGCTGATTCTCCGAGGCGAACGGCTGGGCGAGGCCGACGTCGAGGGCGAGGGAGAGCACCCGCGAGCGCGCGCGTTGCCCCAGGCGAAAGGCGACGTGGGGGAGGTCGAGGTCGCGCGCGTGCGCCTCGAGGGTGGCCTCCAGGCTCGCCCGCGCCGCGTCCCGATCCCCGCGGCGGAACCGCTCCAGGGCCTCGAGCACCTCCGTCATCGTGTCCGTGCTCGCGCTCGCGCAGCGCCGCTCCAGGACCGCGTCGAGGCCGGGCTTGAACGACGGCTTGCCGGCTGCGCCGCTCGCCGTCGGCTTCGCGAAGCGGTTGAAGTCGAACAGCCACGCGGTCGTGCTCGCGCGCTCGCGGGCGAGGGAGACGGCCGCCTCGGGGACGGCCTGGCCGGTCGCGGTCGAAGCGAGGAGCGCCCCCAGCAGGATCATGTCGCCCTGATCGGAGTCGCCGAGCTCGAACGCGGCCCGCGCGACCTCGACGAAGCCTTCTCCTCCCCCCGAGAGGGCGGTCGCGAGGAGCGTCACGAGACCACCGGCGCGGCCCGTCGCGCTCGGATCTTCGAGCAGCTGCCCCGCGGCCGCGAGCAGCCCGGCGAGATCGCTCC
>JBGAID010000047.1:76365-87895 GCA_044225865.1 Polyangiaceae bacterium | reverse complement strand
GTCCGCCTCGACCTCGGCGACGACGCTCGCCTCGCCTCCTTCGGGCGCGCCTCCGATCGAGAGCGCGACCGCGCGACCGGCCTTCGACCCGACCGATTTCTGCGCGCGCCTCTGCGACAAGAGCGCGGAGTGCGGCCTCACCAAGGCAGAGCGCCTCGCGAGGACGAGCGGAGATCGACGAGAGAAGGACGTGGTGAAGAGCGCCCGCTCCGCCCTGCCCGACGTCAAGAGCACCTGCCGCGCGGCGTGCCAGAAGGAGCCTCCCGCGAGCGCCACCGACGCGCGAGCTACCGCGGCCGAGGCGTGCATGCGCAAGGACGACTGCGAGGCGTTCTCCGCCTGTTTGGACGCGATCTGACCCAGGGGCTCGGCGCGGCTTTTCTGCTATGGCTCGGGCATGTCAGCGCGGCCCACGCAGCTGCCGCGGCCCGGCAGCGCGGACACGATCTACCTCATCGATCTGTCCGGTTACGTCTTCCGGGCCTACCACGCCATCGCGCCCCTGAGGAACGCGCACGGCGAGCCGACGCACGCGACGTACGGCACGCTCCAGATGGTCCAGAAGCTCATCAACGAGAAGAAGCCGGCCCTCCTCGGGGTCGCCCTCGAGGGAGGGCGCGGCTTCCGCGACGAGCTCGCCGCGACCTACAAGGCCAACCGCCCCCCGCCGCCGGAAGACCTCGCGATCCAGCTCAAGCGCTGCTTCGAGATCGTCGATGCGTATCGGATCCCGGCCCTGCGCGCGGAGGGCTTCGAGGCCGACGACGTCATCGCCACGATCGTGACGAAGGCGGTGGCGGCCGGCTACCAGGTCGTCATCGCGAGCGCGGACAAAGACCTCATGCAGCTCGTCTCCGACCGCTGCGTGATGTGGGACGCGATGCGCGATCGCGTGTACGGCCCGCCCGAGGTCGCCCACAAGTTCGGGGTCGGTCCGGAGCGGCTCCGTGATCTGCTCGCCCTCGTCGGGGACACGAGCGACAACGTCCCCGGGGTGCCCAAGGTCGGCCTCAAGACGGCCGCCGATCTCTTGAACGAGTTCGGATCGTTCGACGGGATCTACGCGCGCCTCTCCGAGGTGAAGAAGGCGGCGATCGCGAAGTCCCTCGCCGAGCACGAGGCGGACGCGAAGCTCTCGCGCGAGCTCGTCACCCTCCGCCTCGACGCGCCCGTCCCCTTCGATCCGAAGGCGCTCGCGTACGAGGGCGGCGACGTCGAGCGTCTCCGCGGGCTCTTCACCGAGCTCGGCTTCACCCGCCAGCTCGCGGAGCTCCCGCGCGCGACGAAGGTGAAGGCAGTGGACATCTCGGTCGAGAACCGGACCATCCTCGAGCCGAGCGCCCTCGAGGCGATCGCCGCGCGCGCCGCGAGCGAGAAGCGCCTCGCCATCTACGGCCACACCACCCCCGAGGACGCGATGCGGTGCGCCCTCGTCGGGTTGAGCCTCGGCGTAGACAAAGGCGAGTGCGCGTACGTGCCCATCGGGCATCGAACCCTCTCCGCCCCGAAGCAGCTCCCGATCGCGGAGGTGCTCCGCATCCTCGGCCCCGTCCTCGTCGATCCGAACGTCGAGAAGCTCGGCCACGACGTGAAGCGCCTCGACGTCGTGCTGCGCCGCAACGGCGTCTTCCTGAAGGGGGTGACCTTCGACGCGATGCTCGCGAGCTACCTCCTCGATCCCGAGGTGGATCACGCGATGGTGACGGTCGCGGAGCGGGAGGGTGGGATCAAGCTCGGCAAGTTCGAGGCCGTCGCGCCGAAGGTGAAGAACCGGCCGGTGAGCTCCATGGAGCCGATGGAGGTCGACGACGCGAGCAAGTGGGCGGGGCCGTTCGCGGACGCGCTCCTCCGCGTGGCCGAGCACCAGCGCGAGCGCATGCGAGAGGCGGGGGTCGATCGCCTCCTCGCCGAGCTCGAGCTCCCCCTCGCGGCCGTGCTCGCCGATCTCGAGATGCGCGGGGCGCTCGTCGACACGCGCGTGCTCGAGGGTCTCGGCGAGATCATGGCCAAGGAGCTCGCCGCGCTCGAGGAGGAGGCGAAGAAGGCCTCCGGACACCCCGACCTCAACGTGGGATCCCCCCGGCAGCTCGAGACGGTGCTCTTCGACGAGCTCGGGCTCAAGGCGACGAAGAAGACGAAGACGGGGAGGAGCACGGACGCAGAGGCGCTCGAGGCGATCGCCGACGATCACGCCTTGCCGAAGATCATCCTCGAGCACCGCGCGATCGCGAAGCTGAAGAGCACCTACGTGGACGCGCTGCCGAAGCTCATCCTCCCGAGCACGGGCCGCATCCACGGCCACTGGCGCCAGGCCGTCGCCGCCACCGGCCGCATCTCGAGCGAGGAGCCGAACCTCCAGAACATCCCGATTCGCACCGCGCTCGGGCGCGAGATCCGAAAGGCCTTCGTCGCGCCACCGGGCTCCGTGTTCATGAGCGCCGACTACTCGCAGATCGAGCTGAGGGTCCTCGCCCACCTCTCCCACGACGCCCGCATGGTCGAGGCCTTCAAGACGGGGCAGGACATCCACGTCCGCACCGCGATGGAGGTGTTCCAGGTCCCCGCCGACGAGGTGACCGACGACATGCGACGGAAGTCGAAGACGATCAACTTCGGGGTGATTTACGGGATGGGCGACACCGCGCTCGGAAAGCGCCTCGGCATCCCGCGCAAGGAGGCGGGGCGCTTCATCGACGCGTACTTCGAGCGCTACGAGGGAGTCGCGAAGTTCATGGAGGCGACCCTCGCGGAGGCGAAGCGGACGGACCGGGTCCGCACGCTGCTCGGTCGGATCCGCATCCTGCCCGACCTCCACAACTCCGATCACATGCGGCGCTCCTACGCGGAGCGCATCGCCCAGAACACGCCCATCCAGGGCACCGCCGCCGACATCCTCAAGCTCGCGATGGTGAAGCTGCGCGAGCCCGTCGTCGAAGGGGCGCGGATGATCCTCACCGTCCACGACGAGCTCACCTTCGAGGTCCCCGAGGCGAGCGTCGAGGAAGCTTCGAAGCGCATCCGGGAGGCGATGGAGAACGTCGTGAAGCTCGACGTCCCGCTCGAGGTCGACGTGGCGTGGGGCTCCTCTTGGGCGGCCAAGGCCTGACTTCGAGCGACCGTGCGATCACCGCCCTCGCTGTAAGCTTCCCGCCTCCACGGTATGGTTTTGTCCGCGGGTAGCGGCCGTTTATCATCGACCCATGCTCCGCCGCAGCCGACGTTGGGGACGTATCGCAACGTTGCTCGTGCTGACCTCTGGATGCACGGGCGACATGGGCGACACGGAAGGGGATGAGCCTTCGGGCACGCCCTCCGGGTCGGACCCGGGCCGGGTGACCATCCATCGCCTGAACCGCGCCGAGTACGACAACACGGTGCGCGATCTGCTCGGCACGTCTCTCCGCCCCGCCGCGGAGTTTCCTGCCGACGATCACAGCTTCGGGTTCGACAACATCGCCGACACCCTGACCCTCTCGCCGCTTCAGCTCGAGCTCTATGAGCGCGCAGCGGAGACGCTCGCCGATGACGTCCTCTCGATCGGGGTCGCCTCGTCGACGACGAGGTACGAGGCGGAGACGATCGGAGGCAGCGTCGGCTCCGCGACGAGCGACGCGTGGAACCTCTACTCGAACGGTGACGTCACCTTCACTCAGACGATCGCGCAGGCGGGCACGTACCGCGTCCGCGTCCGCGCCTGGCAGGACGCGGCCGGTCCCGACGCCGCCCAGATGTCGATCACGGTGAGCGGGCAGACCCTCGGTCCCTTCGACGTCGCTGCGGCCGCTTCGAGCCCGGTCGTCATCGAGCAGGAGGTCGAAGCGGGGGCAGGCCTCGCGACGGTGATGGTCTCTTTCCTCAACGACTACTACGACGACGCGACGTCCGCGGATCGCAACCTCTACGTCGACTGGATCGAGGTCGAAGGCCCCATCGGCGCTACGAGCGCGAACCCTCTCCGCGACAAGCTCGTCACGTGCGAGCCCGCCGATGAAGGGGAGCCATGCGCGCGCGAGATCATCTCCTCCGTCGCCCGTCGGGCCTTCCGCCGGACGCCGACGGAGGCGGAGGTCGACAAGCTGATGGGCATGTACCAGCTCGCCCTCGACTCCGGGGACGACGAGAACGAGGGGCTCAAGCTCGCCTTCCGCGGCATCCTCACGTCACCCCACTTCTTGTTCCGCGTGGAGATCGACGAGGAGCCGGACTCGAAGGCGGCCCACCTCGTCTCGGGCTTCGAGCTCGCCTCTCGCCTCTCCTATTTCTTGTGGAGCAGCATGCCCGACGACGAGCTGCTCGATCTCGGCGAGTCCGGGGAGCTGCTCGATCCGGAGGTGCTGAAGAAGCAGGTCGATCGCATGCTCGACGATCCGAAGAGCCAGTCTCTCGTCGACAACTTCGCCGGCCAGTGGCTGTTCCTCCGCGCCCTCGCCGACAAGGTGCCGAACTCGGAGGCCTTCCCCGACTTCGACGAGCAGCTCCGGGCCTCCATGAAGAAGGAGTCGGATCTCTTCTTCAAGGGCTTCCTCGCCGATGGCGGCCCGTCCCTCGATCAGCTCGTGATGAGCGACGCGACCTACCTCGACGATCGGCTCGCCACGTTCTACGGCATCGACGGCTCGTTCGGCGCGGACCCGAAGTCGGCGGACGTGGCCGGAAAGAACCGCGGCGGCCTCCTGCGCCAAGGGGCTTGGCTGACGCTGACGAGCAACCCCGATCGCACGTCGCCGGTGAAGCGGGGGAAGTGGATCCTCGAGAACCTGCTGTGCAGCGCGCCGCCGCCGCCTCCTCCCGGCGTGGAGGGCTTCAAGCCCGCCGACCTCGCCGCGAAGACCCAGAAGGAGCTGCTCGCGGCTCACCGCGCCGACCCGAAATGCAGCGGCTGCCACGCGATCATGGATCCGCTCGGGCTCGCCCTCGAGAACTACGACGGCATCGGTCGATGGCGGACGAAGGACAAGACGTTCACCATCGACGCGACCGGCGATTACAAAGGTCAGTCGTTCTCGAGCCCCGAGGAGTTCATGAGCCTCCTCGTGGCGGATCCGCGGCTCTCGAGCTGCGCGGTGCAGAAGGTCTTCACCTACGCGCTGGGGCGCGGCACCGACGACGCCGACAAGGACTACCTCACCGAGCTCGACACGGAGTTCCGGGACGGGGGCATGCGGCTCCGCGATCTGATCAAGCTCGTCGTGACGAGCGAGCCCTTCCTCTATCGGCATGGCGAGCCACCTGGGTCGGGCTCGGATCAAGGAGGTGAGCCGTGAGCGCCATTCGACGATTCCTCGCCGACCCGTTCCGAGCGATGGCGCGACCGGCGCCCCGGCGCAGCCGCCTCTCGCGCCGGACGTTCCTCGGCGGCGCCGCTGTCGCCCTCGGGCTGCCGTGGCTCGAGTCGCTCCACGGCAACAAGGCCTACGGCGCCGACGGCGCGCCGAAGCGCATCCTCACCTTCTATGTGCCGGACGGCATCCACATGCCGAACTTCCGGCCCTCGACGGTGGGAGCGAACTACGACCTGCCGACGATCCTCTCGCCGCTCGCGGATCTCAAATCGAAGGTCAACGTCATCTCCGGCTTGAAGAACGATCCCGCTCGGCCCGACGGCCCCGGTGATCATGCCTCGGGCACGGGCGCGTTCCTCACCGTCGCCCACCCGAAGAAGACCCAAGGCGCCGATATCCAGAACGGCATCTCGATGGATCAGGTCGCCGCGAACGCGCTCAAGGATCTGTCGCGGATCCCTTCGCTCCAGCTCGGGATCGACAGCGGCAGCGGCGTCGGGGACTGCGACTCCGGCTACAGCTGCGCCTACGCGACCAACATCAGCTGGGCCTCCGCGACCCAGCCGCTGCCCAAGGTCACGAGCCCGTCCGTCGTCTTCGAGCAGATCTTCCAGGGCTTCGATCCCCAAGCGACCGCGGAGGAGAAGGCGAAGCGGACCGCCTATCGGACGAGCATCCTCGACGCGGTCCGGGAGGACGCGAACAGCCTCAAGGTCAAGCTCGGCGCCACCGACAAGGTGAAGCTGGACCAGTACCTGACCGGGATCGACGAGCTCGAGGACAAGATCTCCAAGGCGCAGATGGGCCCCGTCTGCGATCCCATCGACGAGCCCGGCGAGCCGACCGGCCTCGAAGATCACGTCGCGATCATGACCCAGCTCATGGCCCTCGCGTTCCAATGCGACGTGACCCGCGTCATCACGTTCATGCTCGCGAACGCCGGCTCCAACCGGAGCTACGAGTTCTTGGGCGTGAGCGGTGGCCATCACGAGATCAGCCACCACCAAGATCTCCAAGAAAACTTCGACAAGCTCACGATCATCGACCAGTGGGAGGTCCAGCAGTTCGCGAACCTCCTCGCCGCGCTCGACGCGATCGAGGACGTCGACGGCAAGACGGTGCTCGACAACTCCCTCGTCTACTTCGGGAGCGAGATCTCCGACGGCAACGCCCACAACCACGACGACATGCCCATCTTGCTCGCGGGCACGGCCGGGGGAGCGTTCGCGAGCGGCCGCCACATCGTGACGGGCGGCCCCTCGGTGGCGAAGCTCTACGTGTCGATGCTGAACGCGGTCGGGGTCGAGGTCGACGCGTTCGGCGACGACACCGGGCCCCTCACCGACCTCTGACGAGTCGAGACGCGCCGAGAACGAGCCGAGCTCACGTCGCCTTCGCCGGCGCTCGCTTCTTGATCCCCAACAGCGTCAGGGGCTCGGACGAGCGCCGGAACGTGATGACGTCGCCGAACCGCGGGTTGAACACGACATCGGGGCCGTCGAGGAACAGGGCCGCTTCGCGCATCTTGCTCCGAACCACGATGCTCTGGTCGTCCTTCGTCACGATGCGCATGAGCCGATAGCGCTCGCCCTTCGGGGTGTAGGGCTCGCGCACCACCAGCTGGAGCGCCTCGGAGTGGAGGGGGAGGACCCGGCCCCCTGCCGATCGCTGCGCGGCGGTGGAGCCGGCGGCCGGCCCGACCCAGAAGCCGCTCGACTTGTGCTCCTCCTTCACCCCCTGCGCTTCGATCAGATAGCGCGACGTCGCGGCCGGGCTCTGGTGACAGAAGAGCGCGTCGTTGAGCACGCGCGAAGAGACGACCCTGCCCTCGATCTCGACCTCCATCCGGGTGAGGACGGTGGGGACGAGCTTGCCTTCGAGGGCCCGCTCGAGGGACCGCGTCACGGAGCCGTCTTTGATCCCGCAGAAGAAGCCGACCGAGCTCGCGGGGGCGCTGTTGATGCCGAGGATCGGGACGTCGCGGACTTTGTGGGAGGCGCGCAGCAACGTCCCGTCTCCGCCGATCGAGACCACGAGCGCATAGCGAGACTGGACGATGTCGCGGGTGCGGGCCTCGATCGCGAAGGGCTCGATCCCGAGCTTGTCGAACGCGCGCATCACCTCTTCCACCGTCCGCTCGTGGGCGTCGTGGGTGCTCCGCATGCGAGCCACCGTGGGATCGTTCTTGCGGACGAGGGCGTGGATTCGCGCGCCCGTCCCGCGCTCCATGAACGATCGCCAGCTCGAGCGCTTCACGAGATAAGCGACGCGGACCTTCACGCGGGACCTCGAGGGGAAGGGAACATCTCCGCGAGCCTCCGCAAGGCGAGCTCGGTCTTGGCGTCTTCGATCGCTCCCCCGCGGCACGCCGAGAGCGCCTCCTCGAGCGAGAGGTCCGCGAGCACGGCGTGGCGCTCGAGGGGGGAGCCGTCCTCGGGCGGGGCGACGCGCTCGTTCGGATCGACCTCGACGTGGAAGAAGAAATGGCGCTCCCCGATCATGCCGGGGGCGGGGAACGTGGAGGGGCCGAGGGCCTGCAGGGAAGAGGGGGGCACGTCGAAGCCCGCCTCCTCGTGGAGCTCTCTCGCCGCGCAGCGCCTGAGGCCTTCCTCGCTTCGCTCGTCCTCTTCCACCAGCCCGGCCGGGACCTCCCAGAGCTCGCCGAGGTGGGAGGGCTCTGCGACGGGACGCGCTTCATCCGGCCGCAGCGCGACGGGAGGCCGGAGGGCGGACCGCAGCACCACCCACGTCGCTCCGTCCGGGCCCCGGTAGTGGGGCACCACCACGACCGCGTCGAGCCGGGTGCGGGCGGCGATATCGTAGGTGAACGGCTCGCTCGTCTCCCCGGAGGCAAACTTCGCCCGCGCTTCGACGCGCCGCACGTAGACGAACCCGCGCGCCTCCGATGGTGGCGCGGACTCCGACACGACGCTCACTTCGTGGCCTGGCAAACCCGGCAGCGGCATGCGCCGCGAGGATAACGCAAGACCACGAAGAAGGCCTATTCCACGGCGGTGGCTTCGGTCCTCATCACTGCACCGGACCGAGCGGCGTGTCGGCGGAGACCTCGACGACGTGAACCGATCGACCGTCGTCGTAGCCGACCGGACCCCCGAAGAGGTACTGAGCGGCCCGATAGGACATGTCGAGCACGCCCGTGTCGACGTTGTTCTCCACCCAGCACGCAGGGCCCGCGTCGATCGACATCAGGACCACGCTCTTGCCGTTCGCGGTGACGCGAACTTTCGCCCCACACCCGAAGCGATCGCGGTCGGCGATGAACCACGTGATGTTCCGCTCGCAGGAGGGACCGTCCATGCTCGTGGAGCAGTGCCCGTTCTGCTTGAGATAGGAGAGGCAGGCCGGGATGCAGTTGTCGCCGGGATCGTTGTAGGCGGTCCCGTCCGCCTTCATCGAGCAGCCGAAGGCGGTCGCGACGTAGTTGCCGTTCTGCATCTTCGCCTTGCCGGTCGAGCCCGAGCAGGACCAGCTCGAGGACGTCCCCATGCACGCGTCGTTGCCGCTCTGGATGAGGCAGCCGTTGTCACACGACTCGAAGGACACCGAGCCGTTCACGCACTGGCCGCGGCCATTCCCATCGGGCGCACAAGACATCTCTCCCGCGTTCGGGAAATCGTTGCAGGACCAACCGTTCGGATCCTGATCGGGATCCGGCGGCGGCTCGGGGGTCGGATCGTTGCACGTCGCGCCGACCGCGAAGCCGGCGGCGGGGGACTTCTGGATGCGGGCCTTCGTCTGGGGGCCGTACGCGCCGTCCTCCGAGATGAGATCCTCTGGGTGGTTGCGGTTCCACAACCGCTGGAAGGCCTTCACGTCGAGCCCCTTCTGGTTCTGCGCGCCCGCGCCTACGTAGTCGTAGTGGGGCACGTCGCCGCTGCCGAACCAATCGAAGCCGCGCGACTCGAGGGCGCTCCGCCACGTGGAGCTGTTCTGGATGTCGAGGGCGAGCCCCGTCTCGTGGTTCGAGTTGCCCGGCGTCGCGGCGGCGGTGATCCCGCAGCGACCCTGCTCGTACCAACGCCGCAGCATGTACTGCTGCGCGACATTCCGGAGCATCGAGTTGATGTGGAGGGTCGTGCCCGGCTTCGCGTTCGCGGCCGCGACGAGCGCGTCCCGGGCGGGCTTGATCAGGTACGGGAAGACGCCGCTCGAGTACTCGACGTTCGGGAGCGCGGGCACCTGCGCGACTCCGTCCGGGTTCATGCACCGCATCTCGTCGATGATCTGCTGGGAGAGGGGCAGGATCGAAGCCGTGGCGCAGCTCGACTGCATCGCCTGCTCGACGGTGCCCGATCCCACCTGGTCGTCACGATCGCCGGTGGGCTCCTCTCCATCGACCTCGGTGTCCTCCGGCTCGGGGACGGCGCAGCCGCCGAGGGGCCCGAGGGCGAGGACGGGAAGCGCGGCGACGAGAAGATGGGCGGCTCGCATCGACCGGGCGTTTGGCACCATTCGTACCAGGCGAAGCGCCCTGCCGGGGGCGGGTGGGCGACGGATGCTTCAGGATCCGCCAGCGTTCGGCGACAAGGAGGGACGACGTGCTCTAGGCCCTTTCATCGGCGCCCCGACGTCCCCCGCGATTCGTCGGCCCCGACGAAGCTCCGCTTCGACCGAAGATGCCTCACCTCGCTCGACGAGCGTGTGACCGGCCTCGAGAGGTCGGACGGGGTACGCAGGTGACGTGAGGGGCGCGTCCCCCACGCGCGCCCGCTCGGGAGCCGAGCACTGGCTACGTTTCGCACTTCGGGTGAACTCGAAGTGCACGAGTTGTGCAGTCGGCGAGCGCCCCGAGCGCCGGGGTCAGCGCTTGCGGAAGTGACTCGGCGTCATCCCCGTCGCGAGCGTCCGCCCCAAGCGCTTCTCCTGCTCGTACAGCTTGAGGACCTGCTCCGTGCTCGCTGCCCCCGCTGCGTCCAGCTCGCGGAGGGCTTGCTGGAGATAGAGGTACTCGACGCGGGCGCCGTGGAGGTCCTTCCTCTCGAGCTGGGTAGAGCACCGGAGGGCGGCGATCGTCGCGCGGAGCAGCAAGGCCGCCTCGGTGGCCTCGGGCCGGAGGGAGCGTCGAGGGTCCCCCTCTCCGCCACGGATCGAGAAGGACTGCGGCTCTTGTCGCGAACGCACCTCCGCTCCTCAGGCACGACCCGTTCCCGGTCGCGCTTCTCGCGTTCTGGGCACGAGCTGCGATCGTCCTCGTCCGATGCAAAGCATCCTCGCCTCGCTCCCGCGTGCGGCCCGCGCTTTCACCACACCGCCGCCGCGACCAATCCGAGCGTCGCGCGCGTCGAGCGACCGTTCGCCGGTGGGGCGCCGGTGTACGCTCCGCCCCCGTGGAGACAGGCCAGGAAGCGGCCTCCGGTGTCGTCGATGCCGGCGTCGTGCGCGCGTCCTTCGACGCGTGCCGCGCGCTTCACCTCGCCCTCGTGGCCTCCGCCCTCCCGCTCGTCTCCGCGCTTCGCGTCGAGAGCACCACCGACCTCGCGCTGCGTGACCTCACGGCTCGCGTCTGGCTCTCCAGTGAGGGGGGAGAGGCGCGCTTCACCTCTCCCGCCTGGACGACGCGGGTCCAAGGTCTTCGACCGCGAGGCGTCGTCGTCATCGACCGGGTCGCGCTGGCGGTCGAGCAAGCGCTCTTCCGCGACCTGCGCGCCGTCGAGAGGGCCCGCCTCTGGCTCGAGATCCGAGCGGGAGCGGACATCCTCGTGCGTCGGTTCGACGCCATCGAGCTGATCCCGAGCGCCGTGTTCCCGGCCGGGCGCGTCCCCGCGCCGGCGCTGGCCGCCTTCGTCCTGCGTGACGATCCCGTGGTCGCGGAGATGGTCGACGGGCCGAGCCCGGAGGGGGCGCGACCTCGAATCTGGATCGAGATCGACGGATGGGTGAAGGCCCTTCGCGAGCTCGCGCCCGCCGATGCGCCCGCCTCCGAAGAGGTGCGCGCTCCACGGCGGCTCATCGAGACCAAGAGCGCGACCGCCCTCGAGCGGGTGCTCGTGCTCGCCGCGTGCGTGGAGCGTCGCGGGGCAGCTCCGCTCGTCGCCGTCACGGCGGCGGGCCCGCGGCTGGGCGTATGGCTCGACGAGCAAAGACCGGCGCTCGCCGAGACCGACGATCCCGACGTGTTCGCGCGGCTCGTCGAATCGGGAGCGCTCCTCCTCGTGGACGCGTCGGGCGCTCGCGAGGAGCGGCCCACCGCCCCGCTCCTCGCGTTCGACGTCGCCGCCGCCCGGCGC
>JBGAID010000047.1:36120-76348 GCA_044225865.1 Polyangiaceae bacterium | reverse complement strand
CGCCGGCGCCTCCCCGCTCGGCGCCGACGGCCTCGACGCCATCGCGCGGGCGCGGCCCGAAGCGGAGCGGAGCGAGGGACCTCCCCCGCGGCTCCGGACGTGGAAGCGCCGGCTGCTCGACCTGACGATGCGCAACCCGCTCCTGAATCTGCGCCGTCGAGCGACCTCCCTCCCCGTCTGCGAGGCCACCGACCTCGCCGCCGTCGAGGCGGCGCTCGCGGCGGGAGAGGCCTTCCGCGTCGAGGCGCGGCCGGAGCTCTCTCCCGCGGCGGCGGCGATGGAAGGTGCGCTCCGAGCGCGAGTCCTCTACGCCGACTTGCCCGCGCGGAAGGTGGATGCCCACGGCAAGAACGCGATTCGGGCCTTTCGCAGCGCGCTCGACGAGGGTGGGGTGCACACCCTCTTTTTGGCCCTCGGCGTCCTCCGCTACTGGGACGAGGCCCGGCCCGAAGACGTCTTCGTCGCGCCCGTCGTCCTGTTGCCGGTGGTCCTTCGGCGCTCGCGCAGCGGTGTGCTGGAGCTCCGGAAGGCGGAGGCGGATCTCGAGATCAACGCCGCCCTCGTCGAGCTGCTCCGCCGCGACCACGGCATCGACTGCAGCGCCATCGACGCGGTGAGCGGCGCGCTTCCGGGCACGTTCGCGGCGCTGCGTTCGGCCCTCGCGACCGCCCCTTCCGCGTCGGGGTGGACCGTCGCGGAGGTGGGGGAGATCGCCGTCCTCTCCTTCTCTGGGTTTCGCATGTGGCGCGATCTCGACCATCAGGCGGACGACCTCATGCGCCACCCGCTCGTGCAGCGTCTCGTCCTCGGTGCGGCGGAGGGGGCGGACGAAGGCTCGCGCCCGGAGGCGCCGGTCGCGGAGCCGACGAGCGCGAGGGAGATCTTCTGTCCGCTCGAGGCCGACGCTTCTCAGATGGCGGCGGTGCGGGCCACCTCTCGAGGTCGGAGCTTCGTCTTGGAGGGGCCGCCGGGTACGGGGAAATCGCAGACGATCGCGAACCTCGTCGCGAACGGTCTGGCCTCGGGCAAGAGCGTGCTCTTCGTCTCCCAGAAGCGCGCCGCGCTCGAGGTGGTTCACGCGCGCCTCGCCGCGCTCGGCCTCGGCCCGTTCGTCCTCGAGCTCTACTCGAAGAAGGCGAGCAAGCCCGAGGTGGTGAAGCAGCTCCGCGAGGCGGTAGACGTCGTGGTCGCGCGGCCGCGCCGATCTTGGGATGAAGAAGCGGCGGCGCTGGATCGGGCGACGGTCGAGGTGAGCGCCTCTTCGATCGCGCTCCACGCGGCCCATCCCCCTGGAATGAGCGTCTACGAGGCGATCGCGGCGCTCGAAGAGCACGGACACGAGCCTCTCCCCCGGGCCACGTTCGATCCCGCGCGCGCCCTCGACCGGGCGTGGATCGCGGACGCGAAGGCCGCGCTCGCCGACCTCGGGGCCGCCTTCGAAGCGCTGGAGCCGGGATGGGAGCAGCTCGAGGGGATTCGGCGGACGCAGTGGCCGAAGCCCATCCGCGACGACCTCCTCGGGGAGCTCGCGGAGCTCGACGACGCGTGCGCGACCCTGGAAGAAGCGCTCCAATCGCTCCGCCCCTTCTTGCCCGACCTCGCCTCCGCGAGCGGGGAGCGGCTCGCGTTGGGACAGGCGATCCTGGAGGCAGCCGACGCGTCGCCCGAGCCGCGCCGCGCGCTGCTCGCCGACGACGGCCGAGCGGACGCGTTCGTCGACGCCGTCGAGGCGGCGAGGGCGCTCGAGGCTCGGCTCGAAGAGCGCTACGTGCCGGCGCTGCTCGAGGGACCTCTTTCACGTCGCGCGGCGCAGCTCGGGAGGTGGCGCGGCGTGCTCGTCGTCGGCCTGCTCGTCGCCTTGTTCGTCCGTTGGTCGCTGCGGTCCTTCACGCGGGGTGCGCCGCCAGCGGTCGCGTCCGTGCTCCCCGACGTGGAGCGCGCGATCGAGCTGCGCGCGAAGCGCGACGAGATCGCGACGCTCGCGGATCAGGCCGAGCGCCGCATGGGCCGTGCTGCCCTCGACGCGTGGGGCATCCCGAGCGTCGACCTGCCCTCCGCGCGCGCGCTCCTCGCGTTCGCGAAGTCCTTTCGCGCCAAGGCGATCGTCTTCCCCGACGCGATCGAGCTGGCGTGCGAGGAGCGGCGCGAACACCCGGAGCGCGTGGCGAAGGTCCGCGCCGCCCTCGCGGCATTCCGCCGATTCCAAGCGGCGCGAGACGCGGTGACGGCCAGGCTCGATCTGGCGTCCGGGCTGGCGGACGCGCCGGAGGACCGACACCTCGAGATCGTCCGGCGACGGGCGCGGGAGGTTCGGGAACGAGAGCCGCTGCTGCGCGCGTTCGGAGCCTTCGTCGAAGCCCGCGACGCCTGCGCCGCGCTCGGTCTCGCGTCGTTCGCCCAAGGGCTTTCGGCGGGGGAGGTCCCGTCGTCGGCCATCGTGCCGGTCTTCGAGGCCTCCTATCGGCGGTGGTGGATCGATCGGCGCATCGCGGAGGACCCGACCCTCGCCAGCTTCGACGGCACGAAGCAGCGAGGCCGCGAGCTGCGGTTCGTCGCCGCCGATCGCGCCCTCATGGACCTCTGCGCGAGCGAGATCCGGGCCCGCGTGGCCGCACGCAAGCCGCTGCTCGACGACGGCGCGCCGCCCAACTCTCAGGCTGGCATCTTGCTCCGCCAGCTTGGCCGACGCGCCGGCTTCGCCTCTCCGCGACAGCTGTTCTCCGAGTGCGCCGAGATCATCCGTCAGCTCAAGCCCTGCGTCCTGATGAGCCCGCAGTCCGTCGCCCAGTACCTCGATCCTCGGGAGGCACCCTTCGACCTCGTGGTGTTCGACGAAGCCTCTCAGGTCCCCACCCACGAGGCCATCGGCGCCATCGCTCGCGGCAAGCAGGTGGTGGTCGTCGGCGACACGAAGCAGCTGCCCCCCACGACCTTCTTCGTCGGGCAGAAGGACGAGGACGAGCCCGACGTCGATCTCCCGACCGAGCTCGAGAGCATCCTCGACGAGTGCGTCGCCTCGGGCCTGCCCGTCATGCGCCTCTCGTGGCACTACCGGAGCCGGCATCCGTCGCTCATCGCGTTCTCGAACGCGCGCTACTACGGCTCGCGCCTCCAGATATTGCCGGCCGCCCACGCGCGGGCCCTTCACCTCGGGGTCTCCCTCGTGCACGTGAGCGACGGGCGGTACGACCGCGGCGGCTCGGCGACGAACGAGGTGGAGGCGCGCGCCGTCGTCGCGGAGGTGGTCCGCCGACTGACGGATCCGAAGGAGTCGGCCCGATCCCTCGGCATCGTGACCTTCTCGCGCGCTCAGCAGAGCCTCGTGGAGGATCTTCTGGACGAGGCGCGAGACGATCGCCCGGAGCTGGAGCCTTTCTTCGATCCCGAGCGACCCGAGCCGGTCATCGTGAAGAACCTCGAGAGCATCCAGGGCGACGAGCGGGACGTCGTGCTCTTCTCGATCGGCTACGGGCCGGACTCGCGGGGCAAGATGACGGCGAACCTCGGCCCCCTCGGCCTGCTCGGCGGCGAGCGGCGCCTGAACGTCGCCGTCACCCGGGCCCGCGAGCAGCTCGTCGTGTTCACCTCGTTCCTCCCGGAGCGCCTCGACCTCTCCACCTCCGCCGCGAAGGGCCTCCACGATCTGAAGGCCTTCCTCGAGAGCGCAGCGCGAGGGGGCGACGCGATCGTCGCAGAGGAGTCGGGCCTCTCGGGGGGACCGATCGCGGCCGCCCTCGCGCGTCGCCTCCGAGCGCGCGGGGTCGAGGTCGATCTCGAGGTCGGTGTCGGACGCTACCGGATCGACCTCGCCGTGAAGCATCGCCGGCTCGAAGGCGCGTACCTGCTCGGGATCGAGGTCGATGGTCCTCGGCATGCGCGCACCGAGTCGGCGCGCGATCGCGAGCGTCTCCGAGCGGAGGTGCTCGCGGGCCTGGGCTTTCGCCGCATGCTGCGCGCTCGCGCCCTCGAGTGGTACGACGATCCGGATCGCGTCGTCGACGACATGACGAGGGCGATCGAGGAGGTGGAGAGAGAGGAGACGGCGGGCACGCCGACCCCCGCGGTAGCCCTCTCGGAGCCCTCGCCCTCGATGCCCGCGGGAGCGGTCGCCCTGGAGGGCGGCGTGTCGGCCTCCTCGGAGTCGATCTACCGTCGCTACGAGCGCCCGAGGCCGCTCCGCGATTTTTCCTGGAGCCATCCCATGCTGGGCGAGGTCCTCGCGGATATCGTCGCCGCGGAGGGCCCCATCTCCGAGCGCCTCCTCGGTCGTCGCCTCGCGGAGGTCTTCGGTCTCAAGCGCGCGCCTTCGGGGCTCGACGTGCACGCCGACGCCGCGTTCGCGAAGATCGAGCCGGCGCGTCGCCCCGCCCGCCGAGGCGGCTTCTTCTTCGCGCCCGGCAGCGGGGAGGGGCCGACGCCGCGCTTCCGAGCGCCGGACCCTCGCGATCCGTCTACCCGGCGCGACATCGAGGACATCGCGCCGGAAGAGATCGCGTGCGCGGCGCGAGACCTCGTGAAGCGCTACGGCCGAATGCCGCGCGAGGATCTCGCCCGCGCCGTCGCCAAGCGCCTCGGCTTCCGGGGCCTGTCGAGGCTCGTGTCCGAGAAGATCGAAGCGGGGATCGTGGTCGCTGACCTCGACGCCGACCTCGCGTGAGCCTCACCGCCGGAGCGAGGACGACACGAGAGCGAGGGCCAACAGCCCGAAGAAGATGACGAAGGTCGTGTTTCGGACGGAGCGCCGGTAGAGCGACTTGCCCCAGAGCGGGAGGTCCTTCTCGTCCTCGCGCTCGGGGCGACCTCGAGAGAGCACGATGTAGATCAGCGTGCCGAGCGCGAATCCGCTCGGGAGGGCCATCGCCACCGCGCCGAAGAGGAGGAACCCGATCTTCAGGGCCGGGCTCGGCGCGCCCTCTTCGGCGAACAACAGCGAATGCACGCTCACGGCCTCGAGCTTCATCGGCCGCGCAGCATAGATCCATCCCGCTACTTGTCGGGCGTCGCGATGCGGAACCCCGGGTCGTCGTCGTCCCCGCGCTTGCGAGGAGGTCGGCCGTACTTCTGCTCGTACTCTTCGCGGGTCTTCGGCCAGTCGTCGCCGTCGCGCCCGTACTTCTTCTCGTACTCCTCGCGGGTCTTCGGCCAGTCATCGTCGCCGGACGAGGCGGCCTGAGCGGGCTTGCCCACCACCTCGCGGTCGAGCTCGTCGACCTTGGCCTGGGCCTTCTTGCCCAGCTTGTCGAGCTCCGTCCCGAGGCGCGAGGCCACGTGGGAAGCCGCCCGAACGACCTCACGGCCCGCGTCGTCCAACGCCTTCGTCAGGCCGCCGTGCTTCTGCGTCTCTTGCTTCACGGCTCGGCCTGCGCTCTTGGCCGCGCGGAAGAGCTCCCCGAAGCCCTTCTCGACGGACTCTACGGCGCGGTCAGCGGGCGACTTGGGTTCTTTCATGGCGCGACTAGTTTTGTGCCGATGGGCGCCTCCCGCAAGTCACGGGACCTTTGCGCTCTCGCCCGAGACTCGCCGCAAGACGAGGACAGCCTCTTCCTGCATGATCCTTCTCCTGACGCTCGTCCTCGCCGTCGCCTTCTTCTGTTCGGGAGAGCCCGCCGCCATGAAAGAGTGACGAAACGGTCAGCCTGACCAGTGCGGCCGATCGGCATCCGTCTCGCCACAACCAAACTGTCACTGTGGCGTTAAGCGTTGCATGACGCGGGGCGGCTTGTTACCGATCGACAAGCTATGGGCGGGCCGTTGTTCCCACGCTGGCGAGGGCAGCAGGCGGTGGAGTCTCGCAGACCTGTCACGGTCTCCGGGGTTCTGCCGGCCCCGGACAGCACGCAGCCGCACAGCATGAGGCGGCCGACGGCGATCCGCCGTCACGTGTTGATCGTGGACGACGATCAGCCCTCGCTCCGCGCCTTCCAGCGCATCCTCGCCAAGCACGACGTCGAGGTCCTCTCCGCCTCGACCGTGAGCGAAGCGTTCGGTCTGGTCTCGATGTTGGAGCCGCACCCGCACCCGATGATCGCGTTCGTCGACGTGCTGATGCCGGGCATGGATGGGCCGCGGTTCGTCCACTTCCTCCAGCGCACGCCGGCGTTCGGCCGCTCGCCGATCGTGCTCGTGTCGGCGCTCTCCGCGGGCGCGCTCGAGAAGACGATGTTCGAGTGGGGGGCGAGCGGCTTCATCCTGAAGTCCCGGGGCCTGCTCAACGTCGAGCGCGAGTTCGGGACCTGGCTCGACCGGGTCTAGAGCACCGATCCGTTTGAAAGCCGGCGCTTTCGCGCCATTTCACGCGTGATCGGCGCTTCGCGCGCGTCACGCGCTGTGGTCGCTCACAGGCGCGCCGTGCTACGCGTGATCCACGCGGCCTCGTCGCTCCGCTCCTCGCATGACTGCGAGTCGTGCTGTGGTGCTCACTCCTCGGGCGCGCGCCTCCCACGCAAACTCGCGCGACATCACTCGGCCTTCAAATGAATCGGTGCTCTAGGCGCGCTACGAAAAACATAGCGAACCCTCCCGCGGGGCGCGGAGCGCCACGCTTGGGAGGGGTCGGCGAGCGAAGCGAGCCGGGGGTGGGCATCGGTCGCGCGCCCGGCCCTTGACTTTGACCTCACTTCACTTTTTCGTTGTGAATGCTGGAGGTGCGTATGCGTCTTGGAGCCGCGCTCGGAGGTCTCGTCTCGGTTTTGGCCATGATCGCCGGGTGCGGCGACGAGACGGGGACGGGAGGCGGCGGCGGGGGCGCGGCCACGACAGGCGGGTCGGGAGAAGGGGCGACGAACGCGGGAGGGGCGGGCGCAGGGCAGACCTCCGGGGGCGGCGGCAGCGGCTTCGAGGGGTGCAGCGGGACCGTCTGCGGCGATGGGAGCTGCTGCACCGACGCTCAAGAGTGTGTCGACGGGGCGTGCCTCGCCGCGTGCGCTTCGGAGGTGCGGTGCGGCGACGATCTGTCGACGTGCTGCGACGCGGGCGACGTGTGCATCGACGGCGCGTGCGTGGTGCCCGGGGCGGCGTGCATCGATTGGGCGGACTGCGCCGAGGACGAGTTCTGCGAGCCGACCCTGGGAGCGTGTCTGCCTCAGCCGAGCGGGACGGTGTGCGAGTACAAGCCCCCGGTCGGGCCGCTCACCCCCGCGCTCGAGTGGTCGTGGACCGACAGCGCGATCAAGCCCGAGTTTCACCAGGTCATCAACATGCCGGTCGTGGTCGACCTCGACGCGGACAGCGTCCCCGACGTCGTGATCGTCACGTCCGACAACTTCAGCGCGGGCGGCTTTGCTTATCTGCGCGCCTTGGATGGCAAGACCGGCGTCGAGAAGTGGGACGCGTCGAACCCGGTGTACCTCGACGCGAATCGGGTGCAGCCGCGGGCGACTCCGGCCGCCGGGGACATCGACGGCGACGGGTCGATCGACATCGTGACGGCGAAGGCGGGCGGCGGGCTCATCGCCTTCGAGTCCGACGGCACCGTGAAGTGGACGAGCACGCAAGCGGACGGGGTCACCCCGTGGACGGTCGGGCTCGAGTCGGGCACGGTCGCCCTCGCCGACTTCGAAGGGGATGGAGAGATCGAGGTCGTCACGGCGGGGGCGGTGTTCGATCACGCTGGCGTCCTCCGGTTCGATCACGGCGCGTACTTCGGCGCGAACGGCGGCACCTACGGCGCGGTCAGCGTCGTGGCCGACCTCGACGGCACGATGCCCCAGGAGCTCGTGAGCGGGCGCCGCGCCTACCGCGCCGACGGCTCTTTGTACTGGGACAACGGCCTCACCGACGGCTACCCCGCGATCGCGGACCTGGACCTCGACGGCACCCCGGAGGTCGTCGTCGTCGCGGCGGGGACGGTGCGCGTGCAGAGCCCCACCACGGGCGCCCTCTTGGCGCAGGTGGCGATGCCCGGATCGGGCGCGGGCGGGCCGCCCACGATCGCGGACTTCGACGCGGACGGCGTCCCCGAGATCGCGGCCGCGAACGGCAGCGCGTACGGGGTGTTCGAGTACGTGGGCGGGGCCACGCCTTCGCTTTCGGTGAAGTGGTCGCAGACGACGCAGGACCTCTCGTCGAACCGCACCGGCTCCAGCGTCTTCGACTTCCAGGGCGATGGCGCGGCCGAGGTCGTCTACAACGACGAGTGCTACTTCCGCGTCTACACCGGCTCGGACGGGGCCGTTCTTTACGAGGTCCCGAACTCGTCGGCGACGATCCACGAGTACCCGGTCGTGGTGGACGTCGACGGCGACAACAACACCGAGGTCGTGCTCGCCGCGAACGATCTGAACCACCTCGGCGGTTCGCCTTCGTGCCCGTACGGCGTCGCGGGCGCGCGGCACGGCGTCTTCGTCTACGGCGACGCGGAGGACAACTGGGTGCGCACCCGCCGCGTCTGGAACCAGCACGCGTATCACATCACCAACGTCGACGGCGACGGGGGCATCCCTTCCCCCGAGGCTCCGAGCTGGGTCGTTCCCCCCGGGCTCAACAACTATCGGCAGTCGAGCCAAGGCGCGGGCGTCTTCAACGCGCCCGACCTCCAAGTCAGCCTCGACGCGGATCTCGCGGGCTGCCCCGAGAGCGTGCTGCTCAGCGCGCGCGTGCGCAACCAAGGGAGCCTCGGGGTCGCGGCGGGCGTGCATGTCCGCTTCTTCAAGGGGACGGACGCGACCGGCGAGCTCATCGGCGAGGCGGTGACGACGGGGGCCCTCTTGCCCGGGCAGTACGAGGTCGTCACCCAGAGCTACGCCATCACCTCGTCGGACGTCGGGGCGCTCTCGTTCTTCGTCGACGTCGATCTCGACGATGAGGACATGAGCGCGATCCACGAGTGCCTCGAGGACAACAACGCCGCGAACCTCGAGGGGGTGGAGTGCCCGATATCGACCTGATCGATCGGACCCCCGGCGCGCTTCGCGCTCGCCGACCCCTGCCAGGCGACTGCGCTCTTCGAGCTCCGTCGCGGCAGGGGATTCGGACCCCCGGCGCGCTTCGCGCTCGCCGACCCCTGCCAGGCGACTGCGCTCTTCGAGCTCCGTCGCGGCAGGGGTTTGATCAGGCCGCGCGCTCGGGGCGCTCGCTCTTCGGCGGTGCGGAGAAGACGGTGGTGCGGTTGCGGCCGCCCTGCTTCGAGGCGTAGAGGGCGGTGTCGGCGCCCTTGAAGAGCGCCTCCCACGACGTGCCCCCCGCCGGGTAGGTCGCGATCCCGATCGAGCAGGTGACCTTGACCGTGCGCTGCTCGCCGTCGGGGCCGGGCGGCCCGGCGTGGTAGGTCGTCTTCTCGAGCTCGGTCCGGACGCGCTCGGCGAGGAGCATTGCTCCGCGCTCGTCCGTCTCCTCGCAGATCAGGACGAACTCTTCCCCTCCGAAGCGCGCCACCGAGTCGGTGGATCGCTTGGCGCGGCGGAGGATCTCCCCGAGGCCCTTGATGATCACGTCGCCCACGTCGTGTCCGTAGGTGTCGTTCACCTTCTTGAAGTGATCGATGTCGGTGACGAGGACGGCGAGCTGGCGACCGAAGCGGCGCGCGGAGGCGATCTTCTGCTCCGCGACGTCGAGCATGGCGCGCTTGTTCAAGAGGCCGGTGAGGCCGTCGGTGGTGGCGAGCTCCTCGAGTCGCTTCATCATGCGCGCGCCGTCGAGGGAGACGGCCATATGGCTCGCGAGCACCTCGAGGGTGCCGCGCACCGACTCGCCGAAGGCCCCGCGCCGGCGCGAGCCGAGCACGAGGGTGCCGAGGGCGCGATCGTGAGCGACGAGCGGCAAGACGAAGAGGCTCGGCATCTTCGGGGGGGTGACGTGGCGGGTGAAGACGATCTGCTTCTTGTCGTCAAACTGGCCTCGGTAAGGCAGGGGGTGGCGGTTCTCGAGCGCCATCGAGACGAGCCCGGTGTTGGGGCGGAAGCGAGCCCCCACCGTGGCGCTGCCGTCGCCTTCCTCGAAGTCCCCGCTGATCACGCTGATCTCGTGCATCTTGGTCGTCGCGTCGAACAGGGTGAGGGCGGCGTAGTCGACGCTCGTCACCTCGCGGGCGCTGTGCACCCCCGCCTCGATGACGGCGTCCTCGGACTTCGCCGACGCGAGGGCCTCGGCGGCGCGGTAGAGCTTGCCCTGCTCCGCCTTCGCCCGCTCGAGCTGGAGGAAGACGCGCTCGTTGTGGATCGCGCGGACGGCGTACTGAGAGGCCTCCTCGAGGACGTGCTCGTCGTGCTTGTCGAAGGGCCGCGCGTCGAGGCGGTCGACGACGAGCAACCCGCGCACGCTGCCGTGGTCGAGCACCGGCACCACGCACACCGCTTTGACCGGGCAAGGGCCGGGATAGTACGGGAGCTTGTAGCCCTCCTTGAGGCCGGAGAGCGAGACGATGGCGCCGCGAGAGAGGGCGGCCCCGAACACCCCGTCGCCGACGAGGAACGGCCCCTCGCAGATGTCGGCTTCGTCGGTGGCGAGCTCGCTGATGCGCAGGTGCGTCCCGGAGTCGTTCTTCCAGAGGAGCATCGCCGTGTGGAGCCCGAGGGCGGGGCGCACGAGGCGCAGCGCGAACAAGACGGACTGGTGGATCTCCTCGACCCCCGACCGCAGCAGGCGCTCGTCGTCGGCGGGCTTGGGGGCCTCCGCCGTCGGACCGAGCAGGCGGTAGCTCCTCGCTTCGTTCCGGACGCGCTCGATCTCCTGGGCGAGCCGGGCCACCGAGCCCGCGCGCAGGCGAGCGAGCTCGGTGCGGAGCACGGCCGCGTTGAAGCCGGTGAAGATCACCATGAACGCGGCGTGGGGAACGCTCTCCATCAGATCCATCTGACCGAAGGAGGCCATCCGAACCGCGACCTCGAGGCCGATCCCGGTGGCGAGGGCGACGATGGCCGCCCCCGGTCGGCCGAACGCGCTCACGAGGGCGAGGCACAGATACAGGACGGGGTAGGCGCCTCCGTCGAGGCTGCGGTCGGCGCGCTCCACGAGGAGGTGCCCGCCGATCATCACGAGCGCCCCGATCTCGAGCTCGGCGCTCGCGCTCGGAGCGGCCACGCGCAGGCGATAGGCCAGCCTCCGGCCGAGGAAGATCGCGACGAGGAGGGACGCGAGCACGACGTAGGGCAACGGCAGCGGCTGCCGCGCGTCGAGCACGACGAGGGTCGCGAGCCCCGCGAGGACCGCGAGCTTCACGCCCGAGAGGAGCACCTTGCGCAATGCGAGCGCGACGCGGACGAGCGGACGCATGAGCCGAGAGCACGGCTAGCATCGACGGGCGGCGTTGGCCCAAAAGGTCGCTCCGTTTTTGCCCGTGCGCTCAGGCCCCCTTGCTCTGCAGCGCCTTGGCGAGGGCCTTCGCGAGCGTGATCTCGTCGAACGGCTTCGACAAGAAGGTGGCGCTCCGCGGCGCCCGCGCCACGTGCGGTCCACCCGGGTTCCCGGACATGAGGACGATCGGCGTGCGGGGGGCGGCGCGCTCGAGATCTTCGGCGAGGGCGATCCCGCTCACGCGAGGGAGCTCGACGTCGGAGAGGACGACGTCGACGGGCTCCCCTCCTCGGAGGGTGACGAGGGCAGCCTGGACATCCGCGACCGCGACGACGCGGTAGCCGAGGGCCTCGACGAGGGCCGCGAGCGCGTCCCGGACCGGCGCCTGATCTTCGACGACGAGGACGAGCTGGCCGCGGCCTTGCGGAACGTCGCTGCGCGGCGGGTTGCTCGAGGTGGAGCTTGTCGACGGCTCTCCTTCTCGCACCGGCAAGTACACCCGGAAGACGCTGCCTCGACCGACGTTGCTCTCGACCGTGATCGTGCCCTTCGCCTGCTTGACGATGCCGTACACGGTCGAGAGGCCGAGCCCCGCGCCCGCGCCGTCGGGCTTCGTCGAGAAGAAGGGCTCGAAGATCACGGCGCGCGTCGTCTCGTCCATCCCGACGCCGGTGTCGCGCACCGAGAGGAGGGCGTACGCGCCGGCCGCGACCCCGAGCTCCCGCGCGCGCGCGTCGTCCACCTCCGCGGCCTCCGTGCTCACGGTCAGCACTCCGCCGCCCGGCATCGCGTCGCGCGCGTTGACGAACAGGTTCACCAGGATTTGATCGACGTGGGACCGCGGTAGACCCACCGCGATGCCGGGCGCCTCCGCCGCCACGCGGACGTGGACCTCGTCCCCCGCGAGGCGCCCCAGCATCTTTCCCAGCTCCACCACCGATCGATCGAGCTCGGCGATCTCGGTGGAGCCGCGGTTCACCCCGCCGAAGGCGAGGAGCTGTCGCGTGAGGTCGGCGGCGCGCCCGCACGCGTGGGAGATCTCGGTGAGCTGGTGGTGGCGCGGGTCGTCGGGAGGCAGCGTGCGCGCACACAGCCGCGCGTTCATGGTGACGATCGCGAGGACGTTGTTGAAGTCGTGAGCGATCCCGCCCGCCAATCGGCCCAGCGCCTCGAGCTTCGATTGGTGATGGAGCAGCCGCTCCACCCGGCGCCGCTCCTCGACCTCGCGGAGCAGCGCGGCGGTGCGCTCTTGAACCCGAACCTCCAGGTCCTCTCGGGCTCGCCGCAGCTCGTCCTCCAGGCGCTTCCGCGCGAACAGATCGGGGATGATGGTGGTCGAGGCGGGCGCCTGGGCCCGCGCGCGCTCCTCGATGCGATGCGGCGGCGCCATCACGAAGCGGCACGTCTTCGCCCCGAGGGCGCGGCACCGGATCTCGGCCGCGACGAGGGGCACCCCGAGGCTCTCTTGGCACCACCCGGAGGAGTACCCCGCGTTCATGATGCAGGTGCCGGTGCTCGCGTGACGGCCAGCGCGCAGCCAGGCGTCGGCCTCGAACGAGTAGGGGTGCTCGTAGACGAGGAGGAAATCGTCGGGCGCGCCCTCCGTCATTCGATCGAGGATGTCGACGAAGGCCCATCCGGCGTGGGCGAAGTGCACAGGCCCCGCCGAGAGGCGCGCCAGCGGGTCCTCCAGGCCGTTTCTCTCGTGGAAGCTCGCCGCGTCTTTTCTCCCGAGCGCGTGCGCGAGATCGAAAAGGAGGTTCGCGGCGAAGGTGCGGGCCTCGTCATCCCGTCCCGGGCCGTACAGCTCCTCCACCAGCGCGAAGAACTCGACCGAGAGCGAGGACGCGCGAACGAGCACGAAGCGATCGCCCGAGATCTCGATCGTCCCGCGCTCGGGATCCTCCCTCCGCGCGGCGAAGTAGCTGGAGACGAGCTGCTCCGCGGAGGCGAAGACTTCCTCCAGATCGCTGGGGACGCGGACGGTTCGAAGCGGCACCGGGTCCGGCATCCTATCAGGACCGCGCGCGTCGGTACGGGGTCGTCCCATTCTCTTGCGAGCCAGCGCCGAACGGCGAAGATGAGGATCCCATGCGGCTCGGGATACGGCTGCAGATCCTCTTCGCGCTCGGTGCGCTCCTCGTGATCGCGTTCGTGCCGCTGTACGTGGCGGTCGCGAACCTCACGGAAGCTTCGCTGTTCTCGATGCGGCGCGAGGCGGCCTCGGACCTGAGCCGATCCGTCGCGAGCCACGTGATCCTCGCGCTCCATCACGATGAGCGGGCCTCGCTCGAAGATCTCCTCAAGGTTCAGCTCGCGGACGGCGGCGTGGTCGCGATCGCGGTGTACGACCAGCGCGGCGCGATCGAGGCGAGCGCGGGAGACGTGTCGCGGTTGCCAGCGTGGCCGGGGGCGGCGACGGAGTCGAGCCGCGTCGTGCGGAGGGGGCACGGCCCGATGCTCGAGGTGCTCGTCCCGACGGATCACGGCGACGAGGTCGTCGCGATGACGCTCGCGCTCGACGCGGAGGGAGTCGAGGGGAACCCGCTCGCGCGGCTCGTCGGGCTCTACACGGGGGTGATCGGGATCGCCCTGCTCGTGTTCGCGTACTTCGTCATGACAAGGCTCGTCGTGCGGCCGATCGAGGAGGTCTCGCACGCCGCTGGCCGCGTCGCGGCGGGGAGCAGGAAGCTCGAGGTTGGCCGCAGCTCGGCGCGCGAGATCGACGAGCTCTCTCAGAGCCTGCGGGAGATGACGGCGAGGCTCGTGGAGGAGGAGCAAGCGCTCCGCGCGAAGGTCGAGGAGCTCCAGACCGCGAAGCAGAAGCTGGAGAGCGCGCAGGAGAGCATCGTTCGATCGGAGCGCCTCGCGAGCGTCGGGCGCTTGGCGGCGGGCGTCGCCCACGAGATCGGGAACCCCATCGCCGCCATCCTCGGCTTCGAGGAGCTGTTGCTCGCCGGGGATGTCTCGGAGGACGAGCAGCGCGACTTCTTGATCCGCATGCGATCCGAGACGGAGCGGGTGAGTCGCGTGCTCAGGGACCTTCTGGATTTCGCGCGGCCGGTGGGGCGCACGGAGGAGGCGCCCGGGTTCGCCGACGTGCGCGAGGCCCTGACGACGGTGGGCGCGCTCCTCAAGCCTCAGAAGCGGATGGGATCGTTGACGATGGAGATCGATCCCCAGCTCGCGGTGGGCCCGGTCGCCATATCGAGCGAGCGTCTCCAGCAGGTCCTCTTGAACCTCCTCCTGAACGCGGCCGACGCCGCGCGCTCGACGATCCGCGTCACCGCCGAACAAGCGCGAGGACGGGTCCGGGTCCACGTCGCCGACGACGGCCCCGGGATCGCGCCCTCCGTTCGGTCGCGGCTCTTCGAGCCGTTCGTGACGACGAAAGAGATCGGAGAGGGGACGGGGCTCGGCCTCGCCGTGTGTCGGGGCCTCGTGGAGGCGGCGGGCGGGACCCTCGGCCTCGGAGAGACGGATCTCGGGGGCGCGTGCTTCGTCCTCGAGCTGCCGGCCTACCGGCCGGCGCCCGACGTCAGCGCTTGAGGAAGGCGAGGGCGGCTTCCGCCGTCGAGGCCGCGAGCTTTCCCGGCTCTTCCACCGCGATCATCGCGCACCGCCCCGCCTCGAAGACGGCGAGGAATCGCCGGCACCTCCGCCCCATGTGCGAGGCCTCGAGATCGACCTCGAGGCCGAGGGCACGCGTGAAGTCGCCGTTGCCGTCCGCGAGCATCGTCACCGCGTCGAAGGCGCCCTTCTCCCTCCCCCACGCGCCCATGACGAAGGCGTCGTTGACGGAGAGGCACACGATCCGATCGGCGCCAGCGGCGCGCAGCTCCGCGGCGCGCTCGATGAACCCGGGGAGGTGCTTCGTCGAGCACGTCGGAGTGAAGGCTCCCGGCACGCCGAACATCACGACCCGCTTGGCTTCGAAGAGCGCGCGCGTGCTCGTCTCTTCTCCGCCGCCCGTCGGCGCCGCGACCTTGATCTTGACCCCGGGGACCTCGTCTCCGACCGCGATCGTCATGACGTCGCTGCTACTACGGAGCGCTGGCCGACGCGAGCGGGCGAGCGACGGCGGGCCGACCGCGCTCGGTCGCGAACATCTCGAGCGCGTGTCGCCCCGCCGCGGAGGCGCGGACCTCACGGACGAGCTCCACGAACGCCTGAGGGCAATCCTCGAGGGCAGGGAACACCGCGCCGTACCCCTCCTCCGGCGAGGGCAACACCACGGGCGCGAGCATGCACGCGAGGGTCAGATCGGCGGCGGTGAACCGATCTCCGACGAGGTACCGCCGGCCTTCGAGCCGCCGCGAGACGGCCTCGAGCTCGGCCCGGACCTTGGCGAGGGAGCGCTCGCTCGCCTCCTTCGTGATCTTGAGGGTGCGGATCATCATCGGCTGGAGGAGCGGCTGGAAGAGCGCGAAGAGGCGGGCCTGCGCGGCGCCGACATTCCGATCCCCCATCCACCGCACGAGCGCCGGGTCCTTGAACGCGAAGAAGTAGCCGACCCGGCGAGTGTGCGGGCCGAGGCTCTCCCCGAGCGCCGCTTCGATCTCGGCGACCTCCGGGGTGGGGTAGAGCCCCTCCCCGGGAGGCGCGTAGCGATCGGAGACGAACCGGACGATCTCCGCGGAGCCGCGGATGCATCGACCTTCGTCCGTGATCAGCACCGGCGTCGCGAGCGGGCTCGCGTTCCGTTCCTTCTTCCCGACCCCGTGCCGAGGCGCGTGCTTGAGGACGCCCATCGCGTGGAAGCCGGGCATGTAGCCCTCCTCGACGAAGGGGACACCGAAGCGATCGAACGCCCAGCGAGCCTTCTCGTTGTAGTGCGAGAAGCGGATGGTGACGAGGCGATGGCTCATCGCGGATCTCCCTCTTCGGACACGGGGGGCAGGACCTCGATCTCCGTCTTCACGGACGCAGAGATGAAGCATTGCTCGTGGGCGCGGTGGTGAAGGCGCGCCTCCAGCTCCGGGCTCGGCGCCGCCGCATACCGGACCCGAGGCCGCAGCTCCACCCGGCTCACCCAAGGCGTGCCCCCGGCGTTCTTCGTCATCGTGCCCACCGCCGCGTCGTCGTACGCCTCCACGACCAGCCCCTCTTTGGCCGCGAGATAGAGGAACGTGAGCATGTGGCAGCTCGCGATCGAAGCGACGAACGCCTCCTCCGGGTCCACCGCCGCCGGGTCGGAGTAGGGTGCCCGCACCACCGAGGGCGAAGGCGACGCAGCGATCACTGCCCCCCCGTCGAAGCGCCACGAGTGGAGACGCCGATAGCGCCCCCTCGCGAAGTCGTCGCCCTCCGCCCGCTCCCACCGAACCCACACCCGATGCTCCGACATCCAGCTCCGATACCTCGCCCCCAGCCCGCCGACACTTCCCTCCGCGGCGCCCCGGCGACGCCAGGGAGGGCCGACAACGAAGAAGCGAGGAGGGGGTGGGCATCCCTCGCGCGTGCTATGAAAAACGTAGTCCCGCCCAAGCCCCCCCATTCGCAGCCATCACCTCACTACGTTTTTCGTAGCGCAGACTCGCGCATGACCCAAGGGCCCGGGGCGCACCAGCCCGCGAGCCGCACGTTTCCCCGAGGGGCCGGGGGCTGCCCCGCCTGTCCCCAGTGCGCATACACTTGGCCCCAGCCCGCGGGCGTGTGTTTGGGCCCGAGGGGGCCGGGGGCGCAGCCCCCACTGTCCCCAGCCCGCGAGCACGACGCGTGTGTTTGGGCCCGAGGGGGCCGGGGGCGCAGCCCCCACTGTCCCCAGTGCGCAGACGCACCAGCCCGCGAGCACGAGGCGTGTGTTTGGGCCCGAGGGGGCCAGGGGGGCGGAAGCCCCCCTCTCAGGTCAGGCGACGAAGCTTCCGGGGATTTTTGCGGAGCAAAAATATCCCGAGAAGTGTCGCCCGGTGCGCGGGCATCCGCGCACGCGAAGAAAACACCGCGCGGGCATCCGCGCACGCGAAAAAAATAGAGCCCGCGCGGGGGCGCGGGCTCGTGCTGCAGGAAGGGCTCGACCTCTGGAGGAAGGAGTCTTCCGAAAGATCACTCGGGGTCGTTGAAGGGATCGCGATCGACCGTGATCGTGTACTTCGCCTTCTTCTTCTCGGGCTTCGGCGCGGCGCTCTTCTTCTCCACCGGGGGCGGGGGGAGCTCGTCGTCGTCGCTCTCTTCTTGGGCGCGCGCGGCCTTGGAGACCTTCTTCTTCTCCGGGGGCGGCGTCGCGAACTCGCGCTTCTCGGCGGGCGCGGAGGTGGCGGGCTTGGCCGCTTCCGGCGGGGCTCGCAGCACGACGTCGACCTGCTTGTAAGCGCCGTTGCTGAAGAGCATGACCGGCACCTTCTCACCGATCGCGCGCTTCTTCACCGCGGCGGCGAGCTCCGCGGGGCTGGTGACGGGCTCTCCGGCGACGGCGACGATGAGGTCACCGACGCCCTTCTCTCCGCCCTTGAGCTTCGCGTCGGCGGCGGGGCTGTTCTTCGCCACGGAGAGGACGCGGACGCCCTTCACCACCGGCGTCGACTCGCTCTCGCCCTGGATGCCGAGCCACGGCGTCGGCTGCACCGCGTCCGCCGGCACCGTCTTCAAGAACGACTTGATGGCGGAGACGGGGACCCCGTAGGCGACCGGAGCGCACGCCTTTCCTTCGACGGGGAGGCACGCGCGGCTGAGGATCCCGACGACGCGGCCATCTTCGTCGAGGAGGGGCGAGCCGAGGTCCTTCGTGCTGACCTTGCTCCCGAGCTCGAGCGCGTTCTTGAGGATCTGATCGTCGCCGCCGAGGAGTGATCGCTTGCCGCGCAGATCGATCGGCATCGCGGCGAGCTTCGACTTTGCGGCCGAGAACGCTTTGACGGCGGAGCCTTCCTTCGTGGGATCGACCGAGGAAGCCTTGAGGCCCTTCGTCCACTTCCCTGCTTGGGGGACGAGCAGCGCGAGGTCCCAGATGCGGTTCGAGTGACCGATCTTCACCTTCTGCACGCTGTTGTCCGCGAACTTCGCCTCGAGATCGTTGCCGGTGCCGAGGGGCGACAGCGCGGTGAGGATGCGGCCGTCACCGTCGAGGATCGTTCCGAGCCCGACGACCTGGCCGGCGCGCTGAAGGACGACGACGCCCTTCTGGGCCTTGAGATCCGAGCTCTCTTCGGGGACGGGGAGCAGCTCGTCGGCGGCGTCTTTGAGCGCGGCCTTGAGCTTCTGGGCCGCCGCTTGCGGATTCACCTTCTTTGTTTTTGCCGGCTCGTCCGCGAAGGCAGCGCCGACCGTGAGCAGCGCCACCAAGGCGGCGCCGACTCCGACTGTGAAACGGCCCAACCGAGGGCGGTGCTGTTGACGACTGTTCACGCTCTCACTGTAGCCTTCCGTCGACGGGTCGGGGGACATCGAATTGAAGAAGGCTCGAAGTTGGGTGCGCATCGGGTGTGCTCCTGCCGAAGGACCAGGGATAGGGTGTCGGCGAACGCGAACACGTGCAAGGGGCGGGCCGAAAATAATCTTCCCTCCCCTTGCCGGGCGTACGCTCGCCGTTGCTCGAGTGGACACGAGACGGGGTCTGGCTTTGGGATCATGAGCCCCGGGTCCGACAGGCCACGCCGTCGTGTCGACCCCGCTCCGTAAGGCCCCTCCCCCCGGGCCGTTTCGCCTGGAACCGCTCCGCAGAGGGCGGCGACGTCGGTCTCGACCCGGCGTCGTCACAAAAGCGGCGCACGAGGTCACATGAAGCGTGATGAGGGCACAATGGTGAAGGCGCTAGCGCGCTCGGATGCGTCCGCCGACGAGGCCGATGCGATCGCGTCGCTGATCTCGGCCGGTCAATACAAGGACGCGCTCGCCCGCTGCGCTCGCGCGTATGCGAGCCCGCTCGGACGCCTCTGCATGGCGCTGACGGGCTCGCAGGCCGAGGCGGAGGAGCTCGTTCAGGAGACACTGATCGCGGCGTACGACGCCTTCCCTTCGTTCCGCTTCGAAGGATCGGTGCGGTCGTGGCTGTACGGGATCGCCCGGCGCATCTGCGGTCGTCACAACGAGATGAAGAATCGCCGGCAGGCGCGCCTTCGTCTCGTCCACGACACGGGGCGGGGGGCGGACGCGGGCGAGCTCGCGATGGAGCGAGAGCGCGCGATCAAAGCGCGAAACGCCCTCGCGTCGCTGAAGCCGAGCGAGCGGGAGGCGGTCGTCCTCCGCTACGACGCCGGCCTCAGCTTCCGCGAGGTGGCGGTCGCGTGCGGGGTGGACGAGGCGGCCGCGCGCAAGCGCGTGAGCAGAGCCCTGAGCAGGCTCCGGGAGTCGCTGGCAGATGTGTAGTCGCAATGGGCACGAGCTTGGAGGAGTGCGGTCATGAGCATCGATAGGAGTGAGCTCTGCGAGGAGGTCGAGACCTCGATCGCCGATGTGCTCGAGGGGACGGCGCCCGCGCGGGTCATCGATCACGTGGCCACTTGCGACCACTGCCGGGATTTCCGGTACGAGGCCGAGCAAGCGGCGCTCGCGATGCAGTCGGTGGGAGCGGACTTCCACCCGACGGACGGCTTCGCGGAGCGGATGATCGGCCTCGTGCTCGAAGCGCGGCCCGACGGGCCGCAGCCCGCGTCGACGCTGGGCGGAGTCGCTTCGCGCGTCTCGGGGACGATGGAGACGCCGACGAGCGGCGCCCAGCCGAAGACCCAGGTGCCCTGGTCGGACGCGAGCGGATCCGATCCGCACACGGCGGCGATGGTCTCCGCTCCGACGCAGCTCGCGCCCTCACGCGACGAGCTCGTGAGCGGCGCCGTTCGCGATCCGAACGCGACCGTCCTCGAGCCGGCCAACCGCACCATGATCGCGAGCGGCCTCTCGGACGCGGTGCGCGCGGTCGAGGGCGGCGTGCACAAGACGCTCGCGGGCGGCGACGAGGTCGAGCCTCGCGTCGCGCGCACCCAGATCGAAGCGGAGCCGCGCGTGATCGATCCCAACGCGACCACGTTCGATCCGAACGTGCTCGGGGCTCGCGTCGGCGCGGAAGGGAGCCACGGCGAGACGACGATCGATCCCTATGTGCCGACCCACAAGACGCTGCCGCTCTCGGCGGTGATGAGCCGTGAAGCTTCTCCCACCATCCCGAGCGCGGGGGCCGCGCTCACGCCGATGCCCCCCGAGCGGGAGGCGATCCCGCACGTGGTGGAGGCGACCACCGGGCGCAACATCACCGGGGCGCGGGGCCGAACGAGCGACACGGCGCCGGGGCCGGAGGCGCGGCCGATGACGAAGGGATTCGCGGGGCCGACCGCGGTGCCCGCCGGTCCGACCTTGAACGCGGACGCGGCCACGACGAGCGCTCCCGTGCGCATCGCGCGGCCGCAGACGACGGCGCCGGTGGTGTCGCTCTTCCGCAAGCGCGGCTTCATCGCCGCGCTCGTGGGGGGGATGGCGGCGGCGGCGGCGGTCGGCGGTTTCTTGATCAAAGGACACGGCGCGAGCGACACGGTCGCCCCTCCCGTCGTCGTAGCGGACGGCGCGTGGTCGGGCACCGTGCAGAGCGTGTCTCGCGCGGCCGCGGACGGAGGCTCGGGCTTCGAGGTCTGCAAGGAGACGTGCAAGCCGGCGGCGGCCGGGGTCGCGTTCGAGCCCGGCTCGACCCTGAAGACGGATTCGAAGACGCGCGCCCGCGTGAAGCTCTCGGACGACACATGGATCGCGATCGATCGCGGCTCCGAGATCACCCTCCCCGCGGGAGAGACCCGTCAGGCGAAGCTCGAGCGCGGCCTCGTCGTCGCCGACGTCACCCACATCGAGGGCGGCAAGCCGGCGACGTTCCAGCTCCCGCAGGGCGAGGTGAAGGTGATCGGGACGAAGGTCGCCCTCACGGTGGCCGCGCGGCGCTCCTCGGTGGAGGTCGTCCGCGGGGAGGTCGACGTCACGAGCAAGGCCGGCAGCTCGACGGCGCGCGTGCGCGCCGGTGAAGAGGCGACCCTCGCCGATCAAGGGGAGCCGGTCGTGGCCTCGAAGACGACGATGAGCGACATGCTCGCGTGGAGCTCGGAGAGCGCCGACGACGTCGACGCGCCCGCCCTCCGCGGCGTCGGGGAGCTCCGCGCGAAGAAGCTCGGCCAGCAGCAGGAGCGCGTCGGCGCCGTCCGCCTGACGAAGCACAACGTGAAGGTCCGCATCTCGGACATCGTCGCCCGGACGGAGGTCGACGAGACGTTCACCAACACGACCGACGAGGAGCTCGAGGGGATCTTCCGATTCCCGCTGCCGCCGGGCGCGCAGATCGAGAGCCTCTCGCTCGAGGTCGACGGCAAGCTGGTGCAGGGGGCGTTCGAGGAGCGCGGTCGCGCCGCGGCGATCTTCCGAGGCGCGGAGCAGAACGCGACCCCGAAGGCGCCCAAGCCGAAGGAGGAGATCATCTGGGTTCCGGGCCCGTGGCATGACCCGGCCCTCTTGGAGTGGCAGCGCGGCGGTCGCTTCGAGCTGAAGATCTTCCCCATCCCGAAGAAGGGCTCGCGGCGCGTGGTGCTCACGTACACGCAGACGGTCCCGCAGTCGGCGGGGGTGCGGCGCTTCACCTACCCGCTCGCGCACGACGCGAGCGGCAGCACGAAGATCGACGACTTCAACGTCGACCTCCAGGTCGTCGATCACGACGCGGCCTTCGGGGTCGAGGCGCGCGGCTATCAGCTGACGAAGGCCCAAGCCACCGGCGGCGCGGAGCGCTTCGCCCTGAGCGAGAAGAGCTTCGTCCCCGCGGGTGACCTCGTCGTCGAGTACGCGCTGCCGAGCCGGACCCAGGAGCTCACGGCGTGGGCCTACGCGCTCCCCGCCTCCGCGTCGGCCGCCAGCACGCCCCCCGTCGTGACGTCGGCCCCGACCGGATCGAGCACGGACAAGTCGACCGCGGACAAAGCGAAGGCCGCCGATCTGGAGGCAAAGGCGCTGGCCGACGACCGCTCGGCCTACGTCGCCCTCGCCGTGCGGCCGAAGCTGCCGCGCTTCCCGGAAGGAAAGGAGCGCCTCCACGTCATCGTCGTCGACTCGAGCCGATCGATGGTCGGAGAGCGCTTCGCGAGGGCCACGCGCCTCGCCGCCAGCGTCGTTCGCGAAATGGATCGACGCGACGAGTTCATCCTCCTCGCGTGCGACACGACGTGCCAGGCGATGGGGGCGACGGAGAGCCGAACGCTCCCCGCGCCCCTCGAGCCGAGCACGGAGACGGCCCAGCAAGTGGAGAGCTTCCTCGGCTCGATCGAGCCCGACGGCGGCTCCAACCTCCTCGCGGCGGTGCAGGCGGCGCGGACCGCCGCCGGCGCCCGCGGCGGTCGAGAGCTGAGGATCCTCTATCTCGGCGACGGAACCCCGACCGTCGGGCCCACGCGCCCGTCGACCATCGAGGCGGCGGTTCGACACATCCTCCCCTCGAGCGACGGGTCGGTCGTCGCGGTCGCGCTCGGCTCCGACGCGGACACCACCTCTCTCGGCGCGCTCGCGCGAGGTGGCAACGGCGTGGTCGTCCCGTACGTCCCCGGGCAGCGCGTGAGCGCGGCGGCGGTGGACGTCCTCGCCTCCGCCTACGGGTCGGTGCTCTCGGACGTGGAGGTGGTGCTGCCTCCCGGGTTCACCGAGGTCACGCCGCGCCGCCTCGATCCCATCCCTGCCGGCGGCGAAGCGTTCATCCTCGCGCGCATGCCTTCGGGACGGCAGATCGACGGCACGGTGACCTTGCGCGGACGGGTCGGCAGCGACCGCTTCGAGCAGACCTATCAGGCCCACGTCGTCCCGAGCACCAGCACCGGCAACGCCTTCGTCCCGCGCCTCTTCGCGGCCGCGAAGATCAACGAGCTCGAGGCGACCGGCACCGTCGACGACGCGCCCCGGATCGTCGCCCTGTCGAAGCAGTTCCACGTCGCGAGCCGGCACACTTCGATGCTCGTGCTCGAGAGCGACCGCATGTTCGAGGCGTTCGGAGTCCGCCGCGACGGCATCACGCCCGTGTTCACGGGTGAGGATCGCGCCGAGAGCTCGGGCGCGGACGCCGACAACGAGGAGGCGGCGGTGGACGAGCCCGCGCTCGCCGACAAGGGCGGCGGCGAGCGAGAGCGAAGCGCTGGCCCGCGTGAAGAAAAGAAGTCCAAGGGCGACTTCAAGATGGAGATGGACGACGCCCCCGCTGGTGGAGGTAAGGGTGCCGGCGCCTCGATGGGCCCCGCGCCAGCGCCGTCGCCTGCTCCGACCGCCGCTCCGATGACGCCGCCCGCCGCCGAGCCGCCGCGGAAGGCTCCCGCGAGCAAGCCCGCCGAGGACGCGGCCGAGATCTCGCAACAGCGGCGCAAGGACTCCGGGTTCAACACGAACGATCCCTTCTCTCCTGGATGGGACCGCCGTCCGCCCCCGCGCCCGATCTCGCGGCGCCCGATGATCCCGATGAAGAAGGTCTTCGACCGGAAGGCGAGCTTCTCCAGCGACAAGCTGCTCGCGAACGAGCTCGTGAAGGTGCTGTCGGAGGCGGAGTCGGCCCTCAAGCTCACCCCCGACAGCCGCGACAGGACGGTCTCGCTCTACAAGGCCTTCATGGCGTCCGGGCGGACGGGCGAAGCGCTCGAGCTCGCGTCGAAGTGGAGCAACCGGGACGCGCTCGATCCCGACGCCCTCGTCGCTCGCGCCGATCTCGCGGCGATGAACGGCGACCGGGAGCGGGCGATCCGGATCCTCTCCGGCCTCGCCGACGTGCGGCCCAACGACAAGGCCGTCCAGAAGCGCCTCATCTCGGCCTTCGCGCTCATGGGGCTGCCCGATCTCGCCTGCCAGCACCGCCTCGCCCTCGCCGACATGGATCCCCAGGACGCGACGGCCGGCGCAGCGGCGGTGCGCTGCGCTCAGGATCAAGGGCTCGCGAACGTGGGCCAGGCCCTCCTCGCCAACGCCCCCGCGAACCTGAAGGACAAGATCGACACCACCGCGCGGTCGTTGAAGCTCACGGACCTCCCCGGGCTCTCCGGCGACGTGCGGGTCACCGCGACCTGGACGACGCCGGCCGATCTCGACCTCGCCCTGATCGACAAGAACGGTCGCCGGCTCTCGTGGCTCGGCTCCACCGCGCAGAACATCACCGTGAGCGCCAAGGACGTCTCGAGCACGAGCTCCGAGTCGCTCTCGGTCGCTGGTCTCTCGTCCGGCAACTTCACGGTCGAGGTGGTCCGCGCTCGGGGGACGAAGGCGACGACCCCCATCTCCGGCGAGCTGACCTTCACGCTCCCCGGTGGGGAGACCCGCCGCGTGCCGTTCACGCTCACCGGCGCGCGCACCGAGGTCGGGTCGCTGCGCGTCTTCTTCACCTCCCGGCTCGTGCCCGCGACGATGGGGCCGGACGGACGCTGGCGGTGATCGTCGATCCGCCCTCGGCGAGCGCGTAGCACGCCGGTGATCGAAGCCCCCTCGGCTCACGTCGAGGGGGCGTTCGCGTCTCTTGCCGCCCGCCTCAGCAGCCCTGCATGCAGGCGATGGACGCCTTCTCGCAGCCGAGGACGCACGCGTCGTCACGGAACCCGCACCCGCCGGAGCACTCCGAGGCGGTGCGCGTGCACTTGCGCATGCAGCTGTCTCGCGAAGGGCGCGCGGACGCCGAGGTCGGCGGGGGAGCGTCCCCGAACGGATCCCGCTTCGCCGCGGAGGCGCTCCCCGAGGGCTCGTCGCCGAACGGATCACGCGGGCGCGCGCTGACGGTGGCGGTCGGTGTCGGGCTCGCAGATGCGCTGGCGCTCGCCGCCGCGCTCGCGCTCGCCGGCGCGCTCGCCGGCGCCGAGGACGCGGGGGTCACGGTGACGGGCGTCGCCGTCGCGCTCGCTTCGACCTGCGCGGGCGCCGCGCGCTCCGCGTTCTCCTTCGTCAGCCAGAGCCCGCTCAGCGTGTGGCAAGCGGAGTCGGCGGAGACGAGGATGTTTCCATCCGGTCGCTTCTCGAGCGCGGCCGAGCAGAGCGAGCCCGAGACGCGGCACCGGAATTTGTCCTCGCAGGTGACTCGATCGAACGCGAGGCTCTCCGAGAAGGGCGCGTCCGTCGCCGACATCCCGTCGCGACCGATGTGGAGCTCCGCCGCCTTGTCCCCCGATCCGGTCGAAGGCCGCTCGTAGTCCCCGACCATCGCGCTCATGTCGTCTTTGGCGCCGCAGGACAGGAGCCACACCGCGCCCGCGACCCGCGCCACGCTTCGCAGAGACATGGGAGGTTCATAACAATCGGCGCCCGGGATGGAAGAGCGACGTCCGCCCCCAGCCGTTTTCGCGGACGAGGCCGAGCGCGCGTCTCGCCCTGTTCACCCGCTGGCAGTCGTGGTTTAACCCGCTGCGTATGAGCTCCCACGGCGACGCCGGCCACGCCCACGCGCACTTCGATCCCGAGCCCGCGACGACCCTCGCCCCCGACGAGCCGCGGACGCCCGGCTGGGTCCCCGTCGTCGGCGGCATCGGGTTCTTGCTCTTCGGCGTGTATTTCCTCGCCCGGCACGGGGGAGAGATCGCGAAGACGCCTGCCTCGGCGTCCGCGACGGCGACCACGATGGCCGCTCCGCCGACCAAGCCGGCGGCCCGCGCTGCCGCGACCCAAGGCGACCGCCCCCAACGTCAGAAGCCGGCCCTCGACGCCTCCGCCCGCGCCGCCCTCAACGAGCAGATCAAGAAGCGCCGTGAGGCCGCCGCCCAGGGCTCCGCCGCCCCCAAGGCCGCGACGGGAGCCCCCCGCCCCCGCGCCCGCCCCCGGTCCCGTTCAGCCCCTGGGCCCCGTTCGGCCGAGGACGCCCACAGTGGCTTCGACCCGCGCAGCGTACTCGTCCTCGGCACGGGGACGATGGGGCAGGGCATCGCTCAGATCGTCGCCGCCGCCGGGATGCAGGCGCGCCTCTTCGACGGACGAGAAGAAGATGAGGCGCGATCGCCTCGATCCAGAAGGCGACCGCGCGCGTCGTCGAGAAGGGCAAGCTCAGCGCCGAGAAGCGCGACGAGCTCCTCTCGCGCCTCGTCCCCGTGACGACGATCGAGAAGGGCTGCGAGGCGCTCGACGTGTGCATCGAGGCCATCCCCGAGCGCATGGATCTCAAGGTCGAGGTGCTCGGGAAGGTCGTCGCGTCCGCCCCCGACACCGCCGTCATCGGGTCCAACACTTCGAGCTTATCCATCACCGAGATCGGCGCCCGAATCGGAGCGAAGGCCCGCACCGTCGGCTTGCACTTCTTCAACCCGCCGCCGGTGATGGAGCTGCTCGAGGTCGTGCGCGGGCTCGACACCGCCGAGGTCACCATCGAGCGCAGCTCCTCGAGAACCGCCAAGCGGCTCGGCGGGCTGGCGATCCTCGTGAACGACAGCCCCGGCTTCGCGACGAGCCGCCTCGGGGTGATCGTCGGCGCGGAGGCGATCCGCATGCTCGAGTCCGGCGTCGCCTCGGTGGAGGACATCGATCGCGCGATGGAGCTCGGCTACCGCCACCCCATGGGCCCGCTCAAGCTCGGCGATCTCGTCGGCCTCGACGTGCGCCTCGGCATCCTCGAGCACCTGCACCGCGAAGGCTCGGCGAGCAGTTCCGCCCCCCCTCGCTGCTCCGCCAGATGGTCCGCGCCGGCAAGCATGGGAAGAAGAGCGTCGAAGGCTTCTACCGCTGGAGCCCCGACGGCACCGCCGTCCCCGCCTTCAAGAAGGCCTGACCTCCGATCCGTGGGATTGCTGCAATTTCGTAGCGATGCCCAGAGCGCTGACTCCCCCCTCGCTACGCGCGGGGGCTGGGGGGTGAAAGAGCAGCAACTGCCCACCCAGTGGCCTGACGACCGCCGCTTTCAGCACACGGCTAGAGCACCGAACATGATCGGTGCTCTAGAGCACCGATTCATTTGAAGGCCGAGTGATGTCGCGCGAGTTTGCGTGGGAGGCGCGCGCCCGAGGAGTGAGCACCACAGCACGACTCGCAGTCATGCGAGGAGCGGAGCGACGAGGCCGCGTGGATCACGCGTGAAATGGCGCGAAAGCGCCGGCTTTCAAACGGATCGGTGCTCTAGGGCTTCTCCGGGCTGAAGCGCCCCCCGTCCTTGCTCGTGCCCGCGTCGGAGGGCGCGCCGCCGTCTTTGCTTCCCGCGTCGCCCGCGTCCGTGGCGCCACCGTCCTTCGCCGGGCCGGCGTCGGCCGCTCCTGCGTCCGCCTCGGGGGTCGCCGTCCGCTGCACCGGCACGAGCTTCCCCTCTTTGTCGGGGGGCCACGCGAACACGCGGGCCTCGCCGCTCGCGCGGTCCACGAGGCGCACGGAGGTGGCGCGGGCCTGGTCCGCCATGCGCACGAAGAACTTCGTGTTCACGCGGAACTCGGGGCGCTTCTTCCCGGGCTCCTGCTTGTCGGCGGGAGCATCGCCGGCGAGCGGAACGTTGAACCTCAAACGATCGAGCAGCTCGTTGCCGACGTAGAGCTCGAGGGCCCAGCGCCCGATCATGCGCTTCGTCGCCTCCGGCTTCTCCAGCTCGATCGGGCTGACCTTCACGATCTCGGGCACGCTCTCCTTCGCCCGGACCTCGAAGACCCACTGCTTCGTCGAGGCGACCGGGGGCGGATCCGGTGCGAAGCCGCTCTTCGGAGGATCGGCGAGGGGAGGGGGGGCCGCCCACGCGAAGAGCACCATCCCCCCGAGCCCCGCTCCGAGGGCCGCGCCTACGAACGCTGCACCGAGCCACCGACGCATCGGTCCACGTCTTTCCACGCCTCCGCGTCGCCGTCGAGGGCCGTCCACAGATCGATGAAGTCGGGGGGCACGGGGGCGACGACGAAGCCCGGCGGATCGGAGGGCAGGCCGAGCCTGGGGGCGACGGCCAGGGCATGGAGGAGCACGCGTCCGACGGCGACGACGCGGCCGGAGGCGGTGGCCACCGAGCTCGGTCCCCCGTACTTGCGGTCGCCGAGGATGGCCGCCCCGAGGCGCTGCGCGTGGATCCGGATCTGGTGCGTCCGACCCGTCTCCGGGGTGAACAAGACCAAGGCCACGGAGCTGCTCGCGCTCGCGATGCGCGCGTGGCGGGTGCGCGCCGGCTTGCCCTCGATCGGGGTCTCGGAGAGGCCCGTCGGCTCCGCGAGGGCGCCCCGGACCAGGGCCACGTAGCGCCGCTCGTATCGTCCCTGCTCTTTGGCGCGCACCGCCGCGGCCCTCGCGCGCGCGCTCGTCGCGAACGTCACGGCGCCGCTCACCCCGAGATCGAGCCGCGAGACCGCGTGGGGCGCCTCGCTGCCCGTTCCCCCGAGCGCGCCCGCGACCCAGTCGCGAAGGGAGGGGGCGCGGCTCTTGTCGGGCTCGGTCGCGACGCCGCTCGGTTTGTCGACGACGACGAGATCCTCCGACCGAAAGAGGATCCGGGGCTCGCGGGTCATGCGAGCTCGGAAGCGGTGCGCGCGCCCGCGAGCGGAGGCGCCTTCTGGACCGCGTCCATCTTCTCCACGATCCCTCGATCCCCGTCGACGCGGAGGCGCTCGCCGGTGCGGATGCTGAGGGTCGCCCCGTCCACGTTGACGACCGCGGGCACGTTGTACTCGCGCGCGACGATGGCGGCGTGGGAGAGGGGCCCCCCGAGCTCCGTGACGACGCCGGCCGCGACGAGGAAGAGCGGAGACATCCCGATGTCGGTGGTGCGCGCGACGAGGATCTCGCCCGGGACGAGCGCGGTGGCGGGATCCGCGCCGGCGCCGATCACCCGCGCGCGGCCCTCGACGACGCCGGGGCTCGCGGCGAGTCCAGAGAGGCGCGGCGCGGCCGAAGGAGGGAGCCTGACCGGCGGCGGCCGTCCCACGAAGGTGGGGGGCGGATCGGGTCGCGCCGCGTCGCGCAGGTACTCGGCGCGCCGGAGCCGGATGATGTGGGCGACCTCGGCGCGGCCGCTCCGCAGCGCGAAGATGAGCTCGTCGTAGGTGCAGAAGAAGACGCTCTCCGGCTTCAAGCTCGGCTCGAGCCGCACGAGCCGTCTGTCGATCTCGAGCGCGACGAGCCGGATGAGGCCGAGGGTCCGCGTCACGCGGGCGCGCATGCGCTCCCGTAGCCTCGTGAATCGCTGGGCGCGCGTGACGAGGGCGCGGAGCACGGCGACGTCCGCTCGCCCCAGGGTCGACTCGAGCCGCGCGAGCTCTCGATCCGCGAGGGCGCGCGCGCGCGCGGGACCGGCGTCCGGATCGATGGGGGGGCCGCGCAGGGCCGCCTTCAACATGGAGATCACCGCCCCGGGATCCTCGCGCCAGCGCGGGGTCATCAGCTCCGCCTCGCGGACCCCTCGGTCTCCGTACGTCTCGAGGAACTCGAGCAGCGCCGCGCGCGTGCGGCCGGGCGGGAGATCTTCGACGCGCGCCTCGCCCGGCTGCCGCAGCACCTCGAGGGCGGCTTCGTCGCGCCGCGCGATGTTGGCGATGCGGAGCAACCCGAGCCCGGGGTTCGCGCTCTCGAGCTCCGCGATGCCGCCCGTGAGCGATTGGGCGAGGCGCGCCGCCTCCTGACGGACGTCGATCGCGACCTCGCTCCCGCGGGCGTCGCGGCGCTTCGTCGTGCGCTTGAGCCACGTCGTGAGGGCGAGGTGAGCGGCGAGGGAGGCGGAGGCGCAGGTCAGCATCAGCTCGCCCGCGGTGAGCATCAGCTCGCACGCAGAGCCGAGGGTCTGGGCGAGGGCGTCGTCGGGGAGGATCCCGAGATCGATCTCGGTCAGCATCTTGCGTGCGCGCTCGGCCTCGAGCTCGGATGCTTCGACGTCCCGCTCGAGACGCAGGCCCTTCAGCAAGAGCCCGGGCAGCTTGAAAGGAGCGCGGACGAGGAATCCTCGCTTCGACCCGGTCGCGCCCTGCTTCTCCAGCTCGGAGATGATCCCGTCGGGGGCGCCTCCGCTCTGCTCGAGCAGGGCGCGCGGCGACAAGCCGGGGACCTGGCTCGCGATCTCCATGAACTGGGTCAGGTTGAGGTAGAAGCGGCCGTAGACGTTGGAGACGAGGACGGCCCCCCGCGGCACGTGACACCCGAGCGCAGAGAACGCCGCGCGGAAGCCGGCGTCGGAGAACCTCCGCGCGATCGACCAGGTGAGCGGCGTGGCCGCGCCGGGCAGCGCTTCTCCCACGTTCGCCCGCGACCACACCGTGGACTCTTCGCCGCCCTCCGGGAAGATCCCGCCCGTGACGGGGCGCGCCTGCAGCACGACGACCCGCTCCTTCCCGGCCACTTCCTCGACCGCGAACTCGACATCGAGCGCGTCCGTGTGGCCGAGCGCCGTGAGCTGCTTCGCGATCGCGACGAGCTGCGCGATCGCGTCCTTGGAGAGCGATGGGAGCGAACCCTCCCCCGCGGGGATGAGCTCGGCCTGGAGGCCGTTTTCCCCGACGACGAGGCGCGTCGTCTTCTCCGCGACGACCTCGTCCACGAGCGCGCCTTCTCGAGAGACGCGGAACGTGTCGATGGTGGAGGCCCCGTCGACGACGGGGGCCCCGAGGCCGAAGGTCGCGTGGACGAGCCTTTCCTCTGCGCGCCATCGATCGCTGTCGAGGCCGGCGGGGGGAGCGGTGAAGAGGACGCCCGCCGCCTTCGCGGCGACCACCGGCATCAAGAGCACGGGCATCGCCACCTCACGCACGCCCCATTTGTGGAGATAGAGGAGCGTCCTCGGCAGATACAGGCTCGCCCACACCTGCCTCACCGCCTCTTCGAGCGCCGAGACCCCGCGCACCCCGATGACGGAGGTCGCGAGCCCGGCGAGCGACGCGCCCTTCGCGTCCTCGCACGTCGCGCTCGAACGCACCGAGAGCCCCCACGGGCAGCGGTCTTTCACCGCGGTCCACAGCTCGTCGAGCGCCTCCGAGAGATCCTCCGGCAGCGGATCGTTGAGGATGCGGTCTCGCGCGCGCGCGGCGCGATCCATCCCCGTCCGCGTTCCCGCGACCTTCACGAGCGAGGCGATGTCGTGCCCCTTCGGGAGCATGTCGTCGACGACCTTGGTGAAGGTCTTCGCGTCGATGACCCACCCCGCGGGGACGGGGAGGCCTTCGCTCTCGAGATCGGCGAGGGTCACCGCCTTCCCGCCGAAGCGGGCGAGCCGCGGATCCGGCTTGGAGGAGCGGCTCCTTGCGAAGGCGCTCGACCAACCGCCCCCCTGTTTGTCGCGACGCCCGGCCGCCCGATGCACCTCCGAGAGGGGGATCAGGAAGGTGAGGGCGCGCTCAGGCAGCTCGGGGACATCGGTTTGCGCGAGCAACGTCGGAAGCTCCTCGACGAAACGGGTACCACACGCGCCGGTGATCCGTGGATGGATTTCCCGTGGAGCTTGGGTGCATGCTGTCGCGATCCCGATGCTCGGCGTCTACCGTTGCCTCACCGCGACCGTCCTCTTCACGTCGTTCCTCGCCGGATGCGAAGGGTCGCAGCACGCGTCACTCTCCGGCAGCGGCACCGCGCGCCGATCCGCGGAGCGCTCGGCGGCCGCGACGGAGTCGGCCCGGACGGTCGCGAGCGCCCCCCATTCGGCGTCGGCCTCGCACGCATCGTCGCGCTCGGTCTCCTCGGTCTCCTCGGTTCCCCCGACCCCCTCCGCCGACCCGGGCTTCTTCGTCCCGGAGAGCGTGGCCCAGTCGAGCGACCGCGTGCCGTTCGTCCTGCTGCTCCACGGCTACGGAGGGACGGGGGCGTCCATCGCGCGGCACTTCGGTTTCACCCGCCTCGCGAACGAGAAGCGCTTCGTCTACTACGCCCCCGACGGCACCGTCGACGCCAAGGGCTCTCGGTTCTGGAACGCGCAGCCTGCCTGCTGCGACTTCGATCGTCGAGCGCCGGACCACGTCGCCGAGCTCGGGAGGATCATCGCCCAGGCGAAGGCGAACGCCCACGTCGATCCGGATCGGATCTACGTCGTCGGGTACTCGAACGGGGGCTTCATGGCCCACCGGCTCGCGTGCGACGTCGCCGGCATCGCCGGGATCGCGAGCGTCGCGGGCGCGGCCGTCCCCGACGCGGCCGCCTGCGCGAACGCCCCCAAGACGATCCTCGAGGTCCACGGCGACGCCGATCCGGTGGTGGACTACGCTGGCGGGCAGGTCCTCCACAAAGCCATCCCCGCGCACCTCGGGGTCGTGGAGGGGATGAAGAGCTGGGCACGACGCGCGGGCTGCTCCCACGATCCGAAGCAGGACGGCGCGCCGATCGATCTCGACCCGGACCTGCCCGGCGCCGAGACCCACGTGTCTCGGTTCGACTGCGCGGCGGGCGTGCGCTTCTTCCGCGTCTCGGGGGGGACCCACAACGTGGCCGCGGATCCGCTCGCGATGAAGCGGATCCTCTCCGACCTCATGGAGGCGAAGCGCCCCTGAGCGCTCGCTCGTGGAACAGCAGCAGCTCGGCCGAGCCGGGGCCGCGGTTCCAGCTGTAGTCGTGAGGTCCGCTGTCGACCACGAGCTTGTGCGCGATCGAGCGCGCGTCGAGCTCGAGGGAGAGGGCGCGCGTCGCGTCCAAGAACGGATCGTCCTCGCTCGTTGCGAGCCGGATCTTTTGGCCTCTCTGCTTCGAGGCGCGGGCGGCGAGCTCGGCGAACCGCGAAGCCTCTTCCACCGCGATCGCGGGCTGGAGCGCGCCCACCGAGGCGAACACGTGCGGCATCGAGAACCCGAGCTGCAACGCGTAGCGGCCGCCCATGCTGACCCCGTCGATCCCGGTCGCCTCGGGCGCGACGGGAAACTTTCGAAGCTCCGCCACCCGCGGCAGCAACCGCTTCTCGACGAACCGCCCGAACGGCGCCGCGTCCTCGACGCTCCGCGTGCCCGTCGGCACCGGTGTGTAGGGGCACACGAGCACGACCCCGCGATAGGGCATGGCCGACATCGAGGCGCGCATCGACTCGAGGCGCGCCTCCGAGATCATCGACGCGACGTCGTCCGCGCCGAGCGTCTGCTTCTCGAGCCTCGCGCGGATTGTGTCGATCGCGTAGTCGTCCCGCCACCCGTGCGCGCCCGCGGGCAGGCCGCGGCCCGCTTCCCCCCGTCCGTGGAGCGCGATCAAGACCGGCCACGTCTCGCACCCCTTGGGAGCAAAGATCGAGGCGAGCTGGCCGTCCGGTTGATCGGCGTCGGGATCGAACGACGCGTCCTGCCAGTCCGGGGAGGGCGGCTCTTCGCGCGCGCTCGGCTTGGTCCCGGAGGCCTTCGTCTCCGCGGGGTGGCCGCACCCGGTGAGCGCGACCCCGCAGAGCGCCGCGTTCACCGCGCGCCTCGAGAGGCGACGGGGATCTCGATCCACCATGAGAGGCGAGGTTAGCCGCCCGTCTTCTCTCCGCGGGCGCTCTTCTTGTCGGACTTCGGCTTCGCGTCGTCCCCGTCCTTGACGGGCGCCTTCAGAAGCTCCTTGTCGCCGCCCGAGATCACCTCTTCCGAGATCAGCCAGCGATCGCCGCCGAGCGTCCACGTCTGCTTCACCGACGACTGACGCAGCGACGACTCGTCGAGCCGCTGCCACGCCACCGTCATCAGGACGACGGCCTTGTCGGCCTTGACCAGCTTCGCGCCCCCGTACTCGATGTCGAGGATGCGGATGTTGCCGCCCCACTCGGCGTGAGCGTCCGCGTAGGCTTCCTGCTGCGCCGGCTGGACGGACGAGATCATGATGTCCATCCGCCCGAAGCGCGCTGCCTCGACCATCGACCAGGCGCTGTCGGTGAGCTTGTCCGTCGGCGTCTGCGGCGGCATGCAACCGACCATCAGGGAGGAGGCGAGCCCGAGCGCGGCGAGGAGCTTTCGCATGGATCGCCTGCTAGCGGGCGGCGCGCGCCGGGGCCAACTTTTGCTCAGAAGGCGCTCGTCGAAAGAAAATAGAACTGTCCATTGTCGATCGCGCCTTCGTCGAAGCCGTAGGCGTATCCGAGGCGCAGGCTCGAGTCGACGCGGTTGCCGAGGGTGAGGGCGAGCCAGACCTCGCCCCCGACGGAGGGGTGGAGCTGAGGGCTGTAGAGGAGCCGGTCCTGGAAGAAGAATCGCAGCCGCTGGAACTCGAAGTCATTGAACGCGCCGCCCCAGTCGGCGAACGCTGACGCGTCGATCCTCCTCAAGAAGATGGGGAGCGAGGACGGCCCCCAGTTGGGCTTCACGATCGGGGCGCGGTACTCGATCGTCGCGAGGAAGTACTCGCTGCCCGCGTAGCTTCCCGCGCCGTAGCCGCGCAAGACGAACGCGCCGTCGTAGACCCCGGAGAACAGCGTGTCGATGGGCCCGTTGTGCTCCAGATCGTAGCCGCCGATGAAGAAGTTGTTGCCGGCCCGCTCACCGGCGGCGACGCCCATCGAGGCCCGGGTCGCGATCGTCTGGTGTCCCGGCCATGGCATCGGGATGTAGGCGGCCGCGTTCGCCTCGATTTGATAGAGCGAGCGGTCGCTGCCGATGGCGTGGTCGCCCAACGTGAGCCCCACGCTCATCGCGAAGCCGGATCGCGTCCCGCCCGCGACGTCGGACGAACCGTGCGTCGCGTTCAGGGAGTAGCCGAGCTTGAACTGGCTCAGGAACCCTTCGTCCGGCTTCTTCGTGATCGGCTCCATCGGGTCCAGCGGCGCGGGGAGCTGGAGGTCTCCGTGGTAGAGCGTCGCGGTGTACGAGAGCGACACGCTCTGCGAGACGAACGAGCCCAAGATCGGGACCGCCGCGCTCGTCGAGAACGAGGTCAGGGTCTCGTCGAACGGGGTCTCCACGCCGTTGACGCGGAAGCCCTTCGTGCGCGGGAGCACCTGCCGCGAGAAGCCCGCGCTCAAGTTCACCGGGAGACCGGCGTACGCGTACGCGAGATCGATGCGCGGCTCGGGAGCGCCGGGGTCGAAGCCGACGGCGGCGTCGAGGCCGTGGTGCCCGACGAGATCCCCCGCGCTCGCGGTGACGGTGACGGCGGTGCTGCTGTAGTTCCCCGGCGCGATGTCGAGGAAGTAGTTCTGAGGCCGGAACGTGCGCAGCGGGTTGTACTTCGACTTGGTGAGCTTGACCTTCTTCGGCTGGTCGTACGGCTCGGGGCGATCCTCGGGAGGCGCGTCCGCGTCGAGGAAGCGGTCCGGATCCAGCTTCATCGCGAAGACGTCGTACCCTTCGTGGGTGTAGCCGACGTACACAAGGGTCGTGCCGTCCGGGCTGATCGCGGGCGCGAGCGCGGCCCCGACGACGTTCGTCACCATCCGCTCTCTCCCCGACGCGAGCTCGCGGACGTAGACGTTGAAGATGCCGGAGCGATCCGAGCTGAAGTAGATGCTCTTGCCGTCGCTGGACCACGTCGGGTGCAAGTCGAGCGACCGGTCGTGGGTGACGTCGGTCACCGCCCCGCTCTCCAGATCGACGACGCGGATGTCCCGATAGCCTCCCGCTCGCCACGCGCTCCACGCGACCCGCTTTCCGTCCGGTGAGAACCGCGGTGTGTACGCCTGATCGAAGGCCTTCGTCGCGACGAGCGGTCGGACATGGGAGAGCTTCCCCTCCGCGTCGCGGTCCGCGATCGTCAGCGTCGTCGTCCCGTGGTCGTTCACGCAGAAGACGACGTTCCGGCCGTTCGGGCTCACGTCCGGGTAGGTGGAGCGGAGCCCGGTCGTGAGCCGCTTGCGGTAGATCTCGGTGCCCTCCGTGCTGCTCTTCCCTCGCGGCACCACGAAGAGATCGTGGCGTGAGTAGAGGTTCTTGAACGGGGCCCTGTCGTTGAAGAGGATGTCCCCTTCGGGGGTGAACGCGGGGAAGGCGTCCGTGGATGTGCGGATCTCGAGATCGACGTCGCGCTCGCCCTTCTTCGTAGGGTCTCCGACCGCGAGCCGATAGAGGCCCGCGGTGTGATCGGCGTCGTCGCGGTAGTAGAAGATCTCGTTCGCTTTGGGATCCTTGCGCAGCTCGGGAGGGATGAAGCGCGGGTAGCCGGCGTCACGGCCCCCGTGGGTGATGCGAACGCCCTCGCGACGTCCCTTCGCGTCGACCTTCGCGACCTGGGCCTTGTAGTGGCGTTTGAGGTGCGTCACCCACGCGTCGTAGAGATCCTCGTAGGTGCGGCCGGTCACGCGACGGATCGCGCGGTTGATCCCGAACGGGATCGTCGTCGCGCCGTAGTCGGCCGAGACGGCGGGCATCGTGTTGGGCCCGTAGACGTCCGTGATCCAGCGCAGGAAGCGGCTGCCGTAAAGGTAGAAGAGGTTGCCGTAGGGCCACCGCTCGGCCCCGCTCGAGATCTGATCGAGCCGGGCCACGTTGTCTTCGAGCACGTCGGCGCGGAGCCACGTGTCGAACAGGGTCGAGCGGATGCGACCGCCGGCGGTGTACTCACTCTCGAAGACGACGGCGAGGCCCTCGATGAGCCACCGCGGCTGCGCGGAGTTCGGCGACAGCGTGCGCCCGATCACCACGTTCGCGACCGACGCCAGGCCGCTGATGTTCCCGGTATGGAGGATGTGCGTGTACTCGTGCGTGACGAGCCCGAGGTACCAATCGTCGTAGTCGCTCAGGGTGGAGACGTCGTCGGGCGCGGTCGCGAACAGCTTGATGGCGTTGTATGGGACGGGGCTCGCCGAGCCGTTCGCGCCGTCCGTGTCGTCGGTGACGAGGACCTCCGTCTTCGCTCCGGGCGCGAACTGCATCTGCGGTGAGATGCGGTCGTGGATGGACTCGGCGAGGGTGGCGATGCGGGCCGCGACCTGCTCGAGAGGCGCCGGGTAGGTCACCCGGAAGTGCTCCGTCTCGTAGGTCCAATACGTGAGCCCCGCGTCGTCGACGGCGCGAGCCTCACCCGCCGCGAGCGTCGTCGCGAACGCCGCCGCAATGGCGCAGGCGACACGACCGGCGCCGAGCTTCACAAATCGTCGTAGAACATGGGCTCGCGATTGCGTGTGTAACGGTACACGAGCTGGCGGCCCTCCGGAGTGATCTGGGTGAAGCGAGCTCCGAACCCCGGCTCCGCGCCCTCGGGGGCCGCGCTCGCCTCTCGAATCCACTGCACCGTCCCCGTCGCTTGGAACTCGTAGTCACCGGGGAGCAGCACGCGGAGGTTCACCTGGGCGCCGAGCTTCGGGATCTTGTAGGTCGCCACGAAGATCCCTCCATGCTCGATGACGTCGTTCCCGGAGAGGCCCTTGTAGAAGTTCGAGACGCTGTGGGTCCCGAGCTCGACGACGACGTTCCCCGATTGGGTGGACCGCGGCGCAGACGCGGCCGGGGCCCGCGCGCTCGAACCGGGAGCGGCGGCGCTCGCAGGCGGCGCCTGAGGCTCAGGCTGCATGCGGATCGTCTGAGCGCCGAGGTTCGGTGGCGGCGGAAAGCCGGCGCCTTGGGGGGCGGGGGCGGGCGCGGGGGCGGGGGCCTGAGCGGTGGCGGCGGCGATGACGGCAGGCGGGATCGCCTGCGTTCCTCCGAACGGCACCGGGGCACCGACCTGCGTCCCGAGAGGACCGGAAGGGGCGGCCGCGATCGGAGCGGTGTGCGAGACTGCGACGGGAACCGGCGCTGCCGCGACCGGCTGGGGCGCGACCGGCTGGGGCGCGACCGGCTGGGGCGCGACCGGCTGGGGCGCCGGCATCGCTTGGGTCGACCGCGACGGGCTGAAGGCGGGGGGCGCCGAGATGGCCTCCGGGACCGAAGGCCCGACGCCCTGCGAGGTCGGCTGTACCGGCGCGAGGCCAGCGATGGGCTGCGGGGGCGCCGGGGCAGGCGCGGGCACGGCAGGCACGGCTGCGACCACGGCCGCCGCGGACGGATGAGTGACGACAGGGGGACGAGCGGCGACGGGCGGCGCGGCCCGACCGGGGGCGCTGCCGGGCGCGGGGGGAGCGCCGCCCGCGAGCCTCGCGAGCTGGTGGACGCTCGCGAGACACCCCGCGATCTGCTCCATCATCGCGTCGATCGTCTCGTGGCTCACGGTGAGCGTCTGGAGATAGTCGAGGGTGCCTCGCACGTTCGTCAGCACCTGCTCGCGGCCCGAAAGATCGGCCCCGTTCGACCGCTCGATCCGGTGCAAGATGCCCATCGCTTGGGCGATGGGCTCTGCGAGCTCGAGGAGCTCGACCGGCGTGTCGGAGCTGTTTTGAAGAGCGTTCAGCGCGGCCGCGAGCCTCGTGCGCGCGGTCTTCGCCAAGACGTCAGGGGTAGCCAAGCGCGTCCTCCCAGGTTGAAGGAACGTGAGGCTACCACGACCGTGGGATCCCGGCGGATGCGGTTCGGGTGGCTGCCCTTCGTCCGCAATCGCCCAGGTAGGTCCGCCGGTCGCAACGAGCGCGCTCATCCCGGGCGAGAGCGGATCGCTGGGTCGGGATTTAATCGATCGCGAACAGTTCCCGGGGGTCGACCGGCGCGTCTTCGACGAATGCGGCGAGGATCTCGATCGCGCCATCTCCCGTCCGGATGACGGCACGCTCCCCGATCACCGCCCCCTCTCCGGGCGCCTCGAGGACGCCGGGGGGACGGCAGCTCCGAGCCTCCAGGATCGTCACGTCGCGCTCGCCGATGGTGGTGCTCGCGCCGGGAGACGGGGCGAGGGCGCGCACGATGCGGAGGATCCGGTCCGTCGGGTCCGTCCACCTCAAGGTCACTCGCGGATCGTCCGTCTCGAGGAACGGAGCCTCTGTCGCGAGCGCCTCCTCCTGAGGCACCTCTCGCGGGGGAGCGCCATCTGCGAAGCGACCCGCCACCTCGCGCAGCAGGGCGAGGCTCGGCCGATCCAACGCCTTCGCGAGGCGCCACGCGTTCCATCCCGGGTCGATCGCGACGCGTCGCTGGCCGAGGATCGCGCCTGTGTCGTACTCCGCGGCGATGCGGTGAGCGGTCACCCCCGTCTCCGGATCGCCCTCCAGGATCGCCCAGGTCGTCGGATCTGGTCCTCGGTGCCGGGGCAGGAGCGAGGGGTGTACGCCGAAGCCCCCCCACCGCGCCGCCTTCACGAACGAAGGCGGAATCTTGTTCGTCCAGAACCAGCTCACGAGCAGGTCGGGCTCGAGGGCGCCCACCCGGTCCAGGAGCGCGCGGTCGAGCTTCGGCTTCTCGAGGACCTTCTCGCCGCCGATCAGCCGCGCGAGCCGCCTCCGCCCCGGCGTGTCGGTTCGGCTCAGGGCCGCGAGCTCGATCGCGTGCCCGTCCCGGGCGAGCAGGCACGCCGCGAGGGGCAGGCCGAAGAAGACGATCCTCACCACCTCCGTTTCGCTGGGCTCGCGCCGCGCTTCAAGCACGAGATCGCCTGCGTGCGGGGGGGGCGCGCTCGGTCAAAAAGTTTTCCCAGCGTGAGGCTTGAGGGTACTGCCGTCGCGATGGGCTCATCCTCGCAAGGCTCGTATCGGCATCAAGCCCTTCGGGCCGGGCACCGCTACGATCCTTCCGCCGCGTCGAGGCCGATCCTCGTGTTCGAGGACGTCTACAAATCGTACCGCGCCGACCAGCCGGTGCTGCGAGGGATGTCCCTCGTGATCGAGCGCGGCGAGTTCGTGTTCGTGACCGGTCCGTCCGGGTCCGGCAAGAGCACCTTGCTCCGGCTCATCCACCGCACCGAGCGCGTCGACGACGGGCGCATCCTGTTCCTCGGCCGCGACGTCGCGCGCCTGCCGGACAGCGCCGTGCCCGCCCTCCGCCGGAACATCGGCGTCGTGTTCCAAGACTTCCGGCTCGTGCCGAGCTGGTCCGTCTACGACAACGTCGCGATCGCGCTGGAGGTGATCGGGCTGCCCCAGCGCCTCGTTCGGACGCGGGTGGGAGAGGCGCTGGAGCGAGTCGGTCTCGCCGGTCGCGGCTCGGACCCGGCGCGCGTGCTCTCGGGCGGGGAGCAGCAGCGCGTCGCCGTCGCGCGCGCGATCGTCCACGAGCCCGCCCTCATCCTCGCCGACGAGCCGACGGGCAACCTGGATCCTCAGCTCGCGATCGACATCCTCGGCCTCTTCGAGGACATCCACGAGACGGGCACCACCGTCTTGTTCGCGACCCACGATCGGTCGCTGCTCGACGTGCGGCCGCGGCGGATCGTGATCCTCGACGAGGGCAAGGCGACGGACGTCCCCCAGGGCCTCGCCGACGTCGAC
>JBGAID010000047.1:0-36095 GCA_044225865.1 Polyangiaceae bacterium | reverse complement strand
ACGTCGACGCGGAAGACGCCGACGACGAAGACTACGACATCGACATCGAAGCCGCTTGATCCACGCGGACCGGGAGCCTGTTTCTCATGATGGACGAAAGCCGTGGGTTCGTATCGCGAGGGATGTTCGGGACGTGGCGCGCCGGCCGCAGCGACTGGCGACTCCAAGTCTTGAGTGTCTTCTCGCTCTCGGTCGCGTTCATCTGTTTGGCCGCGTCGCTCCTCGTCGTCACGAACGTCCAAGCGCTGCGTGACCGCTGGTCGCGCGCCGGTCGGGCCACCGTCTATTTGAAGGACGGCGCCAAAGACACCGAGATCGCCTCGCTCGTCTCCGCCCTCCAGCAGACGGGAGGGATCGCCCGCGTTCGTCGCGTCACGAGCGAGGAGGCCCGCCGCGAGGTCGTCACGAACGACGAGGCGCTCGCGGCCCTGCCCGCGGAGGCGTTCCCGGGCTCCATCGAGCTCGCGTTCGACGACTCGATCACGGACGAGGACCTCAAGACGATCGCCCTCAAGCTGCGCGCCCTCCCCGCCGTCGAGAGCGTCGAGACCTACGAGAAGTGGACGGAGCGGCTCAGCACCCTGCTCGGAGGCGGGGTGACCGCGGCCGGCTGTCTCGCCTTCATCGTCCTCGCGGCCGTGATTAGCGTGGTCGGCTCCACGATGCGGCTCCTCCTCCAGCGGAGGAAGATCGAGGTCGAGGTGCTGCGGCTCGTGGGCGCGACGGACGGCTTCGTGCGCCGGCCCTTCGTGATGGAGGGCGCATCCCAGGGCGCGCTCGGCGCGCTCGTCGCGGTGGGTGTGCTCGGCCTGCTCTACCTCATCGTTCGAGATCGGTTCGACCAGCAGCTCGCGAATCTGCTCGGGGTCACCCCGACCTTCCTGCCGTGGCAGGTCGCGCTCGGGATGGTGACCCTCGGCGCCGTCCTCGGGGCCGCGACGGCATTCGTGAGCCTGCGCAAGCTCGCGAGCGTGTGACATGAAGAAGGCGACCGTCCTCACCGTTGGGTTCTTGGGCCTCTTGGCGAGCAGCGCTGCGTCGGGCGTACCTTCTCCCTCCGCTCCGCTCGATCGCTACGCCTCGGACAGCCGAGCCCTGGCCGGACAGCGCGGTCGCCAGCCCATCCGTGTGCCGACGAGCCCCATCGAGGTCGACATCGCCCTCAAGTCGCTCGGTGAAGAGCAGCAGAAGCTCGAGGCGGAGCAGTCGGTCGTCGACAAAGACCTCGCGACGGTGGAGAGCCGGATCCTCGCGCGCGGTCGCACCTACTACAAGCAAGTCCGAGCCGGCCTCCTCCCCGCGGGCGGCGGCTTCCAAGAGCTCGTCGACTACGCGGCCCGCGTCGAGCGCACGCGCCTCAGCCTCACCCGTGACCTCGACGAGGCGAAGAAGCTCCGGGCCCGCCGCGACGAAATCGCGGACGCCCTCGTCCACATCGCGTCCGACCGCGCACCCCTCGAGGCCCAGAAGAAGGCTTTCGACGCCGCGAAGACGTACATGCGACAAGCCAACGAGCGCAAGGCGGCCTTCGACCGCGCCTTCGAGAGCTCGACCCCTCCGCCCGACCCGGTCGCCGTCTACGGCGCCGATCTCGGGCCCGCGGACGCCTCCTCGACGGGCGGCTTCGCGGCCCTTCGCGGAAAGCTCCCGTTCCCGATCACGGGGCGCTCCGAGGTCCGCAAGATCGAGGCGTCCGGGGCCAGCGGACCGGCGCTCGAGCTCCGCGCGCCCTCGGGAGCGACGGCCCGCGCGGTTGCGCCCGGCCGCGTTGCGTTCGCAGATCGTTACGAAGACGATCGGATCACGGTGATCATCGATCACGGGGACCGATACTTCTCGTTGTATCGAAACCTCGAGGCGGTCGAGGTGAAGGCGGGCGAGACCGTCAAAGCCGGAGCGGCGCTCGGTCCCGTCGCGACCCAAGGGGGGCGCGCCGTCTTGTATTTCGAGATTCAGAAAGAAGCGCGGACGATCGAGCCCGGGCCTTGGCTCGGGCTCTGAGTCCAGCGACGAAGCTTCCCCCGCGCGAGAGAGCCGAGGCGGGTGTGCCCGATGCGCGGCTCTCCGCGCACCCGAGCAACCCCAGCGCGCTCAGCTGCTCTTCTTGGCGCGGCTCGGCGGAGCGGCCTTCTTGTTGGCCTTGATGTTCCTGCGGGCGCGCTCCTTCTTCTTCGCTTGAGCGCGGCGGCGCCGCATCTTGTTCGAACGTCGACGATCACCTTTGGCCATGACGAGGCTCCTCTTCGAGCACCGGCCAACGCCGGCGCACGCTCTCTAGACACTCGACGAGCTTCCGTCGAGAACGGCGCGCGTACATTCCACGGCGCTCTGGAGATGGCAATCTTCCAGATCGCTTCAGCGGTCGCTGCTCGCGGCCCCGTCGAGCGCGACCTCGCGACCGCGCACCTCGAGGCGGTAGCGACTGTTCACCGTCTCGATGTAGAAGACCTCGCGGCCTGCGAGACGGAGGACGCGCTTCACCGGCGTCGTCACGTACTCATGCATGCCATCCGAGAACTCGATGACGACGACGGACCCCTTGCGTGGGGCACGCACCAGGCGACCCACCACCGCGCGAGAACCTCGTCCGAGCTTCCGCAGAACGACCTGCACGCTCGTAGGTTAGCACGTAGTGGGCCCAGAGCACGATCTCCGAGCGCTCGCCATTTCATTGTCCCGAGAGGCGCCCGAACAGCAGAGTCGTCTCAACTTGAGACGCTCGCGACGCTCGCTCTCTCGACAGTGGAAAATTCCCGAAGACGCCGTCTCGATCATAGAAGCCTTTCCCCTTGCGGCCTCCGGCGACGCCGACAACGGTGGCTCCGATCGCCATGACCTTTCGTTCGCTGGCCGGGAGCGGGATGGGGACCATCGAGGTCGTGACTGGGTCGATGTTCAGCGGCAAGACCGAAGAGCTCATCCGGCGCGTGAAGCGCGCGCTCCTCGCGCGGCAGCAGGTGCAGGCCTTCAAGCCTCGCATCGACGATCGCTACGACAAGCACGCGATCGTCAGCCATTCGGCCGCGATCGAGGGCAGCGGGCGAACCATCGAGGCGATCGCGGTGGGATCGAGCGAGAGCCTCGAGGCGCGCGTCGAAGAGGAGACGCAGGTGGTCGCCATCGACGAGGCCCAGTTCTTCGACCGAGGGATCATCGACGTGGCTCAACGCCTCGCCGACCGTGGCATGCGGGTCATCGTTGCCGGTCTCGACCAGGATTATCTCGGCCGACCGTTCCACCCCATGCCCGAGCTCATGGCGATCGCCGAAGACGTGACGAAAGTGCACGCCGTCTGCACCGTCTGCGGCGCCGAGGCGAGCCGCTCTCAGCGACTCATCTCCGACTCGGGGACGGTCCTCGTCGGAGGCAGCGAGTCCTACGAGGCGCGCTGCCGCGGCTGCTTCGAGCCCCGCGAGATCGTGAAGAAGGCCGCCGAGGGCTGAGCGCCCCTCAGTTCCGAGGTGTCTTCGCGGCGATCGGATCCGTCACGCCCTTCCGCCCTTTGTCTGCGAAGTACACCCGAAGCATGTCGGAGGCGACCTGGGTGCCCTTCACTCGCCAATCGCCGCGGTTGGCGACGAGCACGCTCAAGGCAACCTCGGGCGCGTCGCTGGGAGCGAAGCCGACCCACCAGGTGAAGAGGTAGCCTTTGCCCTCGAGGGTCCCCGTCTTGCCCGCGACCTTCGTGTCCGGCAGATAAGGCCGCCCCGACCGATCGTGGAAGGTCTGGAAGCTCGTGCCGCCTTCGACGGTCGACTCCATCATGGCCGTGACCGCGCGCGCCGTCTTCTCTTCGACGGACCTCCCGAGGACGTGGCGCTCGCTCGAGCCCCGATAAATGTCGCCCGCGTCGTCTCGCACTTTGTCGACGATGGAGAGCTGAATCATCTCGCCTTTGTTGGCGATCGTCGTCGCGAGGTTCGCGCCCTGGAATGGAGACATCGTCGAGTGCCAGAAGCCGGCGGCGGTGCGGGCGAGCTCGTTGGGCTCGTCGGGCAGCTCGAGCCGGCTCTTCTCGATCGGCACGTCGAACGGGATCTCTCGACCCCAGCCGAAGCGGGTCGCGGCTGAGTCGAGCTCCTCTTTTTCGAGGTTGTCCATCGCGAGCCGCGCGAACACGACATTGAGGCTGCGGCCCATGGCCTCGGCGAGGGAGGCGCACCACTTGTCCCGATCCGGGTCGCGCACCAGGTCGTTGTCCTCGATGCGGCTCTTGCCGCCCCGGTAGCACTCGCGTGTCCCCGGACCGAGCCCGTTCTCGACGAGGGCCGATCCGGTCACGATCTTGAAGACGCTCGCGGTCGGAGCAAAAGCCTCCCGCGCGATGTCACGGAGCGGAGCCTCCTCCGAGTAGTTCGCCCAAACGAGGACGCGCCCGGTCTTCACGTCCGTCATCACGATCGCGCCCTCCGCCACCGCCCCGTCCCGCAGGAGCCGATTGGCGGCTCTCTGGTATTTCGGCACCACCGTGAGCTCGGCGGTCCGCCCCTCGTGGGCGGGCGCGGTCGCGACGTCCCCTCGGACGTCGATCTTCGCGAGATCGATCTGATAGAGCGGCGGGGGGGTGACCTCTCGGACGGTGGTGCCGCGCGGCCCTTGTGGCTCACCGAACGCGAGCTTGCTCAGCCCGAGATGGAAGCCCGGCACCTTGTCCTTCACGAACGGCAGGGTGACCGCGACGAGCGCGACAGCGAGGGCGGCGGCCTTCCAGCGACGCATCGAGCATCGCCCTACCGAAGGGTGGGAGCGCGGGCCAAGTCTGTGGCGGCTCGAGCCCAGCTCCGTTCAGGATTTTCCGGAACGTCACGCCAACACGACAAAAGGGACGCACGGCGCCGCTACTCGTTCGGTCATGCGCTCGACCGCGATTGCGTGGCTACTGTTCGTCGCTGGCTGTACCGCCCTCGCGCTGGACGGTCCCGACACCGAGCGGGCGACGGCGGAGCGCCGCGATCGGCCTCCGGAGAAGGCGTCCGGCGACGCGACCTGCGAGGCGGGATCCGTACCCGTGCTCGACGAGTCGTTCGGGGAGGACTCCCCCGGTTGGCCCGAGGACTGGCTCATCGCCGGCGACGGTGAAGGTTTCGTGGAGGACGGCGCCGGTCAGCTCGCCGCCGAGCCGGGGAAGCGGGTGCGAGTCACCCTTCGCCGGCCCGTCGACTGGACCGAGATACGAATCAAGGCGCGGTTCGCCGACGGGGAGCCCCAGTCGCTCTCGATCGTCGATCACGGGCCGAGCGGCGAGGGCTTCGCGCTCACCGCGTTTCGCAGCTTCGAGGCGACGCCGGCCCACCGCTCGAGGACGCAATGGCTCCTGACCGCGGGGCCGGCAGATCGGCGGATCGAGGTGGAGGACGGAGGCCCCTATTCGCGCTCCCAATGGATACGACTCCGCGCTCGCGTCGCGGACGGAGGGCGCAGCGTTCAATGGCGACGCACCTCCGAGGGAGGGGAGGACGAGCGGGAATGGACGGAGCTGATGCAGTTGAGCCCGCCGGGAGGGCAGCTCGCGCTGGTGTTCGAACAAGGAAGAGCGGCGCAGCAGGCCGACGCGCTGCGGATCGAGCGCGTCGTGGTCTGCCGAGCCGCCCCTTGAGCGAGCCTCAGTACGCGAGCTGGACCCGCGTCCCGATCTCGTGGAGGAAGTGGACCTCCGGGCTCTTGTCGCCGTACAGATTGCCGGGGACGGCGGCGAGGTTGTCGGTCGAGCCGCTGTTCGGTGTGAAGTAGGCCACGTAGTTGAACGAGAGCCTGACGCTGCGCGTGTGCCAATAGCTCAGGGCGCCGCCGAACTGATACGCCTCGATATGGGAGCCGGGATTCCCCTCCGAGCCGGGCGTCTTCTCGTCGTCGTCGCCCCCGCGGTCATTGCCGTCGTACTTCGCGAGGATGCCGGAGAAGATCGCCGTCACCTCGAGGCCCCGCTTGAGGTCGGCCTTTCGTTTGAGGTTGAGCTTCGCCGGCTTTTGTCGGCCCACCGCGGAGCCAATCCGCTGATCGCCGAAGGCCCACCAGGTGACCCACGCCGTCATACCGACGCCGCTCATCGTCCCGAGTCGCTCGGTGTTCGTGAGCTGAAAGCCGTCCAGCGCCTCGCGCGTGTGGTAGTCGGAGTAGTAGGCCTGTCCTGCGATATCGACGGGGCCGATAGGGAAATAGAGCTCTCCGCCGATCGTGTTCTGCGCGCCCGACGGGATGATGTGCACGACCTCGCCGCGCGAGTCTTTGTAGGTGGAGTTCCACAGCACGAAGCCTTGTGACGTCGTGAATGGCACCACGTCGTAGCCGACCGCCTTCGAGTCCCGCTCGCCGTGCCGCGCGCTCACTCCGATGCGAGCGTTGGACACGAGCTTGAAGCTCTTGAATGGGGCGACGAGCAACCGACCGACGAAGTCGGGGGCGACGTCGACGGTCGCTCTGTTCTGCCCGTCGCCGCCATTGACCATGAGCTCGTAGGTGAAGACGTCGTCTCCGAGATCGCCCCAGAGCATCAGGCCCGCCTCGCGCTGCGCGGGCACCACGAACGAGCGATTCGCCATGCTCCGCTCCATGAGCGGGGTGGACGTATCCGACGTGCGTTGCTCCTGCGTCATCGGCGGTTGGAACTGGCCAACCTGGAAATTCAGGCACGGACACAGTGAATAGTTCACCCAGACGTCGCGCAGGCCGACCCCTGCATCGACCCCTTGGACCGGGCGATACCGCGCGGATGCGGCGGTGGGATCCGTGCCGGCGGGAGCCGCGGAGACCTCGTCCGTCCCGTTTGCGTTCGCGAGGTTCTGTGCAACATCGAAGCTCGCTTGAAAGCTCCACCGCTTCAAGAACTCGCCGTTCACCCCGAACCGCACCCGCCGCGCGAAGAAGCGCGGGGGCAGCCCGGCCCCGCCCGCGGCGGTGGCCTCCCCGTCGACGTTGTGACCGAGGAAAGAGTGAAAATCGAGCATCATGTCCCCGATCGGCGAGAGCCGGAAGTTGCCCTCCGGATCGCGGATGAAGAACATGTCGTGCCAGCCGGCGACGGGCTCGCCTGAGGCGCCGTCCCGCAGCGCGAGCGATGCTTCATCGGCGAACGTCTTGGGGAGCGCGGTCGCGGCGGGAGCGTCCTTCGCGGTGCCCGCGGCCGGAGGCGAGGGCGGAGTCTCCGGGACGGCGAGCGCGCTGCTCCCGGACGCGCCGCTCCCTTGGCCGGGCTGACCCTTCGGCTCCGGCGCCGGTGGCGCAGGCTGCGCCGAAGCTCGCGAAGCCGCCGTGAGAAGGACGAACGTGGAAAGCGCGGAGAGGGTCAGTATCCTCATCTTCGACATCGGTTTTGTGAGCTCCCGATTGGTGCGGCCTTCGGACGGACGAGACGAGCGACGCTCGCACCCGCAGGTCTCACGGTCAAGCATCACGAGGAGGACGTGTTGAGCCAAGGGCGCGAAGTGGCAGGCGGCAATGGGCCGCCGGTTGAGGACGGAGAGGGCGGCGAGGCGATCCGACAAGAGGTGGAGATCGCGAGCCCCGCGGTCTTGACGGCCATCAGCGGGAATTTGCGGACGTACGGTCGCGCCCTCGGGATCGAGCTCGGGATGCGCGGAAACACGCTCCTCCTCGCAGGGGAACGCGCGCGCGTCCTTCGCGCGAAGATCGTCATGGGGGACATGGCGAGCGTGATGGAGCGGGTCCCCGACCTGACCGACGTCGATATTGCGCGGGCCCTCGCCGCCGCCGCGGACGACCCGACGCTGGACCTCCAAGCGCTGTTCGGCGAGGGCGTCGTCATCCCCGCGCGCAAGAAGGCGATCTTCGCCAAGGGGATCACCCAGCGCCTCTACATCAATGCGATTCGCTCGCACGATCTGACGTTCGGCATCGGTCCGGCGGGGACGGGAAAGACGTACCTCGCAATGGCCCTCGCGGTGCAGGCGCTGCTGGAGCGCCGCTGCAAGCGCATCGTTCTCGCCCGCCCGGCGGTGGAGGCGGGGGAGCGGCTCGGCTTTCTGCCCGGAGATCTCGCAGAGAAGGTCAATCCGTACCTGCGACCGCTCTACGATGCGTTGTTCGACATGATGGATGCGGAGAAGGCCTCCGCCCTCATCGCGCGCGGCAACGTGGAGGTCGCTCCCCTCGCGTTCATGCGCGGCCGGACCCTCAACGACAGCTTCATCATCCTCGACGAAGCGCAGAACGCGACCAGCGACCAGATGAGGATGTTCCTCACCCGCCTCGGCTACTCCTCCAAAGCCGTCGTCACCGGGGACGTCACGCAGGTCGACCTGCCTTCCGGACAGCGCTCCGGGCTCGCGGAGGCCCGGGAGCTGCTCGGCGGCGTCGAGGGGATCGCCTTCTGCAAATTCACCGAAGTCGATGTCGTGCGGCACCCCCTCGTCCAGCGAATCGTCGTCGCTTACGATCGAAGGGATGCGATGTTGGCAGCCCTGAAGGCGCAGCGCGCGTCTCCTGCCGCAGAGCCCCCGAAAGAGTGATGACGACCGTAGCGAGCTTTGGCCCCGTCGATACGCAGAGCGAGAATCCCCTCGACGCGGTCGTCGACGCGCTGCGCGCCGACGGCCGGCTCGCCCAGCGCACGATTGTCCGCAACCACCCCCTCGTCGTCACCGTCCGGAAAGACTCCGCCGTCGTCGTCGTCGCGCCCGGGTTCGTGTGGGACCGCGCCCGATCGCTGCTCAAGCCGTTCGCGCCGAAGCTCGCGGACGGGAGCGCGTCTCTATTGTTGTTCGGACGCCCCACGGATCCGGACTTGGACGCCGCCGTCGACCGCGGCCTCGCGTCCCTCCTGCCCGAGCGACCCTCGCAGGACGAGCTCTTCGTGGCGGTCGCGGGGGCGTTCGGCCTCGTCGACGCGCGCTCGCGGGCGGAGAGTCGGGGGAAATGGCTGAGCCGATATCGCTACGAGCTCGGCGAGCTGATCGAGATCGCCAAGGCCATCAGCACGGAGCGAGAGATCGACAAGCTCTTGGGGTTGATCCTGGAGAAGAGCCGGTTCATCACCGGGGCGGACGCGGGGAGCCTCTATGTCGTCGAAGGCGAGGATCCCGATCCGATCCGGAAGTCCCTCCGCTTCAAGCTCACCCAGAACGACTCGGTGGCCTTCGACTGGCGGGAGTTCAGCGTGCCCGTCAGCGCGCGGAGCATGTCGGGGTACGTGGCGCTCCACAAGACGGCGTTGAACATCGACGACGTCTACGACCTCCCCGCCGACGCTCCATTCGGCTTCGATCCGAGCTTCGACGCGAAGATAGGCTATCGGACGAAGAGCATGCTCTGCGCGCCCCTCCTCTCCCGGGCGGGGGACGTGATCGGGGTCATTCAGCTGATCAACAAGAAGCGCGACGTCGAGCGGAAGCTCGGGTCGGCGATCGACGCCGACTCGCTCGTCGTGCCCTTCGACGAGCGGAGCGAGGAGCTCGTCATGACCCTCGCCTCCCAAGCGGGGATCGCCCTCGAGAACGCGATCCTATACGCGGAGATCAATCGCATGTTGGAGGGCTTCGTGCGCGCCAGCGTCGAGGCGATCGAGCAGCGCGACCCCACGACGAGCGGTCACAGCCGTCGCGTCTCGGATCTGACGGTGGGCCTCGCGAAGGCGGTCGAGCGCGTCGACATCGGGCCCTATCGCGAGGTGCGCTTCACCCGCGACGATCTTCGTGAGCTCGAATACGCCTCGCTCCTCCACGACTTCGGCAAGATCGGGGTGCGGGAGGAGGTGCTGGTCAAGGCGAAGAAGCTCTTTCCCCACCAGCTCGAGGCAATCCATTTGCGGTTCGACTACGCGATTCGCAGCCTCGAGGCGGACACGCTCCGGCGCAAGCTCCATTTGATCGAGAAGGGGGCGGGCGCATTCGAGCTGCAGGGCCTCGACGAGCAGTTCGCCATTCGAAAGGCCGAGTACGAGTCGGCGCTCGCGGCCGTGATCGCGGCCAACGAGCCCACCGTGATGACGGGCGGGGACTTCGCGCGCATCGAGGCGATCTCACGAGAGACGTACACCGGCGTCGATGGTGTCGCGCGGCCGCTGCTCAGCGTGGACGAGGTGAAGAGCCTCAGCATCGCGCGCGGCACCCTGACCACCCAAGAGCTCGACGAGATTCGTCGACACGTCGTGCACACGTTCGAGTTCCTCTCCCAGATCCCGTGGGGCAAACAGTTCCGGCGCGTCGCCCTCATCGCGGGGGCCCATCACGAGCGGCTGAATGGCACCGGCTATCCAAATCGACTCCACGCCGAGGAGATCCCCCTCCAATCGAAGATGATGAGCATCTCGGACATCTTCGACGCGCTCACGGCGTCGGACCGCCCTTACAAACGCGCGGTGCCGGTCGAGCGCGCCCTCGACATTCTGCGCTTCGAGGTCAAAGACCAGCACATCGACGGCGACCTCCTGAAGATCTTCATCGAGTCTCGCATCTGGGACGCCCTCACGGACTCTCCGCGCTGACCTCCCTCTGATCGAATCAGTCGCGCGCGAGGTCCAGGGTGGCCGTCCGCGCCAAGGTGGCGTCGGCCGACGACGCCGAGAGTGTTCCCGAGAGCCGCCCGCCTGAATGGGACAGAACGATGGTCCCCGCCATTCGCGGCCCTTCCTCCTCGGTCGGATGAAAGCTGGCGGTGAGCGTCCCCTCGTCGCACGCTCCGGATACGGTGGCCCGCCCCAACGCGCCCTCGGTGTGACCGCGCACCGTGCCGTCGGGCGAGACGACGAGCTCGAGCTTCCCTGGACCCGTCGCGACGGTGCCTTTGTCTTTCTTGAAAGAAGGCTCGGTAACCCCCGGATCGAGCGTGACCTTGGCCTTCTTCGATTCGAATGAGCCCCGCCAAGTCCCGGCGAGGGCGGTGGTAGCGGAGGAGCTCGCGCTCGCCCGGGACGAAGGGTTGGGCGCGCTCGCGCTTTGGGTCCCCCCGCTCGCGGGAGCGCCCGGCCGGCCCCGCCCGCTCGCTTCAATGACGTCTCCGGAGGACGTCGTCCCTCGCGAGGTCGCCTCGCCTCCCGAATTGGGCTCACACGCGCTCGCGACGACAATCAGCAGGGCGACTCGCATTGCGGACGTGCCGCGAAAGCGGGTCCGGGGCAGGGGGACGCCCTTCGATCGCTCGACCATTTTCGTCAGCTAACCCGAAATGACCGCCGCGTGTAGCTCGCAAACCATTCGAGCTTCACACGAGGACGGGGGGTGCAAAGGGCTGGTTCGACGAGCATTCCAGGTCGACCGCCCCAATCGGCGTTCTTCGTCACGACTGTGGCGAGAAGGGACCGGCCTCCGCGCCGACCTCTCTATGGAGGCGAAAAAGGCACATCCCAATTCAATGAGCAATGCAAATGATGCTTGACCGGACCCCCTCGGCCGCATAGTCGTTAACCATTGCGTCGGTCAGGCTATCGGCGCGACGGAGACCCTATGGCACCTCTCGATCCTTTCAGCGCAGAAATCGTAAGGGCCGTCCGAGCCATGTCGGACAACGCGATCCTCGCATTGGTCAAGAATCAGCTCGGCAATGTTCCCGGCGCGGCCGCGGCCGCGGCCGCGGGTGGTCGGCGTCGCGGTCGGCCTTCTTCCCTCGAGGCTTCGGCGCCGGCCAGTGCGTCGGGCGGCGCCAAGTCAGGCGCCAAAGCCGGTCGCGGCCGGCCCGGACGCAAACCGGCGCGCAAACCAGCGGTTGTCAAAGAGGCCGGCAAGGCGCGAGGCAAGCCGGGGCCGAAGCCGAAGGCGGCAAAGGCCAAGCGGGCCGGAGGACGAACCAGCGCCGGCCGCGAAGAGTTGCTCACGACGATCGAGCGCGTGGTGAAGGGTGGCAGCGGCCTCTCCGCCAGCGAGATCGCCAAGAGCGCCGGCGTCAAGCAGACGCGCGTGACCTCCGCGCTCAAAGCGCTGAAGCTCGCCAAGCGAATCTATCAGGGTGGGGATCGTCGATTTGCCCGCTACGCCGGTGACGCGCGCTCCGCGGAGCAGGCGAGCCTCGCCGCTCGGCAGAACGCGAGCGGGCCTCTCCTCAAGAAGGGCAAGCGCAAGTAGGGACGCTCACGTCCGACGCCACGCCGGGGGAGCGCTTCAGGGCATTCCCCACGTGTCCCCGTTGTCGTCGGAGGCGAGGACGTACCACGAGCGCTTGGTGCTCTTGTCGACCTTCGCAGAGAGGAGGAGGAGCATCCGCTCGCCGAGCCATCCGAGAGCGCCGACGTCATAGCCGTCTTCGGGGTTGCCTTCGCCCTCCCCGAAGGGGGCAGGGACCACGAACGTGACGCCGCCGTCTTTGGAGTTGGACAGATCGACGGTCCATTTGACGCGGCTCCTCACCTGCTGAATCGCCGCGATGCCAACCGGGGTCGGGGCGAGGAAGAGCTTCCGCTGCGTCTGCTCCGGCCAAGGTTTCAGGAACGGTCGATTGCGCGGCTTCGTGCACGCGCCGTCGACGGTACAAGAGGCGACGCGCGGCAGCTTGTCCTCGTCGTCGATATATTCGAACGCGACCTTCTCTGGAGAGCAGCCGATGGGGAAACCGTTCGCGACGCTGGGGGGCAACGCGAACACGGCCGTCTTTTCTGGGGAGACTCCCAACACGACCGTGCCGACTTTCTCCTGACCGAGCCGCCGGAACGACCAGCCACCCCACTCGCACTCGGGGCCCTCCGAGAGGTCGCTCTCGAGGGTTCGAGTGAGTGTGATCTTGTCGATGGCCTTGGGCTCGGCCAGCTTCTCGTTGGGTTGCGGCCACGGCCGGACGAGGAGCTGCTTGCCATTGGTGGTCAGGAGCTGGGGCGGGTGACCGAACGGCGCGTGGACAGGTACCTCGTTCGATGGGAGGGGGATCGTCGCCGGCGCCGTCTCGGCGGCGCTCACGTACGCGATGACGAAGGATCGCGGCCGGGTCTCCACGATGACGGAGGCGATCCCGCCCGGCAGCAGCGCCGGCATCCCGTTGCCCCGCGGAATGGTCGCCTTCTGCTCTTTGCCGGCGGGGTCGGGGACGAGCGCCTGCGCCGGGGTCGAGAGCTTGGGCTGGTCGGGCGCGCCGAAGAAGAATGTCAGCGTATCGATTGGAGATTGGGTCCCCGGGGGGAGCGGCTTCTCGGGGATGGCGCGCTTCGACACGGCGGCCACGACATAGCCATCGGTGCCCACCGACCAGGCGACATTGCCGTCCACCTTCGAGGTGAAGGCCTTCCACGTCTTCCCCTTGTCCGTCGTGATGAGGGCGTAGGCCTCGCCCTGGACCGAGCCGCCCAAGACGAGTCGCGACTTGTCCTTGTCCGCATAGATCCGGGTCCACTGCACCGACGTCGGGACGTTGGTCTGGCCCGTGTCGACGACCGCGCCATTGCCGAGCTTCGTCCCGATGTCGTTGCGCGAAGCCTTCCCCGGCAGCGATATCGCGTTGAGGGGCGCGTCTTTGTTCTCTTTGCCTTTGCAGCCGGTCGCGGCCAGGCAACCGAGCGTGAGAATCGCGGAGAGGCTCGCGCGGACCGCGGACGTGCGTTTCGGGACCATGGTGGCGTCGTGGCTATTCGACCGGCTCGGGATCGGCGCAGCAGCGGAACCCCGTTGAGTAGTCATGATACGTGAAATCATGACCCGTCGTGCGGTAGCTGCACCCATCTCCGTTCTGGCTGGTGTCCATGTAGTAGCCACCGCGGAACGTGCCGTCCGCGTCGGCGACCCACTCGTGGAGGTTCCCGACCATGTCGTAGAGCCCCTCGCCGGTCACGCAGGCAGAGCGTTCCCCGGCCTTGGCGACCGTGTTGGGGAGCTGGTTGATGATCTCCAGATTCATCCCGTCGAGCCAGACTCTCCGGCCGTGAATGCCGAGCATCGCCGTCGCTTCGATGACGGGGTGCCGCTCTCGAATGTCGTCGTTGCAGACGCCGGCCGTGCGCTCGTCTCCGTACGGGAACTGGGTGTGCTTTGGACCGCGACAGCCCGTCTCCCACTCCGCGGCGGTACAAAGCCGCTTTCCGGCGTTTCGACACGCGAGCTCTGCCTGGCGACCGCTGATGTAGCCCTGGGGCACGACGCCCGCCCTGGAGACGGCGCGAAGCGCCCGCGTCGATCCATCCAGTGGCTTGAAGGGTGACCAAGCCTGCTCGACGCCGTCGACCATCTGGACGACGCCCGCCTCCCATCGGTCGACGCACACTCGGCCGGCCACGAGCGACATCTCTTCGGGGCAGCGCGCGGCCGACTCCGAAACGAATGGGCTTTGAGGCCCCGCCGAGAGCAGGAGAGGTCCGACCGCCATCGCCGGCTCGGCCTCCGTGATCTCCACCCGGCCGGACGGCGCGGGGAAAGGCGCCGTGCTTCCGACATGCGATCTCCACGAGAGCACGCGGGGACGCATCGGCCCGGCGCTCCCCGGGGAGCACGCCGTCGCCGCGAGCATGACCGTCCCCGCGACGATCGTCGAAAGAGAGCGCGGGCGGGGACGATGAGGGTGAAGCGCGAGCACGGCCGGGCATTAGAGCGGGGCGGCGGCCGCGCTGGCAAGACGTTTCACCCGCGGGAAGGGGCGAAAGGGGCCTGGCCTCCCTCGTCCGCTCTGCTAGCACTGCCGGCCGGAAGTCCGCTTCCGGATCCGGCAGTACCCAGGAACACAGAAGTCCACGGCCAGACTTCGCGCCTCGTGCCTGGAGCTGCTCCGCCCTTCACTTGCCGCGCCGTGCGCGGGGCGGAGCAGATCCATACTAGGCGCGCCCCCGACGGTGTCTCGCGCAATCGCGGCGGCGCCAGCGACTGTCATGGTCGACCGGGAGGGAGCGGGAACAAGGCAGACCAAAGCGGCCCCGTCCTCCAAACCTCGTTGTCTTCTTTCTGGCCGCGACGTCGGCCGAGAGTGTCAGCTGGGCAATCGGAGAACATTCGTCATTGCACCTGAACATTCGCATTGACGAACCCGGCACTGTCATGTTCAAAAGCGAGTATGTCGAACATCTCCTCCCAGCTTCAACCGCTCGTCGAAAAGTTCGTCTCCGATCTCGAGCAGGCATTCCGCCAATCCGCTCTCCAGGCCGTCCAGGCGTCCCTCTCTGGCCTCTCCGGGGCAGGGACGGCGCGCGCGGCGGCGGCTCCCGCCAAGCGTGGGCCGGGGCGCCCCCCCAAGGCGAAGACGGCGGCCGCTCCCGCCGCCCCCGCCAAGAAGGCGGCCAAGAAGGGTGGCCGCATTGGCCGCCGGAGCCCGGCCGAGATCGAGGCGACGACGCAGAAGATCCTCACCTACATCAAGGGCCACCCCAATGCCCGCGCCGAAGACATCAAGAAGGCTGTCGGCATCGGCAAGGCGGAATGGCTGCTCCCCATCTCTCGCCTGCTCGAGTCCAAGCAGGTCGTCTCGAAGGGCGAGCGCCGCGCGACGGTCTACAACGCCGCGAAGTGATTGCCCGCCCGGTCTTTTGATCGGGCGAGTCCGCGACAAGGCAGCTCGCCGACTCACATCTTTGTGACTGGAATCTGGCTCGGGAGGGGGCTTCGTTCCGTCGCATTCGGTCTGCGTCCGCCGCCGAGGGGGGTAAGCGGCTAGTACTGCCGGCCGGAAGTCCGCTTCCGGATCCGGCAGTACCCAGGAACACAGAAGTCCACGGCCAGACTTCGCGCTTCGTGTCTGGAGCTGCTCCGCCCTTCACTTGCCGCGCCGTGCGCGGGGCGGAGCAGATCCAGGCACGAACTCCGGGCCGGCAGTACTAGCAGTGTGCTGTCCACGGCCAGACTTCGAGCTTTGGCGCCTGGAGCTGCTCCGCCCTTCACTTGCGGACCCGATCCAGGCACGGGCTTCGGGCCGGCGAGCTGGTGATGCGGCGCCGCCCATTCATTCGGGGTGGCGCCTTCCAATGCGAGGCGAGTCAGCGGCTCGAGGTCGCCACGTCGGCGACGGCTCGGACCAGCGCCTCCGTGTCTCCAATTTTGCCGAGGTGTCTGTCGAACCCAGCCTCGAGCGCGGTTCGTTTGTCGTCGTCGCTGCAGAATGCGGTGAGCGCTACCGCGCGGACGCGTGAGGTCGCGGCGTCGGACTTCAGTGCGCGGACGAAGGTCAGCCCATCCATCTCCGGCATCGAGACGTCGCAGAGCACGACGTCGAATGACGCCTCATGCGCCCGCGCGAGCGCGCGGTCTGCGGCGCCCGACTCCTCGACCTCCGCCCCCGCGACGGTCAGCACCATCGCGGCGAGGTCGCGCGCGTCCCCGTCGTCGTCCACCACGAGCACCCGAAGTCCCTTGAGTGGCTGCGGATCGTGCATGGCGACTCGGTCTGCACTGCACGTGCCGGCCCTCTGTTTGGTGATTTTTGGCCGTTCTCGAGGGAGCGAGTGGACCCATCTCGCCACGCGCCGAGCAAAAATGCCCCGCGCCGCGGATCACCCTTTGGCGGCGCGGAACGCGCGCAAGAGGCGCTCCCGCACGGAGGGCTCCACCGGAGGCATCTCGGCGTGCTGCCCCGAGAGCGCGATGACCTTCTTGATCCGGTCCACGTATGTCACACAGCCCGGACACTCGGCGAGGTGGTGCTCGAATCGAGCTTGCTCCTCGGATGGCAAAGCGCCGTCCAGATAGTCCGTGACGAGCTCCACCAGCTCGTTGCAGTCCAGGCCGCGCGCTCCGGTGCTGCTCATGCCGACCACCCCAAGACTGCTTCGAGCGCGGCGCGGACCCTCGACCTCGCTCGATGGAGGAGGACGCGCTGATGGGTCTCCGTAATGTCGAGCATGGCGCTCGCCTCGCGGGAGCTCAGTCCGAGCACGTCGCGGAGGGTAAAGACCTCTCTCTGACCGCCCGTCAACGCCTCCAAGGCCGCGTTCAAAGTCGACTTCACTTCACGCTCCATCGTAATGATCTCGGCCTCGCCCCAGGGGGTCGGAGGTGAAGCCCAATGGCCCGGCCACCGGCCCGCTGTCGCGAACATCTCTGCCGGAACGGAGGGAGCATCCGCGTCCGGCTCGATCATCTCCACGGGGACGGCGCGGGCCTCCTTGGCAGCGCGCTTCCGAGCGCAGTTCGCGACGATGGAGAAGAACCAAGTCTTGAAGGAGCTGCGTCCCTCGAATGAGGCGAGCCCGGCAATGGCGGCGAGCCACGCGTCCTGAGCGGCGTCCTCCGCGGACGCCGCGCTACGCACGAATTGGCTCGCGAGTCGGACCGCCCGCGAATGGTAGCGGTCGACGAGGGCCGCGAACGCCGCCTCGCTGCCCTGCCGGGCCGCGTCCACGAGCGAGTCGTCCTCGTCCTCCGACACGTCTGCGACTCTACGACATCGAGCCGGTCGGGACCTCTTCGAAAAGAAAATCGACGCGCCGCCTGTAACGAACGCCTTCGCCGAGGAACCCACCAGCATGACTGCATGCTCTTGCTCGACGTTGGAGGATTGGATGCTCCGGGCGAAGGGAGGTGATCGCTCCGCGTTCGCCAAAGTCTATGCGCTGGGATGGGAGCCCGTCCGGCGCGCGGTCGAGAGCGCCGGCTTCGATCGGAGCCTCGCCGAAGACGTGGCTCAGGAGACCTTCGTGAAGCTGTGGTTCGCGAAGGAGTCGTACAGCCCCGCGCTTCGCGTGCTGCCGTGGGCCCGAACCATCGCGCGCCGCACGTTGATCGACGTGCTCCGTCGCCGCCGGACCGAGCGCGCGGTGGCGCGCACGCTGGAGACGGCCGGCCCGTCCCCGAGCGCTTCCGTGGACGCCTCGATCGACGCGCGGAGGCGCGTGCGAGCGGTGGAGGAGTCGATGCGCGCGCTCCCCCCGAGCCAGGCGCGAGCGCTCGCCGCCGTCGCGACCAACGCCGCTTCGCTCTCCGACGTCGCCAAGGAGCTGGGCGAGTCGCCGGTGGCCCTTCGACTGCGCGTGCATCGAGCCCGCGCCGCGCTGAGGAGCCGGCTGGGCGACTCGCTCGGGGCCGCGGCCCCGTGAGCTATCTCAAAATGAGGCTTTGAAGCTCACGTTGCCGGCGCCAATCTGGAACGAGGGATCGGAGCTGGCCGTCTCTGGCGAATAGATGAAGACCCGGCGCTTGCTCGCGCCGCCCGCGATCGACAATCCGAGCCCGAGGTCCTGCGCGACACCGAAGATGGCGTAGGCGGCGCGCCATCCCGGGTCGATCGAGCTGTCGGCGGCGATGAAATACGGGCCAACGAGCGGGAGGAAGCCCCATCCCCAGTCGTGGGTGCGCGGGCAGGACCAGATGCACGTGCTCTCCGCCGTCATCCAAGCCGCGGAAGAGAGGGCGGATCCCAGATACCCGGTGGCGAGGAGCGTGATCCCGGGGATCCAAAGCTCTTTGCGGCTCCTGTATCCGACCCGATAGCCGGGCGGCGCCGCCTCTCCCGGATAGGCCTTGATCACTCGCATGGGTCGGCCCCGTCGGCCGAGCACCATGCGAGGACGAGCCTTCCTCACCACGACCACCTCGTCGCGGTCGGGCGGGGTCGCGACCACGTCCTCCGGCTCATCGGAGTCTTCGGCGTCCGGCGGCGGCGCGGGGGTCGGGGGCGGGCCCGGCTCGAACCACGCTCCGCCGTCGCCCTCGTCTCCCCAAGCCAAGCCCGGCAGCGCGACCATGGATAGTAAGGAGCAGCCGAGAGCCATCCCGAGGTGCGCGTTCCGCATGGGGCGACTATAAGCCGACCCCAGACGCCGATTCACCCCCGCGCCCGCGAGCGAAACGTGCTCCCGCCGCCATGGTCCACCGTGCCCTCGGCGCGCGACGGGACGCTCGGAACGCAAGAGAGAATCGCGCCCGCGGAAAATAAACATTGCATGGGCCCGGAGGCGCTGGTAACACGCGCCTCCCACTTCGGAGTCCGTAACGGCGCTTCGAAGGCAGTCTGCCCTGTCGGCCGATGCGGGACACCCCCCACCGACGCGACAAGGATCCTTCGCCGAGAGGCGTCGGGCTGCCTCTTCGAGACGTACGACGGCCTCCTGAGTCGATGGTTCACGGTGGTCCCACCGGTCCGCCGATCGTGTCGCTGCTCGCTGTCGAGCAGCCCGCTAGGAGATTCCGATGCAGAGCAAGGCCAGTGCGATGTTTTCGCGGATTGCACCGCGTAAGGCGCGCATGATCATCGACTTCGTCCGCGGCAAGCACGCGGCCGAGGCGATCCAGCTCCTCCAATTCACGGCCAAGGCGGGTGCCCCCGTCGTGCGCAAGCTGATCGAGAGCGCGATCGCCAACGCGCAGCGAGCCGGCGCCGACATCGATCGGCTCTACGTCTCCAAGGCGACCGTCGACAAGGGGCCGAACCGGTTCATGCGTCGCTGGCGGCCTCGCGCCATGGGCCGCGCCACGCGCGTCACCAAGGGCGTCAGCCACATCACGATCGAGCTCGACCACCGACCCAACTGAGGTCGCGGGCTACCGAAGACTCCCAGCCAGGCACCGAAAGACAGGCTCCGAAAGACCATGGGACAGAAGACTCATCCGGTAGGCTTCCGCGTCGGCGTCATCAAGACGTGGAGCAGCAAGTGGTACGAGGACGGTCGGGCTTACCAGAAGTGGCTCCACCAAGACCTCCGCATCAAGCGCGCGATCAAGCAGTACCTCTACAACGCGAACATCGCGGGCGTGGAGATCGAGCGCGCCGCGAACCGCGCGAAGGTGATCGTCTACACCGCGCGCCCCGGCATGGTGATCGGCAAGGGCGGCAAAGGGATCGAGATCCTCAAGAGCGGCAACGTCGGCACGGCGCAGAAGGGTGAGCAGGTCTTCCCCGGCGTCGCGAAGTTCACCGACAACGAGGTCTTCATCGACGTCCAAGAGGTCCGCAAGGCCGAGACCAACGCCCAGCTCGTCGCCGAGAACATCGCGACCCAGCTGGAGCGCCGCATCGCCTTCCGTCGCGCGATGAAGAAGGCCGTCTCCACCGCGATGAAGTTCGGCGCGAAGGGCATCCGCGTTCGCTGCGCCGGCCGCCTCGGCGGCAGCGAGATGAGCCGCGTCGAGAGCTACCGCGAGGGCCGCGTCCCCCTGCACACGCTCCGCGCCGACATCGAGTTCGGCCTCGCCGAGGCCCGGACCAAGGTCGGGCAAATCGGCGTGAAGGTCTGGATCTTCAAGGGCGAGGTTCTGCAGCGCAAGCCGCGCCGCATCTGAGCTCTGCCCCCCGTCCCGTCGACGTCAACACCAGCACGGACAAGTCATGCTCTCCCCGAAGCGAACCAAATACCGAAAGATGCAGAAGGGCAACCTCCGAGGGCTCGCCAACGTCGGCTGCGACGTGAGCTTCGGAGACTTCGCCCTGCAGTCGATCGAGCCGTCGCGTCTGACCGCGCGTCAGATCGAGGCCGCTCGTATGGCCGTGCAGAGGCACTGCAAGCGCGCCGGCAAGCTCTTCATCCGCGTCTTCCCCGACAAGTCCATCAGCAAGAAGCCTCTCGAGGTTCGCATGGGTGGAGGAAAGGGCGCTCCGGAGGAATGGGCGGCCGTCATCAAGCCGGGCCGTGTCCTCTACGAGATCTCGGGCGTGACGGAGGCGATGGCTCGCGAGGCGTTCCGGCTCGCCGCCCACAAGCTCCCGATGGCCTGCCGCTTCCTCGTTCGCGACCACGCGTAAGGAGTTCGTGCCGTGAAAGTCAAAGAGCTGCGTGACCGCACCGACGAAGCTTTGAAAGAGCTCGAGAAGTCCCTTCAGGGCGAGGTCTTCCAGGCCCGCTTCAAGAACTTCACCAACCGTCTGAACGACACCGCGAGTATCCGTCGCAACAAGCGCGATCTCGCACGCGTGAAGACGCTGCTCACGCAGCGGGCTCGCGCCGCCGCCGAGTCCGGCGAAGGGAAGTAAGCGCCATGAGTGACAAGAAGACCAAGCCGGCCGCCAAGGCCGCTGCGAAGCCCGCAGCAACGAAGGCCTCGAAGGGCTCCATCCCGCCGAAGGCTCCCACCGCCCAAAAGGGCGCCCCGAAGTCGATCAAGGGCGCGCCCAAGGCCGCTGCTGCGCCGGCCCCCGCCGAGGTGAAGCCCACCGCCGCGCCGAACACCACGGAGCGGAAAGAGCACGGCTTCCGTCGCAAGATCATCGGCCTCGTCGTCGGCGACAAGATGAACAAGACCGTCACGGTCGAGGTCATCCGGAAGGCGATGCACCCGATGTACAAGAAGTACGTGCGCGAGCGGAACCGCTACAAGGCGCACGACGAGCACAACGTCTACAAGGTCGGCGACCGCGTCGAGATCATGGAGCACCGCCCGATCTCCCGCAACAAGCGCTGGCTCGTCACGCGACTCGTCTCGCGACCGGTGGAGGCCTGAGCCATGATCCAGGTCCTCTCCCACCTCGAGGTCGCCGACAACAGCGGCGCCCGTCGCGTCATGTGCATCAAGGTCCTCGGCGGATCGAAGCGCAAGTACGCCGCCCTCGGCGACGTGATCGTCGTCTCCATCAAGGAAGCCCTCCCCGGCACCAAGGTGAAGAAGGGCGACACCGCGCGCGCCGTGGTCGTTCGGACGTCGCGCGAGTACCAGCGCTCCGACGGCTCGTACATCAAGTTCGACGTCAACAGCGCGGTCCTCATCAACAAGGACAAGGAGCCGGTCGGCACGCGCATCTTCGGGCCTGTCGCGCGCGAGCTCAGGGCAAAGAAGTTCATGAAGATCATCAGCCTCGCGCCGGAGGTGCTCTGATGCAGCGGCTACGCGTAGGTGACCTCGTTCAGGTCATCGCAGGCGACGACAAGGGCAAGCAGGGGACGATCACCAAGCTCCTCAAGGACGAGGACCGAGCGATCGTCGAGGGCATCAAGCTCGTCACCAAGCACCAGAAGCCCAACGCCCGCAACCAGCAGGGCGGCAAGACCACGATGGAGGCGCCCATTCACGTCTCCAACCTCATGCTCGTCGATCCCGACACGAAGAAGCCCACCCGGGTTCGCGTGCAGGAGAAAGACGGCAAGCGGGTGCGCGTCGCGAAGAGCGGCGCCGTACTCGAGGCCTCCAAGTAGGCGCCGAGAGCGAGTGAGTCATGGCTAAGAAGGAAGACGACAAGAAGGCCGGCAAAGGCGCGGCGAAGCCCGGTGACAAGAAGGGCGACGCGAAGGGCGCAGGCCCCAAGGCGGAGGCGAAGCCGAAGCCGAAGGGCGACAAGAAGGAGAAGCGTCCGCAGGCGCCTCTCGCCGACGGCGATCGCCACGTCGAGGCCGAAGACCCGAACTACGTGCCGCGGACGCGCACCCGCTATCAGAAGCAGGTCGCGCCGGCTCTCGCGAAGCGCTTCGGTTACAAGAACCCGATGATGGTCCCCCGCCTCCAGAAGGTGGTGGTGAACATGGGCCTCGGCGCTGCCGTCGGGAACCCGAAGATCATCGACTCCGCCGTCGAAGAGATCCGCATGATCACCGGCCAGCAGCCGGTCGTGCGCCGCGCTCGCAAGTCGATCGCGTCCTTCAAGCTCCGCGAGAACCTCGCGATCGGCGTGAGCGTGACCCTGCGCCGCACGCGGATGTGGGAGTTCATCGATCGCCTCATCACGTTCGCGCTGCCGCGCGTTCGCGACTTCAAGGGCATCAGCCCGCGAGGCTTCGATGGTCGCGGCAACTTCACGATGGGCCTCAAGGAGCAGTTCATCTTCCCCGAGATCGACTACGACAAGATCGACGTCGCGAAGGGGATGAACATCTCGTTCGTCACCACGGCCCGCACGGACGAAGAGGGGCGCGCCCTGCTCGCAGAGCTCGGCATGCCCTTCCGGACGAACTGAAAGACGGTGGAGAAGATTCGATGGCTCGTGCGAAAGATTTTGCGAAGCTAAACCGTCCCGCCAAGTTCTCCACTCGGCACCGGAACCGTTGCAAGGTGTGCGGACGCTCTCGCGGTTACTACCGCGATTTCGAGCTGTGCCGTGTTTGCTTGCGGCTCTACGCCCTCCGCGGCGAGCTGCCCGGCGTTATCAAGGCGAGCTGGTGAAGCCATGTTGACCGATCCCATTGCCGACATGCTGACCCGAATCCGAAACGCGGCGCTCGCGCGCCACGATCGGATCGAAGTCCCCGCGAGCAAGCTCAAGGTCGCGGTCGCGCAGATCCTCAAGAACGAGGGCTACGTGGCCGACGTGCAGCAGCCCACGGAGGACGCCGACCACAACAAGAAGTTCACGATCGTGCTCAAGTACGGTCGTGATCGTCAGAGCGCGATCGACGGCATCAAGCGCGTCTCGCGCCCGGGCCGACGCGTGTACGTGCGGCACGACCGCATCCCGCGCGTCTTCTCCGGTCTCGGGATCTCAATCCTCTCGACGTCGCGAGGCCTCGTGTCCGATCGGGACGCGCGGCGCCTCAAGCTCGGCGGCGAGCTCTTGTGCGAGGTTTGGTGATGAGCACGGCAACTGCACAGGCTGCGACGCCCGCAAAGAGCCTCGCGCCGAAGACCTCCCGCGTGGGCAAGCGGCCCATCTCCCTGCCGAAGGGCGTGACCGCGACCGTGAAGGGGAAGAACGTCGTCGTCAAGGGGCCGAAGGGCGAGCTCGCCCGGGACGTCACCGACGACATCACCCTCTCCCTCGACGGCGCGTCGCTGAACGTCGTCTCGAGCGCTCCTGGGCGCGACGGAGCCCGGCTCCAGGGTCTCTTCCGCGCGCTCATCGCCGGCATGGTGAAGGGCACCGCCGAGGGCTACACCCGCGAGCTCGAGCTCCGCGGCACCGGCTATCGCGTCGAGCAGAAGGGGACGACCCTCCACTTCGCGCTCGGCTTCTCGCACCCCGTCGTGTTCCCCCTCCCCAAGGGGATCACCGCGACGATCCCTGCCGAGTCGAAGGGCACCCAGCTCATCATCACCGGCGCGGACAAAGAGCTCATTGGCCAGACGGCCGCGAAGATCCGCGGCTTCAGGCCGCCGGAGCCCTACGGCGGCAAGGGCGTTCGCTACAAGGGCGAAGTCGTCCGCGAGAAGGCGGGCAAGGCCGGAAAGGGCGGCAAGAAGTAGTCATGGCAATGCAGATCGTCGGCCGGGAGCGCCGCAAGCTCCGCATCCGGAAGAAGCTCAGTGGCTCCGAGGCGCGTCCCCGGATGAGCGTGTTCCGCAGCGCCAAGCACATCTACGCGCAGGTCATCGACGACACGACGGGCAAGACCCTCGCGCACGCCTCGACCCTCTCGAAGGACCTCAAGGGGACCCTCGAGGAGGATTCGAAGTCGGATGCCGCGAAGAAGGTCGGCGCCCTCATCGCCAAGATCTGCAAGTCGAAGGGCATCGAGCGCGTCGTGTTCGACCGCAACGGGTACCTCTATCACGGTCGTGTGAGCGCCCTCGCCCAGGCCGCACGCGAAGCTGGCCTCGAGTTCTAGAGCCTCGGCCCACCGGTTTTCGGCGGGCGACAGGCGGAGTCAAATCATGGCTTTCGATCAGATCGACGAAGAGAAGCTCAAGGAGCGCGTCATCCACATCAACCGCGTCGCGAAGGTCGTCAAAGGCGGCCGTCGCTTCAGCTTCTCGGCGCTCGTCGTCGTGGGCGACGAGGCGGGGCACGTGGGCGTCGGGCTCGGCAAGGCCAATGAGGTCCCCGAGGCGATCCGCAAGGGCAACGACCAGGCTCGGAAGAACCTGTTCCGCATCCCGCTCGACGGAAGCACGATCCCCCACGACGCCTTCGGTCACGTCGGCGCCGGTCGCGTGCTCCTCAAGCCGGCGAGCCCCGGAACGGGCGTCATCGCGGGCGGCGCGGTGCGCGCGGTCGTGGAGTCGGCCGGCATCCACGACGTGCTCTCGAAGTCGCTCGGCACGAGCAACAAGCACAACATCGTCCACGCGACGATCGCGGCGTTGAAGGGTCTGCGCAGCCCCGAGCAGTTCGCGAGCAAGCGCTCGCTCCAGGTCGACGCCCTCGGCTACGTCTCGCGTCAGGCCGGCGCCATCACGCGCCGCCGCGCTTCGATCGCGCCGCCGCCGGCCGCCGCCGAGGCGGGCAAGCGTGAGGGAGGTGCCTCGTGAAGCAGTACCTGAAGGTGCGTCAGGCCGTCTCGACGATCGGGCGCAACGCAGAGCAAGAGAAGGTCATCAAGGGCCTCGGTCTCCGCGGCCCCGGCTCGACGGTGGTCGTGGCCAACACGCCTTCGTTCCGCGGCATGGTGAAGAAGGTCATCCATCTCCTCCAGGTGGAAGAAACCGACACGAAGTAGGCAGGCGATGGATATCCTCTCCAAGCTCCAAGCTCCCGAAGGCGCGGTCAAGAAGGCGAAGCGCGTCGGCCGCGGCCCCGGATCGGGCAACGGCAAGACGTCCGGTCGCGGCCAAAAAGGCCAGAAGGCCCGCTCCAAGGGCAACATCAACAAGAAGCACTTCCAGGGCGGGCAGACCCCGATTCAGCGCCGCCTGCCGAAGCGCGGCTTCCGCAACCCGCTCGCGACGCCGGTCGTCGCGGTGAACGTCGGGGAGCTCGAGGCCGTCTTCGACGCGGGCGCGACGGTGGATCTCGCCGCCCTCCACGCGCACCGCCTCGTCCAGGGCAGCCTCGGCGATTACCAGAAGGCGCGCGTGTTCGTGAAGGTGCTCGGCGACGGAGAGCTCACCAAGAAGCTCAACGTGTCCGCGCATCGCTTTTCCAAGACGGCGATGGATAAGATCCAGGCCGCTGGAGGTTCCGTGGTGGAGCTTCCTCGGACGCCGCAGAAGTCGGAGCCGAGCAAGGCTTGGGGTCGCGAGCCGCCTCGCGGCTCGCCGGCTCGATTCGAACCTCGGAGCTCGACGACGGGGGCGGTGACGCCCTCGCCTGCGCCAACGGGTCCCTTACGCGCGGCGCGCGCGGTGCTATAGCAGCCCCACCCAAACCATGGCCTCCCTCGCGGGCATCAGCAATTTCTACAAGATGCCGGATCTCCGGCGCCGAGTGTTTTTTACGCTCGGGATGCTCGCCGTGTATCGCATCGGCGGGTTCGTCACCACGCCTGGTGTCGATCGCAACCAGATGCAGATGTACGTCGCTGGTCAGTCCAGCGGCCTGATCGGGTTCTTCAATCTGTTCTCGGGCGGCGCGCTCGGGAACATGTCGATCTTCGCGCTCGGCATCATGCCGTACATCTCCAGCTCCATCATCATGCAGCTGATGGGGATGGTCTACGCGCCCCTCGCCGAGCTCCGAAAGGAAGGCGAGGCGGGGCGGCGGAAGCTCGACCAGTACACGCGGTACGGGACGATCGCGATCTCCCTCTTCCAGTCGTTCGGCATCGCTCGCATGCTGGAGGGCATCTCCGGGCAAGACGGTGGCGCGGGTGTGGTCACCCACTCCGGCATCGCGTTCCAGCTCATGACGATGATCACCCTCACCACGGGGACGGCGTTCCTCATGTGGATCGGTGAGCAAATCACGGAGCGCGGCGTCTCCAACGGGACGAGCCTCCTCATCTTCGCGAGCATCATCACCGCCATCCCCGCCCGCGTCGGAAACTACCTCCAGTCCAACTCGGGGAACATCAAGCCGCTGTCGCTGGCGATCTTCCTCGTCTTGGTCGTCGTGATGATCGGCGTCGTCGTCTTCTTCGAGAACGGCCGCCGTCAGATCCCGATCGTCTATTCGCGCCGGCAAGTGGGCCGCCGGATCTACGGCACGCAGAACACCCACCTGCCGCTGAAGGTCAACGTCTCGGGCACCATCCCGCCCATCTTCGCGTCGTCGCTGCTCCAGTTCCCGGCCACGCTCGCGAGCTTCAAGATCCCCGGCCTCGATCACATCATCGGGGTCATCAACCGCGGCGGCTGGCTGTTCAACACCCTCTACGGCGCGCTCATCGTCTTCTTCTGCTTCTTCTACACGAACATCACGTTCCAGGCCGTCGACGTGGCCGAGAACCTGAAGAAGCAGTCCGCGAACATCCCGGGCATCCGACCGGGCAAGCAAACAGCGGATTACATCTACGGCGTCGTCCAGCGCATCACCGTCGGTGGCGCCGCCTATGTCTCGACCATCTGCATCGCCACCGACGTCATCGCGGCCTTGCTCGTCGACACGCAAATGACCTATTGGGGCACCTCTTTGATGATCGTCTGCGGCGTCGCCCTCGACACCGCCAATCAAATGGAGGCGCACCTCATCACGCGCAACTACGAGGGCCTTACCGGCGCGGGCGGCACCAAGATCCGCGCACGCCGATTCACCGAGCGGGTGGGCTCATGAGCAAGATCGTCATTTTGGTCGGCCCCCCCGGATCGGGGAAGGGCACCCAGGCCGAGTTCATCACCAAGCGGTTCGGGGTCCCTCAGATCTCGACCGGCGACATGCTCCGCGCCGCCAAGCGCAGCGGCACCCTCGATCCGAAGATCCTCGCGATCATGGACTCGGGCAAGCTCGTCCCCGACGAGGCCATCATCGATCTGATCGAGAAGCGCCTGGTCGAAGCGGACACGAAGAGCGGGTTCCTCCTCGACGGCTTCCCCCGCACCGTCCCCCAGGCGGAGGCGCTCGACGCGCTCCTCGCCAAGAAGGGACTGAAGCTCGACGCGGTCATCCAGCTCGACGTGCCTCGAGAGCTCCTCGAGGAGCGGCTCGTCAACCGACGCACCGACAAGACGACGGGCAAGATCTACCACCTCGTCTACAACCCGCCTCCCGCCGGCGCCGATCTCGAGCATCGCGCGGACGACCAGCCGGAGACGGTCAAGAAGCGCCAGGACGTCTACGAAGCACAGACGGCCGCGCTGCTCCCCTATTACGAGGCCAAGAAGCTCCTACGGCGTGTCGACGGTGTCGGCAAGCCGGAGGAGATCACCCTCCGCCTCGAAGCCGCCCTCAGTTGACAGGAATCTCGTGAAACGGAAGAACAAAGCCCCGACCGGCCCCAAGGAGCCGAAAGGCGACAAGCTGGAGTTCGACGGCGTCGTTCAAGAGGCGCTGCCGAATGCCATGTTCCGCGTCAACGCGGACAACGGGCTCGAGGTGCTCGCGACCATCAGCGGTCGCATGCGCCAGTACTACATCAAGATCCTCCCGGGCGACCGGGTCACGGTCGAGGTCTCCCCGTACGACCCGCGTCGGGGGCGAATCACGTACCGGCATAAGTGAACAGTTTTCTTTGGGCCGAGAGTGTGACAAACGCTCCCGCCCCGTCATCGGAGTCGTTGGAGCGAAGTCATGAAGGTCCGGCCGAGCGTCAAGAAGATCTGCGACCAATGCAAGGTCGTCCGCCGCAAGGGCGTCGTTCGCATCATCTGCAAGAAGAACCCCCGCCACAAGCAGCGCCAAGGCAACTGAGCGGGAAATCAAGAGGAAACTGAGTCATGGCACGTATTGCTGGCGTCGACCTTCCCCGTCGTAAGCACCTCGCGTTCGCGTTGCCCTACCTCTACGGTATCGGGCCCAAGACGGCGCGCGACATCTGCGAGAAGACGGGCATCCCCAACAACAAGCGCGTGGAGGAGCTCACTGACGCCGACGTCAAAGCCATCCGCGATCTGCTCGACGCCGAGTACAAGGTCGAAGGTGATCTGCGCCGCGAAGTGCAGATGAACATCAAGCGACTCATGGACCTCGGATGCTACCGCGGTCTCCGTCACCGCAAGGGCCTGCCCGTGAACGGCCAGCGCACGCACACCAACGCGCGCACGCGCAAAGGTCCCCGCAAGGGCATGGTCGCGCGTCGCCCGACGCCGACGAAGAAGTAATCCGGGCGCACGCCGCCAAACCCAAGAGCTCGAGCTTCAGGAAACAAGACGATGGCTACGCCGAAGACTGCAAAGACGAAGCAGAAGAAGAAGGTCAAGAAGAACGTCGCGGCCGGGATCGCGCACATTCAGTCGACCTTCAACAACACCGTGGTCACGATCACGGACATCAACGGCAACGCCATCGCGTGGTCGAGCGCCGGGGCGCGCGGATTCAAGGGCTCGCGCAAGTCGACGCCGTTCGCCGCCCAGCTCGCGGCCGAAGAGGCTGCTCGCCGCGCTCAAGAGCACGGCATGCGCTCGGTGGCCGTGTTCGTGAAGGGTCCCGGCGCGGGCCGCGAGAGCGCTCTCCGCGCCCTTCAGACGGCGGGCTTCAAGGTCACGCTCATCCGCGACGTGACGCCCATCCCGCACAACGGCTGCCGGCCTCCGAAGCGTCGCCGCGTCTGAGCGGCCCGCGAGGCCAAACTCTATTTCGCGTCTCACCGATTTCGATCAGCAGGAACAACGTCCATGGCTCGTTACGTAGGTCCGGTTTGCAAGCTGTGCCGCCGCGAAGGCATGAAGCTCTACCTCAAAGGGGAGCGCTGCTATTCGGAGAAGTGCTCCGTCACGCGCCGCCCCTATCCCCCGGGGCAGCACGGCCAAGGGCGCGTGAAGCTGAGCGAGTACGCGGTGCGCCTGCGAGAGAAGCAAAAGGTCCGAAGGATCTACGGCATCCTCGAGCGCCAGTTCCGGCTCTGCTACCACGACGCGAACCGATCGAAGGGCCGCACCGGTGAAGAGATGCTCGCGCTCCTCGAGCGCCGCCTCGACAACACGATGTACCGGGCCGGCTTCGCCGCCTCTCGCGCCGAGGCGCGCCAGCTCGTTCGCCACGGCCACGTGAAGATCAACGGCAAGCGCGTGGACATCCCGAGCTACCAGGTCCGCTCCGGCGAGAAGATCGAGCTGACCGAGGGGTCCCGGAAGTTCGGCCGCGTCGCGGCCGCCGTCGCGGGCGCGGAGAAGCGCAACCAGGCGACGTGGTTCGAGGTCGACCGGGGCGCCTTCACCCTCACCGTGAAGGGCGCGCCCCCGCGCGAAGAGCTCAACGAGCCGGAGATTCGCGAGCAGCTCGTCGTCGAGTACTACTCGCGCTGATCCGCCCTCGCGTGAACGTCGGGCGCTCGCTTCCGATTGGAAGAGAGCGCCCGCTGCGTCGATAGCAGTGTCTCGAAACATGCAGTGCGGGTGCGGCGGCTGGGAGCGTCGAGTGCGGCTCTCTCAGCGGGACCAAGCCCGAAACCTCGTTCCCCTCAGGAGAAGACATGAGCCAAGGAAACATGACGATGATCTCGCGCAACTGGCGTGATCTCATTCGACCAAAGAGCATCTCCCTCGATCCCGAGGGCGCGAACGAGTTCTATGGCAAGTTCATCGCCGAGCCGCTCGAGCGGGGCTTCGGTACGACGATCGGCAACTCGCTCCGCCGCGTGCTCCTCTCGTCCTTGCAGGGCGCGGCCATCACCGCCGTCCGCATCGAGGGCGCCCTTCACGAGTTCACGACCGTCCCCGACGTCGTCGAAGACGTGAGCGACATGATCCTCAACCTCAAAGAGGTCGTCTTCAAGGCCGCCACGGCGAAGACGTACACGGTGCGGATCGACAAGGAGGGCCCTGGCCCCGTCTACGCCAAGGACATCCAGATGGTGGAGGGCCTCGAGGTCCTGAACCCGGAGCACCTCGTGGCCGTGCTCGACAAGAAGGGTCCCCTCGTCGCCGAGCTGACGGTGAGCGTGGGCCGGGGCTGGTCGCCCGCCGAGCGCAACAAGACGCCGACGATGCCCATCGGGACGATCCCGATCGACGCCCTGTTCTCCCCGATCCGGAAGGTGAACTTCACGGTTCAGAACGCCCGCGTCGGTCAGGTCACGGACTACGACAAGCTCACCCTCGAGGTGTGGACGAACGGCGCCGTGCGGCCCTCGGATGCGGTCGCGTTCGCGGCGAAGATCTTGAAGGAGCAGCTCTCGATCTGGATCAACTTCGAGGAGACGGAGGAGACGAGCTACCAGGCCTCTTCCTCCGAGGACGAGCCGCTCAACGAGAACCTCTTCCGAAGCGTCGAGGAGCTCGAGCTCAGCGTTCGCTCCGCCAACTGCCTGCAGAACGCCAACATCACCTTGATTGGCGAGCTCGTGCAGCGGACCGAGCAGGACATGCTCAAGACGAAGAACTTCGGCCGCAAGTCGCTGAAGGAGATCAAGGAGATCCTCTCGAGCATGGGACTGTCGCTCGGGATGAAGATCGACAATTGGTCGCAGCTGCTCGAGCGCTGGAAGGCCCAGCAAGCTCAGGCCTGAAGATTCCAATCCCTCCCATTCCCCTCACTCATTCGTAGGATCCGTCATGCGTCACAAGAAGGCTGGCAGGCAGTTTGGTCGCGACACTTCGAGCCGGCGAGCGATGCTTCGCAACCTCACGGCCAACCTGATCACGCACGAACGGATCGAGACCACCGACGCCAAGGCCAAAGAGCTGCGCCGGGTGGCCGAGCGCCTCATCACGAAGGCTCGCCGCATCGGCGCGACCGCGTACACCACCCACGCGGAGCTCTCCGACGCCGACAAGGCGAAGCGGCTCCACGTGAGCCGGCTCATCGGCTCGTTCATCCCCCGCTTCGGGGTGAAGTCCGACGGGTCCAAGATCGACCTCGTGGAGAAGGTGCTCCTCGATCTGTCGAAGCGATTCGCGGAGCGACCGGGCGGCTACACCCGGATCATCAAGGTGGGCAACCGCCGCGGTGACAACGCGCCCGTCAGCATCATCGAGTTCGTCGACGCAGCCGCGCCGGTGGACAAGAAGAAGGAAGCGGCGCCGGTGGAAGAGGAGCCGGCCGAGGCCGAGCCGGCTGCCGCCGCAGGCTGAAGCGCTCACCCTCTCGCGACGAAGACGCGGCGCGACCGTTCAAGCGGTCGCAGCCGCGTCTTGCTTTTCGGGGGGGGGATTCGACGGGCTCGGGGGAGGGGAGCCGGGCGGCGCCGGCGGCTGCTTCTTTCGACGGAAGAGGAGGGCCGCGACGATGGCCATGATGAGGACGGTGGCCCCCGCGACCGCGCCGGCGATCCCGTATCGAGGCTTGGGGGCGGAGGGTGCGGCTGGGTCCTCCACCGCGCGCTCGTCGAAGGACGCGAGGAGGGTGCGCGCCTCCGCGTGATCGGGATCGAGCTCGACCGCCCGCTCGATCAGGAAGCGATCGGGGCGGCCCTCCGCGATGAGGGCTTTGCCTTCCGTGTAGGCGATCTCGGCGTCGAGCCTCTTGAGGTCGGCCGCGCTCGGATCGAGGCGTCGCGCCTTGCGGAGCATCGCGAGGCGGTCCTCCGCTTTGTCGAAGGAGATCGTCTTCGCGACCTCGAAGTAGGCCTTGGCCATCTCCTTCCGGCGCTCGAAGAGCGGCTCGCGCGCGAGCACTTTGTCGAACGCCTCCACCGCGACCGCGTATTGCCCGGCCTTCTGCGCGTCGAGGCCGGAGGTGAAGATGCCCCACAGCTCCGCGACGCGCGTCTTGTCGTAGAGGGCGAAGATCCTCTTCGCGAGGATGTCCCACGCGATCGACTTGTCGACCTTCTCTCCGGTGAGGTCTTGATAGGCGTCGCGGAGGCGCCATCGGCCGGCGTCCCCGATCGCGGCGATCGCCTCGCGAGCGGCGTCGCGCACCTTCTTGCGATCGTGGTTCGCGAACGAGAGGCAGACGTCCACCGCGTCCTCGTTTCGGATCCGCCCGAACGCGCGCAGCGTGTCGGCGAGGACCTCGGGATCCCGCATGCTGACGATCTCGCCGGGGGTGATCTTTCCGAGCCGGTCGAGCTCGAGCTTGGCGAGCTCCCTCACCACCGTCGCGTCGTGCTTCTGCCCTTCGATGAGGGCGGGCACCGCCTTGTCCCCGAGGCGCTCGATCTGCCGCGAGAGATCTTTGCGGAGGAACTCGCCGAAATTCGCGCGCAGCTCGAGGAGCTCGCGCACGGCCGGGGTCGTCCCGACGTTGGCGAGGATGCGGATCATCCCGAGGAGGTGGGTGAGGTCGCGCCAGGCTGCCTCCTTGGGCATGGGCTTTCGGAGCACGAACTCGAGCCAGTCCGTCTTCTCGTCGTCCTGAAGGTCCTTCTTCGAGAGGCCCTTTCGCGCGGTCCGCCGCGCTTCGTCGAGGATCGCGGGAGCGCGGTCGCGGTCGAGCGAGCCGCGAATCGTCTGGATGCGGGCTACGATCGCGGGGACCCAGTCGAGCTCCTTCTCCGGATCCGAGCCGAGGCGATCTGCCTTCGATTCCTTGTCGGAGCCGATCTTGTCCAGGTCCTTGAGCGCGGCCTCGCGGGTCTCTTTGCGGTCGGAGACGAGCCGTTCGAGGAGGGCCTCGAGCGCTTGGGTGGAGGCCGCGTTGGGCTCGACCTTCCGCAGCGGGGCGAGCTCCGGGAGCTTGGGAAGCTCCGCGTCGGGGACGTCCAGCGATCGGACCGTCTCGGCCGGCGCGGCGGGAGCGGCCGACGCTTCGGCGGAGGGCTTGGATCGGGGCTTCGCCGCGGCGGGGCTCGCGACCGCCAGCGTCGCGATCAGGAGGAGAGGCAGGGGGCGCATGGGACAGCGGGATTCCAGGAGGCGCGGCGCGCATGGCGAACGAGCGAGCCACCCGACAAACGCCGGACGCACGGGATGGTGTTCCAACGCGGCGCGGGCCACAAGCGCGCCTGCCGCGCCGCTCAGGTCTCGATGCGGAACTCGGAGAAATCGCCGACGTACCCGCGCCACCGCACGTCCACCTTCTCGACGCGCGCGGCGGTAGGACCTTTGTGAGCCCACGCGATGAGCTCCTTGAGCGCCTCTTCTTCGCCTTCGGCGCAGAGCTCCACGCTCCCGTCGGTGCGGTTCTTCACCCAGCCGGCGAGGCCGAGCCGCTTGGCCTCTCTCTGGGTGGACGCTCGGAAGAAGACTCCCTGGACCCGTCCGCGCACCACGAGCTGCACCTGCTTGAGCGCCATGATCCGAGGAAAGTGTCCATCGTTCGTCGTTGGGTGGCCAAGTCCCTTTCCAAAACGCCGGTAGACGAACGCGCCCCGGTTCTTTACCGTCAACGCCGATGCCCTCGAGGCCGGGCAAGCCCAAGCGGACGAGCGCGAAAAGCGGCGCGACGTCGATCGCGAGAGGCCGCGCCGTGCCCGAGGCCCAAGCGATGCCGACGCGGAAGGCCGTGCCCCGGAAGAGCGCGAACGGAGCGGCGATCGATCGATCGATCACGCTGCCTCCGATGCCCGCGCGCGTGGCCCGGCAAGGGGTCGCGCCTCCCGCCGGGCTCGAGAGCAGCTCCGAGGTCCTCTCCGCCCCCCCTTCCAGCCGGAAGAAGAGCGAGCGCGACGAGCTGTTGAAGCGGGCCGCCGAGCTCGAGGCGAAGGTCGCCGAGCTCGATGGCCTGCTCGCGCGCTCCGAGCGGACGGTGAAGGCGCTCCGCGACGTCGGCCTCGCGCTCGGCTCCACCCTCGATCTCGATCAGCTCCTCGAGCTCATCCTGCGAAAGATCGCCGAGCTCCTCCAGGCCGACCGGGCGACCCTGTACTTGCTCGACGAGCAGCGGCAGCGGCTCCTGTCGCGGATCATCATCGGAGACGAGGCGAAGAGCATCGAGCTGCCGGTCGGATCGGGGATCGCCGGGCACGTAGCGAAGTTCGGCCAGACGATCCGGATCAAGGACGCCTACCGCGATCGACGCTTCTCTCGGCACTGGGACGAGATGACGGGCTACCGGTCTCGGTCCATCCTCGCCGCCCCGATGAAGAACCACGTCGGCCGGACGATCGGCGTGGTGCAGGTGCTCAACAAGCACGGGACGACCCCGGGGACCCACGACGAGTTCTCCCAGCACGACGAGGAGCTCCTCACCGCCCTCGCGACCCAAGCGGCGGTCTCCATCGACAACTCGCGCCTGTTCTTGAGCGTCATCCAAAAGAACATGCAGCTCGTCGAGACGAAGGAGCAGCTCGAGCACCGCGTCGCGGATCTGAAGCTGTTGTTCGAGCTCGAGAGCTCGATGGCGCGCGCGACCGCCTTCGAGGACTTGGCGCGGGCGGTGGTGACGGAGGCGGCGCGCGCGTGCGGGGCCCAGGCCGGCGCGATCATGGTCGACGAGGGGGAGGAGGGGGTGTTCCTCTACTTCGTGGACCTCACCCGCGGGCGCCCCGCGGACGTTCGACGCATCGGCGTTCGGCGCGGGGAGGGCATCCTCGGGCTCGCCATGGGGTCGAACGAGGCCCAACACATGCCCGCGAGCGAGGCGGCGCGACCGGCCGCCCCGCCTGTCTCGACGCGCCTCGGCTCCCTGCTGGGGCTCGAGGTGAAGAGCGCGATCGCGATGCCTCTGGAGGGGCCGGACGACGTCCCCATCGGCGCCCTCGCCCTCTACAACGCCTCACGGCCGGGCGGGTTCTCCCAGGACGCACGCGCGCTCCTTCGCCTCATCTCCGCGAACGCGTCCACCGCGGTCAGGCTCTACCTCTCCCGCATCGAGCGTGAGCGAGGCCGGCGAATGCAGTCGCTGGGGAAGCTGTTCTCGGCGGTGATGCACGATCTCAAGACGCCGCTCGCGGTGATCCACGGGTACGTCCAGCTCATGGCCGGGACCGACGACGCGAAGCTGCGCGGAGAGCAGGCCACCCTCATCCTGAAGCAGTTCGACGTGATCGCGGCCATGCAGCGCGAGGTCCTGGAGTTCGCGCGCGGCGAGCGGAGCCTGCTCGTCCGGCGCCTGTTCCTCGAGCAGTTCTTCGGCGAGATCGAGGAGCAGATCTCGCGCGAGCTCGAGGGGACCAAGGTCAAGCTCCAGGTCGAGCTGCTCGATCGGGGCGCGGCGCGCTTCGACGAGGTGAAGATGCAGCGGGTCATCGGCAACCTCGTCCGCAACGCGATCGAGGCGATGAGCGACAAAGGCGGGCTGCTCACGATCCGCGTGGAGCGCGACGGCGACGATCTGGTCATCTCGGTCGCGGACACGGGCCGAGGCATCCCGGACGAGATCCGAGGCCGGCTCTTCAACTCGTTCGTCACGAGCGGCAAGCGCGGAGGGACGGGGCTCGGCCTCAGCATCGTGAAGAAGATCGTGGAGGAGCACCGCGGCTCCGTCTCGGTGGACACGTCGAGCACGGGGACGCGCTTCGTGATACGCCTCCCCCAGTCGGAGCAGAAGGAGGGGCTCGTCACGAGGCGCATCACCGACGACGAGTCCGAGGCCCTCGTGCTCGACAAGGCGCGCCTTCGGAGCGCGCGCAAGCTCGCCGCCCGTGAGGCCCGCGAGGCCCGCGAAGCCGCTGCGGGAGGCGGCGAAGATTCATGAGTCGAGATCCGGCCATCCGATATCTCCCGCTCCTCGCGCCTCACGAAAACGAGCTCGAGAAGTGCGTCTACTGCCCGAAGCTCTGCCGGGCGACGTGCCCCGTCTCCAACGCCGAGCCCGACGAGACGCTGACGCCGTGGGGCAAGATGTCGACGGCGTACTTCATGGCGCGCGGCGACGTGCCC
>JBGAID010000046.1:0-88712 GCA_044225865.1 Polyangiaceae bacterium | reverse complement strand
GCGGGTGGGAACGGCGCGGGCGGCGAGCCCTCGAATGACGGCGGCACGGCCCCGCATGGGGGCGGGGGCGGGGGTGGGGGCGGGAGTGGAGGCGGCGGCTCGAGCCCCACGCTCTGCGAACCAGGCGAGCAACAGCCTTGCTATTCCGGCCCTCCGAACACTGCCGGCGTCGGTTTGTGCGCGATGGGCACGCAGACCTGCGACGCTGACGGGCTCGGGTTTGGTTCGTGCGAGGGCGAGGTCCTCCCCACCCCCGAGAACTGCAACAACCCGACGGACGAAGACTGCGACGGGCAGATCAACGAAGAGGGCGACGGTTGCCTGTGCTCACCAGGAGCACCACACGAGTGCTATTCCGCTCCCCTCGCGACCTTGGGCATCGGCGCGTGTCATGCCGGCAGTCAGACCTGCGAGGCCGACGGACTCGGCTACGGCGTTTGCAGCGGAGAGGTGACGCCGAGCGCCGAGGCTTGCAACACGCCAGTCGATGATGACTGCGACGGACAGGTCAACGAGCCGAGCGCGGGCTGCGTCTGCGCGCCGTACGCGTTCTCGAGCTGTTACGACGGGCCTCCCGACAAGGTCGGCGTCGGCGTGTGCGTCGCGGGCTTCCACCAATGCAACGCCGCCGGGACCGGATACGGCGTCTGCATTGGTCAGGTCCTCCCCACCCCGGAGGACTGTGCGCTCACCCCCGATGAAGACTGCGATGGGGCGACCCCGATATGCAACGGAGCTCATATCTGGAGCAAGCGCTTTGGCAGTCCGGCAAACCAAAGCCTGAACGCCTTCGCCACCGATAGTGCCGGCAATGTGATCATCGTCGCCAGCATTTCTCACTCCATCGATTTCGGTGGCGGGGAGCTCACGAGCGCAGGAAGCACCGACATCGTCGTTGCGAAGCTCGCGCCGGACGGGTCGCACCTGTGGAGTGTCCGCTACGGCGACGCTGCGCCGCAGTTTCCACGCACGCTGGCCGTCGACGCCGACGACAACATCATCTTCAGCGGGGTCTTGTTCGGCTCGACGAGCTTCGGTGGCACCACGTTGTCCGAAGCAGGCGGCGGGGACGTATTCGTTGCCAAGCTCGCCCCGAGCGGGGCCCATCTCTGGAGCAAGCGCTTCGGATCGGCAGCGGCGGAGGAGCCGGTCGAGATCGCCGTCGACGGCGCCGGCAGCATCCTCATTTCCGGATGGTTCACGGGCGACATCAATTTTGGTGGCAACCCCATGCACAGCGCAGGCGGCAGTGACCGCTTCATCGCAAAGCTAGATGCCAACGGCAACCATCAATGGAGCCATCGATACGGGGACTCATTCGACCAATACGAGCAATACGTCACGGTCGATAGTGGGGGAAACGTCTTCATAACTGGCCAGTTCAGCGGCACCAACCAGTCCTGGGGCGGCCCGTCGTTCGACACTGTCGGGCTCGGCGACGTGTTCGTCGTGAAGCTGGACTCTGACGGCAACCACTTGTGGTCCCGTGCGTTCGGCGGCACCGGCTACGAGGCATCCACGAGGATCGCGACAGACGCCGCCGGCAATGTCGTCGTCGTCGGCTCCACGCAGAGTCCTCAGATCGATTTCGGCGGTGGACCCCTGCTCGCGGGAGCCGACAACGACGCGTTCTTCTTCGAGCTTGACCCGAACGGCAATCATCTCTGGAGCCGACGCGATGGGACCGCCGGCGGCGTTGGCTTGCGGGACGTCACGACGGACGCCAACGGCAATATCTACGCGGTCGGGAGCCTTGACGGCAGCGTCGATTTTGGGGGAGACATGCTCACGTCCACAACGCTCTCTGACGTCCTCGTCCTCAAGCTCGACAGCGCCGGCAACCACATCTGGAGCAGACGATTCGGAGACCTCTCGTCTCAGGTGGGATATCAGATTGCATGCGACGTCGCTGGGGACGTGGTCATTGGAGGGCAATTCAGCTATACAATCGATCTGGGCGGCGGCCCTCTGAGCGGCGAGGCCAACGACATCTTCATCGCCAAGCTCGCGAACTGATCTACGAAGCCCTCAGTCCTCGTCGTCGCCGAAGAGGACCCCGACGCGAATCTCGACGGCCTCGAAGGGCTCGGCATGAATCGTCTCGCTGCGCTCGGCGACGAGCAGCTCGACATATCCGTCCGGACTGAATCGATAGACAGCCAGCGTCTCCTGCTCGGGGTCGACGATCCAATAGTGAGGGACGGCAGCGCGGTGGTACGTGCGCTTCTTCTTGATGAGGTCGTTGCGCTTGTTCGTGGAGAGGATCTCGCAAACCCAATCGGGGCGCAGGAGGATGGGCACCTCGGAAGGCAGCCGCTCCATGCGCTCGCGGCGCCAGCCAACGACGTCGGGTCGAAAGATGTCTTCCGAGTCGAGCTGCACCTCGACCTCCGTCGCGAACCACCAGCCGCCCGGAAGCCGGCCACCGGGACGACGGTCGTATGGACCGAGCTTGCGGGAGAGGCGAACCTGGACCCCCCCGTGGCGCCCCGACGCCGCCTCCTTCTCGACGAGCTGCCCGTCGATCACCTCGTGACGCCGCTGCGCTTCGGGGATCGCGAGGAGCGTCGCGACCGTCGCGCGCATCTTCTCGGCCGCGGTCATCGATGAAACGTACCCGAGCCGCCCCCCCACAGCCAGCGACGCCCACCTTGAGCCGCGGCCCGGCGCGGGCGCGTTCGCAGCAGCCCCGCGTTCGCGGGGGAAAAGTGCTCGCGGATCGGCTCGCGCATGTTTCCTGTCGTGGTGGCTCCCGTAGTCCCGAGGTTGCCTGTGCCCGGCGCAGGCTGCGTCGGCCGGCCATAGGAGCGTCACCGACCGCCATGAATCCCTTCGACGTCGAAACGAGCCAGAAGTCAGGAACAGGGGACGGGATCTTTGGGCCGCTGGCCTTGGTGGCGGCGCCCGCGAGCATCGCGGAGGTTGCGTCCAACCTCGCGACGTCGGCGCTCGCGCACCGGAGAATGGAGCGCCTGGTCGTCTCGAGCTCTGCCATTCAGGCGCTCGCGCTGCTCGGCGGCAGCGTGGTCCCGCTCGGGTTGCTCCTCTTTGCGCGAGCGCGGCAGCTCCGTCCCTTCGCCACGACGCTGCTCGTCGCCAGCCCGCTCGTGGTCACCGCCGGCTTGGGCCTTGCGGCGCCGGTCTTCCTCTTCCTGGCCGCGCGCTGGTGTCAGATCGTCGGGCCCGCGGTAGCTCCGCTGCTCGTTATTGGCTGCTTCGACGCGGCGAGGGCGCGCCGAGGGATCCCGCTCGCCGCCGCGGGGTCGCTCGGCGGAGACCTCGCATGGTCGTTCCTCCGGCGCTCCGCCTCGAAGCAGGACGTTCGCGCGATAGTCGTCCTCGCCGCCGCGATGTTCGTCATAGCCGTGCTGAGCATGGGGCTGACGCTGCGGGGGCGGCCCTCGCCGTTCGCGCCCTCCCGCGAGCCCGGCGCCCCGGCGGGAAGGCCCGCCGCCATCCTGCTCATCGTCGGGATGGTCGGCTTCGTCGCGTCCGCGTGGCTCTCGCATTTCGCGCTCGAGAGCACCCGAGCGTGGCGAATTCTTACCGCCGTCACCGCCGTGGTCGTGGGCGTTGTCCTCCCCGCGCTCGCGCGGGTGCGCGTCGTCCCGTTCGTCGTGATGGGCCTCGTGCCCATGGCCGTCCTCGTTCACGTTCTTGGGCTTGGGCGTGCCGCCGCCACGTTTGGGTTCGTCGTGGTGGCTCCTTTCGGCGCGGCGCTCGAGATGGAGGTCGCGTCGAGCGCGCGAAGGGAGGGGGCGCTCGTGGTCGCGGCTCTTTGTCTTTGCGTAGGTCCGCTCGCCGCATTGGCGGGGTGAGCCAGGGCAGGCGCCCTCCCGCATCCAGTCCACCCCGTTCAGGGTTTGGCGAGCTTCGCGGACACGTCGCTCCTGTAGCCGGGCACCTCGATGCCGTCGAAGACATCGAGGGTGACGGGGCGGTCGTCGAGGATGCGCTCGATCACCTCGACCGCGATGATGGAGCGCTTCTTTGCGAGCTCGCGCGCCTTGTCCACGAGCACTCTCTCCTCGTCGGTGAGCTGCCGCTCGAGCTGGAGGCGCACCGCCGCCCCGTCGCGCGCGACGGTGGCCGCCTTCACCGAGCGGAGGGCCCAGACGGGATAGAGCTCGTTGAAGCGGCGCTCGTCCTCGGTGATCCCGGCCGCGCCCTCGAAACCGTCCTCGATCGAAGCGAGGTGCTTGCCGAGCTCTTCGAGCCACCGCCTGGTGTCGGCAAGGAGGGGCTCGACGTCCGCCTCGTTGGCGGGGGCGAGGTAGATCGTGAGCGCGCCGCCCGCGGGGGTCACCTCGTCGCCGAGCGCGTAGAGCACGCCACGGTCGACGAGCGCCTTTCGGAAGTCGACGCTGAATTGCTTCTGCTCGATCCCGCTCGTCGCCTTCCCGGTCGCGCCGAGCGCGCTCGCGATTTGGAGGTTGAAGACGGAGGCCCCCCCCACCTCGGCGGACCGCGCGCCCGCGACGCGCTCACCGAGCGCGGCGAGCTCCTTCGCCTTGGGGTGCGGGGCGCGCTTTTCGTCGGCCAACCACTCCGCGACGCCTTCGACGTTGGCGAGGCCGCCGCGGAGCCACGTCTTCGTCTTGCCGGCGCGGGCCGAGACGTTCGCGGTGGGCGAGGAGCAGCCGTCGCTCGAGCGGCACATCAGCGACGTGAGGGGTCCGTGGACATCCTCGGAGTGGAGCTTGCTCGGGCGCGGGAGCGGTCCATCGGAGAGCTCGAGCATCGCCACGAACGCGTTCGCGCTGCCGAGCGTCTCGAAGCGCATCCGGAACACGGTCGGCCCGAGCGCCTCCGCCTCGGCGCGCCCGCACGCGAGCTGCTGCTTCAGCAGCGAGGGGTCGGCGAGGGCGGCGCCGACGGTCCGACCGCTGCTCCTCCAGACGCCGGCGTTGATGATCTGCAGATAGATGTCGGTCCCTCCGCAGTCGTCCGCGCCGAGCCGCGACCACGCCGCCGCCGGCACCGCCGGCTCGCGGAAGGCGGGCGTGAGGTTCTGGTAATAGCGGCTCGGGAAGCGCCGGACGAGGAGGGCGCGCTCGGGGATCCGGCTCGGGTCGCCGCTCGGGATCACCGGACCGGGCGGCCCGAGCGGCGCCTGCGCCGCGGGAGCGCTCGTCTCGTCGGTGTCGATGCGGGTGCGCTTCTCACGCTTGCTCGAGCACCCGACGAATAGCGTGATCGCGAGACAGAGCGGTCCCCACCTACCGGCCATGCGGGTACTCTATCGACCCGCGCGCGACGAGGCCACGATATCCCGCAATCTCATCCTCGCGGCGCTCCCGCTCTTCATCGCCCGCACCGCCGAGGCTCAGGAGATCAACCTGACCGGACCGCTGTCGTCGGGGCCCGCGCCGATCGACGTTCGCGCCGACGTCGAGCTCGAGGCGGGCCTGCTCGTGCGCTTCGCGAGCGTCGACGATCCCTACGACGGGACGACCGTCCCCGCGATCGGCTTCTCGTCGCGCTTCATGTTCGCGCGCGGGAACAGCGTCACCGATCGTCACGAGCTCTGGCAGGGGATCACCACCTCCTTCGCTTATGCCGCGGGCCCTCACTTCGGTTTCGTCGACGAGGAGTACGAGCGGCAGTGCTTCTTCGACGTCGGCTACATGCTTGGGGGCGACCTCGCGACGAACGTCTTTCGCCTGAACGGCGCCCTCGGTCTCGCGGCCGCCCTCACCGACGCCGCCACCTCGGAGCGCAATCCTGGCGTGCTCGGATCCGACCGGGGCGCCCTCGGCCCCTCCGTCTCGCTCGTCGGCCAATCCCGGTTCGGGCCTTGGTCGTGGCAACCCAAGCGAATCATCGTCACCGCTTCGCTCGCGCTGCGCGATCTCCATCAGCTCTCCGGCGCCACAAACCGCTTCGAGGTCTTCAGCGCGATGCTCGGGGTGGGCATCGATGTCCCCGCCGGATCCATCCGCTGAGCGCGCCATCCTCTCGGACCGGTTACCCTTCGCGCGTGGGTCGGGAACCTCAGATGCGCGCCGCGCGAACGCAGTCGCTCCTCGCCGCCATCGAGCGATTGGCGCTCGGTGATCGCGGCGAGGTGTTAAAGCGCGTCGGACCCGCGGACCTCCAAGCCGCTTCCTCCGCGCTGCCGATCGGCTGGCTGCCGATGTCGTTGCACATGCGCATCTCCGATCATCTGCGCGACGTCGTCGGCCCAGAGCGAAACGTCGACGTGTGGCAAGACGCGATGGCGACCGCGTTCGAGCGCGCGTTCCTGAAGAGCTTCGTCACCATGACGGTCTCCATCTTCGGCCTCTCCCCGGGCGGTCTGTTTCGCCGCGCCGACAAGATCTACGAGCACGTCACCCGGGACCTGGGGGCGATCCGGTTCGAGCCGCGCGGCGACCACGCCGGCGTGGTCTCGCTGCGCAACTTCGCCCTCGCTACCGCTTGCATCTGTTGGGTGTGGAGGGTCTGACGGGGTGCCTCGCCGCCACCATCCAGCTCCACGGGCTGACCCCGCACGTCACCGTGATCGAGCGCGACGATCTCGGCGACGTGCGCTATGACGTGGCCTGGTGACGAGGGGCGCCGGGCTCACCGCCGCTTGGTCGGTGGTGCTCTTGCTCCACGCCGCGACCGCGATCGCCGCGTGGCTTCTGCTGCCGCGCGGGTTCGCGCCGATGTCGGCCCGCTACGTCAGCAACGAGCTCGGCCCCCTGCTCCTCTTCTCGGCGGCCGCTTCGCTCCTCGTCGCCGGTATCGTCTGGCCGCGCGCCGCGGCCCCGCTCCACGCCGCGCTCCCCGCCCCTGGCTCGCCCTCGGCATCTCCCTCTCGCTCGTTTTTCCAATCACGGGCAGGCGGCTCGGGCTTTCTTCGATCGCGGTGGGGCTGGCCCTCTGCCCGTTCATCTGGCTGTCCATTCGCCAGGGTCGACGGCGCAGCCTCGCGCTCGTCGCCGCCGCGATCGGCGCTGCCTTCGGGGTCGTGATCGTGTCGTGTCTCAAACCGCCCGCGCCTTCGACCGCCCCGACAGAGGCACGGCCGGCTCGCTACGCCGGTGAGCCCGCCGCGCCCGTCGACGATCGCGACGTGGAGCTCACGACCTCACTGCGCGTGAACCCGTCTCGCAGCCAGGTGGACCTCCAGCTCCCTGGCCTGATGGTCACCGTCTGGCCTCGACTCGAGCTCTTCGACGGATCGCCGGATGGGTTCTGGACCGTCTTCGGCCATCCGACGTGGCGACCCGCTCCAGCGTCGATCGTGTCCCGGGAGGGAAAGACCCTCTCCGCCTGGCAGGCCGACGGAGCCCTCGCCCTTCGCGTCGGCGACACCGGCGATGGTGGCGCGAGCATCGAGCATGTGGTCGGAGCTGGCGAGCCCCCGCGTATCCCACCTCGGCTCCTATGCCTCCGTCATGGTGCGCGGTCACACGCGCCTCGCCGCTCGGTTCTCTGCGTGCTGACGCATTGACCGAGCTCGCCTATGTCGATCCTGCCGGCAGCTCGAATGCCCGCTTCGCGACCATCGATCCCTCGGGGACGTTCCGCGTGCTCGAAGCCGCCGCGGCGGAGAAGGGCCCCTTCGTCGAGCTCTCGCGAGGGCAGCTCGACGCGGGAGAGCCGCTCGTCATCGAGCTCGTGGAGATGGGGCGACCGCTCGACCCGCGTCCTCGCGATCGTGCTCTCCGATTGGTCCGCGCAGGCCTCGACGGCACCCTCTCCCACCGCCGGTTATGGCGTGCCCATGAACGCGATCGAGCTCCGCCTCGCCGGCCCCGAGCCGAGCTCGGCGGCGTGGATCACGACCACCCTCGCGGGAACCGGGATCGGACGCGGTTGGGACGCGGTCGCCCACGCGCCTGGTCGCTACGTGAACCACATGACGATCCGGCGTTGACCCGCTTCAGCGCTTGAGGGTCTCCGTCCCGATCCTGAAATCCGAGCGCCGGGCCCAGCGGCCCTCGAGACGGCCCCCCTGCGCGACGTACACCATCACCCCGGGGTCGCTCGGCCGCGGACCGAACCCGACGACGAGCTTCTTCCCCGAGACGAGACCGACGCCGTGCATGAACGCCGCCGGATAGGTGTACGTGACGTCGATCGCGTCGCCGCTCTTGCTCATCGTTACGAGCCCCATCCCGGCCCCCCTGCTCTGAGCCGTGATCGAGTAGAGGCCGCTGAGACCCGGCGGCCCCTCGAGGGTCTGCGTAGAGACCTCGCCCGGACGACTCGCCGACACGAGCTTGCCCGTGAGCTGGCCCCCCTCGATGTCGTAGATCCCGACGCCGAAGAACCGCGCGTCCTCGCCCTCCCACCCGACGCCGAGGAGATCCCCCGATTTCAGCCCGATGCCGGCGAAGCCGCTCGACCACTCCACCACGAACGCGTCGTTCGCCTCTTTGCTGATCGAGACGTCGACCGCGTACGCCTTGCCCCCCGGACCTTTGCCGTTCGCCTTGTATTCGCCGGCCAAGTCCGCCGGCAGCTTCGTCCCGCCCGTCCCCGACTTCCCGCTCGCCGCCGACTCCTCATCGTCTTGCTGAGCCGCTTTCTCCCTCTTGTGCTTCTGCCAGGCCTTGAAGCCGAACACCCCCGCGACCCCCGTCACCACGAGCGCGCCCGCGACGATCCCGATCAGCAGCGCCGAACTCTTCTGCTTCGGCCCGACCGTCTGCGCGACGGTCGGACGTGGCGCGGTGGGTGCCGGCGCGGTCGCCGCGGTCGGCGCGCTCGGGGCCGCCGGCGCGGAGACACCGGAGGTGCTCTCCCCGAGCGGAGCAGCGCCGGGGCTCGGCATGGTCGGGACGGTCGAGGTGAGGGCGATTGGATAGGAAGGCGCGGGCGCTCCCCCCGCTACTCTTCTCGTAGCGCTCCCGATCACCAGCACCCGGTCGAGCGCCTCTTGCGCCTCGTCCGCGTCCTTGAACCGCTCCGCCGGCTCGCGCGCGACGCACCTCGCGAACCAGGCATCGAACCCCTCCGGCGGCATCGCCCCCCCGAGCTCCGCCGCCCGCCGCGACGCGGGCACGAGCGGCTCGAAGAGCACCTCGCGCATCAAGGTCATCACGTTCTCACCCGGCCCGCCCAACGCGCGCTTCCAATAGTAGCGGCCGGTCAGCACATAGAACGCGATGAGCCCGATCGCCCACACGTCGGTCTGCGGCGAGATCGGCTGGCCGCCCGTCTGCTCGGGGGCCATGAAGCGCGGCGTGCCCAGCGTCATCGCGCCGGTGTGGGAGGCGTTCGCGTCCGCGAAGAGCTTCGCGATCCCGAAGTCGAGGACCTTCACCTTGAAGTCCACCCCGAGCTGCTGGACCCGCGCCACGAAGATGTTCTCGGGCTTCAGATCGCGGTGCACGACGCCGGCGCGATGGGCCGCCCCGAGGGCGTGACCGAGCTGGGCGAACAGCACCCGCGCCTCGTGAGGGGGCACGCTCCCGCGCCTCCGCACCAGGTCCCCGAGGCTCTCCCCCTGCAGGAGCTCCATCGCGAGCCACGGCGCGCCGAGGGCCACGTCGATCCCCGCCCCCACCACCTCCACCACGTGATCGCTCTCGATCCGCGAGCCGATCTTCGCCTCTTGCTCGAACCGCGCGAGCAGCCCCGGATCCTTCGTCAGCTCCGGCTTCATCAGCTTCAGCGCGCGCCGCTTCCCCGTCGAGACCTGCTCGACCTCGTAGACCTCCCCCATTCCGCCCTGCGCGATCCCACGGACCACACGAAAGTCCGACGCCACGACAGTCCCCGGTTGGGCGGCCACGATGCCGAATCTAGCAGTACTCCCCGCTCGGCGCTCGGCCCGGGGCGCTCTGTTGTCCGCTCGGCGCTCGGCCCGGGGCTCCTTGGTGCGCGGACGCGCACTGCGTCGCCTTCGCACGGGGAGTTGGGGCGGGGGGGCTCGCTTCGCGAGCTGTATTTGGGCCTTTGGGCTCCTTGAAGGTCGCCTGCTATCAGCTGGCCGCACTTGGATGTCGCGCTACAGTTTTCGTAGCTGCGGCTCTATTCTCCGCTCGGCGCTCGGCCCGAGAGCTCCTTGGTGCGCGGACGCGCACTGCGTCGCTTCGCTCGAATGAGGTATCGCGATCGGGGCTCGCTTCGCGAGCTCGCAATGGACCCTTCCGGCTCCTGGGCCACGGCGCGAGTCCGCTACTGTTTTGGTAGCAAACGTAGTCTCCCCCACGCACGCGCAGGGCTGCGCTTTGGCAGCCCGAGCATGCGTTTGGGGGAGACCGGTGGCGCGCATGCGCCGACGAGGGGGGGCATCACTCGCTCGGCGCTCGGCCCTGGGCTCCTTGGTGCGCGGACGCGCACTGCGTCGCATTCGCACGGGGAGTCGGGGCGGTGGGGGCTCGCTTCGCGAGCTGAATTTGGGCCTTTGGGCTCCTTGAAGGTCGCCTGCTATCGGCTGGCCGCACTTGGACGTTGCGCTACTGTTTTCGTAGCCGCGGCTCGGTTGTCCGCTCGGCGCTCGGCCCAGGGCTCCTTGGTGCGCGGAGCGCACTGCGTCGCCTTCGCACGGGGAGTTGGGGCGGTGGGGGCTCGCTTCGCGAGCTCTGATTTCGGCCTTTGGGCTCCTTGAAGGTCGCCTGCTATTAGCCGCACCTGGGCGTTGCGCTACTGTTTTCGTAGTCGCGTCTCCGCTGGCGGTGGGGAGGTGGCGGCTCCTGAAGTAGTCGTGTCGTGGGCGCTATTGTTTCCGTAGCCAACGACCGGGTCTCCCCCATTCACGCGCAGGGCTGCGCTTCGCGGCCCGAGCATGAATTTGGGGGAGACCGGCGGCGCGCATGCGCCGACGAGGGGGGGCATCACTCGCTCGGCGCTCGGCCCAGGGCTCCTTGGTGCGCGGACGCGCACTGCGTCGCCTTCGCACGGGGAGTCGGGGCGGTGGGGGCTCGCTTCGCGAGCTGTATTTGGGCCTTTGGGCTTCTTGAAGGTCGCCTGCTATCAGCGGCCGCACTTGGGTGTCGCGCTACTGTCGTAGACTTGGACGTCGCGCTACTGTTTTCGTAGCCACGTCTCCGCTGGCGGTGGGATGTGGGGGGCGCTATTGTTTCCGTAGTTCGCGACCGGCGGCGCGCACGCGCCGACGAGGGGGGGCATCACTCGCTATCGGCTGGGCGGGACCGAGCACGGGGCTCCGCTCTCTTTTCCGTAGCAGCGAGCGGGGGTGCCTTTTTCTTTTTTCGTAGTGTCGGCACGGAGGGATGCCCACCCTCGTCTCGCTTCGCTCGACGGCCCCTCCCTTGCGGCTTCGCCGCGGGAGGGGCGAGGGCGCCTCCAGCCGGATCGCGGCGCGGGGCCGCGGTTTTCCTGCTCGGGGGCGGGCTGCTCGGATGGACCGGATGCCCGGGGCGAGCCGTTAGCAGCCGTGAGGACGTGAGAAAACCCGCGGCGTTCGAGAAGTGACCGCCTCCCCAGGCCGAACGGACCGTTAAGCCCCTGACGATGGGGGGTGTCACCTCGAGAAATCTCAATCATTTCTCGAAAAAGCGGCCTGGCACGGTTCTGCCATTGGGCTCGAGCATGCTCGACGCGGACACGACCTCGAGGACTTCGGACGAACTTTTCTTCTCCGCCCCCGGAGCGGAGCTCCGATCGGAATCCGTGAGCGAAGGGGGCGACGACCCGGTTACCGCGCCCCTCTCCGAGCTGATGGCGGCGGCTCGTAAGCTCGTCGCCGCGGCCCGGATCGGCTCCGGCCTCAGCGCGCGGGCCCGCGCGGAGCTCGATCAGGCTCGCCACCTGCTGGAGGCGCTGGGCTCGGCGATCGATCAAGGCGACGTCGACGTGGACGCGCTCATGGTCGCGGACGACGGCACCTGGTTCCAGACGCAGCTCGGGCGGGTCGACGTCGCCCGGCGCGGCGCGGTGAAGCGGATCCTGCTCGGGCTCGCGGAGGCTCGCCTCGAGAGCGCGGGCCGCGCCCTCTCCGTCGATCAGCTCTTCGAGGTCGGCTGGCCCGGCGAGAAGATCCCCTACGAGTCTCAGGTCCGGCGCGTCTACACCGCGGTCTGGACGCTCCGAACCCTCGGCCTCGAGGGGCTCCTGCTCACGCGCGACGAGGGATACCTGCTCGACCCGAAGCGGACCGTCCGCCTCTCGCGCTGATCCTTTTACCCCCGGCGCGCTTCGCGCTCGCCGACCCTTGCCAGCGACTTCGCTCTTCCGAGCTCCGTCGCGGCAGGGGTTCTCGTCCCCCGGCGCGCTTCGCGCTCGCCGACTTCACTTCCCGCGGTAGCTCGGCTTCCGCTTCTCGATGAACGCCGCCATCGCTTCGCGCAGGTCCTCGCTCGCGAGCTGCGACGCGTTCCAAGCCGCGACCTGCTCGAGCCCGGCCTGCTCGCCGTAGCGAGCGGTGAAGCGCAGCGCGCGCTTCGTCCCCTGCACGACGAGGGGCGGGTTGTCGGCGATCTCCATCGCGATCTCCCGCGCCTTCGCGAGGGCCTCGTCGTCGGTGGGGACGACGTGGTTCACGAGCCCGATCGCGAGGGCGCGGGCCGCGTCGATGTCCTTGCCGGTGAAGGCGAGCTCCCGGACGTGGCCGCGGCCGATGATCGCCTCGAGGCGCTGGAGCGATCCCATGTCCGCGACGATGGCGATCTTCGTCTCGCGCACGCCGAGGCGCGCCGTCGCGCTCGCCACCCGGACGTCGCACGAGGCGATCATGTCGACGCCGCCCCCGATGCAGAGGCCGTGCACCGCCGCGACGAAGGGCTTGTCGCTCTCGACGATCGCGTCGAAGCCGCGCCGCATCTCGAGGATCTTTCGGAACAGGGCGATGCGGTCCTTGGCGAGGCCGCCCTCGGTGAGCGCCGGCCCGAGCTCGGCGGCCATGCGCATCAGATCGAGGCCGCTCGAAAAGTGACGGCCGCGCGCGGCGAGGACCACCGCCCGCACCTCCTCGTTTCGATCGAGCGCTTCGATGGTCGGGGCGAGCTCGGCCCAGAACTCGGGCCCCATCGCGTTCGAGCGCTCCGGGTGGCTGAGCCACAGCGTCGCGACGTGGTTGGTGATCTCGGTCTCGAAGGGGCGCACCATTCGATCACCGTGCCCAATCGCACGGCCCCTGGCAAGCGCACCCGCCTCATTGGTATGCCCCGTGCAGCCGGCCGGTCATGGCTCGACCCGTTTGGAAAGGCTATCTGGGCTTCGGCTTGGTGCAGCTCCCGGTGCAGCTCCACCCCGCCACACAAGAAGACGACATCGAGCTCACCATGCTCGACAAGAAGACGATGAGCCCGGTCGGCTACAAGCGGTACGACAAGAAGACGAAGAAGGAGGTCGCCTACAGCGACATCGTCAAAGGGGCGGAGGTCGGCAAGGGCAAGTACGTCGTCATCGGCCCCGGCGATCTCAAGGCCGCTCATCCGCGCGCGACCCGCTCGATCGACATCTCCGACTTCGTCGACGCGACCGAGATCTCCCCCGTGCGCTGGTCCAACTCGTACTTCGTCGCCCCCGATCCCAAGGCCTCGCCCAAGCCCTACGCGGTGCTGCGGGAGGCCCTCAAGAAGACGGGCAAGGTCGGCATCGCGAAGATCGTCCTGCGCACGCGCCAGCACCTCGCCGCCGTCACGGTGGAGGGCGAAACCATCGTCCTCGCGATCTTGAGGTTCGACGACGAGCTGCGGGACGCGAAGGAGCTCGACGAGATCGCCGCCGCCAAGAAAGAGAAGGCGACCCAGAAGGAGGTCGCCCTCGCGGAGAAGCTCATCGAGACGATGAGCGGCCCGTGGAAGTCCGATCAGTACCGGGACGATTACGAGGACGCCCTCCGCAAGTACATCGCCGCCAAGGTGAAGCGCGGCGAGGTCGACGCCGCCCCGGACATCGAGACAGAGGAGGACGAGGTCGCCCCCACCGAGCCGGTCGATCTCCTCGAGGCCCTCAAGGCCAGCCTCGGTAAGAAGGAGAAGCGCTCCACCCCGGCGCGGGTGCGCAAGACGGCGCGCCGTGGTGGGACGCACAAACGTCCCAGCGCGCACGCTCACGCCGCATGACGAGGCCCCGCGTGAAGAAGAAGCCGACCCCGCACGAGAAGCTCGCGACGTATCGAGAGAAGCGCGACTTCAGCGTAACCCCCGAGCCGAGCGGCGAAGCCCCGACGAAGAAGCAGAGCCCCTCGCGCGGCGTAGCTCCTCGGGGCGCGCACCCGCCGGAGAGGGGTCGGCGAGCGAATCGGCGCGCTGGAGGTGAAGAGAAGGGCTCGGATCAAATCGAGGCCGGGAGCTTCGCGTATCTGATCCAGAAGCACGCCGCCCGCCGCCTCCACTACGACTTCCGCCTCGAGCTGGACGGCGTGCTCCTGAGCTGGGCCGTGCCCAAAGGGCCGAGCCTCGATCCGAAGGAGCGCCGCCTCGCCGTACGAACCGAAGACCACCCGATCGACTATGGCGACTTCGAAGGCGTCATCCCCGCCGGCGAGTACGGAGGCGGCACCGTGATGCTCTGGGATCGCGGGACGTGGGAGCCGATCGGCGACGGGCGCGCCGGCCTCGAGAAGGGTCACCTCGAGCTCGTCCTCCACGGCGAGCGCCTCCGCGGGCGCTTCCACCTCGTCCGCACCCACGGCAGCCCCAAGGCGCGCGACAACGACAAGAGCTGGCTCTTGTTCAAGGGCAAGGACGAAGAGGTGCGCGTGAAGGATCAGCCGGTCGACGAGGAGCTCACCTCCGTCACGACCGGCCGGACGATGGAAGAGATCGCGGACGAGCGCGACCGCACCTGGCGCTCCAATCGATCGGAGGAGACGAAGAAGGCGCCTCAGGCCAAGGCGGCGCGCTCCGCCCCCAAGCGCAGCGCGGTGAAGGCGCCCGCCCCCGCCCTCAAAGATCTCGTGAAGCAGATCCCCACGTCGATCGCGTTCACGAACCTCGAGAAGGTCCTCTACCAGGAGTCGGGCCTCACCAAGGCCGCCCTCCTCGCCTACTACGCCGTCGTCGAGCCATTGATGATGCCGCTCGTCGCGAGCCGGCCCCTCACCCTCGTCCGATGTCCAAATGGAGCGAGCCAACACTGCTTCTTCCAGAAGCACGCCAAAGACGGCGTCCCCAAGGCCATTCACCGCGTCCCGATCGAGGAGGACGACGGCGAGGTCGCCGACTACATGGCCATCGACGATCGGGATGGCCTGCTCGCGGCCGTCCAGCTCGGCAGCCTCGAGCTCCACACCTGGGGGTGTCACGTCGACAAGCCCGAGAAGCCCGATCTGCTCGTGATGGATCTCGATCCCGATCCCACCGTGCCCTTCGCGCGTGTGATCGAGGCCGCCCTCGAGGTCCGCGCCCTCTTAGAAGGCATCGGCCTCGACACGTGGGTCAAGACGACCGGGGGCAAGGGCCTCCACGTGTGCGTGCCCATCGCCCGCCGCATCGACTGGGATCAAGCCAAGGCGTTCACCAAGGGCATCGCGGAGACCCTCGTCGATCGCGCGCCCGACCGTTACACCGCGAACATGGCCAAGGCCCAGCGCAAGGGAAAGATCTTCGTCGATTACCTCCGCAATGGTCGGGGCGCGACCGCCATCGCCCCGTACTCCACGCGCGCTCGCGCGGGCGCGCCCGTCGCGACCCCGCTCGATTGGACGGAGCTCGACGGCGATCTCGATCCGCTCGCCCTCGATATCCGCACCCTCCCCGACCGCATCGATCGGTGGAAGAAGGATCCGTGGAAGGACTTCGTCGACTGCAAGCAAACGATCTCGGCCAAAGCCCTGGCCAAGTACGCCCGTTGAGGTCGATCGGCCCGGACTGGCCATTTCGTATTTCGATCCATGACAATCGAGCGCGCTACGTCGAATGCTCGATGACCCACGGGAAGGCCGCGAGGGCGCTCCTCGCCATTTCGCTCACCGGGTGCGCCACCTCTCTCTCGTTCGCTCGTCCAGTGACGTCCGGGCCGACCTTCGAGACGCTCACCGACGCGGGGAACCAAGCGCCTCCCGCGCCGATTCACCGGGCGTCCATTCGCACGGTGGTCCTCGGTGATCTGCATGGTTGTCTGCTCTCGGGCGAAGGCGAGGTCCATTGTTGGGGTGACAACGCCGCCCACCAGGTCGCCCCCGGCGACGCCGCGCCCCGCCCTCTCCCCACCCGCGTCCCCGATCTCGAGCACGTCGTCGATCTGGTCGCCACTTTTCGTGGCACCTGCGCGATCCAAGACACCGGGACGGTCCAATGCTGGGGAGAGATCCTCGGAAGAGCCTACGAGAAGCCGACGCCTATCGAGGGGCTGCGGGATATTCGCACCATTGCGTTGTCGCGAACCGACGCTTGCGTCCTCGAAACCGAGGGCGCCGTTCGGTGCTGGGGGAAGCGCGCGCCCGGGGGAGAGATCACCGACCCGCGTCAAGCCCAGCGGATCGAAGGGGTCCGCGCGCCCAAGGCGATCCTTATCGCGGGGGGGCGCTCGTGCGCCCTCGAGGAGAGCGGGCGCCTCGTGTGCTGGGGCTATCGCGGCGCCGCGTTTCGCGCGCCTGCCCCCATTCCAGAGATGCCCCCCCTCGCGAGCGTCTCGAGCTTCGCGGGCGAGGTGTGCGGGGTCGCCAAGGACAGGACCGTTCATTGCCTGCAAAGGACGCTGCCCACCGGCTTCGAAGAGACGAAGGAGGCGGGCTGGGGCACCGTCGACCAGCTCGCGGTCGGCGCTCTCCACGCGTGCGCGATCGACCTTCGACGCAAGATCCTGTGCCGCGGCGCGGATCTGTGGGGCTCGACGGGGGCGAGGCGGGTCAAGAACACCTTCGCCCCCATCGCGGAGGTGGAGGCGTTCGGCACCGTGAAGGACACGGCCCGGCTCTTCGCCGGCGGAATGGCGACCTGCGTCCTCCAAGACGACTCCCTCCGCTGCATCGGCGACAATGAATTCGGCGAGCTCGGCAATGGTGAGCTCTCCTCCTTCGTGGCGCCATTCCGCGTACCCGACATTCACCGCGCCCAGCGCGTGGTCACGGTCGACTCCGCGACGTGCGCCCTCACCGACAAGCGCGTCTCGTGCTGGGGCGTCGGTCGCGGCCTCCGCCCGGAGGCGCCGGGGTGGGCGGCGGAGGTCGACGCCCCATGGGTGCCCCGGTCCGTCGATCTGGCCGCGGAGGTGAAGGATTTGTTCATCGGCCCCCGGCCCGGCGAGGTGTGCGCCTCGCTCGCGGACGGCGCCTTGACCTGCTTTCAGGCGGGGGCCTTCTCCTATCCGAAGCGCGACGTGGCCGACCCTTCCGGGTACGCGCCTCGCACGATCGAAGGCGTCCGTGACGTCGTCGCGATCGCGCGCCGCTTGGAGAGCTACCCCGGCGCTTGGTCCTTCTACGCCCTTCGCGGCAATGGCGAGGTGGTGCTGGTGGAGGGGCGCGCTCGAGTCCAGTCCAGCGCGGTCCCCGAGCTCGCCCGCGCGACCGCCCTCGCAACGAGTCGCGAGCTCATTGCGGCGAACTATGGTCACAACCAGGGATGCGTCATCCGCGGTCGCGGCCACGTCGCCTGCTTCGACCTCGACCCGAACGTCCCGCCCAAGCTCGTCGACGTCCCTGGGATCCAAGGAGCCATCGACCTCGCCGCCTTCAAAGGCAGGCGCTTCGTCGCCCGGCTCGAGAGCGGCAGGGTCGTCTCCTTTTCATTCCGCAAGGACGCTATCGAAGCCAAGACCCCTGGCTTCGCCGCGACCGAGGTCGAGCCCCTTCGAAACGCGAAAGCCATCAGTCACGACGGCATCCTCTGCGGCGCGCTCGAGAAGGGCGCCGCATGCGAGACCGCAACCGGCTCCTTCGCGCCCACCGGCGAGTCGCGATTCGTCGCCCTCGAGGCCAACGGCATCTTCTCCCTCTCCAGCGGCGCCATTCGAATCACCCACGGCCCCTCCCCGAGCGCCTGCGCAATCGCGGAAGACGGAGACGTCCAGTGCTGGGGCCAAAACCGCGGCCACGCCCTCGGCTCGCCAAACCGGGCCCGGGTCGTCGACCCGGTTCGATTGGCTTGGCCGCCGCCTTGACCGAGCGCTCTCAACCCTCGGGGATGCAGGTGTCCTTGCAGCTCGAGCTCGTAGTCTTCTCCAGATCGAAGTCCGAGCAGTGCTCGTCGGCGTCGGTGCAAGGCTCACAGTCTCCACTGCCGACTCCGCCTGGGCCGAACGCGGCGCGACAGCCGTCGACGCACCGAACACCGCTCCAGCCCGAGTGCTCCACGATGCACTGCGCGCAATACGTCGAGAGCCCCTCCAGCGTGGTCTCGCAGGCGCTCTGACAGGCCTCGACGTCGCCGTCCGCCGCGCACGGTCCATCCGCCGGCGCCTGGCAAGCGAGCTCGCACTTGTCCGCGTAGGTCGCTCCCCCGCACGCGCCCGCCGCCCACGCCGCACCGACGAACACGCTCAGTCCAAAGAAGCCTCTTCCGATGACCATCCGCGTTGCGGTACCAGCACCGGCGATACCGCGCAAGGAGCACCGCTCATCGCAGGATCATCGAGTTGATGATCTGGGCCGGCCCGTTCGCGATCACGTAGAACCCGGGCAGGTCGGGCGTCTCGAACGTGCCTTTCGGATTGTTGCGCGTAATCGAGTCGCGCACCGTGATGGACCCGCTCATGTCGTTGCTGACGAAGAACACAGCCGTGCCGCCTTCATTGGCGGTGTCGTTCTCGATGAGGCTCGAGGTGATGTCGAGGACGATCTCGTTGCCGTCGTTGTAGATGGCCCCGCCATTGCCGCCGTCGCCGTCGTTCGCGCCCATCCCGATCGCGTGGCTATCGGAGATCCACGTGTTGAGGATGTTCCAAGAGACGCCGATGCTGCTGAGGGTTCCGCCGTTCGCACAGGTGTTTCCGAAGCCGGCCTTGCCCCCGAACGTGCTCCCGACGACCCAGACGGGCCGCGCCGGACCCGCCCCGGGGTCTACGAGATAATCGAGCTTGCGGATCGCGCCCCCGCCGACGTCGGACCCGAGGTCGTCACAAACATTGTTGAAGAACCTCGAGCTCACCACCTTCAAGCTCCCGCCTTGGGCATAGATGGCCCCGCCTCCCCCCGCGTCGTTCTCTCCGTCATGGGCGCCCTTGGCGTTGCCGTCCACGAAGGTGAGGTTCTGCACGACGAGCTGCACGCCGGGGTTCGTGTTGCAGTCGCCCTCGCCCGGGGGATAGACCTGCGCTTGATCGCACGTCGCCATATAGAGGATTCGGTTCTTCCCTCCCCCGCTCAAGGTGATCTTTCCCCCGCCATCGATCACGAGCTTGGGGGCCGTGTCATTGAACACCTTCGCGGGGGAGCTCAGGACGATGGTGAGCGGGTCGTCACCGCAATCGAAGGTGATGACGCCGCCCTGCGCGACGGCCGCGATCACCGCTTCCCCCGTGCAAGCCGAGGGGTCGCCATTGCCGATCACGGTGTCGGGCGACGAGACGTCCTCCGCCTGCCCCTCCGCCGGCACCGTCGCGTGCCCGTCCGCCCAGCCGGCGGGGGGCCCATCGTCGGGATTGGTCTGCGGATCACCGCCCGTGTCGCCCGCGCCGACGTCGCCCCCTCCTGCGCTCGATCCCCCCGTGGGCTGGTCGGACGTCGAATCGCCACAACCCGGCAGCGCGGCCTGAGTCACGAGCAGAGCAGACAACCCAAGGACAAGCGACGCGCGATCATCCCTTCACGCTATCGGATTGGTCCTCCCCTTGCACGAACCAGAATATGGCTACTCATTCCTCGATCCACACACCTTGGGGCATTGCGGACGCGGCCCGCGCCGAGCACGAGGCGCTCGCGATTGACGTGGCCGATCGCGTCGAGTCCGAAGTAGCGAACGCCGCGCGGCCGCCCCTGCCTGGGGAGGAACGCCGCGCCGAGGCGCTCGCGCGCGACATGCGCGCCCGCGCCGTCGAAGATCTCGGCGCCGCCGAGCGCGAGGCTCGCCGGGGCCGCGCCGCGGCTCGCGTCGCCCAGATCACCGACTACCTCTTCGGCCTGGTCTACGCCCTGCTCGCGATGCGCTTCGCCCTCGCCCTCCTCGCCGCCCGCAGCTCCGCCGGCTTCGTCCGCTTCGTCGTGGGCCTCACCGATCCGCTCTATGCACCCTTCCGCGGCATCGTCTCGAGCCCCCGGATCCATGGCGGCCACACCGTGCTCGTCCCCATCGTCGTCGCCATCGTCGCCTACGCGATCCTGCACCTCGCCATTCGCGGGCTGCTGAGGCTCTTCGCGGAGCGACGCGCGACGGTGTGAAGAGACGATCGCTCGATCCCCACCAGGCGCGGGTCGATGACCCTTGCCGCTCGAGGGGTGGCCAACGACGATAGCCTCGTGTTCTCGGGCCGCTCCTCTTGCGTCTGCGTCGCCGCGCTGCTCACGGTGGCCTGCGCCGCGACCGACGGCAAGGCCCTCCCCCCGGACCACGGCCCCCTCGACTGTCCCGAGGGCTTCGTCCGGAACACGTCCATCCCCGCGCCCTGGTGCTCGCGGATCCACAGCCTACAAATCGGCAACCCGTGCAGCGACACCGCCGCCTGCGCGGAGGGCCTCTACTGCGATATGGACCGCGGCTGGACCTGCCAGACGACGGTCTCTGCCCGGTAGCTGCGCCGGCCCAGCATCCCTCCGCCGTGGGCCTTCATTGCGTGTGCCGCGCCCGCCCCGCGCGTTGCTCCGCTCATCGCGCACCCGGGGGTTGCATCCGATGCGCGCCAATGCAGAACCGACGACCCGCACCACCGGCGCGGCTTCGGCTACTCCATCTCGCCGTCCGCCCGGGCGCGCGCCACCGCCTCCCATAGCAGCGCCTCGTCCTTCTTTGCGAGGGCGACGAGCTTGGCGACCTTCAAGAGGGCGGCGCGGCTCGTCGATCGGACCGTCAGGGCGTCGCCTTCGGGATCCAGCTCGAGCTTGCTCGCCAACGCTGGAGCGCGCAGGGCGACGAGCCCGTGGACGATGCCGGCCCAGCTCTCGCCGCCCCCTTGGAGCTTCTTCGCCGCGAGCGCGTTGCTGGAGGGGTCCGGCTCGAGGACGTCGCAATAGGAATAGGCGTGCTCGCGGCGGCCGTCCGCGTCGAACGTCGAGAGCACCCCTCGCTCGAGCTTCTTCTCTTCGAGCAGCGTCAAGGTCCCCTGGCGGGTCCATTGGACAGGAGGGATCTGCGCCGCCGGGACCGCCTCGTAGACGACGCGCCCGCGTCCACCGCGCCCATAGGATGCGTTGGTGAGGTCGAGCCGGGGCTTCGGGAGCTCTTTGGGATAGCGAACCGTGAGCTCGTCGTCCCCTCTCCACGAGAAGGCCATCGCCACCCGCGGCGAGTCGAAGGCGACCAATCCCGCTCCCTGTCCGGGCTCGCTCACCATCGCCTGCGTCATCCCCTTCTTCGGCCCGGTAGTCTGGGAGGAGAGCACGGCCGAGTAGCGTCCGCTCGGCGAAGCGACCTCTTCCGAATGCTCGAACACGGTGCGGGCGCCCATGCGCTCGGGGCTACCATCTCGCCGGCGGCGGCACCACCCTCGCCTCGCGCAGGGGCCTCGGGCTCGGATTGCCCGATAGCGCAAAGGGTCTTCGTTGTCCCTATGGCGCCTCTCCGCTATCGTCGGCGTCTCGTGACGCGCGGACGGTGATACGCGCGCCGGCGGGGAGCATGAGCGAGAACAGCGCCGAGAAGATCGTCCGCAGCATCTTTGATTCCGCCGGCATCGGCGTCCGGGGCGAGCGCCCCGGAGACATCGAGGTCCGGCGGCCGGAGTTCTATGGGCGGCTCCTTCGAGACGCCTCGATCGGGCTCGGCGAGTCGTACATGGATGAATGGTGGGAGTGCGAGGCGCTCGACCTCTTCATCGAGCGGCTGCTCCGCGTCGACGTCAAAGAGAAGATCAAGGGGAGCCTTCGAATGAAGCTCTTCGCGATCCGCGCCCTCCTCGCCAACATGCAGAGCCCGTCACGGGCGAAGCGGTCGGTCGAGGTGCACTACGACATCGGCAACGACCTCTACGAGCTCATGCTGGATCGCCGGATGGTGTACACGTGCGCGTATTGGAAGGGGGCCTCCACGCTCGACGAGGCGCAGGAGAACAAGCTCGATCTCGTCTGTCGCAAGGCGGGCCTCGAGCAGGGGATGCGCGTGCTCGACTTGGGGTGTGGCTTCGGCGGCTTCGCCATGTTCGCGGCCGAGCGGTATGGGTGCGACGTCACCGGCCTCACCATTTCGAGGGAGCAGCACGCGTGGGGCACGGAGGAGGCGCGCCGCAAGGGCCTCGACTCCGTCCACCTCCGCCTCTCCGACTATCGTGAGGCGCGGGGGCGGTTCGATCGCGTCGTCTCGATCGGCATGCTCGAGCACGTCGGCTGGCGCAACCACCGGACGTTCATGGAGGTCGTCAATCGCTGCCTCCACGACGAAGGGGTCGCCGTGATCCACACGATCGGCTCGAACATCAGCCAGCGCCACGGCATCCCGTTCTTCGAGAAGTATCTGTTCCCGAACGCGGCCTCCCCTTCGATGGCTCAGCTGGGGCGCGCCACCGAGTCCCTGTTCGCCATCGAGGACGTCCACAACATCGGCCCCGACTATCGCCCGACGCTCCTCGCCTGGTGGGAGCGGTTCTCCGCCGGATACGGCCAGCTCGACCAGAAGAAGTACGACCGACGCTTCTATCGTCTCTGGCGCTTCTATCTGCTGAGCGCAGCGGGGGCGGTGGCGGCGCGCGAGTCTCAGCTCTGGCACCTCGTGCTCACCAAGATCGGGCGCTCCCAGCCGGAGTGTCGCCTCTCGTGACGGTCGTGCGGTTCGAGGACGCGAGCCCATTCGCCCGCGACCTGCAGGCCAGGGTGGAGGCCTATTTCGCAGGCGGGCGGCGGCCGCGTGATCTACCGCGGATGTATTTGAAGAGCGCGATCGTCATCGGGTGGTGGGTCGGCTCTTGGGCGCTCTTGACGTTCTGGGTCGAGAGCGCCCTCGCGGCCGTCCTGCTCGCCGTCTCTCTCGGCCTGTCCATCGCCGGGATCGGCATGGCGGTCCAGCACGACGCGAACCACGGTGCCCTCTCGAGCTCGCGCGCCATCAATCGCCTCTTCGGGCTCACGTTCGACGCACAGGGCCTCTCTTCGTTCATCTGGCGTCACAAGCACAACGTGCTGCACCACAGCTTCACCAACATCCAGGGGGTCGACTTCGATCTCGACTTCGGGCCCGCGGTGAGGCTCTCCCCCGAGCAGCGGTGGCGACCGGTCCACCGCTATCAGCAGTGGTACCTGTGGTGGTTCTACCCGCTGCTCCTGCCGAAGTGGGCCCTCATGGATGATTTCGTCGTGTGGTTCGGCAGGCGCCTCGGGCCTCACCGTCTTCCGCGGCCCACGCCCCTCGACACGTTCGCGTTCGTCCTCGCGAAGCTGTTCTTCCTGTCGTGGGCGGTCCTCATCCCATCGCTCTTTCACCCCATCGGCGTCGTCCTCGTTCACGCCGCGATCGCCGTCGTCACCCTCGGCGTGACGTTGTCGTGCATGTTCCAGCTCGCCCACTGCGTGGACGCGGCCGAGTTCGTCCCCCCGAGCGAGAGCGGCAAGCTGGACGTCGACTTCGCGGAGCATCAGCTGCGGACCACTGTCGGCTTCGCCCACGACAACCGCGTCCTCACGTGGTTCGCGGGGGGCCTCAACTATCAGGTCGAGCATCACCTGTTTCCGCGCGTGTGCCACCTGCACTATCCGGCGCTCTCGCGGATCGTCGCGGAGGTCGCGCGCGCCCACGGGATCCCTTACCGCAATCACGGCTCGCTCTCGTCCGCCCTCCGATCCCACTACCGATGGCTTCGCGCGCTCGGCGTTGGCCCTTCGGTGCCGAGCGCGGTCGAGGGCGGGTCCCCGCGATCGATTCGAGCGACGGCGCGCCAGGCCTCGTGAGCGCTCCGGCTCGCCAGGCCCGCGAGGGGCGCGGCGACGATCAGAGGGAGCGCGATGCCGGTCGGATCGGTCCACCCCCCCGCGGCGCTCAGGAGGGATGCCGCCGCGCAGAGTATCCCCGCCACCCCCAGCGCGCGGTCCGGGCGCGGGCGCTCCCTCTTCATTCGCCGCTCGAGCGCTCGCATCCCGAACAGCACATATCCGGCCGAGCCCACGGAGACGGCGCCGATGGTGTCGAGCGCCCCCGTCACCGTGGCCGCCGCGACGCACGCGCCGAAGAAGGCGGCGACCCAGAGCGGCCCCGTTCGCCCGCCCTTGGCCCGGACCCGGAGCGCCGCGCGCGCCATCCCGACGACCGCGACCGACCCGACGACGCCGAGGATGGCCGCGCCGACGGTGACCCCTCCGACCGCGATCCGGTCCATCGCGGCGCGTCCGAGCGCCGCCCTCGCAATCAAGACGGCGGTGAGGGAGAAGACAGACTCGATTTGGGTGAGCAGGCCCAGCTCGAACACGCCGATCTCGGCCTGCTCCCAATAGATGACGGCCGCTCCCGCCGCGACCCCGACCGCCGCCCAGACGCTGAAGGGGGCGGGCGCCCCGAACGTCAACAGCGTCATCCAGATGACGTAGCAAGCATTGAGCAAGTCGAGGCCGTGGTCGAGGAGCTCACCCGTGGCCGAGGTCTTCCCCGTTCGGCGAGCGTGGGCGCCGTCGGCGTGGTCGCAGAAGAGCCAGACGTGGACCCACAGGGGCGCGACCACGAATGGCCAGCCTCGATCCATCCGCGGGGCCATCACGGCGAGGAGGACGAGCGCGGCGAGGTTGAGGACGTGCCCGAAATGGGTGATGCTGTTCGGGCGCACCCACCTCGGAATGGCCGGTACGAGCGGCTCGACGACGAATCGCTTGTAGAAGGGCAGGAGGAGGGAGCGGTCGCGGACGACGTACTCGAGCCCGTTCGACCGCATCTTCTCGAGACGATACCATTGCGACGCACGCCGCGGAACCGAATGAAGATCCTGCTCGTCAACCCCGCTCAGAAGTCCACCCATATGGCCAAGACGTCGCGGTCGTTCTTGGCACCCCAGTCGACCTTGCCCCTGCTCGCCGCCCTCACCCCCAAAGACGAGGTGGAGATCGTCGACGAGCTCGTGGAGGACATCGACTTCGATCGCCGCGCCGACATCGTCGGGGTGACGGCGATGACGGACAACGCGAAGCGCGCCTACGAGGTCGCGGACGGCTTCAAGTCCCGCGGTCGCGTCGTGGTGATGGGGGGCGCCCACCCGACCGCTCGCCCCCAAGAGGCCCTGATGCATTGCGACGCCGTGCTCGCAGGGGAGGCGGAGGGGGTATGGGAGGGCATGGTCGACCGCGCCCGCGCCGGCCACCCCCCGAAGGGGCTCTATCGCGGGTCGTTCTCGTCTCTGGAGTCGTCGCCGCGACCACGGCGTGATCTGCTCAAGCGCGATCGGTACTACGACGTCTGGCCGGTGCAGACCTCTCGCGGCTGCCCGTTCGCGTGCGACTTCTGCTCCGTCCACAAGTTCTCCGGGAGGCGCTTCCGGCATCGACCGGTGCGCGACGTCATCCGGGAGATCGACGAGGACTGCGGGCGCCGGGTCTTCTTCGTCGACGACATCATCAATGGCGACGTCAAGTACGCGATGGAGCTGTTCCGCGAGCTCGCGCCGTTGAATCGGCGCTGGGTCGCCCAGGTCACGGTCGCCCTGGGCCGCGAGCCGGAGCTCGTCCGGGCGATGGCGAAGTCGGGCTGCATCGGCCTCTTCATCGGGCTCGAGTCGGTCGACCAGGAGACCCTCAAGAACATGCGCAAGCGGCACAATCGCGCCGACAAGTATTGGGACCACATCGCCGTCATCCGCGGTCACGGCATCCCCGTCCTCGGCGCGTTCGTGTTCGGCTTCGACACCGACGATCGGGACGTCTTCCCGCGCACGCTCGAGTTCGCCCTCGAGGCGAAGCTCGACCTCGCCCAGTTCAACATCATCACCCCCTTGCCCGGGACGGATCTCTATGACCGATTCGAGCGCGAGGGGCGGCTCCGCCATCGGGACTGGTGGCTCTCACGCCATTGGTCCGAGGTCCTGTTCCACCCGAAGCTCCTCACCCCCGAGCAGCTCAAGCAGGGGTGGGTCGAGACGGCCGTCTCGTATTTTCGCGGCTGGCGGATCGCCCAGCGCGTCCTTCAATCCACCAAGCAGCGCGACGTGGAGCAGACGCTCTTCGTCGGGGCGATGAACTGGTCATTCCGCCAGTCCGTCTGGTCCCTCGCGACCGACATGGGGCTCGTCAGCTGACGCCCTTGTCCGCTCGCCACAGCCGCGGCGGCGCCGAGAAGAAGGCGAACGGCAAGAAGCCGCAATAATACAGGGCGTTGGGGAGGATGCGGACCACGTGCCCGAGCTCGACGCCTCCGAGGATCAGGATGTCGGAGCCGATCCACGCGCCGTACTGGGCGAGCTCGAACACGGTGAGGCCCCGGACCCACCTCGCCAGGTCCGGCGTGGCGCGGGAGAGGCGATGGGCGAAGAGCACCCGGAGCGCCCCCACGAAGAGGAAGACCATCACCTCATAGAGCAAGAAGATCCGGGTCTCGCTCGTGAAGACGTGCGGCAGCGCGAGCTGGGGGATCGTCGAGAGCAGCGGCACCGTCATCGCCAGGCCGAACGCCACGAGCCATGACAAGCCGTCTCCGAAGCCGCGCCGCTCGAGCGTGGATGGCGCTCGGCTCACGTGCTCGACGAGGAGAAAATAACGAAAGTCGCCCGACACGACCGTGGCCACGCTCGCCGCGAAGTGCACCGAGGGGTGGCTGCGGGAGGGGCTGAACGCGCCCGTCACGAGCGCGTCCGCCGCCATCTCGAAGGCGAATAGAATGGAGAACGCGACGAGGAAGCGCTGGGTGCGCGCGAGCGCGACGACGAATAGGAAGACACCCAGGAACGCCATCCCCGGGTGATGCCAAGCGGAGTCGTAGATCGCCTGAAACACGGGTCGCGCAGCGCTCGACGAGGCTCAGCCCGCGCCGCCCGCGCCGCCGGGCATCCGACAGCCGGCGAGGGTCGTGCACGCGGGGTCGTCGAGGTTCGACGCGCAATACGTCTGCAGACACGCCGTCAACGCCGCCGTCACGTCGTCACAGGGTGCCTGGCAAGGATCGGCGACCGAGGTCGAGCATTCGTGAAAGGCCGCCACCTCGGGCAGACAGTCCGGGATCCCCAGGCCGGCGTCGCAGCACTCGGCGCATCCGCTCGGCACCTGCACGCATTGATTGGCTACCGCGTCCTCGCACGTCGCGGTGCACTCCGCGGCCGTCGGGACCGCGGGGCCCGAGCCTCCCGCTCCGCCCGTCGCGGGCGTCCCGCCCTCGCTGCTCCCTCCACCGGCGCCCGCGCCGCCCGAGCCGGTGCTGTCTCCACATGCGGCCGCGAGCATCAGCCACGTCGCCACCCACATCAACGATTGTCCGCGCATCGAGCCAAGCTAATGAACGCGCGACGAATTCACCAGAAATTTGCGACCATCAATGCCGCGGATGGGATCCCCCCTCCCGCAGCTATGGCCGGGAGCAAAGCACGAGTTCCATTGCGCGAACGGCCTCGAGGTGGGAGTACGGAGGTCCATGGCGCTCGCCCCCATCTTCAAGAAGCTCGAGATCCCCACGGCGTTCCTCGTCCGCGTCGTCTTCGGCGCCCTGTTCTCCTTCCACGGCATCCAGAAGATCTTCGGCGTCCTCACCGACCACCAGCCTCCGGTAGGCTCCCAGCTCTGGATCGGCGGCCTGATCGAGCTGGTGTGCGGGATCGGCATCGCGGTGGGGGCCGGCACCCGCGCCTGCGCGTTCCTGGCGAGCGGCACGATGGCCGTCGCCTATACCCAATTCCACTGGAAGCTCCGCGGCGGCTCGCTGATCCTCCCCGCCGTCAACAATGGCGAGCTCGCGGTGCTGTATTGCTTCGTCTTCTTGTGGATCTTCGCGCACGGGGCGGGGCCGTGGAGCGTGGACGCCCTCGTCCGGCGCAGCCGAGGCTGATGGCCGCGCCGGATCGGGCCTTCGAGGTCAGTATCCGGCGATGTCCCAGCAGGGGGAGTCGCAATCCCCTCCGCCCGTGCAGAGCGAGTAGCTCGCTCCGCAGGCGTAGTCGTTGGCCGTCATCGAGATGCTCTGCTGGACGTCCCCGCAGACGATGATCTTGTCGTCGGATCCCGCGTTGTCGGTCCATTCGATCCTGTTGTCGACATAGGACGCGCCGCTCGCCCCCTGGTCGTCGTTCCAGGTGCCGTACGTCATCAAGTCGATCGTACTCCGGGTCGAAGGCAGGTCCGTGCCCCAATAGAAGTGGAGCATCCCTCCCACGCTGACGGAGTGATCGGCGCTCACGGAGTTGCCGCGCGTGAGGTCGAAGGCGACGGCGCCGTTGCCGGCGCAGTTGGCGAGCCCGTAATGCTGGCGATGCCCCGTATAGCCGACCCAGCTGTTGCCGTGGATGTTGTAAGCCCGTTGCCGGCGGTAAGAGAGGTTGCCCGTGACCGTCGCGCAGGAGGCGGCGGGATAGCCCCCATCGTCACATTCACCGCTGTCGAGATCGCCGAGCTCGAAATCGCCGCCGGACGTGGCGTACAGATAGTTGCTGCTCGTCGTCGTGTTGTTGAACGATCCATTGCCCAGCTGCCCGCAGGTGCCGTCACCGCCAAAGACGCCCTTGGCCCAGTTTCGGAAGCTCGCCGTGCACGTGGTGGCGTCGTACGCGACGATGCCCTCACGGTCGAAGACGAGCGCGCTCTCCACCGCGGATTTGTTCTCTAGCCGGAGCTTCTCTCGCGCCGCGACGTCGTCCGCGAGCCCCGAGCCCACCGTGGAGAGGCGGGCGCGGAGCGCTTCCGGAACGGGGGCTTCCGCGTCCAACGCGGCGAAGTACGCTTCGACGGCCGGTCGTCGCTCCGCGATCGCGGGGGCAACGAGCGGCGGGTTTGGATACACCGCGTAGATGGCGAGGCCGACGTCCCCCGAGCCGTCCGGGTCCTCGACCAGGGCCGCGAACCCGCCATGAGCGTCTTCGGTGAACGCGAGGACCGAGTGGCTGTTCAGGAATCGGGCGCGCGTGTCGTCCCCGATCGAGCGCGCCTCTTCAGTGGACGATGATTCGTCCTCGGCCTCGTCCCGGAGTCGGGACGACTCGGGATCCGCGCACGCCCCAATCAGCATCATCATGGAGGCGCAACCGAGCAGCACGGACTGAAATCGAATCGAAGCAATCGTCATTTGTCGGCTCCTTGTGACCGAGCGCGCGACGAGCGCGCTGGGCGGTCGGACGCCATCATTCGCAAGAGAGGCGCCAGCCGACTTCTTCGAGAATGACCGCGAGAGCTGGGCTATCCCGTCGTCTGTTGAGGCTGCCGACCCTCCGCCCCCTGAGGGCGAGCCGCCCGCGGCGCTGGCTCGGAGGGCGGGCACTGCCGGCCCGAAGCTCACGGCGTAGAATTCTGGCCGAGGACATCTGTGCTGTTGGGTACGGCCGGATCCGGAAGCGAGCTTGACCGCGCCGCCTCCCATTCGGCAGACTCGACAGTCCGTCCGCGATGGCGAACGACGCTCACCCGACGGTGAGGACGATCTTGCCGCGGATGTGCCCCTCGGCCGCGCGCTCGTGGGCCTTCGCCGCGGCGGCGAGCGGGAATGTGCTGTCGATGGCGACGCGAACGTCTCCGGCGTCGAGCAGGCGTCCCAGCGCGGCGAGCTGCCGGCCATTCGAGCGGACCTGCGTAGCCGAGACGGTGACGCCGCGCGCGGCGGCCTCTTCAGCGTCGGAGAAGCCCAAGAACACAGGATAGAGGGCGCCCCCGCGCTTGATGATGCGCAAGAAGCGGCCCGTGTCGGCGCCGCCCACCGCGTCGAGGACGAGGTCGACGTCGCGAGCGACCTCTTCGGGGCGCGACACTTCATAGTCGATGATCTCGTCCGCGCCGAGCTCGCGCAGGAACGAGGCGTGGCCGCCCGACGCGACGGCGATGACGTGGGCGCCTCTCCATTTCGCGATCTGCACCGCGAGGTGCCCCACCCCGCCCGCGGCGCCGTTGACGAGCACCCTCGTCCCCGGCCCGAGCGCCATTGGACGATGCGGCGTCGGCTGAAACGGGTTCGGCTCGTCGTGACCGAGCTCTATCAAGTATTGCCACGCCGTGAGGCCGGACATGGGCGCCCCCGCCGCGCGCACGTGATCGATCGACGCGGGCTTTCGAGCCAAATGAGAGGCGGGGGCGGCGACGTACTCGGCATAGGCGGCGCTCTCGCCGATGCTCGGGAAGCGAATCATCCCAAACACCTCGTCGCCCGGGGAGAAGCTCTCTGCGCCGCGCGCGACGGCTTCGACGACCCCCGACACGTCCGATCCGGGAATGACAGGCAGCGGCAAGGGCGCTCGCCAATCGGGCGGGAGGTCCCGGAAGCCATTTCGGAGATACCAATCCGGGGGGTTGAGGCCGGCGGCATGAACGCGAACCAGCACCTCCCCCGTCCGGAGCTCCGGGAGCGGCGCTTCCTCGTAGCGCAGCACCTCCGGGCCGCCGGTCTCGTGCAGCCGAACCGCCATCATCGTCGTCTTCGACATCGGTCGTTTCTCCTGGGCTCGCCGTGCGCTACCGTAACCGGAGCACCGCCCCGAATATGCGGAGCACTGCTCCGCTTGTCAAGATTGCCTCCCCGTGCGAGCCGACGCCCAGAAGAACTACGATCAGCTGATCGCGGTCGCCCGCGAAGTCGTCATGGAGCAGGGCGCGGAAGCCTCCCTGCGCGATGTCGCTCGCCGAGCGGGCGTCGGTCTCGGCACGCTGTACCGCCATTTCCCCACGAGAGAGGCGCTGCTCGAGGCCCTGCTGCGCACCGGGTTCGACGAGCTGACGGCCAAGGCGGGCACCCTCGAGACGGCGGCGTCGCCCGCGGACGCGCTGGTGTCGTGGCTGCGTGACGTCGTCACGTGTGCGAACGACTATCGCGGCGCGATCGCGTCGATGGTCGCCGCGATCGAAGACGAGGGCTCCGCGCTGCATGGCTCCTGCGTCACGATGAAGGCAGCGGGGGCGCGCCTCCTCTCTCGCGCCCAAGCCGCGGGCGTGGCCCGCACCGACATGGATGGGGCCGATCTGTTTGCCCTCGTCGGAGCGCTCGCGTGGATCGGAGACCAAGCCGCGCTCGCCCCCCGCGCCGCTCACCTCTTCGACATCATCTCCGGCGCGCTCCTCGTCCCCCGCCGCGGAGGCGGGGGCGCTTCCAAGCCCCGGCCGCGCGCTCGGCGCTGAGCTCGGATCACCGAGGCCGCAGCTCGACCGGGATCCGTGCGACGACCCTCCCCGAAGGCTTCGGATTGGGACAACGAGGGGGTGGTTGACGACGAACCAGGGGGGCTGTTGTCGCAAACGCTACGAAGACGATAGCGCGCGGCCCCCGCGCGGCGCGCGCCTCCGTGTGCCTTGTCGCGATCCGGCTCCGGGGGGATCATGGCGCCATGAGGGTCGGGGCGCGTGCGGTCTTGGGCTTGGTCGCGTTCTTGGGTTGCGGCGACAGCGCACCTCCGCCGCAGTGCCAGCCGCCCGAGACACAAGCGTGCACGTGCGAGAGCGGTGAGCAGGGCCTTCAGACCTGCAAGCAGGACGGGAGCGGCTTCGGCGTCTGCGACTGCAGTGGAGAGGGCGGCAGTCCGGCGGTCGGAGGCGGCGGGGGATCACCGGGCGCCGGCGGCACGGGCGGCACCGGCGGCGCGCCCGAATGCATGCGCGGCGAAGAGCGCGATTGCTATGAAGGCGATCCGGGGACCCTCGATGTCGGTAGTTGCGTCGGCGGTACTCAGGTTTGTCTGGAGACGAACGTGTGGGGCACGTGCGACGGGCAGGTGTTGCCGGCGACAGATCTCTGTCTCGCCGACGTGGATGAGGACTGCGATGGCGCGCCGGCGGATTGTCCCAACCCGTGGCACGTGATCGCGGTGACGGGTCCGATCGTGGGAGGCATCGATCTCGCGGTGGCCCCCGACGACTCGGTCGTCTTGCTCGGATATTTTCAAGGGACGATCATGGCCGGCGGTCAGCCCTTCACCGCGGCCGACTCCGGCGCCTTCGTGGTGAAGGTCACCCCGTCGGGAACCGTCGAATGGGCCCGCGCGCTCATTGGCCCGGGCGCCGCGCACGCTTTTGCCCTCGCGGTAGGGCCGAGCGGTGAGATCGTCGTCGTCGGAGAGTTCTCCGGCGACATGGACTTCGGCGTCGGACAGGCAGCGAGCGCCGAGGGCAATGATGGGTTCATCTGGGGGCTCGACGAGGCGGGCGCTCCGCAGTGGGTGGAGACGTTCGGGGGCAGCGCCGGGGACGACGCCGAGTGGGCTCGAGACGTGGCGATCGACGCCGAAGGCAACATCGCCATCACGGGCGCCTACACGGGAGCAGCGGAGCTCGGCGGGGTGGAGCTCCCCGACGCAGGCTTTCCCTCCGGGGCTTTCGTCGCGAAGCTGACACCGGCGCGCGAGATGATCTTCTATGAAGCGGGCTCGTACTATGGCTTCGGCGCCGTCGCGTTCGCGCCCGAAGGAGACCTGCTGGCGACGTTCCGGAAGCTGCTCGTGGGCGCTGTCGACATCGGAACGGGACCGATCTCGGAGGAGGCGTTCATCGCGCGCTTCGACCCGGCCGGTGCCCCGCGGTGGACATTCCCGTTCGGGTCGACCACCGGCGAAAGCCAACTGCTCGGCGACCTCAATTACCTCGCCGCCCTCGGCAGCGACGGCGTGCTCTACCATTTTACGGGGCATGACCCGGCGCTCGACGTCGGCGGAGGTCCGCTCGGACCGGGCGCGATGTTCTATCTCGCGATCACCGGTGCCGGCCAACACGCGGCCAGCGCCGCGCTCGGTGAGGCGTCGATGTTGACGGGGACGGCGACCGCCCGCGCCCCCGACGGCAGCGCGTTCATTGGGGGCCATTTCTCCCAAAGCTCCTTCACCGTCCTGGGCCAGACGTTCACGGCCGCGGATCCCACGCTGGAGGATAGCTTCCTGGTCTGGGTGGCTCCCGACGGCTCGCTATTCGACGCCCGCACGTTCGGCGCCGCCGGCTCGGGGATCATCCTGCAAGGAGCAGCCGTCGACTCGACCGGGAGCGTGCTCGTGTCGGGCCTGTACACCGGCAGCAGCGTTGCGCTCGACAGCGGCACGTTGCCTGCGGGCACTTGGCAACAGGTGTTCGTCGGCCGTTTGGCCTGGCCGTAACCTGCCAATCGAAGGACGAGGCCCACGGACGATCAGGGAGAGAGCGATACGAAGTCTTGATAGGCAGTTCTTCGACAGGGCGCGGCGTCTTCGGGCGCGCATCGCTATTGTATTCGCAGCGCTGCGCGAAGGAGCTCGCCCCCGGAGGCGTCAGGCTCCGCTCGGGCGGCGCCACCCCTCCCGCGAGGAGCGGAGCGACGAGCAAGGGAGGGGTCGCCGAGCGCAGCGAGGCGGGGGTGGGCACCTTCGTGTGGGGGCGGCGCTGCGGATGTTCCCGTCCGGGAAGGGGTCGCGACGCGGGTTGGACCGTTGCGCTCGGTCTCGCTCGCGGCGCTCCCCCCCCGGCGCGGCAAGACCGTCGGGCTTCCACGCTTCCGTAGCCTCTTTCGGGCGGCAGCCGCGATGCCGCGGCGCGCGAGACGGCGACAGTGAGCTTCCCGAGCCGCGTTCTTGGCGGCGCTCTCTGGGAACGCTGGTTGCTGTGAGGCTCCACGGCGTTGCGGACGGTGGTCCGGCAGCGGTCGGAGGTCTCATGAAGCGTGTCCTAGGCTCAATCATCCCTGTCTTTGTCATCCTCGGTCTCACGGGCTGCGACTCTGGGCCGAAGCAGGGCAACTGTGCAGTCTCCATCTACCCGCTGGAGTTCAGCTCCATCACCGACGATTACGACTACTGCGCGACGCAGGCCGAGTGCGCCGAGTACTGCGCAGCCCTCGAGGGGCGGCCAGACCTCGCGTCGTGCGGGTGGGAAGACAATGAGTATGCGTGCTTCGACACGCTGCCGGAGACGCCGCCCGGACCCCCGACCGTCTGCGCCATCTACCAAACCATCGACTGCGGCAGCGGCGGCACGACGGAAGGGGTCTGCGACTACACGTGCTCCATCCAGCCCGGCTCGAGCGACTACGATCCGAGCACCGATTGCTTGACGAGCTACGGCACGGAGCACCCCTCCGCCAGCACGTGCGACGAGGCGATTGGCATGCTGCCCTGAGGGATGAGGACGGCCTCGCGCGGCAACGATCCACGGGGCGCGCCCTCGTCCGGGGCGCCGTGGTTGACGGCGCGCGACCCGACGTCCTCGACAATGACCGCGGCTATCCCGTCGTGTGATGAGGCGGTCGACCCTGCTGACTCATTGGAGATGCTCCTGGCGCGTGGTGGCGCGCGAACGCGCTCCATTTCGCTCCGGCGGGCGCGGCCTTCACCTTACGGGGCCTTACGTGTCCCCGTGCGAGAGCCGCCGGGCGCTCCGGTCGGCCTCGTTGGTCTCGTCGCGTGGAACGGCGTCGACGGGCGCGGCGTCCGCTCCCGCGCCCGCTGGCTACGAAAGCCTCGATCTTCGGGCAGGAGATCCGTCGCGTTGGACGTACGACTTCCTCGTGAGGACGCTCAATCACCATCGAGGTTTGGGGCGGGCGGCCTGGGTCATCTTGGCGCTCTTTGCCTGCGCGTGCCCGGCGGTGGACTCCCCCGCTGCGCCGGGCTCGACTTCTCCCCTTCCCCCCCACCTCCGCGTCCGAAGCGAAGCCTCCCCCGCCCGCGCCATTGGCCCCCGGGGTGGTCACCATTCCGAGGTCGCGCGGGGCTGAGCTCCCGTTCGAGCAGATCGCGTGGTCGCGGGGCGGCCACTACCTCTCCGGCTTCTGCCAGACGAGCTGCCCCTCGGACACGAGAGGCCGCCTCGTCGACGCGCTCTACATGATCGACCGGGAGAGCGGCGCGCTCAGCCACATCCGGATGGCGAAGGACCCGACCGGCGCGAGCGGACTGGCCACGTTCGCTCCCGACGATGCGCACGTGCTCGTGGCGCTGGACGGAGAGCACGTCCGGCTCGTTCGAACGAAGGACGGGACTGTCGTCTCCGAGGCGACCATCCTCGGCACCTACGCCTTCTTCGCGGGGCGCGCGAAGTAGCTATTTCGTGTCGTCGGGCTCGATCCCGCCCGGGCCGCGGTCGACGATCGAGAGAACGTGGCCGAATCCACCGGCGCCGAGCCCGGTGGCGATCATCTTGCCGTACGTGCGGGTGCCGACGATCACCGCGCGCCCTTCGCGCTGCATCGCGGCCGCGAACACCTCGGCCGCGGAGGCCGTCCCCTGATTGACCAGGATGCGCACGGGATTGTCGAAGCGGGGAGGGCGCGAGGTGGTGAGTCGCTCGCGATCTCCGTCCGCGTCGACCACCTCCGCCACGAGGGCTCCCTCGGGCAGAAACTCCGCGGCGAGGTCGACGGCCGCGCTCAGCTCTCCGCCAGGATTGTCCCGCAGATCGATCTCGATGGCGGACGCGCTCGTCCATTCGATCTCGCGCGTCGCCGCATAGACCTTTCGCACGACGTCCGCGCTGAACGCGTCGATGCGGAGCGCGAGGGTGCCGCCCTCCAATCGCGCGGACACCCCGGCTCGCTCCAATCGCGCGCAGCGCGACCTCGCCTCCTCCACCCCGCTCGGCGCCTCGCCATTCGCCTCCGGGGCGAGGGTGTAAAAGACGTTGACGGCGCTCGGCACGAGGACGGCCCCGAGGGGAGCGTTCATGTTGTTGCCGGTCGTCGGGCAGAGCAGGCAAATGGCCGGCTGCTTGTCGACGAAGACGATCGGGTTGCCCATCGTGTACTTCGCCGAGCCCATGATGGTGGGGTGGGCGACGCCGGCTTGGTCTCCGTTGGTCATCGGGATGACGGAGGAGAGATTGAGGGCGTTCATCATCGAGACCTTCACGGTCATCGAGAACGAGGCCGCCTGGGCGTTCATCGCGATGTTGGGATAGGGAATGGGGACCGTCGCGGGCCCGGCCGGAGTGTTGCACACGTCCGGGAAGGCGAGGTTCTGGCCGGCGCCGCGGTTGGATGCAGGGAGCATGGCCTTTACCCGAGGTGGACTTCGCGTCCGTTGATGGTGACTTTGTCTTCCGTGAGGATGGAGGCGCGCTTGGACTGGCTGTGGGCGCTGCCTTCTACGATGGTGTGCTGCTCGCCAGCGTGGACGCTGAGGAGCTCGGTGACGCGCTGGCGAACCGTCTTGAACCTCTGGGCGACGGCGCCCGCGATCATGTCGAGCTTGCGGGACGCGAGGGAGACGGTCGGGGCGGCGATCTCGACGGCCTGATCGGAGAGGAGGCGGAGCTTGCCGGAGGCGCGCAGATCGACGTCGCCCGGCAGGTCGAGCGTCGTCTTGCCGGAGCCCTTCAAGATGCCAATCACGTAGTGAGACCGCCCGTCCCCAACGACGAGGGCGACATCGCCAATGGCGGGCTGGTACGTGAACGCGAGGGCGAGCTCGGCGCCGACGACGTCCCCCGACGAGAGCCGAGCGCGCACCGAGGCCGGCGTCACCTCGACGATCTCGGCCGGGCCCAACACGAGGCCCTCTTGAGCGGGCTTTTCCAGTTTGAGAAGCTTCGCGGTCGCGGTCATGTTCGGCTCCGGGGCAGAGATCAGGAAACGGGAGGCGGAGTGTAGGCCTCGGCGCTGAGGCGGCCGTCGTCGGTGTCGCGGGCGGTGGCGCGCAGAGCCCCCGTCCAAATGGCGCCGTCGCTCTTGATGGCGTGGAGGTTCGCGCGGTGGAGGTTCGCGGCGGACAGATCGGCGCGGACGAGGTTGGCGTGCGACAGATCGGCGTGGCTGAAGTCGACGGTGCCGAGGTTGGCGCCCTCGGCTTGGACGCGCTCGAGGTTGGCCTCGCGCAGGTCCGCGCCGCGCAGGTCCGCGTTCTTGAGGTTGGTCTCGAGGAAGGTGGAGCGCCGGAGCATCGCGCTCATCAGCTTCACCCCTTTGGCGTCCGCCTCGCCGAAGAACGCTCCCTTCGCCTGAGCCCGGTTGAGGACGGCGCCCTCGAGCTTCGCCTCTTTGAAGCTCGCGCGCGAGAGGACGGCGCCGTCGAGGTTCGTCTGGGTGAGATCCGCCCTCGTGAAGTCGCAGTCGGGGAAGCCGGTGCGACCGAGGTTCATCTTGCTGAGGTTCGCTTCGAGGAACGAGCAGCGCTCCAAGGTGAGGCCGCGAATCGGCAGCTCGCGCATGTCGGTGCGGTCGAAGACGACGCTGCGAATCCGCGTGGCCTCGAGCTTGATGCCATCCATCTTGGCCCCGTCGAGGGAGGCGGCCATGAGGAACGCGCGCCCGAGGTTCGCCCCCGAGAGATCGGCCTCCGAGAGCCGCGTCATCACCATGCTCGCGCCGGATAGATCGGCGTCGGCGAGGACGGCGCCCGAGAGCTCGGTCATCTCCAGATCGAGCCCCGCGAGCTTGGCCCCGAACATCTTCGCTCCGCGAAGGATCGCCCGCTTCATCGTCGCCCGATCGAAGCGCGCCCCTTCCATCGAGCACTCCGACATGTTCGTCATCTCGAGGTTCGCGCCGGAGAGATCCGCGTTCACGAACGAGACCCGCTCGAAGGAGGAGAAGAAGAGGTTTCGACCGGAGAGATCGGCGGCGTCACGCTCGCCTTGGACGGCGGGAGCCTCCCCGCGGTCGCGAGCGGAGAGCTTGGCGTCGTCGAGGACGCTGCGGACGATCTCCTTGGGGAGGAAGGCGCCGCGCAGATCGGCCCCCACCAAGATGACGGTGTCGATGACGGCTCCGTCGAAATCGGCGCACGTCAGATCGGCGTATGGGAGCGCGCACTCGAGGAAGCGCGCCCCCACGAAGCGGCACCGAGAGAGCTTCGCGTTCGTGAAGCTCGCGTGCTCGAGCGCGACCCCCGAGAAATCGCCCCCGCTCACCTCGGATTCGTCGAAATGGACCTCGCCCATCTGGGCGCCCGTGAACCGAGCGTTGGGCAGAGAGCACTTCAATGCGGCAAACCCGCGCAAATCGGCCTTCTCGGCGTCGACGCTGGCGAGAGATGAGGCCACGATCTTCGCCTCGCTCGCGTCCGTGCCTCGCAGCGACGCCATCGACATGTCGGTGTTCACGACCGTCGCCTTCGCGAGCCGCGCCGCCGCGAAGTCTGTCCCGATCATCGAGCACCGATGGACCATCACCTCCGTGAGATCGGCGCCCTTGAGCGATGCTCCGTCGAGGCGGACGCCGTAGATCTTGGCGCCCTTGAGCTTGGCCCCGTCCAGCGATTGCCCCGACAAATCCAGGTTCTGAAGGGTCGTCCCCTCGAGAGAGCGGCCGGCTCGAACGGCCTCGATGACTTCGCTCGCGTTCACGGTGCTCTCCTCATGTCTCGCTGATCAGGGCGCGCTCGAGGTTCGCGCCCGAGAAGTCGACGTCGTCGCCGGCCGCTTCGAGGAGCTTCGCGTCGTAGAGCGAGGCGCCCTTGAAGCTGACCTTGAAGAGCTTCGCCTTGCGGAAATCGGCGCCCATCAGATCCGCTTGGGCGAAGTCGGCTCCGTCGAGGCTCGCGCGGTAGAAGCGAGCCTGCCGCGCCCGCGCCCGCAGGAACGAGGCGCCGAGCCCCTTCACGTGCTCGAAGAAGGCCGCGGTGCAGTTGGCCCCCGCGAAGCGCGCGTCCTTGAGCGACGCCTTGTTGAAGAGAGCGCGCGCGAGGACGGCGTTGGTGAAGCTCGCCCGATCGCACGTCGCCTCCACGAAGCTCGTGCCGGCGAGCACGGCGCGGGTGAAATCGGCCTCCGTGAGATCGGAGCGGGCGAACAGAGCGCCCTCGATCGAGGCCTCCACGAAGCTCGCGCCGGCGAGCTTCGCCTGGTCGAGCTCCGACTTCGGCAGCGCGGCGCGCGCGAGGCTCGCGCGGAGGAGAGAGGCCCCGGTGAAGATGACGTACTCCCCGGTGGCCCGCTCGAGGCTCGCGCCGTCGAGGCCGGCCCGTTCGAAGCACGTCATCGCGATGCGCGCCCCGATGAGCTTCGCCCCCGCGAGCTGGGCCTCGATGCAATTGGTGAGGGTGAGATCGGCCCCGGTGAGATCGGCGCCGTCGAGGTTCGCCTTCCACAGAATGGCGTACTTGAGGTTCGCCCCCTGGAGCTGCGCCCCGCGGAGATCGGCCTTGGAGAGATCGGCCGCTTCGAAGTTCGCCCCGCGCAGATCCGCGCCCCGGAGATCGCGCTTTCTCAGATCCCGATCCACGAGGTTGCGACCGGGGCCAGGCTCGTCGGTGGAGAGCGGCTCGGGATAGGAGTAGCTCGGGTCGAGCTGGGAGAGCCGCGGATCGCGGGGGACCTCCGCCGCTTCGTCGAGCTGCTTCAGCTGCGCGAGCGCCTCCGCGCGGACACTCGCCGCCTCCTTCGGGACCTCGGGCCCAGAGGCTAGCTTGTCGATCTCCGCCTTCTTCTTCTCGATCTCGACGCGCGCCTCTCCGATGCGCGTCAGCATCTCGCGCATCGTGATTCGGAGCCGCGCCGGCGGGAGCACGCCCGGCTTGATCGATCGCATCGGGGGCGGTGACTCTTCGCGCGCCTCCGCGATGAGGGCCTCGAGATCGAGCTCGGGCTTGTCGCGCTTCTTGTCGGCCTCGATCGCCTCCGCCACCGCCTTGCGGACGTGGACCCGGACGTCCTCCGGCACCCCCTTCTCCGCGAGCAGCTTGCTCACGGGATCCACGTCGTCCGCCGTCGGCGTCCCCTCGAACATCTCTTTCGTGGGGAGCTTGCCGGCGAGACCGACCGGGTCCTTCTCGTAGGCCTCGAGGGCCTCCCGATAGCTCTCCACCGACGTCGACGGCCCGAGGGGCTCCGCCGCGACGAGCATCGTGGCGACATCGGAGAGGTCGTCCTCCTCGACCGCGTCGAGGCCGCGCCACGTCAAGAAGATCTTCGACGCCTCGCCGTCGACGACGATCGTGTCGAGCGACATCGCCACCTCGCGAAAGCGCCCGTCGGTGCCCTTGGCGAACACCCGCACCCGAATGCCGGGGAGGGAGAACGACGCGATGGGCGCGCCCGCGATCAGGTTCTGCAATACGACCTCTTCGTCGCCGCGAAAGAAGCCCTCGATGCGCTGATCGGGGAGGGCCGAGTAGAAGAAGCGGTAATCGAAATCCTCGGCCAAATAGGGGGCGCGCTTCTTCTTCCAGCTCGCTCCGTACTCCTTGCCGACGAGGGAGGCGCGCGCGGGCCAATACGGGCTGACGGGCCCGAGCGTCCCCGGGTCGTATGCCCCGCTCCGCGTCGTCACCGGTTGATTGGGGAGCTCGACCCGCGGCACCTCGACGCCGTCGACCCCTTTGCCGGCCGGGTTCTTCCCATAACCAGGGCCGCCGAACGCGTTTTGCCACGTGAGCGGCATCGCCGTGAACGGCTGCGGCTCGCTCGGGGTGTCCCCGGCGACGCCGCCCCACGAGCGCGGGCCGACCACGCGCAGGGCCTTCGACCACCGCCCGACCGAGATCTTCACCGGGCACTCCGGGAGCGGCTTTGCTCCCGGCGTGTGACAGGACCCGAGGAACATCACCTCCCCCGAGAGCTTGAAATCGGCGAAGTCGGACGGGACGAGGGCGGCGCCGAGCTGCTCGTCGTCCCCCTCCTCGAACGTCTCTCCGCTCAGGTGACCCTGCTCGGGGTGAGGGAGCTCCTTCAATGGCTCTCCCGGGGCGATGGCGAACGCGGCGCGGACGACGCACGTCATCTCGCGCTGCGGCGGCTTCCGGCTCGTCCCGCGGGCGCCGAACAGAAACGGGGTCAGGTTCTTCGTGAGCACGCGCGCTCAGGCTCCGAGGTAGACCTGGAGGGCTTTGTACTGCGCGATGAGCGCTTCCGTCCGCTCGTCCAACGAGGCCCGCTGGTTCTTCAGCGTGTAGTTCGACTTGCTGAGGGCGAACTTCAGCTCCTGCAGCGTCATCTTCTTCTTCCGGAGCGGGACCTCGTCCACGTCGCCGATCTTGAACTCTTTGCCCCACCCGATCGTGAGGGCGATCTTGCCCAGGATGATCCCGATCTCGGCGGCGAGCGGCATCGCCTCGATCGAGAGCTTGCCGACCGGCGAGAGGGTGATCTCGCTCATCGCGCCGGCGATGGTGATCTCGCTCTTCGCCCCCGCGATGGTCGTCTCGTTGGACGCACCCACGAAGGTCGTGTCGAGCACCAGCCCCGCGAACGTCGTGCTCACGTGGGTGCCGACCGTGGTCGTCTCGGTCAGGGTCGTGACCGTGCTCGTGTCGGTCTGGGTGGTGACGGTGCTGGTCGAGGTTTGGGTCCCCACCGTCGAGTGCTCCGTCTTGGTCGTGACGTCCTCGTGCGACTCGGAGTCGTTGATGTACGACGATTCGTACGTCTTCGGGATGCGCCATTTCGACGAGCCGGTGTAGCTCTCGATCTTGGAGGCCCACGTCTTCTCGATGACGTGGGGGTTGCCGCGCGGCAGCCCCTTCGACGAGGGGCGGATGCGCTTGGCCAGGTCGTCGTCGTCGTAGTTCTTGGCCGCGACCGAGTGGTACGCGGCGTCATTGGGGTGGCCCTGATAGCCGTCGTCGTCGTTCTTGCCGATGCGGGCGGGGTTCTCCGAGCCGGTGTAGGACTCGACCCGATCTCCCCATTGCTGCTCCCGGAAGTTCCCGGCGTTACGGCTGTATTGGTAGACGCGCTCCGTCGAGTTGATGAGGAGCCACGCGCCACCCTTGTATTCGTCGTCGTCGACCATGACGGGCGTCGTCGTGGAGGCGCTGTTGCCGGCGATGAGCGCGGTGTGGGTGCCATTGCTATCGTCGGACGCGGCCGGGAACGTGTTCGGCACGTACGCGTTCTGAATCCACTCTACCGCCACCGACGCGCCCGGCATCGTCGCCTGCGCGTAGTCCTGGATGTGATTGCCCGTCGCGTCCCAGCCCATCGCGTTGCCGGGATCGTCCTGCCGGCCGAGCACCACCATCTTGTAGTTGCCGCGGATGACCTCGACCTTGTCGCCATAGGTCGTCGTGATGCGATTGCCATCCGAATGGTCGCGCCAGCCGCCCTTCGACTTCAGGTACTGGGTGTGGAAATTCACGCGCTCCGTCGCGGTGAGCCCGTGGCCGTCGGCCCCCGTCGGGTTGTCGGCGCCGGTGCCTCGGTTGCGCTCGTCGTCGATGAACGGGCTGCCCTCCTTCTTCCCGGCGGGGCCCGCGTCGTACGCGTGCTGGATCAGCTCGTCGCCGATGTCGTTGTCGATCATCGTGCCGAGCCGCAGATACGACGTCATCGGCTGCCCGAACCGCCCCTGCCGCTCTGCGAACTTGTCCTTCTCGTCCTGCGGAGCGGTGTCGGGCGGCGGCGTCCCCGGGTCCCCGGAAGGATCGGTCGCGAAGTCCGGCACCTTGATGAGCAGGTACTTCCGCGCGCCCCGATCCGCCGTCGTGAACTCGTCGACCGCCTGGTCCTCTTCGCTCATCGCTCCTCTTTCTCGGCGCGGGGAGGACACGCCGAGCAGGGGAGGGTATGCGCCCCCAACGCAACTCACAAGATGGTGCGAGGCCTCGGCGGAGCCCGGCATTGGCGGCCCGACATTCGCCCGAATCCCGGCCGAAGCCGCGGTCAGGCGTCGTAGGCGCGCTTCGCGTATGCGTCGAGCTTGCCCTCGTTCCAGAGCATGTAGTCCTTCACGAATTTCAACTCCTCTGCCTCCTCGAGGAGTCGATGATCTCGCTGAGGCGATCGCTCGTGTATCGGAGCTGAATCCGCGGAGTCACCATTACCATTACCATTACCATTACCATTGCCATTGGCGCCGTCGCCGCTGCCGTCTCCATCTCCGTCGCCGCTGCCCCCGCCGCTCCCGCTACCCCCGCCGAGGACGGCGATGGAGGGACACATTCCGGGGAATCGGCGGGGTGTTGGGGACCGGCGCAGTTCGAGCCATGGCTCGGGGAGCACAACGAATGGCGCGGGATCTCCCACGCCGACTCGTGCTCTGCCGACCGTCATTCGGCGTCCTGAACATCCGGCCCGAGCCGCGCAGAGCGCATCTCGAGGAGCGTCCTCTCTCGGTCGTTGGTCGCCGCTCTCGCCGCGCGCTCCAAGTCCGCGCGCGCCTCCGCCACCCGTCCCAGCTTTGCCAGCAGATCGGCGCGGACGCTGTACAGCAGGTGATAGCCATTCAGGCTCGGCTCGTTCGCGAGCGCGTCGACGATGGGCAGCGCCCGCTCGGGACCCCACGCGAAGGCGACCGCGACGGCGCGGTTGAGCTCGACCACCGGGGACGGCGCGACCTCCATCAGCGCCGCGTAGAGGGTGGCGATGCGGACCCAATCGGTCTGCGCGGGGGTGAGCGCGCGCGCGTGGCAGGCGGCGATGCTCGCTTGCAATAGATAGGGCCCCGGCGGGGCATTCAATGCGAGGGCGCGGTCGATGGCCTTGAGCCCGCGCCCGATGAGGATGCGATCCCATTTGGCTCGGCTCTGATCCATGAGGAGGATCGGCTCGCCGCGCTCGTCGGTGCGGGCCCGAGCTCGCGAAGCCTGGATCTCCATCAGGGCGACGAGGCCGTGGACCTCCGGCTCATCGGGAGCGAGCTCGGCGAGGATGCGCCCGACCCTCAGCGCGTCTTCGCAGAGCTCCGGGCGCATCCAGTCCTCCCCCTCGGTCGCGGAGTACCCTTCGTTGAACACGAGGTAGATCACCTCCAGCACCGAGCCGAGCCGCTCCGTGAGCTCGGCCCCCCGCGGCACCTCGAAGGGGACCTTCCTCTCGGCGAGGGTGCGCTTGGCCCTCACGATGCGCTGGGCGATCGTCGGCTCCGATGCGAGGAACGCCCGGGCGATCTCGCTCGTCGTCAGGCCGCCGATCAATCGAAGGGTGAGCGCGACGCGCGCCTCCGTCGGGAGCACCGGGTGGCACGACACGAGGATGAGCCGCAGCAGATCGTCACCGACGTTCTCGTCGATGGCCGACTCGAGGTCGTGGGTGACGAGGTCCTCCTGGGCGAGGATCTCTCGGGTGAGGCCTTCGCGCTTCTTCTCCGCTCTGCGCGCGCCCTTCAGGAGATCGAGGCCGCGCCGCTTCGCGGTGGTCATCAGCCACGCGCCAGGCTTGTCGGGGATCCCCTCGCTCGGCCAATGCTCGAGGGCGGCCACGAGCGCGTCTTGGGCGATCTCCTCCGCGAAGCCGATGTCTCGCACGAGGCGGGTCAGACCAGCGACGAGCCTCGCGTACTCGATGCGAAAGACGGCCTCGATCGCGCGCTTCGTCTCGTCGTTCGCGGTCACTCGCTCCGGGTAGCAGGCGAGCGCGGCCGCGTCGACCGGAGGCTCAGCCCCTCTTCGCCTCGACCTCGCGACGCAGGCGCTCCTCCGCTTCGCGGAGCTCGGGCGTCATCGCTTCACCGAAGTCTTCCGCCTCGAACACCTGACGAATTTCGATCATCTCGGACCCGACGACCGGGCACCGCTTCATCCACTGCACGATCTCGTCCTTCGATTTCGCCTGCATCAGCCAGAAGCCGCCGATGATCTCCTTGGACTCGGTGAACGGACCGTCGCTCACGACAGGCTTTCCACTTCCGAAGCGGATGCGCGCCCCCTTCGAGGTGGGATGAAGTCCTTCGCCGGCCAGGAGGACCCCCGCCTTCACGAGCTCTTCGTTGAATTTCCCCATTTCGGTGAGGATCTTCTCGTCGGGGAGCTTGCCTGCCTCGGCGTCGGGACCGGGGTACATGATGACCATGAATCGCATATCGACCTCGCTTTCTATCCGGGCGACGACGGCCGCGGACGAGGATCGACAACGTTGAGAAGAAAACTTTCTCGAGCCGCCGTTTGATTCGTTGCTCCTCGCTCGCCTCGGTCGAGGTCTCGTCGAAGAGGTCTGTATACTCGGGGCTGTGGGCACGCGCGGCCGCAAGAAGGGGGGCACGCTCCCATTAGGCACGCCCGCGGCTGTCAGCCGTAAGAAGGGCGGCACGCTCCCATTGGGCACGCCCGCGGCCGTCTCCGGTCGCGCCGACGAGGAGCCGCGCTCGGAAGATCGCGAGGCGCTGATGCTCCCGCCCGACCTCTCGGACGAGGAGCGCGAGGTCCGCTCGAAGCGGAGCGACGAGATCGCCCGCGACAGTCCAGAGGTGAAGCGGCGCCCCGTCTCCGTCCCACCCCCGGGGCACGATCGCCCGTCGCGCCGCTCGCGGCTCTCGAGCTGGGCCGGGGTCGGCCAGCGCACCTCGCTCGCGGAGATCGCCGACAGGTCCGGGGGCCTCGCGCGCCTCACGATCGAGCGCCTCACCCGGACGCGCTTCGCCTACCGCACCGTGGTCGCGGTCATGGCGAGCTCGCTCGTCCTGCTCGTCGTCGCCCTCGGCGTCTCGCTCGGTCAATGGCGCTTCATCCCCATCGGTCTGCTGTTCCTGAACCTCGCCGCGACCCTCGGCTATCACGTGATGCACTCGCTGCTGCCCCGCCTCGCGCGGCGCTTCGGCGAGGTGGCGCTCCCCGGTCGGGCCGGGATGTACCTCGCCCTCTTCGCGAGCGCCGTCGTCTCGGTGGCGGGCCTGTTGACGTGGGGGGTCTCGAAGACGAGCCCGGTCGTCGGGCGCGCCGTCATCCCTCGCATCGCCGCCTACGTTCCCATCCCCGTCGCGACCGTCGAGGCCTCCCCCGCCCCGCCCCCCGCGACCGCGGAGCCGGCCCCCAAGCTCATCGTGCGCCAATGGCACGGCCACCTGTGGGTGAAGCCCGGCCTCCTCTTCATGCCATCCTCCTTCCAGCCCGAGGACGGCAAGTTCGATGTCATCCTCCACTTCCACGGCAACACCGAGCTCGTGCAGAAGAGCGTCGAAGAGGCGAAGCTCAACGCCCTCGTCCACATCACGAACTTCGCGGGATCGGAGGCCTATCAAGAGCGCCTCGCCATCCCCGGCACCTTCGACGAGATCATCGCCAAGATCGAGAAGCGCGCCTCCGAGCAGGCCGGCACCGAGCTCAAGGTGCGTCGCGTCGCCCTCTCGTCGTGGAGCGCCGGCTATGGCGCCCTCCACTCCCTCCTCAATGACGAGAGCGTCTTCTCGCGGATCGACGCGGTGCTCGTGCTGGACGGCATCCACGGCGGCTTCGTCCCCGACGGGACGCGCACCGTCCACCCCTCCGTGGTCGCGCCGTTCGTGAAGTTCGCGAAGGAGGCCACCGCCGGCAAGCGCCTGATGGTGATCACCCACTCCGCGATCGAGACGGCCGATTACGCGAGCTCCACCGAGACCGCCAGCGCGATCCTCGCCGCCGTCGGCGCCAATCGCGAGCCCGTCGACGCGTCACAATCGCCCCCACCCATGGAGTTCCGCGAGGCGGTGGAGGCCTTCCCCATTCGCGAGGTGAAATGGCTGAAGATCCAATCGAAGGGCGAGCTCGGCGATCTGCACGTCTTCGGCTACACCGGCCAGGACAAGTCCGATCACATCGCCCACCTCGCCCAGATGTCGGTGACGGTTCTCCCTTGGCTCAAGAGGCGCTGGCAGTGAGCGCGTCCACGAGCACCTCGGGCAAGTGCACCGGCGGCGCGAAACCGGTGGGCTCGATGACGATCCAGAAGCCGCCGTCCGCGCTCGAGGGCAGGGGGATCTCCACCTCGGCGAAGCCCGACCAGCTCTTCATCGGAGGCGAATGGAGGCTCGCGTCCGCGGTCACCGTCTCCACCGTCGCGCCGGTCGCGTCGACGAGGCGGATCGCATAGCCCTGCCCGTTCAGGAGGAGGTCCGCAACATCCGGATCGGCGAGCCCGATCCGAAGGCGAAGCACCGTCGCCTCCGAGGGAGGGTCGAGGTGTCCGACGAGCCGACCGCCGATCCCCACGACCGCCATCGTCCCGCCTTCGGGCGCGGTCACCACGAATGGATCGCCCTCGTCGTCCACGACCGAGAAGCTCCCCGCCGGGTAGACCACCCCGGTGACCCCCGGAGCCTCCGGCGGCAGCGGATCCGTCAGCCACCCCAAGAGGCCTTGCTCGAAGCCGAGGTTCGGGTCGCTGTCGGGGAGAGGGGCGAGCGGGATCGGCTCGAGCGCCGCCTCGCCTTCGTTCCCGGCGGCGTCGCGCAGACCGCCGATCGTGAGCGAGAGCGCGCCCCCCACCGGCCATATCCCGTCGGGGGCGACGTCGAGGGCGAACGCGAATCCGTCGCGCGCGTTGTCGGCGCGAGGGGAGAGGACGGCGCCGACCGAGCTTCCCGAGACCTTCGCCTCGACCGCTGGCCCTTCCCGCTCGATTGGCTCGGTCAGCGCGAGGGGGATCGGCTCGAATGGGAGATTGAGCCGACGATCGGACCTCGAGGCCCACGCGGTCGGGCGCTCCTCGTCCGGTCCGCCCGTGATCGTCGCGCTGAAGGTCAAATCGCAGATCGCGTCGGAGCCATTGAAGATCGACCACGTCCCGCTGGCCTCTCCGTGGACCGTCCCGTCGAGCGTCGCGACCAGCTCGAACGCGTCGAACGTGAATGAATCGAGCGCGGTCACGAACGCCGTGAACGGGGTGAGCCCGAGCGCGGGATCCGCGACGCTCCCCTCGACGGCGACGCTCCCCTCCGTCACTCGGATCGTCGTCGCGCCGTTGCCGATGGCGGTGCCCGCGATCCACCCGCTGGCCTCGCCGTCCGCCGCCGTCACGTCCACCACCACCGCGAGCGCGGGGCTGCCGGGAGCCTCGCCGAGGCACTCGTAGGGATCGTCGGTCGCGAGCGCGAGCTCGACCCGAAGGACGTGATGGCCGGTCCAGGACGCGATCTCACCGCCGCCCTGCCCTCCACCGCCGGCGTCGTTCGCCCCCGCGCCGCCCCCACCCTCGGGCGCGCTATCTCCGCACGCGGCCGCAAAGAAAGCAGTCGGTCCGAACGCAATGGCCACGACGAGGGCATTCATTCGCATCGCGGATGAACGCCTCGCAAAGCCTGGACCAGCTCAGCGGCCGGACAAGAACGGGATGCGCTGGAACACCGCCTCCGGCGTGTGCTTCACGATCGGCATGATGGCGGCCCAGAACCACGGCACATAGGCCTCCGCCTTGCGGCCATCCATCGCCGCCACGATGTCGCGCGCGACCTTCTCCGGCTTGCCAAAGAGGGGGTGCTTCGAATGGGTGGCGGTCATGGGGGTATCGACGGGGCCGAGCTTGAGGGTCGTGACGGAGACGCCGCTCGGGTAGAGGCGCGTCCGCAGTCCTTGGAGGTACACGTTGAGGGCGCCCTTCGCCGCCCCATAGGTGAAATTGCGCGGGCGCCCGCGCTCCCCGGCGACGGAGGTACAGACGCCAATGCGCCCAGCCCGATCGCGCTCCAGACGATTGGCGATCGGGATGAGCAATGAGACCACGCTCGTGAAGTTCGTCCTCAAGATCGCGTCCGCGGCGTCGAACGAAGCCTCCGTCGCCAATTGATCGCCGAGGGCGCCGTGGGCGATGAACGCGGTGTCGAGGCCGCCGAGACGCTCGATGGCGGTGGAGACGACCGCCTCGTTGTCGGCGAGGCGATCGAAATCGGCGGTCGTGCTCGAGCACGCGGCGGCCCCGACGCGGGCCGTGATCGCGTCGAGCTTCTCGACGTTGCGGCCCACGAGGTGGAGCCGATCGCCGCGGCGACCGTGGATGAGGGCGACCTCTTGCGCGATGGCAGAGGTCGCGCCGAGGATCAAGACGCGAGCCATGAGGGCGTCGAGGCTATCATCGGCCTCGTGGGTTCATCGTCCCGTCGTGCATGGCTCCTCGCTTCGACCTTCTCCTTGCTCGCCGCGTGCGGAGGTGAGCTCGCCGACAAGGGCGGCGGCGGGGCGGGAGGCGGCGGATCGGGAGGTGCACCCATCGGCGACGAGTCGTTCCCTCTCGCGTGCGATCCGCTCGTCCCGAGCTTCTGCGGGTACCCGTTTCCCTCCGACGCCCGCACCGTGGAAGACCCGACGAGCCCGACGGGCCGGCGCGTCGCCTTCAAGAAGGAGGGCCTCCCGAAGGGGAACGACGGCTACGAGCAAGACCCCGCCGTTTGGAACCGCCTCGACGGCTTCTCCGCTGGCTCCGCGATCCTGGCCGAGCTCCCCGGCGCTTCGAGCGCCGGCCTCGTCGGGTGGGAGCACCTCGAGGACTCCCTCGCTCAGGGCGCGACGACGATCATCCTCGACGAGGAGACGGGGGAGCGCGTCCTCCATTTCGCCGAGCTCGACGCGAGCAAGGATCTCGACACCACGCCTTCGCTGATCGTGCACCCCGCGGTGCCATTGCGAGATGGGGCTCGCTACATCGTCGCCATTCGCGGGCTCGTCGATGAAAATGGCAGCCCCATCGAGGCCACCGATGCGTTCGCGTCCCTGCGCGACGGCACGCCCTCCAATCATCCCTCCATCGAGGCGCGCCGCGATCGCTACGAAGAGATCTTCGCGACCCTCGGGGACGCCGGGATCGCCCGCGACGATCTGCTCCTCGCTTGGGACTTCACGACCGCGAGCCGGGAAGGGGTGACGGGCGCGCTCGTCCACATGCGCGACGAGGCCCTCGAGATGGTCGGCGAAGCCGGCCCCGCCTACACCATTACGAGCGTCGACTCCGACCTCGATCCCGAGAACATCCTCTATCGCATCCACGGGACGATGACGGTGCCGCTCTACCTCGACACCCCCGATCCCGGCGCCGCGCTCATCCTCGGCGACGACGGCCTCCCGGAGCCGAACCCGGAGACGCCCACCTACGAAGCGGATTGGGAGCTCCTCATCCCGAAGAGCGCGGAGACGGCCCCGGTCGGGCTGCTCCAGCACGGCCACGGCCTCCTCGGCTCGGACAGCCAAATCGAGTCCGAGAACTTCCGGACGTTCTGCAATCAATATGGATACGCGATCTTCTCGACGCGGCTCGTGGGAATGGCGGACGACGATCAGGAGTGGATCGTCGACCAGCTCGTCCACGGCCGCCTCGATCAGATGTTCCACATGTTCGATCGCCTCCACCAAGGCTTCTTGAACAACCTCCTCGTGATGAGGATGGTGGCGGGCGGCCTCGCGAACGATCCGACCTACGGCGCCTACCTCGATCCGTCGCGCCGGTATTATTGGGGCATCAGCCAGGGCGGCATCCAGGGCGGCGTCACCATGGCCCTCTCCGAGGACATCTCGCGCGGGCTGCTCGAGGTGATGGGCCAGCCCTACGATCTGCTGTTGAATCGGAGCGCCGACTTCGCCCCGTTCTTCATCGTCGCGAACCTCGAGTTCCCCGACTCGCGCGCGCAGCAGCAGATGCTGGGTCTGCTCCAGATGGGCTGGGACCACGTCGAGCCCGACGGATACACCAAGCACATCTTCGCCGCGCCCTTCGCGGGGAGCCCGCCCGACCGCCGGATCCTGCTCCGGGCCGCCCTCGGCGATCATCAGGTCACCACCGTCGGCGCCCACGTCATGGCCCACGCGATGGGGGCCAAGCACCTCGACACCGGCGTGCGCGAGGTCTTCGGCCTCGAGACCCCGGCCGGCGCCACCATCGACGAAGACGGCGCCGTCTACGCCGAATACGATTTCGGCCTCCCCCCCGAGCCGGCCTGCAATCGCCCCGTCATCGTCTGCGACGATCCCCACGGAAAGCTCCGCAAGCTCGAGTCGGCCCGCGAGCAAGCGGACATCTTCTTCAAGACCGGCGTCTCCGAGAACCGCTGCGAGAACCTGATCTGCGACGAGTCCGATCAGAGCGGCTGCACCGGCGACGAAGACCCGAACGCTTGCGATTAGCGCACCGCGCTCACCGTCACCGGCACGTGCTTGTGAAACGGCGTCCGCGCGATCGGATCGCAATGGTCGCCGCTGGTGAGGCGGTTGATTTGGGGGCCGATCGGCTCTCCGCCGCGGTACCGCATTCCATAGCCGTGAGGGAGGGTGACCATTCCCCGCCGGAGGGAGTCGTCGATCTCGATCGTGACCTGGACCTCGCCCCCGTCGGAGGCGCACCTCGCCACCGAGCCCTGAGCGAGGCCGCGCGCGCGCGCGTCTTCGGGGTGCATCCGCATCGCGCCCTGAGGGTCGACGCGCCGCCACGCCGGGTCGCGATAGATCTGATTGGCGTTGTAGGAGCGCCGCTCCCCCGCCAATAGCACCAGCCGCTCTCCGTCGAGCGCGGGGGGCGGCTCGTCCTTCAAGGCGCGAAGGGCCGCGAGCATCTCGGGGGATGTCCAAATGGATGCGGCGGTCGGGGTGGCGGATGAATCGCCACGTCTCCGAGAAGCCGTGGCGGGTGACGATCGTCCCTTCGGGCCGGTCGAGGATGGCGTCGAAGAGCGCCGCGCCGAGGGTGACGCGGTTGCCCCGGTGCCCCGCCCTCCGCACCGCCTCCGCCTCGCGCCGGGCGAGATCGAAGGCGAGCCCGAGCAGGGGCGCGGCCGCGGCCGCGGAGGCTCGCCCCGGCTTGGCCCGCGGGGTCTCGATGGCCTCGCCGAGGGTGCGATAGACGATCGACGCCGCGAACGGCCGGAGCCTCTTGTCGGCCGCGAGCTTCGCCCCGAGGGCGGCGATGAACGGGAGATAGCGGCTCTGCCGAGGCCGGACGCGCGCGAGCTTCTCGAGCACGGGAAAGCTCCGCGGGATCTCCCCCATCGCCTCGAGGAGGCGGGTGTAGATCTCCGGCTCGGGGAGGGCCTCCGCGCGCAATGGAAAGACGGGGTGGCGCAGGTGGAACGCGTTGTCCGGAAACTCCAGGTTGAAGCCGGTGCACTCCCATTTCTCGAATTGGGTCGCGGCCGGGAGCACGTAATGGGCGAGCCGCGCTGTCTCCGTCATCGCCACGTCCACCACCACGAGCAGCTCCAGCTTCGCGAACGCGCGCTCGTACGCGGCGGTGTCGGCGCCGGTCAGGACGGGGTTCGCGCTGTCGACGAACATCGCGCGGACCCGATCCTCGGCGTCGGAGTCGATCTCGCTCGGCAGGATGTTCGGCGGATAGAGGCCCGCGATGGGGTGCATGCGGTGGCGCGCCGTCTTCTCGTGGCGGCCATTGCGCTCGTCGGTGTGGCCGAGGATGGGCAAGAAGAACGAATGGAAGTTGTTCCCGCCGGGCACACCGAAATGGCCGGTGACGATGAACAAGAGCTTCTCGAGATACGAGTTCAGCGTGCTGTGGAGGCTCTGCTGGATCCCGAGGTCGACGCGAACGCAGGCGCGCTTCGCCGCGGCGAAGGCGCGGGCCACCCGCTCCACGTCGGAGAGGGGCACGTCGGCCCGGCTCACGAAGTCCTCGACGGGAATGGTGCGCAACGCCGCCTCCACGGCCTCGAACCCCGTGCATCGCTGGGCGAGGAAGGCCCGGTCGTGGAGCCCCTCGCGCACGATGATGGCGAGCATCGCCGCGATCAAGAACGCGTCGGTGCCGGGGCGGAGCTGGAGGTGCACGTCGGCCGAGCGCGCCGTCTCGGTGCGCCGCGGATCGACCACGACGCTCAGTCGCTTCGGGTCCTTCTTCAGAGCGCGGAGCGTGTCGCGGGCGTTGGGGATGCCGTGGGCCTGGAACGGGTTGGTCCCGATGAACAAGACCACGTCCGCGTGCTCGACGTCCTCCGTCAAATGGCAGCGCTGATCACCGAAGAGCCGCCCGTTGACCCAGAAGTCTCCCGTCTTCTCCTGGGCGAGGGCGGAGTAGACGAACCGGCTCTTCATCGCCTTCACGAGCTGCCGGCTGAAGGCGCCGCCCAGGTGGTTGCCCTGCCCGCCCCCGCCATAGAACGCGAACGCACGACCGCCGTGGCGATCGCGGACGGCGACGAGGCGGGCGGCGATGTCGGCGAGCGCCTCGTCCCAGCTCACCCGCGCGAAGGTCCCGTCGGGCAGGCGGCGGAGGGGATGCTCGAGCCGGTCCGCGTTCTCTTGGTAGTGCTGGAGGCGGGCCGCCTTCTGGCAGACGTAGCCCTTGGAGACGGGGTGCGCTTCATCCCCGCGGACGCCGGTGATGCGCGCCCCTTCCGTCTCCACCCGCAGACCGCAATTGCGAGAGCACAGGATGCAAGCGGTCTGCTCGGTGGTCATCGTCGCTTCAGTTTACCTCTTCCACCACGAGACCGAAGTACATCACCGAGTCGTCGGCGGGCGAGAAGGCGATCGCCCATACGTCGTCGTAGTCGTTGTGCGTCTTCGTGAGCTCGTCCGCGCCGGCGTCGTAGCGGAAGATGTCGGTGCCGTAGTTGGCGTAGTTGGTCCCGAAGACGAAATAGACGACGTCGGGGTCCGAGGGGTGGGCCACGAGGAGGGCGCCATTGACGAGGGTGACCTCGGCGCTCTCGTCGACGACCGGGTCGAACGTGAGGCCGCCGTCGGTGGAGCGATAGACGCTCTTCGTGTCGGGCCCCACCTCGAGCGACTCCGCCCAGACGATGGTGGGATCCGCGGGAGAGACCGCGAGCGAGAAGGCGTTGGCGTGGACCCCGAGCCCAGTGCTCTTCTCCCATGTCTCGCCGCCGTCGAAGGTGACCTCCGCGCCGTCGGTGGCCTGTCCGAACAGGTAATGGTCGAGGTCCGTCGGATCGAATGCCATTCGATAGGCGATGAGGAGATCCCCGTGAGGGGCGGTGGTCCCCTGCTTGGTCCACGTCTCCCCCCCGTCGGTGGAGTCGCTCACGCTGCCGGACGCGTCGCCGATGCGCAGGTGGCGGGAGTCCTCTGGATCGATCCCGAGCCCGATGATGTTCTGGGCGGGGGGCGTGAGCATCGTGGCGGCGCCGTTCTCGATTCGATAGAGGGGCAGCCCGTTGTCGACCCAGGCGTACGCGACCCCGCCGCGGCCGGCGGTGATCTGAAAGACATCCCCCTCGAGCGCTCCCGCCGCGGTCCAGGAGCAGCCGGCGTCCTCGGAGAGGAGGAGCTCGCCCTTGTGGGCGGCGACGAGGGTGTTGGGCGTGTCGAGAGCGGCGACGCCGGTGTAGCCGACGCCGTGGAGCACGCCCGCCGTCGGGGTGAGCGTCTCGCCCTGGTTCGTGGTGTACGTGATCGCGTCGGAGCCGGTGATCGGGGAGCAAGTCGGGACGATCCACTCCGCGAGCGGGCCGCCTCCCTCACCGCCTTGACCGCCACCGCCCGTCGTCTGCCCGCCGGCGCCGCCACCGCCTGCTTCGCCGCCCGATCCACCCGCGCCCGAAGCCCCCGCGCCCGATCCGCCGGAGGGGCAGTTCTCGTCGCAGGTCGATTCGTCGTCGCCACAAGCAGGGAGGGCCGCGGTGATCGCCACCGCCGCCGCGACCGAGAGCCAAGTTCGTGAATGCATGAGCGGAGCTTTAGCAGGCGCGCTCACCGCGTCCCGCCCGAACGATTCAAGCTTCGGCTAAAGTTTTTCAAACGCGACCGGGACTGTCTCGGCGAGACGGTACCCGTCGTCACGCCGCACGAGCACGTCCCGGAGGCCCATGTCGCGGAGAGACCCGATCGCGGTGTAGACGCGGCGAAAAGCCGCGGTCTGCGCGATCCGCTCCCCTGGCCATCCCGCCTCGAAGAGCTGCTCCAACGTAAGGGCCGCCTCCGGGCGCTCGACACGCTGGGTCGCGAGGGCGAGGAGCATGAGGCGCATCGATCGGCGGGTGGAGAGATCCACCCGCGGCCCGCCCGCGCGCTGGAACCATCGCCCGTCGCTCGCGATCTCGAGGACGGCGTCGCCGGCGGGGCTCGTCGGGAGCGCACCCTCCGGGATCGATGGGCGGTGTCCCTCGAGGACCGCTTCGAGGAGCCGGCGCGCGATCCGGCACCGGGCAGAGCGCCCCTCCCCCGCGTTCGGGCTCGAGAGCAAGGCCCGTCCGCGCGCCCCTGCCCCTGGCTCGCCCGCGACGACGTCCGCGAGCGCGCCGAGGAGGGAGACGAGCCGCGTCGTCTCCACTCGATCGAGGTGCTCCGCCGCGCGCGCCGCTTCGTCGAGCGCGTGGGCGCGCGCGTCGCGCTGCGAAGGATCCGCGAGCGTCACCGCGAGGGCGGCCGAGCTCCCCGCGAGGACGGCGGAGAGTCCGTGCGCCCGCGCGAGCTCGACCGCGCGCTCGAGGGTGGAGGCCGCCTCCGACGGCCGTCCCTCCTCGATCGCGAGGACCCCGACGACCTCGAGGGCGTACGCCTCCGAGCGCACGTTCCCCATCTCGCGGTGGATCGCGAGCCCTTCTTCGTGCGCTTCGCGCGCCTCGCGCAGCCGCCCCTGCTCGTGGAGGGCGAGACCGACGTGGTTCGCGGCTACGCCGTGGGCGCGGCGGAAGCCGGCCACCACCGCCATCGCCACGACCTCCCGAAAGCCGGCGAGGGCGAGCTCGGTGTCTCCTCGACGAGCGCGCACGTCCGCGAGGTTGAGGGAGGCGGTGAGCTCGAGGTAAGCGTCCCCCGTCCGGCGCGCGATCGCGATGCACTCGCCGTAGCGGCGCTCCGCCTCGTCGAGATCGCCGCTGCGCGCGGCCACGATCCCGAGCATCTTCAGGACGCCGCTCTCGACCGCGGCGAGCCCGCGATCACGCGCGATCGGCAGCGCCCGCTCGCACATCACCCGCGCCGCCGCGACGTCGTCGGTGTCGACGTGCACCCGCGCGAGCGTGTGCATGCACAAGGCCTCGAGGCGCGCGTCCGCGCCGGCGCGGCTCGCCTCGAGGGCCTCCGTCGCCGAGTGGAGGGCCTCCGCGAGCGCCCCTCGATCGAGCTCGATCTCGACCTTCACCATCGACGCGAGCACCGCCTCGACCGAGCCCGATCCGCGCACCCGGGCGAGGACGTCGTTCACCTGCTCCTCGGCCGACGCGAGATCGCCGTGGAGCCGGAGCAAATCCGCGTGGACGGTGCCGAGCCGCGCTCGCACCTCGCCGGGGAGCGCCTCCGCGTCGGCGAGCGCCTCCAGGACAACCGATCGGAGCTGCGCGGTCGGGCCTCTGCCGCGGGTGGCGGCGTCGAGACGGAGGGCGGCGACGGCGCGGAATACGTTCGACGGAGGCCGCCGCGCGATCACCCGGCATCCCTCGATCTCCATCGTCGGGTCGGGCTCCGGCGCTCCGCCCCAGGGCGCGACGAGCGGCTCGGTCTTTCGCCCCAGCGCGTCCACGAAGAACACGGCGTGGCGCTCCATCGCCCGCGCCCGCTCGCTCCGATCGAGCTCGCTCAGCTTCTCGGACGCGTACGCCTGGATCGTCTCCGAGAGCCGAAAGACCGGCCCTTCCGCCCGATCCGCGTCGCGCGCGACGAGCGAGTGCTCGGTCAGGGACTCGAGGAGATCGAGGCCGCGGCTCGCCGCGCCGGCCGCCTCGGTGAGGACCGCGTCGGCGGCCTCGATCGAGAAGCTCGACTCGAAGACGGAGAGGAGCGCGAGCGCGCGACGCTCCTCCTCGCTCAGCAGCTCCCACGATCGATCGATGGCGGCGCGGAGCGATGCGTGCCGCTCCGGCGCGTCCCGCTGAGGGCTCCTCAAGAGGTCGAGGCGCGCGGACAGCCTGGCGCAGAGCTGCTGGGGAGGGAGCACCTTCACCCGCGCCGCCGCGAGCTCGATCGCGAGGGCCCCGTAGTCGAGGCGCCGCACGAGCGCGCGGGCCGCGCCCTCGTCGCCCTCGAGCCGAAATGAAGGGTCCGAGCTCTTGGCGCGGGCCGCGTAGAGCGCGAGCGCGTCGGCCTCCTCGAGAGGCCCGACCTCGACCTCCACCTCGCCTTCGAGCCGGAGCCGCCGCCGGCTCGTGACGAGGAAGCGCGCGGCGGAGAGGTGGGCCGTCCACGCGCCGATCGTCTCCGGTCCGAAGTCGACGAGCCGCTCGAAGTCGTCGAGGATCATCAGGAGCGGCTGGCGCGCGCCGAGCGCGTGCCGGATCTGGAGAGCCGCCTGCGCGAGCGTCGCGTCACGCGCGAGGGGCACGTCCAGCACGGACGCGATGCGCTCCGCGAGCTCCTCGGCGGTCCTGGCATCGGTGAGGTCGCAGAACCAGACGCCGCCCACCGCGGGCGCCGCCTCGGCCGTGAGATCCATCGCGTACCGCCGGGCGAGGCGGGTCTTGCCGGCGCCCCCCGGTCCGGTGAGGGTGACGAGGGTCGCCCCCTCCGCGAACGCGGCTCGCACGCGCTCGAGGTCGCCCCTCCGCCCGACGAAGCTCGTGCGCTCGCGGGGCAGGTTGCTAGGGATCCAGCGAGGGAGAGCGTTCGACGCCATGGGGTCCGGGATCGATGGCTTGAAAACCTTTCGAAGGTGGCCGACCCAACGGTATGCCAAATGATGGGGCATGACACGCACCCATGCCCTTGGCTCGCTTGCTTGCCTCCTGCTCGTAGCCGCTTCACTCACCGCTTGTGACGACGACGAGTCCCAACCGACGGGCGGGTCGGGCGGGGGAACCGGCGGCACCCCTGCCATCGGCGGCCAAGCAGAAGGCGGCGCCGGGGGCGCGGGCGGCAGCGCCTCCCAAGGCGGCGCCGGCGGCTCCTGCGACCCGGGCGAAGGCGGCAGCGGCCCCGCGCTCGACGAGGTCGATCCGTGCAACGGCTTCGGCGACCTGCGCGTCGCGTGGGTCACCGAGGGCGACCCCGAGATCCTGATTCAGCAGGACGTCGAGCTCTTGTGGGGGTTCCAGTTCGCGGTCGCGATCCCCGCCGCCGACTTCGCCGACGTTGCGCTCGAGAACATCATCTGCCAGCAGCCCGCCGGCTCGGACGAAGAGTGCACGACCATCCCCATCGAGCTCGAGTCGGGTGAATGCGCCGTCATGTTCGCGCCGAAGTTCGGCGTCGACCCCTCCCAATATGCGGTCGGCGACAACCGCTATCGCTTCACGATGCAGCTGGTTCGGGGCTGCGACGTCGTCAGCCAGGACTCGTTCGAGATCGTCCTGACCTACGATCCGGCCTGACCGCGACGTCGCGCTCGCCCTCGCGCGGAGACGTTACTTCTTCTTCGCTGCTTCCTTGTTGACCTCTTCCATGCACTTCGCGAAGGCGTCGCAGTCGGGCTTCTCGATGCAAGCGACGCCCTTCTTCACCGCGTCGGCGTGATCCTTCGACTGGGCGGTGCACGTCTCGTGGCACTTGGTGGGCTCGAGCTCGGCCTTGAGCTTGTCGAGCGCCTCCTTCTTCTTGGGGGCGGGCGTCTTGGCCTTGTCGAGCTCCTTCTCCACGACGCCGGGCATGCACTTGGCCTCTTGGGCGCAGAGCTTGGTGCAGTCGTCGTCTCCCGCCGCCGCGCTCGCGCTGCCGCTCGCGCTGGCCCCGGCGCTGGCGCTTCCGCTCGCGTCCGCGCTCGCGCTCGAAGCCGCGCTCGCGGTGGCGCTGACGGGCGCCGGCGGCGCCGACGTGGTCGACGTCGAGGACGCCTTCGCCGAGGTCTTGGAGCTGGCGGTGGGCTTGCCGGACTTCGCCGCCGTGCCGCTCCCGGTGCCATTGCCTTCATCTCCGCAGCCGGCGGCGGCCGCGGCAACCAACAGAATCATCCAAGGTTTGTAGTTCACGGGCGCGAGATACCACGGTCGGTCGCTCTTTCGAATCGTCCTCGCGCTGGGGCAAATCTCCCGGCGCTCTGCGTGGCCGACCCCAGGATGTGATATCGATTGATGAGAAGGAGCATTCTTGAAGCTCTGCACGCAATGCAAGCAGCGTTACCCGGACGACAGTAGCTTCTGCTTCATCGACGGCTCGAGCCTCGAGCTCATTGCGGAAGGAAGGTCGGGCGACGTTCTCGCGAACCGCTATCGCCTCGGGGAGCGGATCGGCGCGGGTCGGTACGGCACGGTCTACCGCGCGACGAGCCTCTTCTCCGGTCAGCGCTTCGCGATCAAGGTCTTCGGCGAAGGAGGTGCGCCCGACGCCGGCTCCCTGAAGGCACCTCTCTTCACCCAGGAGCTGCTCGCCTCGATCAGCCTCGCGACCAAGATCGTCCACCCGAACGTCGTGCTCGTCTTCGAGGGAGGCACGACCGAGGACGGGGTCGCCTACCGCGTCTCGGATCTGGTCGAGGCCGAGCCTCTCGCCTCGATGCTGCTGCGCGGAAAGCTCTCGGTCGAGCGCGCGCTCCCCATCGCCATCCAGATCGCGCGCGCGCTCTCGAGAGCCCACGACATCGCCGTCGCCCACACCGATCTCACCCCCCGGAACATCTTCGTTCAGAAGGATGGTCTCGTCCGCGTCTCCGATTTCGCGATCGCCCGCGGCCTCGAGCCGCTGCGCGCTCCCGCCTACAAGTCGAACGGTCCCCCCGGACCATCGAGCGATCTCTATTCGCTCGGCGTGGTGTTGCTCCAGGCCGTCGGCGGCGTCCTCCCCGATCCGTCGCCGGAGGCTCCCGTGCCGCGCCTCTCCGAGCGCGCGCGCGTCCCGGAGGAGCTCGACGCCCTCGTCACCTCGCTGCTCCAGCCGACGCCGCTCGCCCGGCCCGTCGACATCCACGCCGTGATCGGTGTGCTCACCGCGACCTGCGAGCGCATCGGAGCTCCCGTCCCCGTCGTGCCCGACTCAGCCATCCGGCCCTCTACCCGCGAGGCCAACGTCGATCAAATCGAGCAGCTATGGCAGCGCCGGGCCGGCATCTTCAATGAAATGGCGAAGCTCGGCTTCGGCGCGCTCGGACCAGCCCCCCACGTGAAGAAGCAGCTCGACGAGGTCACTCGATGCGTCGCCGAGCTGGGATCGATCCGCCAATCCGCGGCCGAGCTGCTCCGCACCGCCGATATCGTCCAGCAGGAGGGCCTCGACTCGCTCGGTAAGCTCGGCGACGCCATGTCCGCCGTGATGCTCGAGGCGTCCGGAGCGCGACAAGAGGTCCGAGTCCGCGGCGGGGCCGTCGACGCCGAGCTCGCCGCCCGTCTCCAGGACATCGACTACCAAGTGAAGGATCTGCGCGGAGCGCTGGACGCCGCCGTCGCTGACTTCGCCGATCGCAAAGCCGGTCCTCAACGAGAGCTCGACGAGCTCGGGAAGCGCTGGACGGATATCGAGGCCGACCTGCTGAGCGTGGCGGCGCGATTCTGCGCCCCGCTCCGCGCGCGCCCGGAGCTCTCTACCCTGTTCGCGAAGCTCGCCTGAAGAGGCCCTCAGGCCTGGCCGACGAGCACGCGCGCGATGCATCGGGCGCCGTGCACGTAGCGAGCTTCCGTGCGGCCTTGCTCCCCGATCCGAACCTCCAGATAAAAGCCGCGAACGAACATCGCGACCAAGAAGACGGAGGGGCTCTTCTCGAGGACGACCACGGTGATCTCAACGTAGCGCTCGGCCGTGCATTGTCACTGGGCGCTCAAGGTTTTCCGAAGCGCGCCCCCACGACCATCTTCGCGATCGGGTGGTAGGCGTCCTTCGCGCGCTCGAAGACGGTCCGCGCAAAGTCGCGCAGCTCGACCCGATCGAGGAGGGCGCCATAGAGTGGAATCAGGTACTTCAGCCTCCCGACCTTTTCGAGCATCGCCTCCACCTCGGGCAGGACGGCGTCGTAGTGGGAGACGATCGCGAGCTTCAGCCACGCGACCTTGACCTCGGCGTTGCCCGTCTTGGAGAGCCCGAGGCGGGCATCGAGCTTCTGGCACGCCTCGACCGGGAGCGGGCGCGGCGCGCGCTCCAACCACAACGTCAGCTCGGTCGCCGACCAAGCCGGATCGACCTTGTCGGGGTCCGCGCTCACCGCGACGACGGCGTCGAGCTTCCTCGAGGGCGTCGAAGGAGCGCCTTCGGGCACGCCTTCGCCGTCGAGCCACGCCGGCGCCCCGACCTCGGCGAGGACAGAGGGGAGCTCCTCTTCGACGAGGGCAATGAATTGCTCCGTCGTCACCGCGCCGAACCGGAAGCGGTCGAGGTACCGCTTCGCGAACCGATCGAATCGCTCGCGCCCGACCTGCCGCTCGATGGCGCGAAGGAAGAGCTCGCCCTTGTCGTATGGCACGACGCTGAACACATCGTCCGGGTCGACCCCTTCGAGGTGGGTGCGCAGACGCGTGAGCTCGCCGCGACCCTCGGAGACGAATTTCGCGACCGCTTGGTCCAAGTCGATGCGACACAGCGCCGCGAGGAGCGCGGCCGACTCTCGTCCCTCGACCTCCTCCGTGATGCGCAGCTCGGCGTAGCGGGTCCACCCCTCGTTCAGCCAAAAATGCTCCGCGTTGGCGTTGGTGACGAGGTTGCCCGTCCAGGCGTGGGCGAGCTCGTGGGCGATGACGCGGACCTGCGATTTGTCCCCCGCGAGGAGCGTCGGCGTGACGAACGTGAGGCGGGGGTTCTCCATCCCGCCGTACGGGAACGAGGGCGGCATGACGAGGATGTCGAAGCGCTCCCACGCGTACGGCCCGAACAGCCGCTCCCCTGCGTCGAGGAGCTTGTCGACCTCGGAGAACTCCTTGCGAGCGATGTCGACGACGGCCGGCTCGGCCCAGACGCGGGTGCCCGCGCCGACGTCTCGTGAAGCCAAATCCCCGACGGCGAACGCCAGCAAATAGGGCGCGATGGCCTGGGGCATCGACCAGCGCTCGATGGCGACCTCGTCGCGCTCTTCGCGACCGACGAAGCCGGCCGCCATCAACCCCCGCAGCGCGCGCGGCACCGTGAGCGTCGCCTCGAACGTGATGCGGCGACTCGGCGTGTCCTGCAGCGGAACCACCGAGCGCGCGTGGATCGCCTGGCACTGCGAGAACAAATAGGGGTGGGCGCCGCCCGCCGTCTGCTCCGGCGTGAGCCATTGGAGCGCGCTCGACTCGCCCTCGGTCCGATAACGAATGGTCACCTTCCGCGTGCCGGCGGCGAGGTTGAGAGAGAGCCGGGAGCCCAAGATCTTCTCCTCGCCCCCGAGCTCGAAGGGCACCGCGCGGCCGGCGTCGTCCGACACCGCCTCGATCGCGAGGCCGCGGGTGTCGAGATCGAGCGCGCCTCCCCGCGCCGGGCCATCGAGCTCGAGCGTCGCCTCCGCGAAGAGCGCGCGAGCATCGAAATCGACGCGCGCATTCCAAATCAGGCGGACGACCTGTGCGTGGTTGTCCTCGGTGTATGAATGGGGGTCGAGCCTCGACATCGGCGCGGATGCTACAGGGTGAACCTCGCCGCGTCCTCCCTTCAAAGGGACTGGCGGGTCACGAACCGCAAAGGGGGTGTCGAACCCCTCCTTCTCGAAACGCCGAGTGGAATATGCTCGCGGCGAGGGTTACGCCATGCACGCTCGACGAGTTGGCTCCACGGCTGCGACGTTCGGTTCCTGGTTCTCCGCTCTCTCAGGCCTCTTCCTCTGCGCCGCGTGCTCCGCGGGCACGACCGACGGGCAGGGAGGGAACCACAACACCGGCGCGAATGGAGAGGGCGCGACCGATCCGAGCACCGGGGGCAGCGGCGCGGGCTTCGGCGGGACGGGGTTCGGCGGAGGCAGCGCGTGCGAGGTCTCCTGCTCGCCGGATCTCCACGAGGTCGTCGATTGCAATGGTCAGGTCATCGAGACCTGCACCGGAACCGAGGGGTGCAGCGGCAAAGACGGTACCTGCACCAACGCGTGTCAAGCCGCCGTCGACAATCAATCGTCGGTCGGCTGCGAATACTACTCCACGTTCATGGATCAGCTCCTCGGCGAGTCGGCGTGCTTCGCCGCCTTCATCGCCAACACGTGGGACACCCCCGTCCACGTGACCGTCGAGTATCAGGGCTCGCAGCTCAACGTCGGGAGCTTCGGGTACATCCCCTCCGGCTCCGGCGTCAATCAGACATATACGCCGATCGATCCGGCCGTCGGCATTCCCCCCGGCGAAGTGGGCATCTTGTTCTTGTCTGGGGGCGGCGGCCAGGTTCCGTGCCCCGCCCCCGCCGCCGTCACTGGCGGCGCCGAGTTCGGCGGGACGGGCGTCGGCAACTCGTTCCGCATCCAGACGGACGTGCCCGTCGTCGCCTATCAGATGAACCCTTATGGCGGCGGCAGCGCGGCCACGACGGCGGCGTCACTGCTCCTGCCGACGAGCGTCTGGGGCACGAACTACGTCGCCGCCAACGCCGGTTACACCGACGACACCCAGTTCTACCTGCCCGCTTCCATGAACGTCGTCGCGATGGAGGACGCGACCACCGTGACCATGGTCCCCACCGCCGCCGTCGTGGGCGGGGGGGCGATCCCCGCTGCCGCCGCGAACGTGCCATTCACGTTCACGCTCAACCGCGGGCAGCACGCTCAGTTCACCCAGACCGAAGAGCTCTTCGGCAGCATCATCTCCTCCGACAAGCCCGTCGGCTTCATGGCCGGCAACCAATGCGAGCGGCTCCCAGTGGGCTACGCCGCCTGCGACCACGCGGAGCAAATGGTGCCCCCCGTCTCCGCCCTCGGCAGCGAGTACGTGGGCGTGATGTACCGCAGCCGCCAGGGCGAGCCCGCGATTTGGACGCTCGTGGGCGCCGTCGACGGGACCCAGCTCACGTGGACGGGGGGCGCCGGCGGCAACCTTCCGCCGACGCTGAACCGAGGCCAGGTCGCCGAAGTCATCACCGCCGACCCGTTCGTCGTGAAGTCGCAAGACGACGACCACCCCTTCGAGCTCTTCGGCGCCATGAGCGGCTGCTGGTGGGATCAGCTCCCGACGGCAAACGGTCCTTGCTATGGCGATCCCGACTGGGTGATCAGCGTCCCCCCGCGCCAATACGACTATCGATATGTCTTCTTCACGGATCCCACGTACCCGGAGACGAACCTCGTCCTCGTGCGCGCCAAAGAGAACGGCGCCTTCGCGGACGTGAACCTCGATTGCCTCGGGGTCGTGAGCGGGTGGACGGCCGTCGGCGACTACGAGTGGGCGCGCGTCGACCTCAGCACCGGCAATTTCCAGCCCGTGGGCAACTGCGCGAACGGGCGCCACGAGATCGAGAGCACCGCCCCGTTCGGCTTGTGGGTCTGGGCCTGGGGAACCCCGCTTTCCTCCCCCGACACCTCGGCGGTGTCCTATGGCTTCCCGGGCGGCATGCGGGTGAAGCCCATCAACACCGTGGTCATTCCGCCCACCCCGGAGTGAGCTTTTTCGGTCACGAACGGCGCGGCCACCGCTACATGGCGGGCATGCCGCGCCCGGTCTGCGCCCGTCCTTCGCTCCTACTCATCGCCATCCTCGCCGGCGCGTGCGGGACGGGGTCGGGCTCCACCCATGGGCGCCCCTCCGAGACGACCGACGACGCGCCGCCGTCGCCCCCATCCGTCACCGCGCCCATCGCGTCGGTCTCGGCGAGCGCCCTGCCCAAGGTGCCGCCGATCGCGCTCCCGCCCGCCGCCCGCGTAGTCGCGAAGTCCGCCAACATCTGCATCCTCACCAGAGAAGGCGGTGAGGTTCAGTGTCTCGGAGAGTGGCCGCTCGCCTTCATCACCCCCACGTCGATGGGGAGCCGAAACCAATACATCCGCCAGCTCATGGGGGTCTCGGGTTTGGCCAACGTCACCTCCGTCGCCGTCGGCACCAATCGTGGCTGCGGCGTCCTCGCCGACGGCTCGGTGCTCTGCTGGGGGAACACGAGCCCCACCAAGAATGGCTGGTTCGGCGCGGTCGAAGGGCACCTCGACGCGGTGAAGCAGACGGAGATCGAAGGCGCGGTCGAGATCGCGCTCGACTGGAACGAGAACTGCGCGCGGCTCCGCAGCGGCAGAGTGCGGTGCTGGGGGCCGCGGACCGGTATCATCGGCCGAAAGGAGGGCCCGCCCGATCCGCCGCGCGACCTCCCCCTGACCGACGTCGTTCAGATCGTCGGAGCGAAGAGCCACTTCTGTGCATTGACGAAGAAGGGCGCGGTGAAGTGCTGGGGCGACAACCGCGGCGGCCGCCTCGGCGGCAAGCCCTCGCCCATCACCGACGAAGCGATCTTCGACATCGCCGCCCCTGCCGACGTCGTGCAGATCACCGCCGGACCGGAGCACGACTGCATGCTCACCCGCGGCGGCGACGTCTACTGCTGGGGGAGCAACGGCAATGGCGAGCTCGGCGACGGCACCTCCGCCGCATCTACGAAGCCCGTGAAGGCCGCCGTCTCGGACGTGACGCAGGTGGAGGCCGCCGACAACAACTCCATTACGTGCGCGCTCACACGTGACAGGAAGATCTACTGCTGGGGCGATGCCAACAATTGCTTCATGGGTCGCGACGTTTCGAAGTGCGACAAGAGAGAAATGCGGTCGACGTTCGGATTCACGGAGGCGCCGTTCTGCAAAGCCCCGATGGCCATCCCGGTGAAGATCGATCCCGTCGGCATCTCCGTCGGGACCTCGACCGCCTGCGCGTGGGACGCCGCCGGCCAATTCGTGTGCTGGGGCCGCAGCCTGACCGGGAAGCCAGGCCAATGCGAGCCCGGCTCTCCTCTATGACGCTTCCGGCGCCACCTGCGCGGCGCCGGTGAGCGCGCTCGTCAGCCCAAGCCGGCGTGCACTTCCTGGAAGCTCTTTCGGCCCGCGAAAGAGCCCAGAATACGGCCGAGATTCTCCGTCTTCCCGATCGCTTGCTTCCCTTCCGGGAACGCCGCCACCGAGGCGAGGATGGGGGCCACGAAGAGATCCGCCAACGACAGGGCGTCCCCGGCGATGAACGATGTCTGGCGATAGGCCGCGTCCAGCCGCCCGAGGTCGCGCTCGAGCGCGGGGAGCCCGGCCTCCACCTCGGCGCGGTTCGGGGCCTCCCCCTTGAATGAAGGGATCACGTATTTGAGGACGTAGCCGCGAACGAGCGAGTCGTAGAGGTAGGCGTTCACGATGCTGATCCACTGCTCCATCTTCGCCCGCCCCGCGACCGTCGCGGGCACGAGAGAAGGACCGGAGAAGGACTCGTCCACGTAGCGGGTGATGGCGCTCGTCTCGATGAGCTCGAGCTTGTCGTGGCGCATCATCGGCACGCGACCCCAGGGGTGATGGGCGAGGTGAGCTTCGCCCCCGAGCTGCACCGACTCGAGACGATGGGGAGCGCCTTTCTCGATGCAGGTCATGCGAGCAGTCCGGACATAGCTGCTCGCGGCGGGGCCAAACAGGATGATTTCGCTCATGGGAGGTCTCCTCGAGAGGGTTTCGTCCCAGCGTCGATCGACCGCGCGCGAGATCGACATCGAGCGAAGAAAGAAATTCCTCCGGCCCCCGCCTTGACGTCCGTATGAGCGATGCCATTATGCCCATCATGCGATACCCGGAGGCGCACAAGCCCGAGATGCGCGACCGCATCGTGCGAGCGGCCGCCACGGCGCTGCGCAAAGGTGGCCTGGCCGGCGTCAGCATCCCTTCGATCATGAAAGGCGCGGGGCTCACCCACGGGGGCTTCTATGGCTATTTCCGCGATCGCGACGAGCTCGTGGCGGAGGCGATCTCGAAGGCCGCCGCCGATACGGCCGCCACCTTCGCGGAGGAGGTGCCCCTCGAAGAGACGGTCGCGAAGTACCTGTCGGAGGGCCACGTCGACCACCCCGAGCAAGGGTGCGTCGTAGCCGCGCTCGGATCGGAGGGCCCGCGCCAACCGGCCCCGGTGCGCAAGGCCTTCTCCACCATCGCGCGCGGCCTGCTCGGCCAAGTGGAGAAGAAGCTCCATCCCCGGCGCGCCTCGCGAGCGCTCAGCGACGAAGCGCTCCGACAGACGGCGACGATGGTGGGCGCGGTCGTCTTGGCCCGCCTCGTCGACGACGACGTCCTCGCCCGCCAAATCCTTCGCGCCGCCCGCGAGGCCGCGCGTTGAGGTTCGCGGGCCTGCGTTCTCTTTTTTTTCTTCGATGGGATGATGGTCATAATGCAAAAGCGAATCAACCCGATGGATGCTCACCCGACCGTCGTCGCGATCAGGAACAAGCCAGATCGATCGCGCGCTTCATCCTTGAGCCTCCACGAGCTCCGCGAAATAGGGCGCCGTGCCGGGGCCGACGACATCTCCGCGGTCTCGGTCGACCACCCCGATCTCGCCGAGGAGAAGCGGCACGCCCTCGTCGCCATGCCTTCCGCCCGCTCGTTCGTCGCCATCGTGGGCCGCACGTTGCCGAGCGACATTCGAAGCCCCAAGCGGAGCATCGCCAATCACGAGTTCCACCGCACGGGACACGATCTCGACGAGGTCGCCCGCCGCATCGCCCGCGAGCTCTCGGATCGAGGGTTCGAGGCGGTGAACCCGCCGATGGCCTTTCCCATGGAGATGTCGGAGTTCCCCGGTCGGACTTGGGTCGTCTCCCACAAGCGCGTCGCCGAGGCCGCTCAGCTCGGCAAGATGGGGCTCCACCGCAACGTCATCCATCCCCGCTTCGGCTCGTTTGTCCTGCTCGGCACCCTGCTCACCTCCGCCGAAATTCGCGACGAGCCCGCGGCCCTCACCTTCGACCCCTGCGTCGACTGCAAGCTCTGTGTGGCCGCTTGCCCCGTGGGCGCCATCGAGCCCGAAGGAGGGTTCCGGTTCTCCGCCTGCTACGACCACAACTATCGAGAGTTCATGTCGGGCTTCACCGACTTCATGGAGGACGTCGCCGAGAGCAAGAACAAGGAAGACCTGCGCGATCGCGTCTCCCTCTCCGAGTCCGTCTCGATGTGGCAGAGCCTCGCCTATGGCCCGAGCTACAAGGCGGCGTATTGCGTGGCCGTCTGTCCCGCGGGCGAAGACGTGATGGGGCCCTTCCTCGCGCGCCGGGCCGATTACCTCAAGGACGTGGTCCGTCCCCTCACCGATCGGGTCGAGACCGTCTATGCCGTTCGCGGCTCCGACGCGGAGGCCCACGTCAAGAAGCGCTTCCCTCACAAGCGGCTTCGCGTCATTCAATCGAGCCTGCGACCCACCGACGCGCGCGCCTTCTTCCGCGCCATCCCCCTCACCTTCCAGCGCGGCCCCGCGCGCGGCTGGAGCGCGACGTTCCACTTCGACCTCACCGGCGAGCAGGCCATTCGCGCCACCGTCCGCATCGACGACGGGGCCCTCGAGGTCCGCGAGGGCGCGCTCGAGGGCCCGGCGGACGTGGAGGTCCGCACCGATGGCGGGCTCTGGCTCGACGTCGTCGCGAAGAGACGCAGCCCAGTATGGGCGGTGATCACAGGACGACTCGTGATCCGCGGAGACCGCGCGCTCCTGGATCGATTCGCGGCCTGCTTCCCGAGGTGAATCGCGGGCCGCCTCCGCTTCGGCAGCCCGTCGTCGTCTGAGCCTCGCGAGAGCGCCGAAATGGCGAGCACAAAGACCTCAAAGCCGACTCGACCAGGGCACGATCCCATTACCGGATCTCGACCTCGGCTTCCCGCTTTCCGACCCGGGTCCTGAGACGCTTCATACGAGTGGGAATTGGCGGATTCGCTTCCCCGTCGCGGCGAACATGGCATTCGCGATCGCGGCCCCGACCGGCGGCACGCCGGGCTCGCCGACGCCGCACGGCGGCCCGTCGCTCGGGACGATCTCCACGTGGATGGCGCGTGGGGTCTCACCGATTCGGGGGATGCGCGCCTCTCGAAAGCTCGACTGCTCGACGGCGCCCTTCTTCATGGTGATCCCGCCCATCAGGGCGTTCGCGATCCCCATGACCACCGCGCCCTCCATTTGGGATTTGGCCCGCTCGAGGTTCGCCACCGTCCCCGCGTCGATGCAGATCCACGCCTCGTCGACCCGGACCGTCTTCTCCGGATCGGGGACGACCGAGACGACCGCCGCCACGTAGGCGACGAAGCTCCGGTGGGCGGCGATGCCGAGGCTCTTGCCGCGCTGCTTGCGGGTCGACCAATCCGCCATGGTCGCGACGCGGTCGAGCACGTGGCTCAATCGCCCCGCGTCGACGGGGTGCTTCTCGAGCGTCTCGCCATAGTTCTTCAACCCCGCGATCCCGAGCTCGCGCGTCGAGAGCACGCGAGGCTTGCCGATGATCTCCCGCCACATGTCGAGCGGATCGATCCCCCGCGCGTGGGCGATCTCGTCGATGAACGAGCCGATCGCGAAGGCGTGGAAGATGTTGTAGACCGATCGATACCAGCCGATGCGACCATGGGCCTTGGCCTCGCAGGCCTCGGCGCGGACGTTCGGGACATCCAATGGGAAGTCGAGGACCCCTTGCTGGAGGTCGTCCTCTCCCGGACCTTTCTTCGGCCCGAAGGTGCTGCCAATGGGAGGAAAGGCGGTGCGATGGGTCCACGCCGTCACCCGGCCGCGATCGTCGAGGCCCGCGGCGAGGCGCTGGGCGGCCACCGTATTGCAGTAATCGTGTCGAATGTCGTCGTCGCGGGTCCATTGCACCCGCACCGGCGCCCCTATCTCGCGCGAGAGGAAGGCGGCCTCGCTCGCGAAGTCCGGCTTGGACTTCCGGCCGAAGCCACCCCCGAGGAGGGTGACGTGGACGGTGACGCTCGCCTCGTCGATCCCGAGCACCCGCGCCACCTCCTTCTTCGCCGACATGGGGTGCTGGGTGGGGAGCCACAGCTCGCAGCGGCCGTCCGCGTAGCGGGCGAGCGCGGTCGGGGGCTCCATCGTCAAATGGGCGAGGTGGGGCACGTAATACTCGGCTTCGACGCGCGTCTTCGCGCTCGATAGCGCCTTGTCCGCGTCCCCCACGCTCCGCACCGAGGTCCCCGGCGCGCGCACCGATTTGAAGAGCTCCTCTCGATAGGTGTCCGAGTCGTAGTCGGAGCCGTCCGCGCTCCATTCGATGACGAGCGTGGAGCGCCCCTTCAACGCCGCCCACGTGGAGGTCGCGAGGACGGCGACCCCGCCCCACGGCTGAAATCCCCAGGGCGTCTTCGGCTCCGGCATCGAGACCACCTTCTTCACGCCGGGAATCGCGAGCGCGCGACTCGCTTCGAGCTTCGTCACCTTGGCCCCCGGCGCGGGCGGACGGGCGATGACGGCGTGGAGCATCCCGTCCACGCGAACGTCGGCGCCATAGAGGGCTGCCCCCCGAACGATCGCGGCCGCGTCGAGGACGCTCTGGCTCGCCGTCACGTCGAGGCCGAGCTCCGACTTCGGCCTCAAGACGATGTCGGCCTCCTTGGGGGCGCCGAGCTTGGCCGCCTCCGCTACCAGCGCTTCGAATGGAAGGCTCCGTCCGCTCTTCGCGTGCTCCACCGCGTGGGCCCGCGCGCGGCAGCTCTTCTCGTCGACCTTCCAGCGCTTGGCGGCGGCGGCGATCAACATCGTCCGCGCCCCTGCCCCTGCCCGCCTCAGATCGTCGAATTGCTTTCGAATGCTGCTGGAGCCGTCCGTGTTCTGGTCGCCATAACGACGATCGCCGTCCCCTTGCACCACGAGGACGCGCTTCGGATCCGCACCGAGCTCGGCGGCCACGATCATGGGGACGGTGCTGCGAACCCCCTGCCCCATCTCCGATCGATGGCAGACGATCGTGACCGCGCCGTCGCCCCCGATGTGGACGAACGGGTTCGGCGCGAACGAGGCTTCTCCTCGCTCGCCGCCCGCGACCGCGTCGCGATCGAGCCCGAGCGCGAAGCCGCCGGCCGCGAGGGAGAAGGTGAGGAGCTCTCGGCGGGTGAGGACGCGCAGCGGAGACGAGGACGGAGGCGCCACGGTCGAGCCATAGCACCTCCGCCGGGCGGCCCGAAGTCGGGCGTCGTCGGTCGATCGATCAGGCGGCGACGTCGGCGGACGGCGCCTCGCGGGCGGCGGCGAGGGCGGGGACGCGCTCCGGGAATTTCGGCTTCTGCTCCTTCACCATTTCGATGATCCCGATCGCCGCGAAGACCCGAATCACCAGGTAGGTCGGGTCGATCTCCCACGACCGCACCGCGAAGCTCGGGGACTGCCCATAGCGGTGGTGGTTGTTCTGAAACAGCTCCCCCAGGGTGACGAAGTCGAAAGGCAATGTGTTGCGGCTCTTGTCGTCGCTGTCGAAGTTTCGATAGCCCATGGTGTGACCGCACCAATTGACGATCGCGCCGTGGAGCGGGCCCATGAAGAAGTGGATCGGCAAGAGCAGATAGAACGCCCAGTGAGGGGCGAACGCCACGTAGTAGCCGACGTAGAGCAGCCCGAAGCCGACGCGGACCGGCCACCGATCCGCGAGCCGCTCGAGGGCGGGCCACTCCGGATAGCCGCCATAGAAGCGCTTCTCGGTGACGATGGTGCCCTTCCAGAGGCCGGCGTAGCGCATCGCCGTCTTCCAGTTCATGTCGATGAAGCCCTTCGACGTGTGCGGCGAGTGGGGATCGCGCTCCGTGTCGCTGAAGGCGTGATGCTCGCGGTGCAAGAGGGCGTAGCCGCGCGGGCTCAGGAAGCTCGAGCCCTGGGCGAATAGGGTCGCGAGCTCGAAGAAGCGCTCCCATCGCTTCGACATCGTGAACATCCGATGGGCGCCGTACCGATGCAGAAAGAAGCTCTGCATGAAGACGCTCGATACCCAATGCCCCACGAAGAAGACGAGGATGGCAATCACCGGCCGATACTCCTCGGCGCGGCGTCAGGGCGGGGTCAGCTCGCGTCAGGGTCTCGTCATGATGGCGACATTTCGCCCCGGGGCACTTTCGTTGGACCACGGTTTGTTTCTTTTGACGCCGCGCTGCCCAGGACATAGGCCTCTCATGAGGAGATCCGCTCATGTCCGCTCATCGCACGCTGGGGGAGCGCGCCGCGCGTCAGCTCTCCAACACGACCAAGACGCCCCCGCAGTGGCGGGGCGCGACGCCGCGCTGGCTCGTTCAGATGATCCCGTGGGTCCCGGTCGAGGCCGGCGTCTACCGGGTCAACCAGGCCCTCGACGACAAGTTCGCCCTCAAGTGCAGCCCCGAGCAGGGTGAAGAGCTCCCGGTCGGATTCAGCGACTACGAGCCGAACCCCCGCGAGTACGTGCTCACCTCCGTCACCACGACGATCGAGGTCGATACGCGGGTCTCCGATCTCTTCCGGAGCCCGATGGATCAGGTCAAAGAGCAGCTCACCCTCGCGGTGGAGAAGCTCAAAGAGCGCCAAGAGAACGAGCTCCTCCACAACAAGCAGTATGGTCTGCTCCGGAACGTGGACCCGGAGATGCGCATCAAGACGCGCAAGGGCCCGCCCACTCCTGACGATCTGGATGAGCTCATCGCCCTCGTCTGGAAAGAGCCGGCCTTCTTCCTCGCCCACCCCAAGGCCATCGCCGCCTTCGGACGTGAGTGCACGCGCCGCGGGGTTCCGCCGCCGACGGTATCGCTCTTCGGGGCTCCGTTCCTCACGTGGCGCGGCATCCCCCTCGTCCCGAGCGACAAGCTCCCCACGAAGGAGAACAAGAGCGAGATCCTTCTGATGCGCGTCGGAGAGCGCAAGCGCGGCGTGGTCGGTCTCTTCCAGCCAGGGCTGCCCGGAGAAGTGAGCCCGAGCCTCTCGGTGCGGATGATGGGCATCAATCAGAAGGGCGCCGCCCAATACCTGCTGACGCTCTATTGCTCGGTCGCGATCCTCACCCACGACGCCGTGGGCGCGCTCGAGGGCGTGTCCCTCGACCATTACCATGAGTATGCCTGATCCGAGCGGTGGGTACGGCTACGGGCCATTTGCGCCGGGCGAAATCGCAGGGGTCGTCGCCCAGCTACCCCGCGCTGGCGAGGTGCCTTCGCACCCTTCGTCGGCGGCGTCGACGCCGGGCGTGGCCCTCGCCGGCGCTCGCGTCCCCGGCGCCCCCACCCTGCCGGAGATGGATCCCATTTCATTGACGCGTGTCGTCGGCCTGCTCGCCAATGAGCTCTTCGCCGCTCCTCCCGCGGCGCCTCCCGCCGGCCCGGTGCCCATCACCGTCGATGCTCCAGCGGCACCCTCGGCGCCGCCGGCGGTCCCAGCCCCTTCCGGCGCGCCCCCCGTCGTCCCCGTCGAAATGGGAAACCCCTTCGAAGCACCGCTGCGCTTCGACGATCTCGAGGCACCGGGGGATCCGTTCGCGGCGCCGCCGGGGCTCGATTCGCTCTCGCTGTCTCTGGTCGATCCTCGAGGGCCGATGCCTCACGACGGGCACGTCGCAGAGCCCGTCCACCCGCCGACGGCGGCGCGAGAGCCGGAGCTTCAGGCGCGCTCGTTCGAGATCGTCCCCGCCGCGGATCCGGCCATCGTCTCCCTCGGCCGTGAGCCGTTCGATCCGCACCTGATCGCCCGAGAGTTCCCCATCCTCGCGGAGCCGATCCGCGGCCGGCGCCTCGTCTGGCTCGACAACGCCGCCACCACCCAGAAGCCGAAGAGCGTCATCGATCGGCTCACTCACTACTACGAGCACGAGAACTCGAACATCCACCGGGCCGCCCACACCCTCGCGGCGCGGGCGACCGACGCTTACGAAGCAGCCCGCGAGACGGTGCAGCGCTTCGTGAAGGCTTCCTCGCCGAGCGAGATCGTCTTCGTCCGCGGCACGACGGAGGGCATCAACCTCATCGCGCAATCGTGGGGGCGTCGCAACGTCCGCGAGGGCGACGAGATCGTGGTGAGCCACCTCGAGCACCACGCGAACATCGTCCCCTGGCAGCTCCTCTGCGCCGAGAAGGGCGCCAAGCTGAAGGTCGCCCCCGTAGACGATCGCGGAGAGATCCTCCTCGACGAATACGAGAAGCTCCTCGGGCCGAAGACGAGGCTCGTGTCGTTCACGCAGGTCTCCAATGCGCTGGGGACGGTGACACCGGCGAAGGAGATGATCGATATGGCCCACCGGCACGGCGCCGTCGTCCTGCTCGACGGCGCTCAATCGGTGTCGCACATGCCGGTCGACGTGCAGTCGCTCGATTGCGACTTCTTCGTGCTCTCCGGGCACCAGGTGTTCGCCCCCACTGGGATCGGGGCCGTCTACGGAAAGCGCGCGCTGCTCGAGGCGATGCCGCCCTGGCAGGGCGGCGGCAACATGATCCAGGACGTCACCTTCGAGAAGACGACGTTCCACGGGGCGCCCGCGAGGTTCGAGGCCGGCACCGGCAACATCGCCGACGCGGTCGGGCTCGGCGCCGCGCTCGACTGGCTGACACGGGTCGGGGTTGAGCGCGTCGGCGCCTACGAGCACGGCCTGCTCGAATACGCCTCGGAGCGGCTCGACACGGTGCCCGGCCTCCATCGCATCGGCAAGGCGAAGAATCGGGCGGGCGTCATCTCCTTCGTCCTCGAGGGACAGAAGACGGAGGAGGTCGGCGGGATGCTCGATCGAGAGGGCATCGCGGTTCGGTCCGGCCATCACTGTGCGCAGCCGATCCTGCGGCGTTTCGGCTTGGAGGCGACGGTGCGCGCCTCGCTCGCCCCCTACAACACCCACGAGGACATCGAGGCGCTCGTGTCCGCCCTCGAGCGCATCCAACAGGGGCACGTCCGCCGCCCTCGCTGAACGGTCCGCCGGCTCTGATATAGATCGAGCATGGTACACAAGGTCTCGGTCTCGGACGCGCGGGCGCTCCTCGACCAGGGCGGCATCACGATCGTGGACGTGCGCGAGCCGCACGAATGGAAGGCCGGGCACCTGCCCGGCGCCATTCACGTGCCGCTGGGCCAGCTCCGCGCCGAGCCTTCGATATGGTCGTCGCGCGTCGGCTTTGGACCGCTCTTGTTCGTATGCGAGCGCGGCGCGCGCAGCCTGCAGGCCGCCGAGTTCGCCGAGGCGCGCGGGCTCTCCGCCATTCACAGCCTGGACGGGGGCACGGCGGGGTGGCGGGCAGCAGGCCTGCCCATCGAGACGCCGCCCGAGGTCGCGGTCGATGACGCAGGCGCGCCCGAGCTCGACGCGATCGTGGGCGAGAACCTGAAACGCCTCCGCGATCAGCGCGGCTATTCGCTGGACATGCTCGCGGGCCTCACCGGCGTGGGCCGGCAGATCCTGGGGCAGATCGAGCTCGGGCGAACGGTCCCGAGCGTGGGCACGCTCTGGAAGATCGCGACCGCCCTCGAGGTCCCGTTCTCGGCGCTGCTCGCCCAGAAGGCGACGCGCGCGACCCGCATCTTCCGGCGCGCGGGGGCGAAGCGGATCGTGGACGCGGACGGGCGCTTCGCCTCCCGCGCCCTGTTCTCCCCCGACGACAAGGGGGGGGTCGAGCTCTACGAGCTCTGGCTCGCCGCGCACGGCCGAGAAGAAGCGGAGGCCCACGCCCCCGGGACACGGGAGAACCTCGTCGTCACCGCTGGCCGCGCCGTGATCGAGATCGCCAAAGAGCAATTCGAGCTCGCCACCGGGGACGCCATCGCGTTCACCGCCGACGTCCCCCATGCATACATCAACCCGTCCGGCGAGGAGTGCTGGATGTCGCTCGTGATGAGCTACGCGCCCGGCGGCTGAGATCGCCTGGACTCACCGATCGAAATAGATGCCTCGGAGCCAACGAGATCCCGAGAAGCCGGTGCGCGCGTGGAGCATCCGGTGATTGTCATAGACCAAGAAATCACCGGGGCCGAGCGTGAAACGGACCTGATATCGGCGGTCGCGGACGAGGCGCGCATAGCGATCGTACGCGCGATAGAACGCCTCCAGCTCTTCGAATGGGAGGTTGTGGGGGTCCATCGTGAAGTACGAATAGCGAACGATGTTGCCTCGCGAGCTCTCGGAGAGGATGGGCGAGACGACGAGGCTCTCGAACGCCTTCTGCTTCCGATGAAACCGCACCGGGACCCGAGAGAGGAGCTCGCGCTGAGCCCGATCCTTGGCGGCGAGGACGCGCGCGACCGCGAAGGCGTCGACCACGTAGTTCTCGCCCCCTTCCCTCGCGGGACGAATGCACTGGAGGAGTTGAATCCGCGGCGGTGAGTCGATGAAAGGCTGATCGGTGTGGAGGTCGACGGGCGCGTCCGTGTAGCCGAGCTGATCCGTGTTCGCGTTCGTCGTGTTGTCGGTTCGCAGATCTTCGATGCGTCCGAAGTGGGTCGAGATCACGCGCAGGCCCGCCCGCGCGAAGGCGTCGACGATTCTCTCCGTCTCGTCCTCCGGCGGAGAGTCATCGCCCTCGTCCCGACGAACCACGGCGACGCCGACCCGGTCGAGCAGCGCGAGGGCGGCTTCGACCCGCAGCGGGATCGTGAGCCCGGTGCCCTCGACCGTGACCTCCGCGAGATCATGGACGGGGGCGGGAGGGTCGGCTCTATCGATGGCGTACGCGTGGGCCCAGAGCCAATCGAGACGGAAGCGCGAGAGGCGCGAGTCGTGAGACCAGCGCACGCGTAGCTCGTCGCCTTCGACGCGCGCTTCCGCGACCGCGAGCTCGTCCGGCAGCTCGGACGAGTCCACCGTTCGCTCTCTCGTCGTCGGGTGACGATCCAAATCGCAGTTGTGGCGCAGCCAACGAAAATGAAAGTCCGCGTGGGACGGTCGGTGCGCGAAGTGGACCCGGACGAAGCCGTCGTGGGTCGTCACCGTCGCAGGCGCGTCATTCTCCATTTCCAGTCCTCCCATCCGCAATCAGCTCGATCCATCGCTGGAAGAACGCCTCGCCGTCGGCGCGCCACGTCGTCGACGGCGCGCTCGGATCGACCCCGACCGGATCGGGGACATCGGTTCGCCCCGCCTCCCGATCGCGCCGCCATTCGAATAGGATCCGCTCGACCTCGTATTCGGGGTGCCCCAAGTGGGCCACGAGCCGGTGATCGGGGCTCGCGAAGACGCTCGTCCCGGTGGCGGCGGACTGCACGAGGAGCCGCACGACCCCCTCACGCGCCGCGCTCGCGAGGGCCGATTCATCGGACCCCGAGTGGCGACTATGGGCGAACCGCCGCGTCGGCGCGGGCCGGGACGAGACGATCTCGTCGTCGGTGAGGACGCGCTCCTCGAACACGCCAAAGAGCTTCCGGGAGAAGCTCCGCTTCGGAACGCCGAGGAGCGCGCCGACGGCGAGGCCACCCCAGCAGAGCCCCAAGCACGAGCGCGTGGCCGATTGCGCGTGCAGCAGGATGGCGCCGAGCTCGTGCCAATAATGGACCCGATCGAAGGGCAGCTCCTCGACCGGCGCGCCCGTGACGATGAGCCCGTCGAGGCGGCCGCTGTCCTCGTAGCGCACGTAGTGGCGCGCGAGATGGGCAGCGTCGCTGCTCTTGTAGAGGTGCCGCTCGATCCGGATGTACCCCGGCTCGACGAGGCGCGCGGAGGTCTCGAGCCTCCTCAAGAGGAGCGGCTCGTATTCTTCGGCGCGGGGCATGATGTTGACGATGCCGACGCGCAGGGCCCGGCCGCCGCTGGCCGCCCCTGGTCTCGAGCCCAGAGGGAAAGGATGATCGGGCGATAGGGAGAGCGGCACCGCCCGCCCTCAAACGCGCGCCAGCGATTGATCGAGGTCGGCGATGATGTCGTCGATGTGCTCGATGCCCACCGAGAGCCGGACGTAGTCCGGGGTCACGCCCGTCGCGAGCTGCTCCGCGGGAGAGAGCTGCGAGTGGGTCGTCGTGGCGGGGTGAATGGCGAGCGTCTTCGCGTCCCCGACGTTCGCCAGGTGGGAGACGAGCTTGAGCCCGTCGATGAACCGGCGCCCCGCCTCGAGACCGCCCTTCAGGCCGAATCCGAGGATCGCTCCCGCCCCGCGCGGCAGATACTTGCGGGTCTTCGAGAACTCCGGGCTCGACTCCAGGCCGGGGTAATTCACCCACGCCACGCTGGGGTGCTTCGTCAGCCACCGCGCGACGGCGAGGGCGTTCTCCGAGTGCCGGACGAGGCGCAGGTGAATCGTCTCCAGGCCCTGGAGGAACTGGAACGCATTGAATGGCGAGAGGGCGGGACCGAGATCGCGAAGCAGCGTGACCCGCGCCTTGATGATGTAAGCGAGGTTGCCGAGCGGTGCGAGGGCCTGAATGAACTGCAGCCCATGGTAGCTCGGGTCGGGGTCGGAGATGAGGGGGAACTTCCCGCTCGACCAGTCGAACTTGCCGCTGTCGACGATCGCGCCCCCGATCGAGGTGCCGTGACCGCCGATGAACTTCGTCGCGGAGTAGACGACGACGTCCACCCCGTGCTCCACGGGGCGGAGCAGATAGGGTGACACCGTGTTGTCGAGGACGAGGGGGATCCCGTGTCGATGGGCGATCGCGGAGAGCGCTTCGAGATCGGCGACGTCGTTCTTCGGGTTCCCGATCGACTCTGCATAGAGCGCCTTCGTCTTCGGGGTAATGGCCCGCTCGACCGCGTCCAGGTCATGGGACGGCGCGAAGTGAACCCTGATGCCGAACCGGGAGAACGTGTGGCGGAACAGGTTGTAGGTGCCGCCATAGAGGTTGTCGGCCGATACGATCTCGTCACCGGATTGAGCGATGTTGAGGAGGGCGAGGGTGATGGCGGCTTGCCCGCTCGAGGTGGCGAGGGCCCCGATGCCGCCGTCGAGGGCGGCGAGGCGCTTCTCGAAGACGTCCGTCGTCGGGTTCATCAAGCGCGTGTAGATGTTCCCGAACTCCTTCAACGCGAAGAGGTTCGCGGCGTGCTCGCTGTCGCGGAACTGATACGAGGTGGTCTGATAGATCGGCACCGCGCGCGCCCCCGTGGTCGGATCCGCCACCTGTCCCCCGTGCAGCGCCACCGTCTCGGGTCGAAGAAGCTGTTCGCTCATGCTCGCGTCCTCCGCTATATTGACGTTGTGTATATTATTACAGACGCACCCCGTCAAGGCCGCCTCGAGGTCCGGCCCCGCGTGCTCAAGTTCGGCGGATCGACCCTGGGGACCCCGGAGCGCCTGCGTTCCGCGCTGGATCTGACGGTATCCGCGCTCGAGGAGGGGCCCATCCACGTGGTCGTGAGCGCGTTCTCCGACACCACCGATCGCCTCCTCGAGGCGTGCGACGAAGCCGCGTGCGGTCGAAGCGCCGCTGCATCTGTTATCCTAGACAGCGTCGCGCGGGCTTCGGCGGCGTGCGTGCTCGCGGCCACGCGCGCGAGCGATACCTTCTCCGCGCACATCACGGAGCTCGCGGCGAGCACCCTCGCGCCACTGAAGCGGCTCCTCGCCGCGGTGGCGGATCTCCGCGATTGCTCGCCGGCGATCCTGGACCGCGCCCTCGGGTTCGGGGAGCTGTCGAGCGCCGCCCTCGTCTCGGAGGCGCTGCGGTCACGAGGCGTGCCCGCGCTCGCGGTCGACGCGAGGTCCTGGGTCGTGACCGACGACCGGTTCGGCGCGGCCGAGGTTCGCTGGGGTCCTACCCGCGCAAGGTTCGAGGAGGTCACCCGGAGACTGCGCGATTGCGTCCCCGTTCACACCGGGTTCATCGGGGCGACGGAGGACGGGAGACCCACGACGCTCGGCCGCAATGGCTCCGACTATACGGCGACGCTCGTCGCGCGCGCGTCGCGGGCAGCGGAGGTGACCATTTGGACGGATGTCTCCGGCGTCATGACCGCCGACCCGTCGATCGTCAGCGAGTCCTATCCGGTGCCGACGCTCAGCTATCGAGAGGCGCTCGAGCTCTCGGGGCTTGGCCTCGCGATGATCCATTCGCGGACGATGGTGCCCCTCCTCGACGCGGGGATCCCGATGCGCATTCGGAACGCGGCGCGCCCCGACGACCCAGGCACGCTCGTCGACGAAGGGGGCTCGGCGGATCCCGGGCGTCCGACCTGCGTGGTGTCGTTGGATCGACTCGCGCTCGTGTCGGTCGAGGGCACCCATCGCACCTCTTCGTCGGGCGTCGGGGATCGCGTCCTCGCTGCCCTCGCGCGCGCAGGCGTGAAGACCCACCTCTGCACGTACGCGAGCCGCGGCAATGGCGCCGCCGTCGCCGTCGACGAGGGCCACGCGACCCACGCGGTGTCGGCGCTGACGGCGGAGCTCGAGCGCGAGCTCCGGGCTGGCGATCTCGTCGCTCCCACCGTGCGCTCTCCGATCTCCGTCGTCACCCTCGTCGGGGAGGCGATGGGCGCGCGACCGAACGTCGCGGGGCGGTTCTTCGGAGCGCTCGGGGCGGTCGGCGTCAACGTGCTCGCTGCGACCCAGGGCGCGACCTCACGCGCGATTTCTTGTGTCGTCCCCGGAGCCGACACGGCGACCGCGGTTCGAGCCGCTCACGCCGCGTTCAATCTCGCCCACGAGCAGGTCAACGTGCTGCTGCTGGGAAAGGGCGTCGTGGGCGGGAATTTCCTTGCCCAGCTGGCCTCCGAAGGGCCCAAGCTCCGAAAGGAGCACGACCTGGACCTGCGCCTCGCCGGCCTGGTCGATCGGCGCGCTTCGCTTTGGTCCGCCGACGCCATCGATCCCGCCATTGCGAAGCAGCGCCTCGCGGCATCGAATCAATCGAAGGAGATCGTCCCGCTCCTCGATCGTCTGGCGAAGCTCTCCGTCCCGGTGCTCGTAGATTGCACCGCCGCCGACGGCATGGAGCGAGTCTATGCGGCCGCCTTCGAGCGCGGGATTCATGTCGTGGCTGCCAACAAGAAGCCGTTCGCGCTGGAGTCGATCGCTCGAGACGCGCTCTTCGCCGCGGCCGCGCGGGCCCACCGGGGCCTCTTGTACGAGACGACGGTCGGGGCGAGCTTGCCCGTGATCGCCACCCTCAAGAATCTCATCCGGACGGGCGACTCCGTGCGCCTGATCGAGGGCTCGTTCTCGGGGACGCTGGGCTTCCTCTCCAATGCGGTCACGAGCGGCGAGCGGCTCTCCGAGGCCGTCCGGCGGGCGCACACGGCGGGTTACACCGAGCCGCATCCGCGCGACGACCTCTCCGGCCTCGACGCGGCCCGAAAGGCGCTGATCCTCGGGCGCGAGCTCGGGCTTCGCCTCTCGCTGCCCGACGTCGAGGTCGAGCCCTTCGTCCCCGCGAAGCTCCTGGAGGAAGACGACCGAGAGGCGTTCTTCCGCGTCCTCGAGGGCCACGATGACACGTTCGCTCGCGCGATGCGGGATCTCGCGGCCTCGGGCAAGGTGCTTCGGTACCTCGCGCGCATCGTCCCACCGTCTGGTGACGGCGGCCCCGGGTCGCTCCGCGTCGGTCCGGTGGCGGTCGACTCGCATCACCCGGCGGCGCGTCTACGCGGCAGCGAGGCGCTCGTGGCGTTCCATACCGCACGCTACGATGAGTATCCGCTCCTCGTTCAGGGCGCAGGCGCGGGCGGCGCGGTCACCGCGGCCGGCGTCCTCGCCGACGTCCTCTCGCTCTCCCAGGCCCTTCGTGGGCGGTGACGCTCACGACCCGCGCGCGCCCACGACTCGCTGGTCGCACGCGTCGACGTCGACCTCGATCACGGCGCGGCTGCGGAGCGCGTCGAGCAGCACGGTCGCGAGCAGGCTGTGCGCTCGCGCGTCGAATGACATCCCGCTTGGCTGCGGCTCCAGGGTGAAGGTCGCGCCATAGGCGTCGGCGTCGAAATGGGTGACCTTCACCTTGGTGGACGAGGTCGGGCGCGGCGTGCCGCTGGGAGCACCGGTCGCGCAGGCGCCAGTGAGCTGCGGGCGCGCGGTGCTCGAGCGAGGGGGCCCGCCCGGAGCCACCTCGGAGAAGGCGGTGGCGGTGGCCGGCTCGAGCGTGACCTGCGACTCCGGCCGCGCCGCCGGGGACGGATCACAACCCCAAAGGCCCAACCCGCCCACCGCGAGCGCGAATCCGATCACCCTGATCCCCATTTGCGACCTCCGAGGACCGAGAGGGTAGCGCCTCAGGTCAGAATCCGCACTTCTCCGAATACACATCCAGCTTCCCGCTCGAGAGGGAAGCGACGAATCCGTAATCACCGGTGGCGTGGCATTGGCTCACGTCGATGATGCCTCCCGGCAAGGTCGTCGACCACCAGCACTGCTGCTCGACGCCGCTCTCTTCTTCGTGGTCGATGCACGTGATGCTGTAGAGCGTGCCCTCGCAGGTGTTTTGAATGGAGAGGATCAAGCAGGCGCCGGAGGTGCCGTCGTCGGCCCAGACCTCCTGCCCCACGACCTCGCCGCAGTCGTTCGCGTCCCCGACGTCACAGAGCGTCTCCTTCGGCTCCACGGCGCAGTCGGCCGGGCTCTTCCCGCTGGAGTCGAGGCAGACCGTCTCTGTCGTTCCCCCGGCGGAGTCCCCGCCCGACCCGTCGGAGCCGGGGGAATCGCCGCACGCCCAGGTGAACACGAGAGGCATCAAGAGCGAAGGGAGTCGTCGCGAGGTGGTCATGGCTCCCTGCATTGGGCGAGTCGGCTCCCGTTTCCGATCGAGAGCACGATATGGACGCCGGGCCCCTCAGCCTCCGGCCGCCTTCCGAATGGCGGCGCGGATGCGGACATAGGTCCCGCAGCGGCAGAGGTTCCCCGCCATCGACTGGTCGATCTCGTCGTCGGTCGGCTTGGGCTTCGCGCGGAGGAGAGCGGCCGCGGTCATGATCTGGCCCGCTTGGCAGTAGCCGCATTGGGGCACGCCGAGCTCGACCCACGCGCGCTGGAGCGGGTGGTCCCCCGTCGCCGAGAGGCCCTCGATGGTCGTCACGCGCTTGCCGGCGGCGCGGGAGACGGGCGCGACGCAGGCTCGGATGGGCTTGTCGTCCAGGTGCACGGTGCAAGCTCCGCAATGGGCTTCGCCGCAGCCGTATTTGGTGCCGGTGAGCCCGAGGGCGTCGCGCAGCACCCATAGCAGCGGGGTCTCGGGATCCACGTCGACGGTCTGCTCGCGACCATTGACGTTCATGGTGATGCTCATCGCGCTTCCTCCTCCGTCGGGCACGCCGCCCCCGTCGCGACCCACGCCGCCATCAACGCCCCGAACGCCTCCTGGGTGCCGGGAGCAGGGGTGCGGCCGTGGCCCGGCGCCCAACCCCACGCCACGAGAGGATCGTGGGCGCTATGGTCGACGACCTGGCCGAGCGTCTTCCCCCCATTGCGACGGGAGTCCTTCACTTGCTCGCAGATTTGGCTCGGGGTCTTCCCCGCCCACGCCATCGAGATCGGCGCGAGAGCCCATTTCGGAGCACCCGGGACGCGCGCGATCTCGAGGTTCTTGTCTTGATGGCAGCTCGAGCATTCCATCCCGACCACGCCGTGATCCTCCGGCCCCCGAAGGGCAGGTGGGTCGTGGACCATCCCTCGATCACCCTGGAGAGGCTTGTCCCCGCTCGGATGGCAATTGGAGCAGCGCGGGTGGGTGAGGACGCGCGAGGCCTCCATGAACAGGGCCCGGGAGCGCTCCGCTCGGTCCGCGATGCCGTCGAAGTCGGCGGGGGCGCGCAGTCGATCGGCGGCGACGGCGGGAAGCGGGTGGGTCGGGGTTGGCTCGGCACCCGTCCCGCCGCTGCACGCCGAGACCCACGCGACGATGGCGACCGCTCGTGGGAACGAAGGAGACATGCGCGTTCCCTCGTAGCGCGGCCGGCTCGATCCGGGATCGGAAAACGGGCCCCTCCGCGAGGGACGGGGAGAGAGGACGCGGAGAGGACACTGTCCACCTTCGGTTGACAGGCCGGACGATCGATCTGCAAACCCCCCGTTGACAGCGAGGGGCCGAGGCGCGCCGAACCGCGGTGCTTGTGGCGGGTTCGCGGTGGCCCGGTGCTTGCGATGCCACCCGCCGTGCGAGCTTCCAACCTTTCTTCGGCGGCCATCCTCTCGGGCCTCGTCGGCGCCCTCGCCTGCAGCCTCGCGCTCGGGTCCGGGTGCGAAGGGGCCATCGGCGACGACGGGACGAACGACATCCCCGGCCCTCCCGACGTCGAGCCGGAGCACGTGCCGGCGTCCCTCGAGAAGGTCTCGAGCACGTCGACCTGCACCTCGCTCCGAGCGGGAGAGCGGCTCGTGTCCGTCTCGCCCGAAGGGCACGCGTGGCTCGTGACGGAGGGCTCGCCGAGCCACGTGCGCGTGCTCGACGCGTTCGGCGACGAGCTCGCGATCGAAGAGCGCGATCTCGAGGTCGGCGACATCGCGGACGCCCAGGCCTTCAGCGGCAGCGACGCGGCCCTCGTCGGGTCGTCGCTCTTTCGCCTCACCGACTTCGCGCGCATCGAGCTCGGCGCCCCGGAGGGGTTCCAGAGCCCCGCGACGCTGTGCGGAGATCCCTCGGACGACGGCGTGCTCCTCTCGGCCGGATCGGTGTTCGAGGCGCACGCGGACGCGTGGATGGTCTGGTCGCCCGGGGGGGAGGCGGAGACAGTCCCCACCCGCGCCGTCCGCCACGAGGGCGCGTGCCGAGGGACCAAGGACTCGCTATGGCTGACGTCCGAGGACGGGACGCTCTATCGCGTCGACGGGGCCCAATTCGCGACCCCCATTCGATTCGACGGGCTCGTCGACGCGGCCGCCACCGACGAGGCGCTCGCCGTCCTCGACGGAGGTGGTCTCTGGATCCAATCCGGTGACGACACCTGGAGCGCCTGGGTGTTCGACGGCGGAACGCCGGAGACCCTCACCGCCGTCGGATCGACCCTCTATCTCGGGGCGGGCTCGAAGCTCCTCCGCTACGACGGCGCGGCCTGGGAGGAGATCGAGACCGATCTCGGGCAGCCGATTCGAGCCGTGGCCGCCCACGCCAATGGCGTTTTCGTGATCGGCGACGATACGATCTGTCATCAATCGTTCGGAGCGGGCATCCGCGTCGGCGGGGTCACGCCCTTCTCGCAATCGAAGGATCTCGAGCGGACCTTCACCGTCGAGGCCAGCGACGGGAGCGAGGATGTCAGCGCCACCGTGGACGGGGAGACGATCGACCTCGGGACCGACGAGGAGACGGGGCTGCCCTTCGCCACTGCGCGCCTCGAGGCGATCGGCTGGCACACGATCGAGCTCACGTCGGCGACCTCCGGGGCGCGGCGAACGCTGCATCTCAAGCGCGCCCCCGAGACGGAGCGCAGCTTCGAGGCGGACATCGCCCCCATCTATCAGGCCAACTGCGCGACGGCGGGGTGCCACACGAAAGACTCCACCGATCCTCCCGATCTCTCGACGTACGCCTCGTGGACCGCGAACGCGGACCTGATTCGAACGCGCGTCGTCGAAGGCAAGACCATGCCCCCCGCCGCGAACGTCGGACCGGACTGGGGCGAAGACGACATCAAGACGATTCAAGAATGGCTCGAAGGAGGCATGCTGCCGTGAAGACTTTCCACCGTGCCGCGACCCTGGCCCTCGCTGCCTCGGCGCTCGCAATGGTCCATTGCGACAGCGCGCCGACCGACGGGGAGACGCAGGAGACGGAAGACCCGCAGCCGAACGGCTCCAAGCCTATCGATTGGCAGCCGGGCGGGGACGCGTCCGAGTGCAACCTCGACGCGCTGCTCCCGCCCTATGCCTATGGCGCGAAGGTGAAGACCCTCCTCACCGGCCAACCCCTCACCGCCGCCGAGCTCACCGCCCTTCAAGAGGACGCGAGCCAGCTGAAGTCGATGATCGAGGGCTGGCTCGCCCAGCCCGAGGCCCAACCCGTCCTCGAGCGGTTCTTCATGACCGCGTTCCAGCAGACGAGCGGCGACAACGCGTCTCTGTTCAATCTGCTCGGGCGCAGCGCCACCTCGACGGGCTTCTACAATGGGCCGCGGAGCCCCAACGCGGACGAGATGCTCAACGCGAGCTTCGCGGAGAGCTTCGCGCGCACCGTGACGAAGCTCGTCGCCGACGGCCGGCCCTTCAGCGACGTGCTGACGACGGACGAGTTCATGATGACGACGGCCCAGATGTCGTTCCTCGCGTTCACCGACGACGAGGTCGTCAGCGACGACGAGTCCCACGACGTCCGGACGACGGCCGGGCATTTCGACACCATTACGTTGGTCCGCGACGCCGCCGCCGCGCCCCCCCTCTCCCAGGCCCTCGATCCCACGAACCCGAAGTTCGCGACCTTCTATCACAAGGCCCTCGTCGATCTCCCGGCGTCGTGCAACGTGGCCGCCTCCCAGACGATCGACACGACCCACAACACGAACGGTCAATGGCGATTGAACGGGAACGTCTCCCCTTCGTTCTTCGTCTTCAGCGCGGTGGTGCTCGGGCGCCACCAAGGGGTCACGCGGCAGGGCCAGACCGCGTGCAACAGCGGCGCCGCCAACGGCACCCCCCTCCTCGATCGGGCGGACTTCACCGATTGGCACTGGGTGAAGGTGCGAAAGCCGAGCGGCGACGAAGCCCCGACGATCTTCTACGACATCGACAAGCTCCGAACCGCGACGGAGATGGTCCTCCACACCCCGCGGATCGGGTTTCTCACCTCCCCCGGCTTCTTCTCGACGTGGGCCACGAATGAGGACAACGCCTCCCGCGTGACCATCAATCAGGCCCTCATCGTCGCGCTGGGCAAGAGCTTCGAGGGGGTCGCCGTCACCGACTTCAGTCCCACCAACATCGACGCCGAGCACGCCGCTCCCGGCTCCGAGTGCTATGGCTGCCACCAGACGCTCGACCCGATGCGCGACTACTATCGCGCTTCGTTCTCCAACTTCTATGGCCAGCAGCTCGACCCGGAGCGGACGGACCTCCAAGGCGATTTCGTCTTCCGTGGGGTGAAGACGAGCGGCAATGGCATCGAGGATCTCGCTCAAACCCTCGCCACCCACCCGGACTTTCCCTACGCGTGGGCCCACAAGCTCTGCTTCTATGCGAACTCCGCGAAATGCGTAGAAGGGGCCGAGCTCGATCGCGTCGTCCAGGCCTTCGAGGATTCCAACCTCGACTTCCGCGTCCTCGTAGCCGAGCTCTTTTCGTCACCGCTCGTGACGGGTGACAAGTGTGTGGCCGGGGTCGACGCCGGGACGACGGCGAGCATCGCGCGCCGGTCCACCTTCTGCAGCGAGCTCTCCACCCGCACCGGGATCGCGGACATCTGCGGCATTCGCACCCACTTCCGCGACTCGACGCCATTGCAGAACGCGGTGCGTGACGCGGTGGGCTCCGTCCCCGACGATGCGTTCAGCCGCGCCGTCGTGGACCCGGTCACGATCTCGGAGACGAGCATGTTCACCCGCGCGAACGCGGAGGCGGCGTGCGAACAGGCCGTGCTCAAGGGCTACGACGAGATGTTCCAAGACGCCACCCCCGACGAGGCGACCGCGCTCCTCGTGCAGAACCTGATGGGGCTGCCCGAGAACGATCCGCGTCATGACGGCGCGCTCCAGATCCTCCGCGACCACGTGACGGAAGCGGTCGCGCTCGGCAAGACGGACCAGGAGGCGGTGCAGTCGGCCTTCGTCCTCGCGTGCATGTCGCCGAGCGTGGCCGGCGTCGGATTCTGATCGACGAACGAGGGAGACACGACCCATGAGCTCTAAGAAATCCGACACTGGCTTCAGCCGCCGCAAGCTCCTCGGCGCCTTTGCGACCGCCTCCGGCAGCCTGATCCTCCGCTCGCTCGCGACCGGCATCCCCGCCGCCGTCCTGATGAACCCGCTCGCGGCGATCGCGGACGGCTCCCAGAAGAGCCGGATGCTCATCCTCTCCACGTCGAGCCAAGGGGACCCGCTCAACGCCAACGTGCCCGGGACGTACGAGGTCTCGGGGACGGAGGCGTTCCACTCGAGCGATCCCGCGATGGCCAAGACCGCCCTGACCCTCGCCGGCACCGCGACCCACGCCGCCAAGCCCTGGGCCCAGCTCCCCCAAGCGATCCTCGATCGCACCGCGTTCTTCCACCACGCCACCTACACCCCGGTGCACGGCGAGCTCAATCGCGTCCAGAAGATGATGGACGCGACGGAGAAGAACGACATGCTCCTCTCTCTCATCGCGCGCCAGCTCGCTCCCAGCCTCGGGACCGTCCAGGCGGATCCGGTGAGCCTCGGGGCGTCGGGGGGAGAGCTGCTCTCCTCGGCGGGGCGCATCCTCGGCAACGTCGCTCCGATGTCGGTGCGGCAGGCCCTCGGCGGGGTCGATGGTCCGCTGAAGGATCTCACCACCGTCCGCGACAAGCAGATGGACAAGATCTACGACCTCTATCGAGAGCGCGGCACCCCGAGCCAGCTCGCGATGTTGGACGCGTGGGCGCGCTCGCGAGACGACGTCCGCAGCATCTCCGAGAGCCTGCTCTCGAGGCTCGTCACGATCGACGGCAACGACGCGTCGAACCAGGTGCGCTGCGCGGCCGTGCTCGCGGCCATGAATATTGCCCCCGTCATCACGATCCACCTCGATTTCGGCCGCGACAACCATAGCGACGATGGCTTCGAGACAGAGGCGGCGAGCCACCTCGAGTCGATCCCCCTCCTCCAGGCCCTGGTCGAGGAGATCGACGGGATGAAGGACGATGGCATCCTTCAGCACGACGTCCTCGTGGGGAGCCTGAACGTGTTCGGTCGCACCCTGAAGAAGAAGGGCTCGACGGGGCGCGATCACAACTCGGGGCACCACGTCATGGTGCTCATGGGCGACGGCATCAAAGGCGGCGTGGTCGGCGGCATCACCCCCAACGACGACAACAGCGATTACATCGCCTCCTCCATCGACTCGACCACCGGGGAGAAGAATGGCGACATTCCCTTCGAGGAGACCCTCGCCTCCGCCGGCAAGACGCTCGGCGCGGCCCTCGGCGTGCCCTCGGATCGACTCGACCAGATGATCGACGGGGGCAAGGTCGTCTCCTCGATCCTCGCTTGAGCAGCAGTGTGCTGGAAAAGGCGGTCGTAAGGCCACTGGGTGGGCAGTGGCTGCTCTTTCACCCCCCCAGCCCCCTCGCGTAGCGAGGGGGGAGCCAGCGCTCTGGGTTGTGCACAGCACCTTGACCCGGTCGCGCGCGGAGGAGAGAGAGGCCCAAGGCGAGCTCGCTGCGACCGCTCACGCGGCGACCAGCCGTGCCCTCCGACGGATCTCCCCCCTCGCACAGCGAGGCAGGGGGGTGAATTGGCAGCCACTCCGGTGCCGAGAGGCATAACGCCGACTTTTTCAGCAGCCTGCTTGTACTGCCGGCCGGAAGTCCGCTTCCGGATCCGGCAGTACCCAGGAACACAGAAGTCCACGGCCAGACTTGAGGCTTCGTGCCTGGAGCTGCTCCGCCCTTCACTAGCCGCGCCGTGCGCGGGGGCGGAGCAGATCCAGGCACGAACTTCGTGCCGGCAGTACTAGTATCGGTCTCGTCCATTTGGCCGAGACCTCTCCCCATCCGACGCGCATCCGGTGGGCCCTCCTCGCGGCCGCCGCGTGCGCGTGCTCGCTCGAA
>JBGAID010000045.1:0-88611 GCA_044225865.1 Polyangiaceae bacterium | reverse complement strand
CGATGGGAGCCACCTCGACCCACGAGAGGGCGCGGAGGCGCGCGTCGTCGAAGCCAGGCAAGCAGCGAGGCGTTCGTCGACGCGCGTCATAAGGGAGCGGTTGGGCCAACAACGCCACCCCCGTAAGATGCCTGTTAGAGGCGCGTCTGTGGATCCCTACACGCTGCACCCCGGCGCGCGCCTCGAGCTCGACGAGAGCGCAGGCCGCAAGGACGGCCCGCGCATCATCGATGCGACCGCGGGCTGCGTGCGGTTCGCCGACGCGTCGATGAACATCCCCTTCGAGGCGCTTCGAGCGGTGGCAGTGCTCTGGGTCGAGCGCGAGCTCTTCACCCTCACCGCGCGCACCTCGGGCGTATTCGCGCCGCAGTGGGTCCACGTCGTCTCGCTCGTGCCGCGCCGCTGTCCCGATGCGGTCGCGGCGACGCTGGACCGGATCGAGCGAGGCGACCCGGACCCCACCGGCTTCTTCGTGCTCGGCGCCGCGCGCGACGTCGATCGCGCCGCCGTCCACGTGATGATCGCGAGCAGCGCCGCGGACGCGCGCCGGGGCGCCAAAGCGATCGCCCGCCTCGCGCGGCTGCCGGTGGTGGAGCTCTATGGAGAGCGGACGGTGTACCGACCAGTGAACGCCCTGGATTCGTGTCTCCGCGACGAGCTCGCGAACGAGCCGCCGCGGCCGGAGCCGGGGCCCCCACCGAAAGGAGGCGCGGGCGCGTTGGTGGAGGGCGATCTCGTGCTGAGCTTCGCGTGGCCTCCGCCGCGCGTCGGGCGCTTCGTCGTGACCGGCGCGGCCCTCGGGGCGGCCGCGATTGTATCGTTCATACTCCGCGAGGTCGCCTTTGGCATCGCCTGTCTGGTCGTTGCCATTGCCATCGTCGTCTACGCCACTCGCGCCCGCCGGCCCGAGCTGGGGCGGCTCGTGATTGGCACGGATCGGGTCGAGTGGACCCGCCGCGGAGCGCGCGCGACCGCGGAGGTCGGCGCGCTGGAGATGATTCGCGTCTACGAGGCGACGCTCATCCTCGTCGGACAGGAGGACGAGGTGCGCGTCGATCTCCCGAGCGCGGCCCTCGCCGAATGGGCGCGCGGGGCCATCGAGCATCGATTGGGCGCTCGTCAGACGGGATACCGCTGACCGCGCCTCGTTGTGGCGTTTTTGTGCCAATCGAGGCGGCGATCGCTCACGTGACCGGCGGCCTCGGCCGTGCGAAGAGGATACTGGAGATTATCGGTCTCGCGAGGTCAGTGATGGATTCGAAGGAGATGGGCGCGCCCCGCCTGAGGACAGGCGTATCGGGACTGGATGACATCCTCGCGGGTGGCTTTCCGCCCTGCCGGTTGTATCTCGTCCAGGGCGACCCGGGAGCAGGCAAGACGACGCTCGCGCTTCAGTTCTTGATGGAGGGGTTGAGGCGCGGCGAGCGCGGTGCCTACGTGACCCTCTCCGAGAGTCGAGACGAAATCGAGGATATCGCTCGGTCCCACGGCTGGTCGTTGGAGGGGCTCTCCGTCATCGAGGTCTCGAGCGACGCGGCCACGGTCGAGACGGACAACAGCATCTTTCGGCCGTCCGAGGTGGAGCTGGGAGAGCGAATGCAGAAGCTCCTCGATGAGCTCGATCGTTTGAAGCCGGCGCGCATCGTCCTCGACTCGTGCTCGGAGCTGCGGCTCTTGGCGGAGAGCGCCATCCGGTACCGCCGGCAGATCCTCGCCCTCAAGCAGCGGCTCACCCAGCTCAGCTCGACCATCCTGCTCCTCGACAATCCTCACACCACCTCGCCCGATATGCCGCTTCAGAGCGTCGTCCATGGCGTGATCGTGATGGAGCAGCTAGCCCCCCTCTACGGCGCAGAGAGGCGGAGGCTCCGGATCCTCAAGCTCCGGGGGCTGAAGTACCGCGGCGGGTATCACGATTTCATCATTCGGACCGGCGGTCTCGACGTATTCCCCCGTCTCGTCGCGGCGGAGCATCATCGCCCGTTCACCGACGCCCCGGTCTCCAGCGGCATCTCTGAGCTGGATGAATTGATGGGGAGCGGGCCGCCTCGAGGGTCGAGCGTCCTCTTGATGGGGCCGGCCGGGTCGGGGAAGTCGGCGGTGGCTTCGCAATATGCGCTCGCGGCGGCCGAGCGCGGGGAGCGAGTCGCCGTCTTCGCCTTCGACGAGACGGCGGCGATGTACTTCGCGCGGGCGGCCTCCTTGGGGATGGATATGCATCCCCACGTCGAGTCGGGACAGATCATCCTGCAGCAGATCGACCCGGCCGAGCTCTGCCCCGGCGAGTTCATCCATCGGGTCCGGTCCGTCGTCCAAGCCGACGGGGTCCGCCTCGTCCTGATCGACAGTCTCAATGGGTACCTCAATGCCATGCCGGAGGAGAGCTTTCTGGCCTTGCAGCTTCATGAGCTCCTCAGCTACCTGGCCCAGCTCGGCGTGCTCACGGTGATGACGGTGGCGCAGCACGGCCTGCTGGCCTCCGACACCGCCGCGCCGATCGACCTCAGCTACCTCGCCGACAACGTCGTCCTGTTCCGCTATTTCGAGGTGAACGGGAACGTTCGCAAGGCCCTCTCGGTGGTCAAGAAGCGGTCGGGCCTCCATGAAGCCACGATCCGCGAGCTCTTCCTCGGGCCGGGCGGCGTGCGCATCGGGGATCCGCTGGCCCTCGCTCGCGAGAGTCGACCGTGAGCAGAGGCTCTCCCGTCGAGCAGCGCATCGCCCTGCTCACTTCGTCCTCGCGCGACGGGCAGGTCACCCACGACGCGCTCCGCACCGCCGGCTTCGAATGCGCGCTGGCCGCGAGCGGCGAGGAGCTCGTTCGCGTCATCGAGCAGGGCGCGGCCGCGGCCATCATCGCGCAGGAGGCGCTCACGCCGAGCTCGTTCCGGACCCTCGTCGATCACCTGGAGCGCCAAGAGCCCTGGTCCGACCTGCCCGTGCTCTTCCTCGCGACCAGTCGCTGGCTCGAATCGACGGAGAGCCTCGCCCGCCTCGGCAACGTCACCGTCCTCGAGCGGCCGCTCGAGAAGAGCACGCTCGTGCTGGCGGTGCGGGCCGCGCTGCGGACGCGGCGCCGACAATACGCGGCCCGCGCCGCCCTCGCGGAGACGCGCGCCATCCTCGAGTCCATCCCCTTCGCGGTCTACTTCGCAGACAAGACCGGCGTCGACCGATGCAACGCGGAGGGCCTCCGCATGCTCGGCGCGGCGTCCCGCGACGAAGTGCGCCAAGCGGTCGGAGACATGGCGGCGAAGCTCCGTCTTCGGCGCGGGCGAGACGACCGGGATGGCCCTTGGATCGAGCCGGAGGCGCTCCCGCTCCGCCGCGCCCTCGAGGGCGAGGTCGCTTCGCTCGACGCGTGGGCGACCCGCGCCTCGAGCGGCGAGGACATCCGCGTCCACCGCATCGCCGCTCCGGTCGCGGTCGGGGGCCGCATCATCGGCGCCGTCGCCGTCGATATCGACATGACGCAGCAATGGCGAGACGCAGAGGAGCTCCGGGCGAGCGAGGCGCGATTCCGAACCATGGCCGACGACACCCCGGTCATGATTTGGGTCACCGACCCGACCGGGAACATCGAGTTCGTCAACCGCTCCTATTGCGAGTTCTTCGGGACGGACCTCGCTTCCGTGCAGACGAACGGCTGGCATTCACTCCTCCACCTGGAGGACGCGCCGGCGTTCGTGGCATCGTTCAAGGACGCCGCCTCGAAGCGGAGACCGTTCCGAGCCGAGACCCGGGTGCGACGCGCGGACGGCGAGTGGCGCTGGGTCGAGTCCTTCGGTGTCCCGCGCCTCTCCCCGACCGGCGAATACCTCGGACACGCGGGGAGCAGCCCCGACATCACCGAGCGCAAGCAGGCGGAGGCCGCCCTCCGCCGCAGCGAGCGTCTCTTCAGGACGGTCTCCGACGCAAACCTGATCGGGGTGGGGTTCGCCGACGAGAGCGGGCGCGTGACCCACGTCAACGACGAGATGCTCCGGATGATGGGGCGCACGCGCGCCGACTTCGAGGCCGGTCGCGTCGACCTCGCGAGCAGCGTCGCCCCCGAGTTCGCGGAGTCGGTCTGGCGCACCCGGGACGAGCTCGCCCGCACGGGCGTGTCCGTCGGATACGAGCGCGCGTTCCTCAAGCCGGATGGGAGTCGCACGCCGTTCAGCGGGGCGGCCGCGGTCGTGGACGAGCGCACGGGACTGCACGTGAGCGTCGCCCTCGACCTCACCGACCAGAAGCGGGCGGAGGTGGAGGCGCGCGAGTCCGATCGCAAGAAGACAGAGTTCCTCGCCGTGCTCGCCCACGAGATTCGAAACCCCCTCGCCCCCATTCAGAACAGCCTCTATCTCCTCTCGCGCCTCCCGCCGGGCAGCGACCGGGCCGTTCATGCCCTCCGCGTCATCGAGCGCCAGACGGTGCACCTCGCCCGCCTCGTCGATGACCTCCTCGACGTCACCCGCATCGAGCGCGGCAAGATCGAGCTGCGCAAGAAGCGCCTCGACGCGCGCGAGGTCGTGAGGCGCACCTGTGAAGACCTGCGCGGCATCTTCGAGGCGCGCGGCCTCGAGCTCGAGACGCACCTCTCGCGGCCCGCGTGGGTCGACGTCGATCCGACCCGGCTCACGCAAATGGTAGGCAATCTCCTCAACAACGCGGCCAAGTTCAGCGAGCGCGGGCAGACGGTGGTCGCGAGCGTGAACGCAACGGACACCACCGCCGAGATCACCGTCTGCGACGCGGGCGCCGGCATGGAGCCAGAGCTACTGTCCAGGCTGTTCACGCCATTCGTTCAAGCGGAGGGGGGCCTCTCCCGCGCCCACGGCGGCTTGGGGCTCGGTCTCGCCCTTACCAAGGGCCTTGCCCAGCTCCACGGCGGTACCGTTCGCGCGAAGAGCGACGGGCTCGGCCGGGGATCCCAGCTCACGATCGAGCTCCCCCTCGCCGAGCCCGCCCACAAGGCGCCCGCCTCGGAGGCGCCCTCCGCCGGGCCTGGTCATTCCCTCGACGTCCTCGTCATCGACGACAACGTCGACGCCGCGGAGATCCTCGCCTCCATGCTCGAGCTCTCGGGTCACCAAGTCGAGGTCGCCAATGACGGCCGCACCGGCCTCGCGAAGCTGCGCAGTCGGCCTCACGACGTCGTCGTCTGTGACATTGGCCTCCCCGACATCGACGGCTTCGAGGTCGCGCGCGCGGTCCGCGCCGATCCGGCGCTCCGAGACATTCGAATGGTAGCCCTGAGCGGATATGCCCAGCAGGAAGACCGGCGCCGATCCCGTGAGGCCGGCTTCGACGCTCACCTGGCCAAGCCCGCCGATCCGCGAGCGATGCTCTCCGCCTTGACCGCGGGGGCGGGGCCGATGAGCGAGCGGTGAGGTCACGGCCCGATCGCGTAGCCGGTCGGGGTCGTCACGATCGAGATGGGGAAGCTCGCGGCGGCGATGAGCGAGCGGAGCCGCGCGACTGCCACTTGGATGCGTTTGTCGTCGCGCTCGGAGCGATAGCTCGGGACGCCCCAGACCTCGCGGGAGAGGCGCTCCTTCGTGGCGCCGACCTTCGTCGCGCCGAGGACCTGCAGGAGCCGAAAGAGCAGGCGATGGTTGCCGAGCTCGAGGCGATGGGCGCTCCCCACGCGCACGACGAACGCCTCCTCGTCGAACGCGAGCCGAGCCCGCTCCGCCGCAGGGGGAGAGCGCCGCCGGAGGCCATCGAGGGCGTCGCGATCGCATTTCCAGGCGAGCTCCTGGTCGCCGAGCAGCGCGCGCGCGAGCCGAGCGATCCACCCCGCCCCTTCGGCGAGCGCTCGCAGCGCGGGCTCGCTCGGTGGGCTTTCGGCCACGAACAGCCGAACGCCCTCGCCGAGGCGGCCCAGCTCTGCGAGCCCGCATCGATCCGCGAGGGCGGTGAGCTGTTCGGCGAGCCGTCCGGCCCGCGCCACATCGACGGACGGCCAGCGAAGCACGAGCTGAGCGCGCGCGGCCAACAGCTCCGCCTCTTCGAGGACGGCGCTTCGTTGGCGCGCCTCCGCGACCGCCTCCTCGAGCACGGTGGTGGCCTCTTCGAAATCGCCGCGCGCGAACGCGCGCTCCGCGCAAAGAACCGCCTGCCATCCGCCGTTCTCGGCTCGCGCGGTCGCGCCGGGATCGAAGCCGTCCCGGCGCAGACGGACGAGGGAGACGAGAGGCGCGTGGACGCCGTCGTCAGCGAGCAGGCGCTCCGGGAGCGACGACGAGAGGTACAGCCCGAGCTCGAGCTCGTAGAGGCGACAATCGGCGAGGAAGCGCGCGTCGCTCAGCGCCTCTGCGATCGTCCACATTCGCGAGAGCGCGCTCCTCGCGCGCGTGAGGTCGACGTGCACCGCGCCGCGCTCTTCGAGGTAGGTCGCCAGGAACTCGTATCGCGTCGAGCCCGCTGCCACTTGCTGGAGCCTCGCCGCCTGCTCTGCACGCAACGGCTCGTCGCACGTCTCCACCCCGAGGATGGCTGCGAGGTAGGCCCATCGCGGCGTGCGCCGGCGGGTGAGCGCCTCCTCCGCGGCGAGCCGACGCGCCTCGTCGAAGAGCGAGAGGAAGGCGAGGGCCGGGTAGAGCTCGCGCCTCGACGCGGCCGGGTTGCTGCGCAGCACGTGGCGGCGAGCGAACACCGTCCGAAGGATGGCTTGCCCCGCTCGCCGCTCTCCCAGCCGGAAGCGCGCGTACGCGAGCCACACGTCTCTCCGGAGCTGATCCGCCTCCCGATCGAGGGGCAGCTCCGAGAGCTGGCTTCGGAGGTCGGAGACGCGATCGTCGTCGGAGACCTTCACCAGCCCGATCAGCGCTTCGAGCCGCGTCGCGGCGTCGACATCGCGAGAGGCCAATGCGCGCAGCACCCGCTCGACACCGGACAGATCGCTCGCCGCAAACAGGGCGAGGGCAAAGGCGAGCTGCACCCTCGGCTCCTCGGGGAGGCGCAGCGTGGCGAGCCACGCGAGCCCCTCCTGCCACGGGCCGATGTGCACGCACAAAAGGCGCATCCTCAGCGCTTCGTTCGAGCCCACCCCGTCGAGCAGCTCGAAGAGCCGCTGACCGCCGACGACGTCCGCGAAGCCCTCGTCGGCGTCGGCGAGGATCGAATCGACGAGATCGGTCCGCGCGCTCATGCGCGCGAGCACGAGCGCGGACCAGCGCCACTCCCCGAGATCGAGATCGATGAGCCTCTGAGCGACCAGCGCGGCGAGCTCCCCGGCGTGCGTCGGCGGCTGCGCGAAGAGATCGCGGTGCCTCTCCGGCATCCCCACGCAATCGCCCTCCTGCTCGACGATGCGCTGATCACCGAGGAGCTGCCGACTGGAGGAGAGGGCGCCCCCCAACACCGCGCCGGGCAGTCTCTCGACGGCCGCGATCACCGCGGCGAGCGCGAGCGCGTCTTCGGTGAGGTCGGCGAGCTGAGCGGGGGTCGGACCCGACGACCCTTCGAGGAGCCTGCGCGCTTCGAGCGGGCTGCCGCGGGCGGCGCGAACGAGCGACGCGACCCGCGCGTCGAGCTCCGCGGGCGCGCATCGGCGGATGAGCTCCTCGACGCGCTCGTCCGGGAGCGGCGGCACCCAGAGCGACTGCTCTGCGATCTCGGGAGCCGACAGCCGCGCTCGACTGAGGACGATCAGGCGCGCCGGTCCGGTGTGCCACTTCGCGAAGGCGGTGACGAGCCGAGTCAGCTCTTCGAGGTCGACGAACCGATGGCCGTCCTCGATGACGAGGGGCCGACCGTGACGCTCCATGCCCTCGATGATCCCGAACGTGGAGCCGTCGATATCGGTGGGGTCCGTCCCTTCCCCCCAGATCGCGCAGAGCTGTGCGTACACCGATCGCGCGCTCTCGCCACGGACGCAGATCGCGTCGCCGGCGCCGAGCCCGCCTCGCCCCGAGAACGCGGCGACGAGGGCGCTCTTGCCGATGCCCGCCCATCCCGAGATCACCACGACGTTGCTGCGAGTGAAGGCGGTCGAGAGCCACGCGAGCTCCTCCTCGCGCCCTACGAAGATCGGGGGCGGGCGAGGGACGCGGGCGTGCAAGGGCGTGCCCGCCCGAGCACTCCGCGCCTCATCGCGACCCATCATGGGCGGAGGCTACATCGAGATTCATCTCCTTCGAATTCCGTCGCGGAGAGGCCGCGATCTACGCGGTCGCGAGAGCTCACGCCGCGAAGGACGCCTCCGCTCCCCGCACGGCGTGCGATTCGTCCTCGGCCCCCAGGAGCGGGAGCATTCCCCCATACGTCTCGCCCGAGACAGCGGGCGCGGACCGGATCGGGATCAGCGCCGACGTGACCGCGCGCCTCGCGCCGCGCGGCTCGACCTCGCTGCATTGGAATGGGGAGAGGAGCGCCCGCAGCTCGCCCCCCGTCCGCGGCCGGCGTTCAGGGTCCTTGGCCAAGCAGCGACCGACGACGTCGGCGAGCCCGTCCGGCAGTGAGAGGCCCGGGCGCGAGAGCTCCCGAGGTGGGCCTGCCAAGACCGCGGTCGCGGTCGCGGTGAGGCTCGAGTCGTCGAAGGGAAGCTGGCCCGAGAGCAGCTCGAACAGGGTGACGCCGAGCGACCAGACATCGGAGCGCGCGTCGGCGAGCGCGAGCGCTCGAAACTGCTCTGGCGGCATGTACGCGGGCGTCCCCATCAGCGCTCCTACTTCTCCGGCCGCGACCGCGGGCTCGCGCACGAATCGGGCGAGGCCGAAGTCGAGCACCTTCACCCGAGCCTTGCCGTCGGCCTCGCGGCTGAGGAAGAGGTTCGCAGGCTTGAGATCGCGATGCACGATCCCGAGCTCGTGGGCGGCTCCGATCGTCTCGCAGGCTTCGAGCACGTGGGCCACCGCCTCCCGCCAGGGAATGGGCCCGTCACGCAGCAGCACCCCCTGGAGATCGCTGCCGGTCAGCTGCTCGAGGACCAGGTACGGGATCTCGTCGCCCAGGACTCCTCCATCGAGCACGCCCGCCACCCCGTGCCCCCGCAAGGCCGCGAGCGCCCGCCCCTCGACCGCGAAGCGCGCCCGGAGATCGCAGTCCCGAGGCAAGCCGCGTCGCGCCGCTTTGATCGCGACCGGCAGATCCAGCAGGTGGTGGACGGCCGCGAGGACCACGGCCACGCCTCCCTCGCCGAGCACGCCCGTCACCCGGTAACGCCCGTCGATCCATTGGCCGGGTCGAGGCGACATTTCGAGCATCGATAGACTGTCCATCTCGCTAACCATCGATTGTGCGATTCGACTCGACCCGAGCGGTCACTCCTGGTGCGCCACGAACGCGGCGTTGCCCAACAGATGACCACCCTCGTCACGCGCCGAGAGCTGGCCCGCCAAGGAGCGGGTCGGCTCCGCGAAGACGAGGACCCCGGCTGCGCGCACCGTGCCCAGCGAAGGAAACGCAATGGTCAGCTCGGTCTCGTAAGAGATCGCGTCCTCGGGGGTGAGCCGACCGGTCACCGTCCCCTCCTCGCCGACCGTCGCCGATGGGGCCTTGCTCGTCACAACGCCGGTCACGCTCCCGTCCCCGTCGACCTCGATCTCGCAGCTGGCGAAGATGGCGTCCGCGGGCACGTCCGTCTCGACGCTCAATTCCCCTACGTAAGCTCCCTCGATCACCGCCGAAGGTTGCGGCTCATCGCCCGTTGCGCCCGCGCCTTCCCCGCACGCCGAGAGGAGCGCCCCGACCATCAGGACCCCGAACCAAGCTCGATGCATGCGAGCGTTCTAGCTTCCACGCGGGAAACACGCGGTAACCTCTCGGCTACTTGGCGGCTTCGCGCCGCGGACGTAGCGGCACCTCGTCCCCTCCGATAGCCTTCGCGCGTGCGAGCCACACTCCTCCTCGCCGCGCTCTCGGTCTCTTCGTGCGCCAAGGTCGTCGACGCAGAGAAGGCGAGCGGCAAGGTGACAGTCGAGGGCTGGAAGCGGCCGTGGTCGCTGGACGTCGCCCACTGCCGGCCCGTCCGCGTCAATGGCCGGCCTGGGATCATCCTCTACGGGAACGAAGAGGCTCCCTCCGCGCAACGGCTCACGGTCGCCGAGGGCGAGCCACCGGAGGTCGAGGTCGCGTTCGCGTCCGAGGGCGAGATCCTCACCGCCCAGACCTGCTCGGCGTACGAAGTCGACGTGCACGAGACGGGCAAAGCGTACAATGACACCGATCTCGTCTCGGGCCGACTGAAGATCGACTGCGTGAGCGCCGGGCGCGCCCGAATTACAGCGGAGGCGACGTTCGCGGATTGCTATTGAGCGGCCCGGCTCGTCGCTCCGCCCGACGCGCTCGCCGTGAAATTTAACTTGCGGGTTAAATAACCGCGAGGTAAACAACGGTCATGCAGGCGACCGACCTCTCCATGGTCTTCGCGGCGCTCGCCGACGACACGCGGCGGGCGATCCTCGTCCGATTGTCGGCGGGGGAGGCGCCCGTGAAGGATCTCGCCGCGCCGTTCGCGCTGTCGGGGCCGGCGATCACCAAGCACCTCAAGGTGCTCGAGCGAGCGGGGCTCATCTCGCGGAGCCGGGAGGGGCAGCAGCGCCCGTGCCGGCTCGTGCCGCGCGGGCTCGAGCCGGCCGTCGATTGGATGGAGCACTGTCGCGCGATGGCGGAGGAGCAGCTCGACCGCCTGGACGCTCACCTCGCGCGCGTCATGGCGCAGCCGAACAAACCAAACCGCAAGAACCCGAAGACCAGCACCCCGAAGGGCAGACGCAATGGCGGCAAGAAATGACTCGAACGAGATCCGGCTCACGCGCGTGTACGACGCGCCCGCGAGCGTCGTATGGGATGCGTGGACGGTCCCGGAGCAGGTCGAGCAGTGGTGGGGCCCGCGAGGCTTCACGATCACCACCCACGAGAAGGATCTCCGCCCGGGAGGCTTCTGGCGCTACACGATGCACGGCCCCGACGGCGTCGATTACCCCAACATCACCACGTACCACGAGGTCGAGCGGCACAAGCGGCTCGTCTATGATCACGGCGCCACCGAGAAGACGCCGCCGCTCTTCCACGTGACCGTGACGTTTACGGAGAACGACGGCAAGACCACGATGGAGATGGTCTATCGGCTGCCGTCGCCCGAGGCGGCCGCCCAGACCCGGAAGCGCATCAAACAAGCCAATGGCAACTCGACGTGGGACCGCCTCGCCGAGCACGTCGACCGGGCCGTGACCGGCAAGACGAGCTTCGTCATCAACAGGACATTCGACGCCCCTATCGCCCGCGTGTTCGAGATGTGGACGACGCCGACCGCCCTGGCCAAGTGGCTCCCCCCCGCGGGCAGCGAGATGCGCTTCCTCCGCTCGGATATCGAAGCGGGCAAGAGCACGCTCTTCGTCATCACGGGCCCCCACGGCACGATGCACGTTCGCGCCGAGTACCTCGCCATCGAGCCCCCGCGTCGGATTGTCTATCTCCAGCAGTTCGTCGACGAGGTCGAGCGCCCCGCCCCTGCCCCCGGCGCCGAGACGTGGCCTGCGACCCTGCGCAACACCGTGCTCCTCGCGGAGGAGGGGCCCGACCGGACGCGCGTGACCCTTACGACGGAGGCAGAAGGGAAGGCGACCTCCGCCGAGCTCGCCGCCCTCGTCCGCGAGCGCGGAGGCATGACCGCGGGCTGGACGGGCTCGTTCGATGCGCTGGAGACGCAGGTCGCCTGATGGGTCAATCGGAGGCGCTCGGCTTCAGCCGGTCGATGACGAGCAGCGTCGCGAACGCGAGCGCGAGCGCCATGTCGATCGCGACGAACATCATGGTCGCGTCGCCCCGATAGAGGTGGTTGCCGAATCGGGTGTCCGAGGTCGATAGGTCGCGCCACCCGAAGCCGAGGTTAGCGACCACGAAGACGGCGCACACGAGGCGCTGCCCATATCGCTCGCGGACCACGATGCCGAACAGGACCATCAGGATGCCGACGAACGCCATCAGCCAATAGAAGAACGAGAAGAAGTCGGCGAGGACCGGCGAGGCGACGACGTCCTCGGCGACGCCGAAGTCGCGCAGCATGTCGACCCCGCGGATGATCGCGGAGGCGGCCATCGACGCGTAGAGCACGCCGATCGTGACGAGGGTAGGGCGGTAGCCGCGGAGCATGGTCGCAGTGAACCCGGCTCCGCGCCTCCCCGCTTGAACGAACCTGCTGCGAGCGTCTGTGGGTGGCCACCTCGCCTAGATCGTTCGATACTCCAGGGGTGGAGAGCGTAATCCGTCGGCCCGCGGCGACGGGCCGCGAGGCGGCCACGTTCCTCGTGACCGGGCCCTCGCTCGCGCTCACCGAGGCGAAGGCCCGAGGGGTCGCGATGTTCGAGCGCTGTCCGGCGATGCACTCGATCATCCTCGCGCCGTGCCGGATCGGGCTCGGCGATCGGGTGATCGAAGCGCGGCGCGCCACTGCGATCCCGGCCGGTGTGCGCCATCACGTCCGCTCGATCGACGCCGAGGTCGGCGGCGTCGCGTACTTCGACCCGCGCCGCTACGCGTTCGAAGACGTCGCGCGGCTCGCGGAGCGCTGGGGAGGCTTCGTGGTCGGGTGCGACGATCTCCGGGAGGCGTTCGGCGATGGGCTCAGGGTGCCGCGCCGCCGCGTCGACCCGCGCCTCCTCCGCGCCCTCGAGGCGCTCGAGGTCGAAGGCGCGACGATCGACGACGCCGCCTCGCGCGCCCGCGTCTCGGCGAGCCGCCTCGCCCACCTCGTCAGCGAGACGCTCGGGCCCTCGCCGCTGTCGTTTCGCACTTGGTTCAAGCTGCGCCGCGCTCTCGGCTCGGTGCTGCTGGGCGGGTCGAACCTCACCGAGGCTGCCCACGCGGCCGGCTTCGCCGACTCTGCCCACCTGACCCGGACATGCAAGCACCTGATGGGGGTGCGCCCCGCCCAGATGATGCCGCCCCTCATCCACGTATCGAGCGAGGATTGAGCAGCCCACGGCTCGAGGTCGCCCATGAGGATCTCCTGGATCACGGACATTCACCTCAATTTCCTCGGCAAGGCCCAGATACGCGCCTTCTGCTCCGCGATCGCACGACAGAGGCCGGACGCGGTCATCATCAGCGGCGACATCAGCGAAGCCCCGGAGCTGAGCGGACACCTCCGAATGATGGAGCACGAGCTCGCGGTGCCGATCTACTTCGTATTGGGGAATCACGACTTCTATCGAGGCTCCATCCGGCAGGTCCGCGAAGAGATGGCAGCGCTCTCGGCCTCGTCGCGCTACCTGCGCTGGCTCCCCCGGTGCGGCGTCGTCGGCCTCACCGAGAGGACGGCGCTCGTGGGCCACGATGGCTGGGGGGACGGTCGCCTCGGAGAGGGTCGCCGCTCGCGGGTGCTCCTCAACGACGCGGTCCTCATCGAGGATCTGCGAGAGAGCCAAGATCTCTTCGCCGAGCTCCACGCCCTCGGCGACGAAGCGGCGGCGCACTTCGAGGAGCACTTGCCGGCCGCGCTCGCCCGGTCCGAGCGCGTGATCGTCGCCATTCACGCTCCCCCCTTTCGGGAGGCCTGCTGGCACGAAGGGAGGATCTCCGACGACGATTGGCTCCCTCATTTCACGTGCCACGCGGCGGGGCAGGTGCTCGAGCGCACGATGCGAGCCCATCGCGACAAGCAGATGACCGTCGTCTGCGGTCACACCCACAGCGGCGGCCATGCCCGAATCCTCTCCAACCTCGAGGTGAGGACGGGCGCGGCCGACTACGAGCGGCCCGAGGTGCAGACGACGCTCGTCATCGAGTGAAGACCGTCGCGGGCGAGCTCATTTCGGCGCGGGGGTGGGGATCTCTTTGGCGAGCAGCTGGTTCACGATGCTGTTGGCGATCAGCTGGAACGAAGCGCTGCTCTGCTCCGCGGTGCGGCGGGTGAACGCGGCGAACTCTTCGTCTTCCTTGTTGGTTACGGTGAACTCGCTGGCCGCCTTCGCCTCCGCCACGAGGCGCCCGCCCGCGGTCGCGGTCGCGAGGATGCTCCGGCGCGTGGAGTTGAAGGACACCCCGCCCTTGATACCGCTATTGGAGTAGCTGTCGCCGGCGTCCCCGAAGGTCACGACGATGGTCGCTTCCTCTGGCGTCTTCGTGACTTTCGCCCCCGCCTTCAGGAACGCCCTCTCCACTTGCAGCCGCAAGTCCGCGCTATCCGGGATCGAGACGAACACGCTGGCCTCGTGCCATGAAGCGTTCGCCTGTTGGACCTCCGGGATGGCGCCTACCGGCTGGTTCGGCGGCGCCTGGGGCTCTTTCGCGCAAGCAGAGACGATCCACAGCGATGCGGCGACCACCCATCGTGAAGTGCGCTCCAGACCCATTGCCGGAGAATCTGTCGGCTCCGCCCAGAGGGCAATCGATCTCGGAGGCCAACACGTGCGGCCTATGTTATCGCGCGTTCGAGGGGGTGCGCAGTGAGGGAGTGGAATCGCCCATTCGTGGGGGCGCGAGGACTTCACAGGTCCGACCAGTCGTTCTCGCGCGCGCGGCGGTCCGCGTCCTCCGGGTGTCGCCGGTCGTGCTCCTCGCGAGCGCGCGCCTCCGCCGCCGCCCACCGCTCGAAGAAGCGGCGCGGCTCTCGCGAGGCGGCCTCGATGCGAGCCTGGAGCACATCAATCGAATGGGCCGGGTCGGCGGCGGGCACCCGCTCGACCCCGTGCTCCTCGACGAGGCCATCGACGAACAGGACGCCGTCGAGGGCAGCCGCGAGGACCTCCGCGGCGGCGCGACTGAAATCCCACCCCGCTTTGCGAATGGTGATCACCGACCTCGGCGCGAACCCCGAGTGCTTCTCAACGAATGAATAGAAATCGTCGTTTCCCTCGGAGCGGATCTCCTCGAGCTCGAACGACCCTTCGTCGAACGAGACCTCGTCGCCATTGGTGGAGGCCTCGTCGTCCTCGTCATCGTCCACCGCGAATGTCCAGCTCCAGGGTCGGGCGTGAGGGGGCGCGGGGAGGGAGCGGCGGCCGGCGACGATGTACTCGAGGGCCATGGCGCGAGGCTACGCCCATCCCGCTGGCGCGCAACGGGGGCTCCTCCCTCCGCCGGCGCGTCGTAGGGATCGTTCGACCCGCGCTGAGGGGACGAAGCATCCGCGCGCTGAGGGCGACGACCCTCACTGCCGCTACGAAACCTCGGCGCAGCGTGGGGGGGAGCACGTGGCTCGGGACGTGCGAAGGGGTGCGATCGAGGTGCGACGATGAACAGAGCTTTTGTGTGCGCGGCCGTCGGCTCGATGGCGCTCTTGGGTGGCTGTGAGGTCGAGCCGGGCGCAGCGTCCGATCCGATCTCGGCCGAACGCGACGGGCAGGCCGCTCGAGCCCTCACCCCCGCCGGACCGACCGATATCACCGACAGCCCATGCCCCGCGAGCGGCAGCGGAGAGCGGATCCGGCGCCTCAGCGAGGAGATGGCGGGCGCCTGCAACGACGCGGCCGCTCTCCAGAGCCTCCTCTTCGAGATGGGTCCGAATGGCCGGCTCATCGTCGACAAGGTATGCACGCTCGACGCGGGCATTCGACTGCCCAATCCATTCGCTCTCGTCGGGGTCTCGGACGGGGGAGAGGGCGCGCTCGTCTTCACCCACGACGGCACGGCGGTCTCGGTCTGCCAGAACGCTCCGCGACAGAACGTCACCGTGGAGGACCTCGCGATTTATGGCCCCTACTCCCAAGGCACGACCGCGACCCACTCGACCGGGATCGCCCTCGCCAACCTCAATATGGTGCATTTGAACCGCGTCCGGGTGACCGACTTTTATGTCGGGGTCCGCGGCACCTCGAGCTACTCGGTGGATATCCAGAGCAGCAACATCTCCGCGAACCGACAAGACAACATCGTCATCGGCTACAACGCGAACGGCTGGCGGATCCGCGACGGCCTCTCCAGCGGAGCGGCCCGCTACGGCATCAACGTGCTGGGGCCGGGCGACGCGAGGCCCATCGAGAACGTCGACGGCCAAGGTCACGACGCGGTCACGAGCAACGATCTGCTCATCGACGGCGTGCGAATGGAGTCCAACGGCTACGCGGCGATCCGCACCGCCGCCTACTCCACCCGGATCATCAACAATCGATTCGAGGGCAACGGCGCCGCCGCTGGCCTCGGGTTCGATCCCGCCGTCGTCGTCACCAATCAAGCGGTCATGACCCGCGTCCTCACGAATCTATTCGGCAGCACCGCCGCCGACTGCATCCTCAATCAGGGCGCCAGCACCCAGATGTCTCTCAACATGCCCGCCGCCATCGGCTGCCTGTGAGCGGCCGGCGGCGGCGGGATGTGCTCGGCCCGCCTCTGAATGCTCAGAGCGCGCGGAGCATCCCCAAGTCGAGCGTCCCGACGCGGACGGCGGCGATGCCGAGCTCCTTGAACGCGACGACGAGGTTCTCGCCCGCGGGCGAGGCCGACATCCAGACCTCCTCGAGCTCCCCGGGGATGGGCTCCTCGAAAATGACGCCCCCGCTCAAGGTGGCGAGATCGTAGCGGGCGATCACGAGCTCGGCCTGCTGGTCATCGTGGTCGAGCGTCTCGGTGCAGTCGCAGTTGTCGCCCGACCCCTGGCAATCATAGAGGTAGAGCCGATCCGTCGTGTACTGCGCCATGACGACGAACAGGCTCTCACCGTCGATGAAGGCCGACGCGGACACCGTCGCGCTGCCGAGGGTGGCGCACTCCGTCATGCAATTGTCGGCCGAGAACTGGCAGGCTTCGGGGGCGACTTGGGGTGCTGGAATCTCGACGCGCCCGCCGTCCGCGAGGAGGACCGTGACCAGATCTCCGCCGACGGACATCAATGCGAGATAGTCGTCCTCGCCAGGGATGATCTGGAGCCGGGGGTGGGGCTGGAAGTATGGCCCGTAGAAGTCCTCCTCCATCATCGGGCTCGGGAGGTCGACTTGGCGCGGGCTCCCGTCCTCGATCAGCAACGTCAAACCTTCCGCGACGTCACCATCGACGTAGGGCGGGTTCCCAATGGCGAGCCACTTCCCGCTCGCCGCTCGCGCGAGCGCGATAGGGCCCTCGCTGAGGTCCCCGAGGGGCTTGTCGCTCCAGCTACCATCCGCCCCTCGCGAGAACGCCGTGAGGTGGTTGTTGAGGAAGTCCTCTTCGAGCACATATGCCGCGACGGCGTGGATCTGGTCGCCCTCCATGGCGACGCCCAGCCCCATCGCGTAGGGCTCGTCGCAGGCCAGGATCTCCTCGGCGCCGGACGGATCGCGCAGGCGCAGCTGGCCGGGAGAAGTCGCGGGGAAGAGCGCGTACGGCGCCCCTCCGTCGGTGGCGAGGAACGCCGCGCCGACCGAGACTCCGGGCAGGGGCGCGACGGCGTCCGAGACGTTCGGCGACGCCCACACCGCCTGGGATTGCTCCGCTGGTCCCACCGCGAGCAGCGTCGGTTGCCCGCCGGGCGACATCACGACGCGGGCGGTGTACCCGTGATCGTCGAACCCCGGATCCAGTGTCGCCTGGCTCTCGAATGAACAGTCCGTGCACCACGGCGCGTGCCCGACAGTGTACGGCCCCACATCGTCGCCGCCGAGGTACTCGACAGACGCTTCGCAGGCGGACGTATCGTTCGGCGCGCCGCCGCCACCCCCTCCACCCCCTCCACCACCATTGGACGCCCCCGAGCACCCAAGAAAGCCGAAGACCAACAGCGCTATCGAATACCGTGTGTAAGTCATGCCGCCGAGTCTACCCGATGGGCGAGAGCTTGCCAGTTCGATCACGACCAACACGCGATATCGCAGATAGGGGCAGCGGGGGCAGACTGTGCCCCTTCCGAGCAGCATACTGGCCGCGCTCGTATTGCCGGTTCCGGAAGCGGAGCTCCGGCTGGCAGTTCTGCCGCAACGCGCCTGCTACGGGTTGCGCGCAATGTTGCGCAATGCAATTGCCAAGTGAGCGAGCGCAATTCTCGATCTGGGGTCCTCGCGCGATTCGGCTCACTGGGTCTGGGCCTGGACTCTCTTCGCCGCGCCTCAATGATACTCGCCGCCCTCTCGTCGCTTTGCGTCCGAGAGATGGAAATGAGTTGGGAGGCTTTATGCTATGCTTTTCGTAGTGGTCGGGGAGACCGCTCGCCCCCTGTCCCGGCCGGTCCCCGTGTTGCCGCCTTCTCGGCGTGCCCGCCACCCCTCCCGCGAGGAGCGGAGCGACGAGCAAGGGAGGGGTCGCCGAGCGGAGCGAGGCGGGGGTGGGCATCCTCGCCGGAGCAGCGGCGCGCTTGTCTTGTGAATGGCGACCTTGGAGCGGGTTATTTTTGCTGCTTCGGCACCCGAACGCCGTTCTCTTTCAGCACACTGCTATGAAGGCGCCCCACCGCTTTCTGCCACCTCGTCCTTCCCCTCCGTCCTTCCCCATGCCCCCCCTCCTGGTCTCCGCCGCCATCCTCATCGAGGACGAAAGGGTCCTCCTCTCCCAGCGCAAACAGGGGACGCACCTCGCCTTCTGTTGGGAGTTCCCGGGAGGCAAGGTCGAGGAGGGGGAGGACCCGCGCGACGCGCTGGCGCGGGAGCTGCGGGAGGAGCTGGGGATCGCGTGCGCCATTGGGGCGCCGGTCGAGATCACCTTTCATCGCTATCCATCCAAAGAGGTGCTCCTCCTCTTCTTCGAGGCGACACGGCTCTCGCATTCGGCGGCTCCGCGGGCCATCGATGTGGCGGCGGTCCGGTGGGCTTCGATCGAGGAGCTGAATGATGCGGACTTCCCGCCGGCTGACTTGGCCGTGCTGGAGCGGGTGCGCGGCTTGCTCGGGGGGGCAGCTAAGGGTAATCGCTGAGGATGACTCAGATTCAGAGGAATCCTTGGAAGGGCGCGGCGCTGATCCTCACGGGGGCTTTGGTGGGGTGTGTCGCGGGCGCGGCGGTCACGGGGGTGCACGCGGACGCGCCGGCTCCGGTGAGCGCCCCGGCGAAGCCGATGGTGGCGGTGCTGGACATCAAGGACGTGGTGGATCGGAGCGACGACGGGAAGCGGGCGCGCGGCGAGGTGAAGAGGCTCTTCGATCAGCAGCAAGCGGAGCTGGAGAAGCAGCAGGAGGCGCTGACGAAGGAGAAGGCTTCGATGGACGCCGAGATCGAGAAGCGGAAGGGGAAGACGACGCCGGCGCTGGAGAAGCGGCTCGACGAGTGGGATCGGAAGAACGAGGAGCTGAAGGAGACGTTCACGAAGTTCGACAAGGAGCTCGAGCGGAAGCAGGACGAGCTCACGGGGCCGCTCGTGGACCGGGTGCGGACGATCGCTTCGCAGATCGCGGCGAAGGACGGCTACGAGGTGGTGGTCGACAAGGCCGCGACCGCCTACTCGGTGAAGTCGATCGACATCACGATGGCGGTGCTCACGGCGATGAACGCGAAGTAGCGGGGCGATCGGATCCGAAGGGCGCGAGGTCGACGGGGGGCCTCTCGCCGAGGACGCAGGCGGCGACGATCTCGGCGGTGAGGGGCGAGAGGAGGATGCCGTTGCGGAAATGGCCGGTGGCGAGCCAGAGGCGCTCGATCGCGGTGGGTCCGAGGAGGGGGCGCTCGTCGGGGGTGAAGGGGCGGAACGCGGACCAGCACCGGACGAGCTCGGCGCGCTCGAGGGCGGGGGCGGCGGCGATGGCGCCGTCGAGGAGATCGCGGACGGCCTTGGCGGTGACGGCGCGCTCGAAGCCGACGAACTCGAGGGTGGAGCCGACGAGGACGCGACCGTCGTCGCGGGGGCTGAGGTAGATCCGCTCGGTGTTGACGATGCCGCGGAGGATGGGGACGGGCACGGAGAGCTCGACGATCTGACCGCGGGCGGGGCGGAGCGCGGAGGGGGCGAGGGGAACGCCGGGGACGAGGTTGGACCAGCTCCCGGCCGCGACGACGACGTGAGCGCCCGAGATCGTTTGACCTCCTTCGATCTCGACGCCGCTCGCGCGATCGCCGTCGGTGACGACGCGGCGGACGAGGGCACCGGATTTGAAGACGGTTCCGGCGCGCTCGGCAGCGATGCGGAGGGCCTTGAGCAGGCGCGGGGGATCGATGCGCGCCTCGTCGGGGAAGTGGGCGGCAAAGGTCGCGCCTTCCGCGATGGTGGGCTCGATCTCGCGGGCGGTGGCGCGGTCGACGAGATCGACGCGCTGGCCGGCGGCGCGCTGCCAGGACGCGTGCGCGCGGGCGGTGGCGGCGGCCGCTTCGTCGAAGGTGAGCTTGAGGACGCCGCAGACGCGATGCTCGACGTCGATGCCGGTGCGAGCGCGCAGATCTTCGGCCCAGGGGGCGAAGCGGGCGCGGCTCTGGATGCAGAGGTCGAAGAAGGGGCCGGGGTGGTGGGCCTCGACCTGGGCGGCGAGCATGCCGGCGGCGGCGCTGGAGGCCTCGGCGCCGGGGACGCTGCGCTCGAGGACGCACACGGAGAGGCCGCGCTTGACGAGGGCGAGGGCGGACGCGCAGCCCATCACGCCGGCGCCGACGATGACGACGTCGTAGGTCTTCTTCTCGGAGGTCACGGCTCTTCCAGGAACTCGTCGTGCTCGGAGCCGCAGAGGAAAAACGTGCAGCCGGTGGACGTGGTGATGGGCTCGTGGAGGGTCTCGCTCTCGGCGCGGCAGTACTCGCCGGCGCGCATCTCGTGAGGGCCGAGCATGGCGATGCCGGAGATGAGGAGCGCCTCTTCGGGGGAGACGTGGCGGCGGCGCGGGAGCTGGGCGCCGGGGGCGAGGCGGAGGAGGGCGGTGTACACGCCCGAGCGCGGGTCTCGATAGAGGAGCTTCACGGTGACGCCGGGGGCGACGGGGTGGGGCTGCCACGCGGACGCGTCGGGGCGGACGATCGTAACGCCAGGGGCGACGACGGTGCGGAGCGGCTTCTCTCCTGGTGCGATCACGCGGGGCGGGGGCGCGGAGGGAGGCGGCGGCGGGGGCGTGCCGACGATGGTGGGGTTGGGGGGCGGGCCGCTCCGCGCGATGGTCATGCCCGGCTGAGAGACGGCGGAGCTGAAGCCCTCGACGGCGGGCATCGACGACGCGGATACGCGCGAGGGAGCGGGCGTGATCGCGGGGAAGCGCGGGCTCGATATCTTTCGCGGCGGGGGCGTCGGGGGTGGGGGCGCGCTGCGGGGGATGCTCGCGCTGACGAGGGCGCGATCGAGATCCTGATCGACCTCGGCGGCCGGGGTCTCGCCAGAGTCCGAGGACGAGACGGCGCCCATCATGAGGGTGTTCTTGCCGGGCGCGCGGCGGAGCGGAGGAGGCGCGCCCGGGTTCGGGGTGACGCTGCGCTGGGTGCGCGCGCTCGCCGGCGGCGGCTCGGAAGCGGAGGGCGGCGGGCCGGAGCGCTGCTTCACGCTGACGGGGCCGTGGGAGGAGGAGACGCCGCTCGTCAATTGTTGGACGTCCAACGATGCGGACGAGATCTTTCGCTTGGGCGGGACGGGCTTGAGCCCGATCGAGGCGAGCGCCTCGTTGGCCTCGGCGATGCCGGCGATGGTGTGCGCGCGGGGGATAGGGCGCGAGCGGCCGGGGACGGCGGCGGGCGCGGGCTCCATCTCTTCGGGCGGATCGCTGTCGGGGCGGCGGGGCGGGGTGATGCGCGCGGGGCCGGCGAGGCCGGCGGCGTGGGCCTCTGCTTCTTGCTCGGCGCCGTAGGAGAGCGTCTCTGCCTTGCGCTTGAACCGCTCCGCGGCGGAGGGGGGATTGGGGGGCGGCGGGGCGGTGGGGCGCGGGTTGGCCTCGATCTCGGCGTCCGCTCGATGGGGTAGCGGGGGTGGGGTGGGACGCGCGGGGGGGCGGCGCGGCTCGGGCGCGACCTCGTCGAGGACGGGCAGCTCGCTCGGTCGCACCTTCGGCAGCGGCGGCGGGAGCGGCCGCGGCCGGGTCATGCTGCCTTCTGCTTCGGCGCGGAATTTTGGAGGCGGGTCGCTCGGAGGCGGCGGTGTGTTGGCGCGCGGGGGAGCGGGGCTCGCCGGCGAAGGAGGGATCGCGGGCGCGGGGCTGCGGAGGCCGGCCGTCCCGGGCTTGGCCGCGCGAGACTCGCGCGGGGTGAGGGCGACGCGGGGATCGCTGTCGCGCGCGGCCTCGCGCAGGACGGCGTCGAGCGTCGGCGCGGGCGGGGTGTCGGCGGCGGATCTTCGGAGCGGGGGCGGAGGCGCGCCGCTGCGCTCGCGCGCGATCGGCGGGGGGGTGGAGGGCGCGCCGCCGAGGGGACGATCGCCGATCGCGGAGGGGCCGGCCTTGGCCACGAGCTCCATCACGCGCGTGAGCATCTCGCGGCGCGCGTCGGGGGGCGGCGGGATGGCGGCCCAGCGCATCGTGACGTTGCGGAGGCGCCTCGCCTCGATGAGGGCGGCGCGCACGTCGGCGGTGCTGTCGCTCTTGGAGAGGCGGAGGATCAGGTCGTCGAGGACCTTCTCCACTTGCATGGGGTTCGCCGCTTGCGCTGTCACTCGGGGACCGTCTCCGGCGCGCTCGAGCCCTCGCGATCTTTCACGCGCGTGAGGAGTCGAAGGACGCCATAGGCATTCCACAGGGCGAATCCGGCGAAGAGCGCGACGAGGGCGAGGGCCCACCGAGAGGCGCGGGGTGAGCTGCCGTCGATGAGGAGCATCGCGTCCTCGGGGACCTCGGCGCCGGACTTGTCCTTCACCGTGCCGGGCAGGCCCGCGTGGCGGAGGCCGGCGTCGCGGAAGCGCACGAGGCGACCCGCGAACGCGTTGGGCGGGATGAAGCGAGGGCCCTCGAAGCCCTCGGGGACGCGGATCTCGACCCAGATCTTCTCGTTGCCGGCGACGGGGGCGAGGCGGAACGAGTCGCTCTCGGCGGGGCGCCCGTACTTGATCGCGCCTTGGGTGCCGAGGAGCTTCGTCGTGCCTTGGACGTAGGTGTTGGAGTCGCCGTCGCTCGGGTGGAACGCGGTGAGATCGCCGACGTCGCGCGGAGTGCTGCCGACGAGGGCGTAGCGGGCCTCGCTGCGGAGCGACCAGGCGAGGAGCGCGGCCGCGATCCCGGTGATCGTCATGAGCGCGACCGTCAGCAGGCGCTCGCGCTTCGGCGGCGCGGGGAGCGCGAGGAGCTCGGGGTCGTCCTTCGGCGACTCCGAAGCGACCAGCGCGTGCGACGGCGGATTAGGCACTCGACGGGAGAGTATACCAACGCAGATGACTTCATCGCACAGGAAGGCGGGGTTCCTGGACCTGCACATGCGTCGCCCGCGGCGAGAGCTTGCCCAGAGGCGCCCCTCTCATTAGCCTTCGGAGAACCGATGGCCACCCCGGCTAAGTCCGTCGTCTGCCCCGCCTGCAGCTACAAGAACGCTCCGAGCGCGACGCGATGCGTGTCGTGCGGCGCGACGATGGACCTCGGGCTCGGCTCGAAGGCGAGAGCGGACGCGTCTCGCGCGCGCGCCACGAGCCAGACGGGCTTCAGCGTGATGTGGTGCCTCATCGCGTTCGTCGTGCTCGGCGTGCTCACGGGCGCGCTCGTGGTCGGCCTGCCGATGGTCGTCACCGCGCTCGACTTCGAGGGCTCGAACGGGATGCTCGTCTCGATCCCGGTGTGGTTCGTGGGCGGCCTCCTCATCGGGATGATCTCGCCGGGACGCACCTTCATCGAGCCGGTCGTGGCCGCGCTCTTCGTCGCGATCCCGACGGTGATCTTCCTCTGGTACTACCAGACGGTGCGGGCGCTGCCCGGCTTCATGTACGCGATCATGGCGATGATCGGCGTGATGTTCACCCTCATCGGGTCGTACTTGGGCGAGCGGATCCAAATGGGGCCCGCCCCGAACGCGACCGAGTAGCTCGACTTGAAGCGCACAACCCTCTCGGTGGTGGGCCTCGCCCTCCTCCTCGCCGGGTGCGGGCCGTCCGACCGGAAGCAGTTCGCCATGGTCGAGGCGCGCGTGAACGCGGCGCGCGAGATCCCTCCGAGCGAGCCGGCCAAAATCATCGCCGCCGCCGACGAAATCGCGAAGCTGGACGTGAAGCACCCCAAGGCGAGGCGGGCGCGGGACGCCTGCGCCGACGCGCAACGCAACCGCGGCCGCTACTACCAGCTCCTCACCGCCCTCGAGCAGAAGGTGAGGCAGCCGGTCGCCCAGGATCCGAAGGTCCTCGCCGAGGAGTACCGAACCCTCGACGACATGGACGGTCGACTTCCCGGCGAAATCGACCGGTGCAACGACGCCTTGAAGGCGATCCTCACCGGGCGGTGACCTCTTCCGGGCAGTGAGGCGCCGCGCTTGTCCTCGTGCTAAAGGGCCAACTTCGCCATGTTCGATACCCTCTCCCGCGGCTTTCGACAGGCTCGCAACCGCCTCGCCGGTCTCACCGAGCTCACCGAACAAAACATCGAGTCGGCGCTCCGCGAAGTGCGCCTGAGCCTGCTCGAGGCCGACGTCGAGATCGGCGTCGTGAAGGCCTTCCTCGCGAAGGTGAAGGAGAAGGCGATCGGGCAGACCCACACGAGCCGCGTCAAAGCCCAGGGCGAGACCCACGCCGTCGGGGCGAGCGACATCTTCATCAAGATCTGCCACGACGAGCTCATCGAGCTCATGCAGCACGAGGGCGCGCCCGTCGAGTTCGCGAAGAGCGGCGCGACCGGGATCATGATGGTGGGCCTGCAGGGCTCCGGTAAGACGACGAGCTCCGCGAAGCTCGCCCGGTGGCTCGAGAAGCAGGGCAAGAAGCCGCTCCTCGTCGCCGCCGACATGCAGCGCCCCGCCGCCGTCGAGCAGCTCAAGGTGCTCGGGCAGCAGATCAAGATCCCCGTCTTCAACATCGCCGACAAGACGCCGGTGGAGATCTGCGCGGCCGCGCGCGAAGAGGCGAAGCGCACCGGCCGCGACGTCATCATCTACGACACCGCCGGCCGCCTCGCGATCGACGAGACCCTCATGCAGGAGCTCGCCGAGATCAAGTCGAGGACGACCCCCGAGAACATCTACCTCGTCGTCGACGCGATGATCGGGCAGGACTCGGTCAAGACGGCGCGCTCCTTCAACGAGCGCCTCGGCATCAGCGGCGTCGTGCTGACGAAGCTCGACGGCGACGCGCGCGGCGGTGCCGCCATCAGCGTGAAGGAGGCGACGGGCGCGCCCATCCTCTTCTCCGGCGTCGGCGAGACCACCGACAAGTTCGACGAGTTCCGCCCCGAGGGCATGGCGAGCCGCATCCTCGGCATGGGTGACGTCGTCGGCCTCATGCAGGACTTCGAGGAGGTCGTCGATCAGAAGAAAGCGGAGAAGGACGCGGAGCGGATGCTCACCGGCGACTTCACGCTCGAAGACTTCCTCGAGCACGTCCGGATGATCCAGAAGATGGGCTCGCTGCGCGAGCTCGTCGACAAGCTCCCCCTCGGCGGCATGCTCCCGGGCGGCCTGCCCGACAACGTCAACCTCGACGACCGCGAGCTCGTGCGAATCGAGGCGATGATCCAGTCGATGACGAAGTTCGAGCGCAAGGATCCCTACGCTCTCATCCGCGAGCCGAAGCGCGCCGAGCGCATCGCGAAGGGCTCCGGCACCAAGCCCGAGCAGGTCAACGAGCTCATCCAGAAGTTCGTCTTCATGCGGCAGATGATGGGCTCGCTCGGCCAGAACATGGGCCTGATGGGGAAGATCCCCGGCCTCAAGCAGATCGCGATGGCCCGCGGCGCGAAGAAGATGATGAAGCAGGGCGGCGGGATGCCCGGCTTCCCGGGGATGCCGGGGATGATGCCCGGGATGATGCCGGGCATGGGCATGCCGGGGATGATGCCCGGGATGGGCATGCCGGGGATGATGCCCGGGATGGGCATGCCGGGGATGATGGGCGGCGGGGACGGGGGCGAGTCGCTCACCAAGATGCGCACCCTCTCCCAGGCCGAGAAGAACGCGAAGAAGGCGGCGCGCAAGCGCGAGCGCGACGCTCGCAAGAAGGGCCGGCGCTGAGCGCGCGCGCGATCGGCGTCGCGCTCGTCGTGATCGTCGCGCCCGGGTGCGCGCCCCCGGAGCAGAAGGCGACCCCGAGCGGGACGAGCCACGATGGGGCGCCGTTCGCGGGCCCCTCCGTTCGCGCCCCGTTCATCGCGGGCTCCGCGCTCGTCCTCGACGGCGACCTCAACGAAGAGGCGTGGAAGAAGGCGGCCGTGACCACGCCGTTCGTGCACCCGCGCAGCGGCGCCCCCGCCAAGGGACCGGTCTTCGGGAGCGCGCGCGTCTTCTGGGACGAGAGCTTCCTCTATGTCGCGTTCGAGGCGAAGGATCCGAGCGTGCGCGGCGGCTTCCCGGAGGGCAGCGTCGATCCCCACCTCTGGGAGCGCGACACGGTGGAGATGATCCTCGACCCGGACGACGCCGACAACCGCGACTATTACGAGCTGCAGATCAACCCGCAGGGCCTGGTCTTCGACTCGCGCTTCGACGACTACAACCTCCCGCGCGGCGGCGTCGCCGGCCCCTTCGGACACGAGGACTGGTCGAGCAAGGTCGAGCGCGGCGTGCGCGTGCGCGGCACCGTCGACGACCCGAAGGATCGCGACGAGGGCTACACGGTGGAATGCCGCGTCCCGTGGGGAGCGTTCGACAAGGCCCGCCGCGCGCCGCCGTCTGCGGGTGATGTTTGGAAGGCGAACTTCTACGTCATGAAAGACAACGGGGGCGTCGCGTGGTCACCCATCCTCGGCGAAGGCAATTTTCATCGCGTGCAGTTCTTCGGAGATTTGGTGTTCGAACGGCCCTGACGGGGATCGGCCCGCTCATCCTGGCCGGGTGCGGGGCGCCCCGCGAGGCGACGGCGCCGCGCCCCACCGCGTCCGCCACCACCGCGTCCGCCGTCACCGCGCGGTCGGAGCTCGAGCCGCTGCGCGAAACCCTCGTCGCCGGAGATCGTCACACGTGCTCGCTCCGCCCGGGGGGCGCCGTCGTGTGCTGGGGCGACAACCACCTCGGGCAGCTCGGCGACGGCACCCGCACCACCAAGAGCTTCCCCGCCCGCGTACGCGGCGTCGAGCGCGCCCGCGCGCTCGTCGCGCGCGGTGACACCACCTGCGCCATCGTCGAGGGGGGTGGCGTCTCCTGCTGGGGCGCCCTCGACTTCGAGCGCGCCGTCGACCCCGACCGCGGCCTCGGCGTCGCCACCGAGGCGCGGCCGGTCACGGCGCTCCAGGGCGTTCGCGCCCTCGCGTCGAGCCCCGGACGCCTCTGCGCCCTCGACGCCGCCGGCAAGGTCCGATGCGTGAAGGGCGGCCGCGCCCTCGACGTCCCCTTCGAGACGAAGGTCACGCGCGTCGCGAGCGACGGCGCCCTCGTGTGCGCCGCGCGCGACGTCGACGCCGGCGTGCGCTGCGTCGCCTTCGAGGAGAGCGGCGCCCTCACGCCCATCCCCGACTTCGGCGTCCGGGCCCCCGACGCCCTCGCGCTCTTCGGCGTGCGCGTGTGCGGCCTCGCCGACGGCGCCGTCTCGTGCGCCCAGCCCGTCACCGTCCACGCCGACCACATCAGGAAGCCCGAGCCGCCCCCGCTCATGCCCGGGCGCGTCGTCGCCCTCGCCCCGACCGGCCACGTCTCCTTCGACACTGGCGCCGTCGTCCGGCTCGAGTTCGACGAGGCCGTCATCGGCTTCACCGTCGCCAAGAACCCGGTGTGGACCGCCCTCGCGCGCGGCGCCGATCGGGTCGTCTTCGGCGCGCGCCACGCGTGCGCATCCACCGGTGAGCGCGTGCGTTGCTTCGGCGACAACGTCTTCGGGCAGCTCGGCCAAGGCACCCGCGGCGCCGTCGCCGACGCCGTCGACGTCGACCACCTCGACGCGCCCGTCCCGTCGCCCCCCTCGCCCGCCAACGCCGCCCTCGCCAAGCTGAGGCGCGATCGCATCAAGCCCAAGCAGATCGTCCACGCGTGGGCCAATGCTCGCATTTTCGAAGCGCCCCAGATCGCCTCCCTCCGCGGCCGCCTCGTCGACGCCGACGACGCCTCCCGCCTCGACCCCGACTACCGCCGCTTCGGCTTCGTCGTCGAAGCGACCGAAGGCGACTTCGTCCGCGTCGCCTCCGATCCCGACGCCGTCCAGCGCTGCGGCCTCAGCGCCGGCCCCCTCACCGAGCTCCACGCGTGGCTCCACAAAGACGATCTCGCCCCCGTCCTCGCCAAGCCCGCCACCAAGCAAGACGACGTCCTCTCCTTGAAGCTCGACCTCGCCCCCGGCGCCCCCCTCGAGCCCAACGACCGCGGCGGCTTCGACGCCGTCCTATTCGGGAGCGTCTTCCCGCTCCCCGACAGCACCGCCTACGCCTTCTCCGCTCCGCGCAAGAAGCCCCCGAGGGACGCCGAGCCTTTCCTCGCCGACGTCGACGTCGGACGCGGCCCCGAGCCGCGCGCCGGCTTCGCCACCCTACGCGCCAACGGCGAGCCCAACCTCCTCGAGGTCCAGAGCGCCTGCGCCAAAGGCACCATCCGAACCTTCTTCATCCGCGAGCCCCCCGAAGCCCCCGCCCCGCCCGAAGCCCCCGGCTGGCTCCCCGCCGGAACCCCCCTCGTCCTCGAATCCGGTGCGCCCTTCGGAAAGCTCAGCCTCCCTGTCGAGACCGGCCCGAGCCGCCCCGTCGCCGATCGAACGTGCTTCGACCGCCTCGTCGGGACCCTCACCCTCTGCACCCAGCCCACCCCCACCGATCCCGACAAGCCCAAGCACCCCAAGCCCAAGAAGAAGCGCAAGCGCTGAGCGCCCGTCGGAACGCTACGTCTTTAGTAGCGCTCTGGGAGGCGAGTCGCCCCCCCGTGTCCCGGCAGGCGCGCGCCCGCGACGGAGCGACGGCTACGACCAGAGCGCGACGGCGGCGGCGCGCGCGAGGGCGGCGCTGCGGGACGGATCGGGGGAGGCCGAGGGCGCGTCGCGCCGGCGCGCCGATGGGCGCGGCGGCGGCGCCGCTCGCGAGCTGCTCGCCGGCTTCCCGCACGGCGCGGCGAAGGGCCGCGGCGCCGCCTTCGTCGAGCTGGGTGAGGGCCCAGCGGTGGATGGCCCACGCGAGCTCGCCGTGGCGGATCTCGTCGGCGGCGATGGGGCGCATGGCGGCGCGGATGGCGGGGCTCTCGGCGCGCTCGGCTTGGTGCATCGCGACGAGCGCCGCGAAGGTCTCTCGCACGCAGCCTTCGACCGCGTTCTCGAGGGCGAGCTCGAACAGCCCGCGCCGGATGCGGCGCGCCCGCGGGATCTCGGAGCGGCGGGTGGCGCGGCGCGCGCTCGCGCAGGCGTCCATGGCGCGGGCGTGGCGGACCTCGTCGACGGCGGCGCGGCGCGCCGCTTCCACGAGGGAGACGGGAGCGCCGAGCGCGCGCAGCTCGCTCGCGAGGAGGGCGAACGTCCGCGCCGAGCTCGCCTCGCACTGCGCGGCGCGCGTGAGCCACGCCGCCACCTCGCTCGGGCCGCGCCCGACCGCGCGCGCCCTCACCGCCGCGTGCCGGCGCCCCTCGCAGTAGGCGATCTCCTCGAGGTGGCACTCGATGTCATGCGGCGAAACGACGGGCCCGCCTCCTGCGCCCGCGCCGCCCTCCGCTTGCGACGAGATCCCGAGGTCTCGGCACGAAAGCACGGTCGCGTCGAAGGAGAGGTCGCGGCAGAGCTTCTCGCAGTCGGCGTCGCTCAGGTCGCCGTCCGCGAGCAGATCGAGGCGCTCGTCCGAGACCGTCGTGGTGCGCGTGTCCTCGAAGGTCGACGCCTCGCACCCGCAGACGGAGCCCGTGCAGCACCCTTGAAGGACGGAAGCGAGCACCGCGGCCAGACCCATGCCCGCGATCGGGCCAAGCGTATTCGAACCCATGGGCCCGATGCCCAGGCAGGCTCCGTGCCCAGCGCGATTCAGGCTGCTCCCCCGCCCCCGCGCGCGGCCGGGGTATGACAGCGAAGGCGCGCTCGCGGCACGGCCTCGCCTCATCCCCAGCACGGCGCTCGGGGCGCGAGGGCGGTGCGGTGCCAGAGCTTTCGGCTCACCGCCTGCGTGACAGAGGCGCTCCCGGATCGCTATCAAAAGCATAGCGCGGCCTCCGCTCGGCAGGGATGCCCACCCCCGCCTCGCTCCGCTCGGCGACCCCTCCCAAGCTCGTCGCTCCGCTCCTCGCGGGAGGGGTGACCCCGCGCGGATCGGTCAAAAGAAAGCAACCCGGTCGCTATCAAAGGCATAGCGCGGCGGTGGGCTCGCGGCGCTACGCATCACGTAGCGCACCCCTCCCGCGGGGCGCGGAGCGCCACGCCGGGGAGGGGTCGGCGAGCGCGGAGCGCGAGACGGGGGTGGGCATCGCCTCCGAGGGGATGTTGCGCAGCCGCAACGGGCGGTGGGGGCGGTGCGGGGTCCGTCGAGCTGCTAGGATTGGCCGAAATGCGATTCCCGGTCCTGGTCTTGTTCGGCGCGGTGGTGATTGGCGGTTGCGGCAGCGATGCGGCGCCGGGGCCGGATGCTCGGGCGAGCACGAAGGCTTCGTCGACGGCGTCGGTGGCGCTCTCGGTGGGGGTGTCGTCGACGGCGAGCGCGGCGACGGCCCCGAGCGGGGAGCCTTCGGCGGCGGCTTCGGAGACGGCGGCGGCGAGCGGGTCGGGGTCGGCGGCGCCGAGCGCGAGCGCGGTGGCTTCGACGACGGTGAAATCGTCGACGAGCGGAGCTCCGGGGACGGGCACGTCGGCCCCCTCGGCGGTGGCGTCGGCGGCGCCGGTGGAGTCGGCGAAGCCGGTGACGGGGGCGGAGACGAAGAGCGCCTCCTACTCGGCGTTCATGAGCGGGGCGGGGAAGTACAAGGCCGGCGAGCAGGGCGCGGTGACGGCGATCGCGAACGCGCTGAACGAGTACCACGTGAATCAGAATTACCCGTACAAGTTCACGCTGAACGCGGCGCCGGCGGGGGTCTCGTACCCGGAGACGACGATCCGCAACGTGTCGCGCACCGAGAAGAGGGCCGCGATCACGATCCCGTTCACGGCGTCGAGCGCGGGCCCGGTGACGATCAGCGGGACGTTGTCGCTCAGCGTGTGCACGGACTCGAACTGCGTGGTGGAGAAGGTGCCGCTGTCCGTGACTGTGAAGGTCGAGTGATCCGGGTCTGCGCGGCGTGCGGGCACGATGCGACGTCCCGCTGCGTGCGGTGCGGGGCGGACGCGAGCGATACGGTGTGGACGGCGGTGCCGGGGGCGTCCCCCGCGCGCTATGAATTTCATAGTGCGGGGGGCGCGCGGGGCTGGGTGACGGTGGCGCGCGGGGCGGTGGTGGCGGGGGCGGGCGCGACGCGCGTCCTCACCGCGATCGAGCGGGGGGAGCTCCCGGACGAGGTGCGGCAGCTCTCGTCGACCCATTGCGTGCCGTATCCGCTGGAGATCGAGACGGCGCCGACGCTGTGGGAGATCGTGACGGGGAGCTTCGTGTGCGCGGTGATGGGGCTCTTCGCGCGGGGGGCGCTGGATCTGTCGCTCTCGCACGACGTGGGGTGGGAGCGGCGGGGATCGTTCGTGCTCGGGACGCAGGCCTACGAGGGGGCGGAGCCGTGGGTGCGGCGGACGTCGGTCGGGCGCGACGGGGCGCTGCCGCACCAGCGGCTCGAGCGCGCGCTGCTGGACTCGCTGCGCGAGTCGCGCGGAGAGCACGCGTACCGATCGCGGCCGGACGTGTGGGTGTCGCTGGACGATCTCTTGGCGCACGCGCCGGGGCTGCCGGATCACGAGCAGGTCCTCTCGGCGGCGGAGATCGTGGACTTCGATCGGGAGACGCTCCTCGAGGAGATCGAGCGCACCCATCAGCCGCTCGTGCGGGGGCTAGCGCCCCTCGCGGGGAGGCTCCCGGTGACGGGGGCGTGAGGGCCTCCCGACGGAGAACTTGGAAACCGCACCGTCGCTGAGGGAAAATCCCTGTGGATGGAGCTCGGAATCGATCTCGGGACCACGCGGACGGTCGTCGCGATGCACGATCGCGGCAACTATCCCATCGTCTCGTTCACGATGGAGGACGGCGATCAGGTCGAGCATTACCCGACCGTGACGGCCGAGGTCGGGGGCAAGCTCGTGCACGGGCTCGACGCGGAGCAGGCCGAGCGCGAAGGGGCGCCCTCGCTGCGCTCGTGGAAGCGGCTGCTCTCGCACACCCGCCAGGACGAGAAGATCCGCGTCGGGGACGTGGAGGTGGGGCCGCTCGAGCTCGTGACCGGGTTCCTCGAGGCGCTGCGGCGCGATCTGCTCACCCGATCGAACGCGGCGGGGCTCGTGCGCGAGCCTCTCGAGGCGGTGATCAGCGTGCCCGCGAACGCCCACTCCACGCAGCGGTTCGTGACCTTCGACGCCTTCAAGCGGGCCGGGTTCGTCGTGAAGGCGGTCATCAACGAGCCCTCGGCGGCGGGCATCGAGTACGCCCATCGCCACAAGAACACCCTGTCGTCGCGGCGCGAGCACGTGCTCGTGTACGACCTGGGCGGGGGGACCTTCGACGCGGCCCTCGTCTACATCGCGGAGGGGCACCACGACATCGCCGCCACCACCGGGGTCGCCCACCTCGGGGGCGACGACTTCGACGCGCAGCTGTGCGCGATGGCGCTCGAGAAGGCGGGCCTTCCGTTCCCGACCTCCGCGCGAAAGAAGGCCGACCTGCTGCGCGAGTGCCGCGCCGCCAAGGAGGCCATCCACCCCAATACGAAGCGCGTCGTGCTCGAGCTCGAGGGCCTCGGTGAGGAGGCGCCCGAGGAGCCGGTCACGATCATGGTCACGGATCTCTACGAGCGGACGCGGCCCCTCGTGCTGCAGACGCTGGAGGCGCTCGAGCCCCTCGTCGCGTCCCTCCGCACCGAAGAGGAGAAGGCGGGCGACGTGGCCGGCATCTACATGGTCGGGGGCGCGACCGGCCTGCCCGTCGTGCCGCGCGTGGTGAGAGAGCGCTTCGGCCGGCGCGTGCACCGCTCGCCCCACCCAGGGGCCGCCACCGCCATGGGCTGCGCCATCCTCGCCGCCAGCGATCACGTCGCCGACGGCCTCCTCCTGAGCGAGCGCTTCTCCCGCCACTTCGGCGTCTTCCGCGAGGCCGACCGCGGGCAGAAGTGCGTCTTCGACTCCGTGTTCGAAAAGGGCACCCCCATGTCGGCCCGCACCGGAACCCCCCTCGTCGCCACCAGGCGCTATCGGGCCGCGCACAACGTCGGCCACTTCCGCTTCGTCGAGTCCGCGTACGTCGATGACAGCGGCGATCCGACCGGAGACATCACCCCCCACGCCGAGGTCCTCTTCCCGTTCGACCCGAGCCTCACCCCCGGCACCCTGCGCGACCTCCCCATCGGCCGCCTCGCCTCCGAGGGCCCCATGATCGAGGAGCGCTACGAGGTCGACGCCGCGGGCGTGATCGCTGTCACGATCACCAACCTCGACGCCGGCCGCGGCGCGCGCTTCGGCCTCTGAGGTCCGTCCGGTGCTCTAGCAGGGTGGAGAAAAAGGCACCGTCGTTGTGCTCGATGAGGGAGGTGCTGCTCTTTCAGCCCCCCGGCCCCCCTCCCTGCGCGAGGGGGAGCAGTGGAGAAAACAGCGGTAAAGAGGCTCGAGAAGGGCTAGAGCACCGATCCGTTTGAAAGCCGGCGCTTTCGCACCATTTCACGCGTGATCCACGCGGCCTCGTCGCTCCGCTCCTCGCATGACTGCGAGTCGTGCTGTGGTGCTCACTCCTCGGGCGCGCGCCTCCCACGCAAACTCGCGCGACATCACTCGGCCTTCAAATGAATCGGTGCGCTAGGGGGGTGAAATGGCGGCCATGTGCCTTCGAAATGGCAGTCGGGGGCTTTTTCAGCACCCTGCTAGGGCTGCGGCGGGCGGCGCCGGAGGATCTTTCCGAGGAGCCACTTCGTCTCGTCGTCGCTTAGGTAAGCGGCGTAGGAGACGATCATCATCGACGAGAAGATGGGGATGATCATGGTGGCGTCGATGCCGGCGTGGAACGCGATGCCCCAGAGGAGCATCCAGGGGCGATAGCGCTTCCACCACACGAGCACGGGGAAGGCGAGCTCGAGGGCGAGGGTCATGTACGTGACGAAGTAGATGACGGCGCGGCTGTCGACATAGTGGGGGTACTCGGCGAAGACGGGCGACGAGAGGACGTCGCGGAGGGCCATGCCGTTTTGCCAGCGCGGGTTGGAGAGCTTGGCGACGGCGGAGTTGAGGTACACGTAGGCGATCTGCATGCCCACGAGGCGCTGTCCCCAGACGGTGGCCTCGGGCGGGGCGCGGCCTCTCCGCGCGCGGAGGAGCGCGTCGATGGAGAAGCGGTGGCCGAGGGGCATGAACGCGGCGAGGGCCGCGATGATCATGAAGAGGCGATCGCCGCTGTTGAGGATGAAGGGGTTCCGGAACTGGAACGAGAGGTGGAGGTACGCGACGACGAGGGTCGCGATGCGCGGATAGAAGCCGAGGAGCAAGCACACGGCGGCGGCCGCGAAGGCGACGCCGAGGCCGTGGACGAAGGCTTCGTTCGAGGGCGCCCACGAGAACGCGGAGAGCCAGCCGAACTCGTCCTTCGCGACGATGTCGTAGGGGATCATCCCCTTGGGGCCCCAATAGCGATCCAGGTTCCAGAGGATGCCGACCGCTTGCCACACCGCCTCGGCGCCGAAGAGGACGCGAAAGAGGGCGGCGGTGGTGCCGTCGCTCGGGACGGCGAAGAAGGAGACGATCCTTCGCTCGACGCGCTCGGCGAGGGGCGCTTCGGGGGGCGCGGCTTCGGGGGAGGCGGTCTCGGGCCCTTCGACGCGCGGGCGCGGTCGCTTCTTCTTCCGCTTCTTGCGCGGCGGCGGCTCCTCTTCGTCCTCGCTCACAGGGTGCCCTCGTCGAGCTCCTTGGTGAGAGAAGGCGGGGCGATGAAGAACGAGGGGGGCGCGCCGCGCGGCCCGGGTACGCAGCCGAGCGAGACGACGGTCTGCTTGCTCTCCTTGCGCTTGATGCCGCCGTCGTCGTCGCGCAGCTCGTGGACGTAGTTCACGGCGCGCACCGACTTGAGCTCGATGCCACGGGCGGCCGCGTCGCGGCAGAACCAGGCGAGGTACTCCCGGCCCCAGCGCGATCGGTCGCCGTACCCGGAGAGCTTGCCCTGGATCTTGCGGATGCGGACGTCGCGGACGCGCTCGACGAGGGTGCGGTCGCGGGCCTTGGTGGTGGCGAGCACGATCGTCGAGCCGTCGAGCTTCTCGCCTTCGAGCACGACGTGGGTCGCGTTGGGGGGCTTGCCGAACATGCCCCACGCGTTGGTCATGCGCAGGCCCTGGTCGTAGGCGCCGAAGACCCACTCGAAGGTCTGCTTGATGGGCTTCGTCGCGCCGCCGACGAGCATGGACAGGCCGTGATAGAGGGTGAAGGCGAGGAGGGCGCCGCGCATGAGGCGGCCCTTCTTGTCGAGCTCGCGGTAGAGCTTCGCCGCGGGGGCGGCTGGTCGCGGGTCTCCCAAGGCGGACCAGAGATATCACGACTTCTTCGGCTTGGATGGGCTCCGACGTCCCGCGCGCGGCGCTTGCGTTCGAGGACCCCTCGGAAGGAAAGCCGGAAGCTGATATGTACCTTCGGCCTCTCAATCGAAGACCCTCATGACGTCGGTGCTTTACCCGGGCGATCGGATCGCCGGCCGCTTCCTGCTGCAGAACGAGCTCGGCAGAGGTGGGCACGGCGTGGTCTTTCGCGCCCTCGACACCGAGCTGAACATGCCGGTCGCGGTGAAGGTCTTGAATGGCGATATCGCCGACCAAGACCAATACGTGCTGCGCCTGTGGCGAGAGGCGCAGTCCCTCGCCGCGCTCTGGGGGACGTGCGTCGTGCAGGTGCACGAGTTCGACACCGACGAGCGGGGCTTCGTCTACATGGTGATGGAGCTGCTCGAGGGGGAGCCGCTCGACGTCCACCTCTACGACCTCGAAGGCTTCGGGGATCGCATGAGCCCGGCCCGCGTCCTCTCGGTGTTGGAGCCGATCGCCCACGCCCTCGGCGTCGCCCACTCGAAGGGGATCATCCACCGCGACGTGAAGCCGCCCAACATCTTCCTGGTCGACGATCACGTGGGCGGGGGCGCGCGCCTCATGGACTTCGGCCTCGCGAAGACGCCCGACTTCGAGGAGATCACGGACGTGGGGATGATCGCGGGATCGCCGAGCTACATCGCGCCGGAGATCTGGAACAGCGCCCCCTTCGATCACCGCGCCGATATCTACTCGTTCGGGGCGGTGGTGTTCCGCGCCCTCGCCGGGCAGCCGCCCTTCACCGCCCACTCCACCCTCCAGCTCTACGAGCTCGCGACGAAGGCCCCTCGACCGCGGCTCACCGAGTTCCGGCGCGAGCTCGCCCCGGCCGTGGATCGCTGGGTGGAGCGAGCCCTCGCCATCGACGCACAGCAGCGGTTCGCGACGATGGAGGCGCTCTGGATCGAGTTCCAGGACGCGCTCAATCAGAGCGATACGCCGAGCCTGCGCCACTATCGGATTACGCAATCACGGCGCTGACCGCCGATCGCTATCGTTGCGCGTTGATCGAGGGGTCGATCATGAGATACGACCCGAAGTCCCGAGGAGGGTCGCCATGTACGTCGTTCGTTGGCAGTTGCAGACGCGTTTCGGTCACCTGAAGGAAGTCCTCAACGTCCTGCGCCAGTGGGAAATCGACGTCGGCCAGCGGGTCGGATGGAAGGCTTCGTCGATCCGCGTGCTCCAGGGCATGCTCGGCGCGTCGCAGTCCACCGTCGAGCTCGAGACGCGCGCGGACAACCTCTCCGATCTCGAGAGCTCGTGGAAGGACATGGAGAAGAGCCCCCACCATCAGGAGGCGATGAAGAGCCTCGAGCGGTTCGTCGTGGGCGACACCTGGTCCGTCTATCAGGTCGTGGAGCTCTTCGAAGCCGATTGAGCCACCTTCGGCGGAGCTGAAGAGCGCGATCCCACCCCGCGGGTCGCGCTCTTTTTCGTTCGATATCGTCCCTTGTCCCTCTCGGGTTTGGGCCCCAAGCACCGCCCCGTGACCGAGCTCGCCATGGCCCCTTCTCGTGTCGCGACGTTCCTCCTGAGGCTCGCGCGTGCGAAGCGCCTGCCGCTCGCGCTCGCGGGGGTCGCGATCCTGCTCACCCTCCCGATGGTCGGCGCGGGCTACCTGATGGACGACAAGCTCCACGCGTTCGTGCTGAACGGAGGGTCGTTCCCCGGTGGGCCGCACGGGCCGTGGGACCTCTATCGCTTCTGCGACGGAGGGCCCGAGCTGAAGCAGGCGAAGCACGACGGGCTGTTCCCATGGTGGACGAGCCCGCACCTGAAGCTCTCGTTCTTTCGCCCGCTGCCCTCGCTGTGGCGCGCTTTCGATCACGCGCTCTGGGGTGACGACGCGCGCATGCCCCACGTCGAGGCGTCGATCGCGTTCGCGCTCCTCGTCTTCCTCACCGCGAAGCTGTACCGGCGCGCGCTCACCCCGCGCGATTCGACGTCGCGCGACCTGCCGGCCGGGCTCGCGGCGGCTGGGCTCGCGGCGACGATGTTCGCGGTCGACGACGCCCACAACATGGTCGTCACGTGGATCGCCAATCGATACGCCCTCCCGGCCGCGACGTTCGGCTTCGCGGCGCTCTACGTGCAAATGGGCCCGACGGGCGCGCCGCCGTCGTGGCGCCGCGCGCTCGCATCGGCGGCGCTCTTCGCGGTGGCCCTCGCGTGCGGGGAGACGGCCACGGGGGTGCTCGGGGTCGTCACCGCGGCCTGGGCCGCCGGCGCGGGCGGTCTCGGAAGTGTCGACGGCGGCAACTTCTATGTCGATCCGCTCGCGGATCAGGACTACGAAGGCGCGCCCGCCTGCCGCGCCTGGTCATCGGCCAGCTCTTCTTCCGCCCGCCGAGACGTGGGTCCTGCTGCCGGCCATCGCGCCACGTACGTGGCGGTGGCCCTCCTCCTACGCGTCAGCCGTGGGCCCTCGTCCTCCACGCCGCCCGCGGCCGCGGCGACGAAGATGCTGGCGTGGGGGGCGCTGCTCTCGGTCCTGCCCACGTGCGCGACCCTCGAGAACGATCGCCTCTTGCTGATCCCCGGCCTCGGCGCGTTCGGGGTGGTCGCGATCGGCCTCGAGCGCGCCCTCTCGCGGACCCTCCCGGGCGGGGCCGGCCGCCCGACGCGCTGGGCGATGCTCGCGCTCGGGGTCTTCCACCTCGGGGTCGCGCCGCTGCTCCTCGTGGGGCGATCGCTCAACTTCGTGACGACGTTCCAAGGCTTCGTGGCGAGGGGGGCGAAGTCGCTGCCGCCCCCGGACCCGTCCAGCGATCGCGTCACCTTCATCCTCGGGACGCCCGATGTGCTCGTGACGAACTACATGGCCCTGGAGGCGGCGAAGCCGGGGGTGCGCGCGATGCCGCGCGGCTTCATCCTCACGTCGCAGGATCGCGGCACGGCGGTGGTGGAGCGCGTCGCCGACGACGCCTACGGGATCCGAAACGAGGCGGGAGAGAACACCGGCGTCTTCGCCACCGTGTTCGTCGACAAGCCCTTCGCGGTCGGGGACTCTTGGGAGAACGACGTGATGAAGGCAGAGGTCCTCACCGTCGGCGCCGACGGCTTCCCCCTCTCGATCCGCTTCCGATTCGCGGACATTCGTTCGGCGCGGTGGGTCGTCTGGCAAGGCCGCGGCTTCGTCGAGGTGCCGCTCCTCGAGCTGGGCGAGCAGCGCTCGTTCCCGAGCACACCATTGCTCGAGGCGATGCAGCCGTGAGGTCGAGTGGCCGCTCGGTCGCACGATGGTGATGACGGTTTGCACAGGAAAATAGGCACGCGGACCATTGGCATCTGCGCCCGTGGCCACCATTGAAAAGATCAGATTCGCGTGATCGTTTCTCAATGGTCCGCATCCGATTGAGCATGCATCAATCGTCTCGGGCTCTTCATGTCGCGAATGCACTCGTTGCGCTCTCGTTCCTCGCCGTCGCCGCGTGCAATGGGCAAGGGTTCTCTCAAGACACGCTCGACCTCACCGCCTGCGCGTCGAGCGATCAGCAGGCCGCCTCCGCAGGGGCTCAGGTCATCGAGCAGCGCTGCAACGGCTGCCACAGCTTCGACCCCGGCAACCTCGGGAGCGGAGCGCTCGGTCGGATCCAAAACGGATCGATGCCTCCCGGCGGCGGGCTCACCGCCACCGAGCTCGCGGAGGTGAACACCCGCGTGTCGTGCGCCTCGAGCTCCGGCGGGGCGACGCAGGGCGGGGGCGAAGACGGCGAAGACGAAGGCGCCGAGGACGGCGTGAAGTAGGATCGCGGCCGATGGTTCGCGGCGCGGTGATGATCGTCGGAGTGCTGCTCTTGTCCGCGTGCGGCGATCGGCAGAGCGGAGCCGGAGCGTCCGGCTCCGCGAGGGGCAGCGGCCCCGCGGCGGCGACGTCGTCCTCCGGCAGCGCGGGCCCCGTGGCGACCGGGTCGGCCGGGCTCCCCTCTCCGGGGAGAGCAGACGTCGTGTCGCGCGCCTCCGAGCCTTACGCGGGACCGCCCGTCCTCGCGGAGGGCAAGCTCGACGGGGCAGCCCTGCGAGCGCACAACAAGGCGCGCCTCGCCCGCGACGACAGCGCCGTGATCGCCCTCGAGGGTGGCTCCGCGGTCGAGCTCGGAAAGAAGATCTGCGAGGCCGTCGTGCCGAAGCGGCCGGCCTCGACGCCGGTGCTCGTGAAGCCGAACATCGGCGGGTTCGACTCGATCAAGAGCCCGGACCGGAGCGACGGCGACGACGGGGTCAAGGGCCGCGTCTCGAACCCGGAGTTCGTGCGCGGGATCCAGCGCCTCAAGGAGCGGGGGCACAAGTCGATCACGATCGCGGACGGGTGGGGCGCACCCCACCGCTACTGGGAGAAGCTCATCGACGTCTCGGGGTACGCGGCGATGGCGCGGTCCGAGGGCGTGCCGCTCGTGTGCATGTGCGACGACGGGGTCTTCGATCTCGCGCCGGGCACGCCGGGGAAGCCGGTCGCGGTCGGGGGCATGGAGCAGACGAAGGTCTCGACCCTCCTCTTGCCGAAGATCCTCGCCGAGCACTTGAACGGCGGCCTCTTCATCGAGGTGCCGAAGCTCAAGACCCATCGCTTCTCGGTCGTGTCGCTCGGGATCAAGAACCTCCAGGGCGTGGTCATGTCGAGCGTGGCCTCCCCCGCCCACGCCCAGAAGTGGCGGATGCACGCCGAGCTCAACGACTACCTCAAGTCGAAGAGCGGCGGCGCCGAGGACCGTCGCGCGTACGTGGACTCGCTCGATCGGTTCGCGACGCGCATGGTCGACGTGCTCGAGGTCGCGGCGCCGGACGCCGTCCTCCTCGACGGGACGCCGGCGATGCAGGGCGACGGCTTCCAGAAGATGGTCCCGATGCGCGAGCAGGTCGCGATCGGCGGGACCAACGCCGTCCGCGTCGATCAAGTCGGCTCGATGTTCCTCGGCGCGTGGAAGAACCCGAAGCTCGCGGCCGGGCTCGGCGGGCACGACAGCTCGCCCCTCGTCGAGCAGGCAGGAAAGCGGTTCGGGATCGATTTCACGACGACGAAGATCGAGGGCAGCGCGAAAACGCTGTTCGCGAAGCCGCGGCCCCTCGTCTTCAAGGCGATCGCTCCCTTCGAGGTCCACGAGTCGGCGAGCGCGACGGGGGCGGCGGAGCCGGCCGTTCCTTCGGACAAGAAGCTCGCCCACGCCGCGGACGCGGGGTCCGACGCGCTCGCGATGGACGGCGTCCTCGACGAGCCCGCGTGGGCGCGCGCGACGCCGATCGAGTTCGATACTTCGTGGCGAGGCGACGCGACGGGCGCGAAGACGAAGGTGCGCCTCCTCTGGCAACGGGGAGCGCTCTTCGCCGGCTTCGAGGTCGAGGGGACGGGGCTCCTCGCCGACGCGAGCTTCCCGAAGGATCGCGATCGGCCCAAGCTCTACGAGGAGGACTGCGTGGAGCTCTTCATCGGCGCCGGCCCTTCGGAGCCGAAGCACTACTTCGAGATCGAGGTCGGGCCCCTCGGTCACTTCCTCGATCTCGAGGTGGACAAGGCGGCGAAGACCGAGAACGTGGCGTGGTCGAGCGGGCTCTCGGTGGGGACGCGGCCCGACGCGAGCGGCCGCCGCGCCGTCATCGAGCTGAAGCTCACCGCTCCCGAGATCCGCGCCCACCTCGAGCGCGGTGTGATCTTGCCGTTCGCGCTGTATCGAATGGAGGGGAAGTCTCCTCGCCAGTACCTGGCTTGGAGCCCCACGATGACGGACCGGCCGAACTTCCATGTGCCCGATCGGTTCGGCGCGATCGTGCTCGACTGAGGCGCTCCCGCGCTCGACGGACGCTCCCCTGCGATCGTGTTCGAGCGCCCGCCGCGCCCCCCGTGAAGGGGCACGCCGATTGCTCGACCGACGATCAATCATGCGGGCGGAGACGCGTAGCTACGGCCTGATCACCGATCGAGGGGCGCGCAATTGCGACACGCCTGAGGCGGACAGCCACAGGCAACCACGCAGCATGCGGGCGTCCGGCCCCGGCACCGGCGAGATGCTGACGCCGAACATTCGGCTCATCTCCCCGCTCGGCGAAGGAGGCATGGGCTTCGTCTGGCTCGCCCATCACGGCGTGCTCGGTCGTTCGGTAGCGGTGAAGTTCCTCCGCGATCAGATCGCCCACGAGCCCTCGGCCCAGGAGCGCTTTCGACGAGGAGGCGGAGGTCGTCGCGAGCCCGCGAGCCCGCACATCGTGGATGTGCTCGAGTCGGGCCGGTCGAGCCACGACGTCCCCTACATCGTGATGGAGCTGCTCGACGGCGAGACCCTCCAAGACCGCGTCGAGGCGCGCGGCTTCCTCACCCTCGAAGAGCTGACCCCGATCCTCCGGCAGATGTGCCTGGGCCTCGGCGCCGCCCACGCCGCTGGCGTCGTGCACCGCGACGTCAAGCCGACAACATCTTCCTCGTCGCGAAGCACGAGGGCGATCCCGAGCCGCGCGAGACGGTGAAGATCCTCGATTCGGCATCGCGCGGCAGCTCGACGACGCGGTCGGCCGCGGGACGACGACGGGGAACGTCGTCGGTACGCCGCTCTTCATGGCTCCCGAGCAGATGTCGGGGATGGCGGTGCTGCCCGCCTCCGACGTCTGGTCGGTGGCGCAGTCGCCCATCACCGCCTCACCGGTCAGCTCCCGGACGGCCCCAACCTCGCCTCTCGCCCTCGCGATCGATCGCGAGCGCCCCCGCCCGGTCACGGCGTTCTCGAGCGCGCTCCCCAAGGCGGTGGACGATTGGCTCGGGCGCGCGCTCGCCCCTCGCCACGAAGACCGCTACGCGAACGCGCTCGAGCTCCTCGAGGCGTTCGAGCGGCACGTCATCGCCGGCGCGCCCATGCCCGCCCACGACGGAGGCGCGGCGTGGGACGACGGCGGCCCCGGCCCCGAGATCGTCCTGAAAGGGCGCTTCCCGAGCCCCAAGCGCCGCTCGATCCGCGTCACCGCCACCACCGCCGCGAACCCGCGCGTGCAGGCGGCCAAGCCCCGGCGGAACGCGAAGATCGTCCTCGGCTTCGCCGCGTCCGCTCTGCTCGTGTGCCTCGGCGCGACCCTCGCCCAGGCGCGCCTCGAGCGCGAGCAGGTCGAGCTCGACTCCATGACGCGCACCTCGACCCTGCCCGATCCTGCGCTCGCTCTCCCGGAGCCGTTCCTCCGCGCCCCCGTCCTCACGGTCTCGGAGCCCGCCCCGCCCGCGCCCGCGCTCGACGAAGCGGCGCGGACCATCCAGCCGGTTCGGGTCTCCACCTCGACGCCCGCCTCCGCGATCCCCGTCGTACGAAGGCCGCCCGTCGCTCGTCGAAACCTCGGGTTTTGATCGATGGCGCACGGCGGGGCAAAGCGATGTGCGCGCTTGCTCGTGGGCGCGCTCGCGCTCGCGCACGTGACGCTCGACCGCGACGCGGTCGCCCACGCCGCGCCCGACGACGCCGAGCGGGCACGCACCCTCGTGTACCGCGGTGACGACCTGTTCACCGAGAAGCGCTTCGGCGAGGCCCTCCAAGCGTACGAAGAGGCCGATCGCCTCATGCACGTCCCCACGACCGGGGTCGAGGTCGCCAAGACCCTCAGCGCGCTCGGACGCCTCTCGGAGGCTCGCGAGACGGCGCGCGCGGTCGAGCAGCTGCCGGTCGTCGCCGACGAGCCGCTGCCCTTCTGGGAGGCGCGGCAGCGCGCCACCGCCCTCATTCGCGAGATCGATCGGAGGATGCCCGCGGTCGCCCTCGACGTCGTCCCGCGCGTGAAGAGGCGAGTCGTGCGCGTCGATCGCGAGGTGATCCCGGACGCCCTCACGTGGGCCCCCATCCGGATGGATCCCGGCCGGCACGTCGTCACCATCGAGGCGGAGGGCTTTCAAACCCTCTCGCGCTCGGTGGACGTCGCGGAGGGACAGAAGGTCGACCTCACGATGAAGCTGAAGGAGAGCACGCGCGGCCCGAGCCCCATCTCCATCACCGGGTTCGTCGTCTCCGGCCTCGCCCTCACCGGCGGGATCTTCTCCTCCGCGATGTACATGAAGGAGCGCAGCGACCTCGAGCAAGCGTGCGCCGCCCGCGATCCCGACTGCGGACAGATCGGCTACGACCGCGCCAACGCCTTCGGCTGGGCCGCCGACGTCAGCTTCGCGATCGCCATCGCCGGCGCCGCCCTCGGCGGGGTCACCTACGCCCTCGACATCTCCTCCGAGTCGAAGGCGCGTGTCCAGCTCGTCGGCGCCCCGAACGGCGCCGCCATCCGCGTGGAGCTCTGACGAGATGATGAAGTCGATCGCCCTCGCCTCGGTGGTGCTCGCGGGTTGCCAGCTCGTCGCGCCGCTGCCCGACGTAGAAGGCGAGGGCGCGCGCGGCGGCGGGGGCGGCGCGTCCGGCTCCGGCGGCGACGGCCTCGGAGGAGAGGGCACCGGCTCGAGCTCCGCGGGAGGCGCCGCGCCCGGCCTTCAATGCGCCACCGACACGTGCACCGCCTTCTGCGGTCCGCTCACCCAGACCTGCGCGACCCACCCCCAGTACGAGTCCGGCGCCGCGTGCTGCGCGGTCTGCGACCTCGCCCAAGGAGCAGGCCTCTCGTGCCGCCCCCTCCCGTCGAGCGACGACGCCGCCGCGTGCTCCAACGCCGGCCCCATCGGTCCCCTGGAAGGCGCCGGCAACTGCCCGACCGACTGCTACGCCGCCTGCTCCCTCCTCGCCGGGCTGTGCCCGGGCGAAGGAGGCGACTTCGAGAAGTGCCTCGACGATTGCGGAAAGCACCCCACGAGCTCGCCGTACACCGCGTGCGCCGACGCCCCCAAGGGCAGCGCGACCTGCATCATGCAGCAGCTCGGCCGAGCCGCCGTCGCCACCGGCCCCGATCGCATGGCGCGCTGCCACGACGCCCGCGAGGGCCGCTGCGCCCCCTGCGACTGAACGCCCCGCGACGACGCGGGGGCGCGAGCGGCTCCCTCGTTTGCTATCAAAAAGATAGTGCGCGCCCGCGTGGACAGGGATGCCCACCCCCGCCTCGCTCCGCTCGGCGACCCCTCCCTTGCTCGTCGCTCCGCTCCTCGCGGGAGGGGTGGCCGGCCACGCGCGGCCGGGCGCTGCTATCAAAAAGATAGTGCAGGGCCCGCCGGGCGGGCCGTGCCCCGCGCGGTCAGCGGGCGCGCGCGACGGCCTCGAGCGCCTGTCGGAGGGCGGGGGCGGCTTCGTTCGGGGGGCGGCCGCTTTCGGCCTGGAGGGCGTCCTGGAGGCGCTTCACGAGCGGCCCGCCGCGCGCCCCGAGGCGAGCCACGAGATCGAGGGCGGCGTGGCGATAGATGCGCTCGCAGAGCTCGAGCTGGCCGCTTCCCTCGGCGGGGGCGGCGGCGCGCAGCGCGCGGTGGACGTGGTCCTTGATCTCGGTCTCGACTTGGGCGGCCGGGGGCGCGGATCCGGCGGGGGGCGCCCCGATGCTGGTGGTCTGACGGCCGGAGCGGGCGCGGGCGAGGATCGGATCGATGGCGTGGAACGCGGCCAGGCCGCCGTCGACCTCGCGTCCTCGCCGGGCTGCCTCTTCGAGGCCTTGCACCTCCGACGACGGCCGGCCGCTCGCGCGCATGCGCTGAGCGAGGGCCTCCGCGAAGGTGATCTGATAGTCGCCGAGCATGTCGTAGCGGCCCTCCGACTCGCGCGGCATGGAGATGCTCGCGTAGGCGGCGAGCTCGTCGCGGACGGCGTCGTTCTGGACGAGGATGGGCTCCGCCGCGAAGAGGTCGTCGAACGCGAAGCGGATGTCCCACGAGGCGTCCGTGGGGTTGCTCCGCGTGCTCGCGCGGAGCAGGCCGGCGGCGAGGCGCGACGACACGGCCGCGAACTTCGTCCCGGACTGGATGATGCGCTCGGCGACGCTGCGGTAGAGGGCGTAGCACCCGGCGGTGTCTCCGGCGTTGTAGCGGGGGGCGCCCTCGGTGATCGTCCGGTGGAGGGTCTCGATGACCTCCTCCTCGACGGGCCGGTTGCGCTCGAGGGAGGGGCGCTCCTCGCGCGCGCCGTCGACGGCGGCGGGGTCGAGGGCCTCGATCACCTCGCGGGCGGTCGAGAACCGATCGTCGGGGCGCTTCGCGAGGAGACGGCGCAGGACGTCGTCGAGGGCGCCGGTGCCGAGGCGGGCGCGGATGCTGGGGGGAGGCTTCTTGAAATGGAGCTGGGCGATCTCCTGCATCGTCGCCCCGTTGAAGGGCGGCTCTCCGGTGAGCATCTCGAACAGGACGATGCCGAGGGAGTACAGGTCCGAGCGCGCGTCGACCTCTCCCGCCGAGAGCGCCTCCGGGGCCATGTAGAGGGGAGTGCCGACGGAGACCCCCATCGTGGTGAGGCGCTGCTCGTCTTGGATGCGGGCGATCCCGAAGTCCAAGATCTTCACGACGTCGCGCTCGTCGTCCTCGGTCACGAGGATCACGTTCTCGGGCTTGAGGTCGCGGTGGACGATGCCGCGATCGTGAGCGTGAGAGAGGCCGCGCGCGATCGCCTTGGCGATCCGAGCCGCTCGCTCGCCCTCGATCGGGCCCTCGCGGGAGATGACGTCGAAGAGGGTGGGCCCGTCGAGGTGCTCCATGACGAGATAGGGCAGGGTGCCCGCGTCGTGGGCGAAGTCGATCACGCGCACGATGTGGCGGCTCTGGAGGCAGCTCGCGACCTCCGCCTCGCGGACGAAGCGGCTCTGCATCGTCGCGTCGTAGGCGAAGTCACCCCAGACGACCTTGACCGCGAACTCGCACGCGATGCGGGTGTGCGCGGCTCGATAGACCTGCCCCATCCCCCCGGCCCCGATGCGATCGAGGATGCGATAGCGCTCCCCGAGCACGCGCCCGATCAGCGGATCGAAGGCGCCGGCCGAAGTAGGGATGTTGTCCCTCGGGCAAGTCCGGGCGAACCGGAACGCCGCGCCGCACCGCTCGCAGTAGCGCACCTCGCGATGCTAGCAGGCTGCTGAAAGAGCCCCCGACTGCCATTTCGAAGGCACATGGCCGCCATTTCACCCCCCAAGTACTGCCGGCCCGAAGTTCACTGCGTAGACCTCCTTGGACTCCGTCCACTGCGTGGACTGCGTCCAATCCGGTTCGTGCCTGGATCTGCTCCGCCCCCGCGCACGGCGCGGCAAGTGAAGGGCGGAGCAGCTCCAGGCACGAAGCGCGAAGTCTGGCCGTGGACTTCTGTGTTCCTGGGTACTGCCGGATCCGGAAGCGGACTTCCGGCCGGCAGTTCTAGCCCCCATCACTTCGTGAGGGGGGAACCTTCGGCTTCTGGAGCCTCTTTACCGCTGTTTTCTCCACTGCTCCCCCCTCGCGCAGGGAGGGGGGCCGGGGGGGTGAAAGAGCAGCACCTCCCTCATCGAGCACAACGACGGTGCCTTTTTCTCCACCCTGCTAACACCGCCGCGCGCGAACCCCTCCCGCGAGGAGCTCTGGTCTCGGAGGGCGTCGAGCGTGCGGGGCCAGCGGAGCGCCCGAGGAGAGGAGCGACGAGCAAGGGAGGGGTCGCCGAGCGGAGCGAGGCGAGGGTGGGCATCGCCGCCATCCGACGAGCGGGCACGAAAAAGGGCGACCTCTTGGCCGCCCTCGTTCGATCGCAGGGAGAAAGGGAGCCGGCGGAAGGAAGCCCGCGGGCTACTTCTTGTCTTCCTTCTTGTCGTCCTTTTCGCAGACCTTCGTGCACTCGCGGACCTCTTTCCAGGTCTCCTTGTCGGCGCACGGGGCCATGCAATCCCACTTCTTGGGATTCTCGGCCTTCTCTTTTTCGGCCCGCTTGACGCAGTCGTCGAGCTCTTTCTTCTTGTCGTCGTCGGACTTCTTCGAGTCCTTGTCTTCTTTGTCGCGGATCGCCTGGACCTTCTTGCAGACGCTCTCCGGGCTCTTGCCGCAGCCGGAGAGGGCGACCGCGCCCATTGCGACGAGCCACGCGGCCAAGGCGGGGCGGATGAGCTTCGAAGCCTTCGCGAGCATCACTTCTTCTCGCCTTCGCAGTCTTTCATCGACTTGATGTAGTCATCGAAGTTGTTCGCCTTGTCGATGGCCTTCGACATGCAGTCGAACTTCTTCGGATCCTTCTTCTTCTCTTCTTCGAGCTTCTTCACGCAGTCGTCCATCTGCTTCTTTTCGTCGTCTGCGGAGTCCTTCTTCTTGTCCTTGTCCTTGTCCTTCATCTCCTTCTCGGCGAGCTCCTTCAGCTTCTTGCAGGTGGACTCCGGGCCACCACAGCCGGTGGTCGTGATGAGGAACGAGCCGAGCACCATGGCGGCGGCGGCGAAGAGGCTTCGGTTCATGTCGCTGTCTCCATTCGCGCCGCGCATGCGGCGCCCTGCAAGTTGGCGCGTTTTTTCGAGTCCCGAGCGCTAGGCGGTTCCGGCACGGTCAGGGGCCGGGCCGGAGGCGGAGGATACGCGGAGGAAGGTGCGAGGTCTCCCTTTTCGCTCCCCACGCTGCGCCTTGCTACCATGAAGCGCCTGGTGGCAGAACCCGAAGACCTTCAAGACGCGTCGAAAGTCCGTCTGGACAAATGGCTATGGGCGGCACGGTTCTACAAGACCCGATCCCAGGCGACCCAGGCCATCGCGGCGGGGCACATCAAGATCCGGGGCGAGCGCGCCAAGGCGGGGCACGCGGTGGCGGTGGGCTCCGTCATCGAGATCGTGAAGGACCAGCTCGTGTGGCACGTTCGTGTCGAGGCGGTCTCGGATCGGCGCGGCAAGGGCGCGGACGCGGCGCGCCTCTATCGAGAGACGGAGGAGAGCAAGAAGGAGCGGGAGCGGCAGGTCGAGCTCATGCGCGCCTCCCCCTCGCCGGCCCACGTCGGACGTCCCACGAAACGCGATCGACGCGCCATCGTGCGCTTCCGAAACGACGATGATGGCTGAGCGCGCGGGGCGGGCCCGGCGGGGGATCGGGGCAGCCGTCATGGCGGCGGCGCTCTTGGCCTGCCCGAGCCGGCCGCCCTCGCCTTCGGCCGCCCCTCCTCTCCCCGCCGCGGAGCAGGCCCGCCGCATCGCCGCCGCTTACGCGGCCTGGACCGAAGAGGACACGACCTCCGCCGATTGCTCCGTCTACTTCGCGGCGTGCGCCGAGGATTTCGAGCGCCGCGCCGGCCTCGATCCGAAGGTGCCGCTCGCCGAGAGCCCGCGGGCCTTCATGAAGAACCCCGATCCCACGTGGATCGTCGGCTGGGATCGCATCCCGGAGGATCCCGGACAGCGCCACCTGGTGTTCGGGGCGCTGACCTATGCGGCGGCGCTGAGGACCCACTTCCACGGCTGCTCGCAGCGCTTTCGGAAGGTGGAGGCCGCTCGGGTGGCCCAGGACGAGGCGGCCTCGAGGGAGATCGAGAAGGCGCGCGCCGAGCCGAACCTCTACAAGCGACTCGGCTCTCTGGTCCGGCTGCGCACCGAGCTGCGGCACGAACTCGCCGGCACGACCGGGGTCCTCTATGCGCTCGAGCGCGCCATCTTCGAAGAGTTCGAGCGGTCGGGGAGGCGCGTGGTCTACGAGCTCCAACACCAGCGGTCGGAGGACGTCGCCCTGCTCCGCCCCGCGCTCTCGACCTCCGAAGAAGAGGATCTGTTCTGCGCGGAAGGGCTGCCGGCGTGGCAGGACCAAGAGAGCGTCCCTCGCGACCTCGTGAAGAACCCGCTGCCGCCCGAGCGGCTGAAGGCGCTCGAGGCGAAGGTCGCGGCCGCTCGCGACCTCGAAGCGAGGATCCCGCCGGCCCCAGTCGCGCTGGAGCGCCTCGACGTCCACGCGCGGGCGAAGCCGGACGTCCTCGTCTCGGTGGCGACCGACGCGATGCGGATCGATTTCGCGGTCGCGAAGGTGTCCCGAGACGCGAGCGGCAAGCTCGTGGTCGAGCTCACGGGGACTTCGGATCCGTTCGAGGAGCGCGAGTGCAAAGGGGAGGGCCCCACCGAGCGCTGCTCGAAGCACACCGCGACGAGGCACGTCACGATCCGGGCGACGATGGACCCGGAGCCAGATTTTACGATTCAGCCGGGCGATCAGATCGCGTTCCTCGGCTACCTGCTCAAGCGAGAGATCACCGAGACGAAGAAGAAGGGCGGGGACGTGGCGCTGGACGATCGGCTCGACATGAACGTCTTCAACGTCTTGGAGATCTGGCGCCAGCAGCTCCTCGTTGCAGACTATTTCGTCCAATAGGGACGTCGCGTGTAAGGAGGCTTGCCATGGTCGCTCGAGGTGTCGCGGGGGGGTGGGGTGTGGTCGCGATCGTCGCGCTGTGCGGGTGCGGCGCGAACGTCGTGTTCGGCGACGCACAGGACGGCGGCGGCGGCTCGGGCGGCGGAGGGACGGGCGCCACCACGTCGACCTCGACGGGCGCCTTCATGACCACGTCGACCGGCGCCACCTTCTGCACGACCCACGAGGAGTGCGGCGACGGAAACATCTGTGAGTTCTCGACCGGGCAGTGCATCCCTGCCTGCGACGAGAGCACCCCCTGCCCGAGCGGCTACAGCTGCATCAGCTGCGCGACCGGGAGCTGCCCCGACTGCGCCGATTGCCGCTCCGGATGCGTCCTCGGGCCCGTCGCGTGCGGGAGCCACGACGACTGCGGCGTTACCCTCGGTGACGACGTCTGCGTGTTCGCCCTCGGCGTGTGCGCGCAGCGGTGCGGACCCGCTTCGCCCCCGTGCCCGCCCGCGTACTTCTGTAACGACTGCGCGACCTCGAGCTGCCCCGGCTGCGACGACTGCGTCGGAGCGTGCGTGCAGGGAATCAAGTAGCTCTTCCGCGCGCGTCAGCGAACACCTCGAGGCGTCGTCTTGACCCGAGAGCTTGCTCGGGAGAAGAAGCCACCATGCTCGATCCTCGTCATGTCGCCGATCGCCTCGACGAAGTGCGCGCGGCCCTCGTTCGCCGCAACCCCGCTTGGGCGACCCAGCTCGAGCCCGTCGCCGAGCTCGTCCAGCGACGAAGGCAGGCGCTCCAAGAGAGCGAGAAGAAGGCGGCGGAGAAGAACGCCGCCTCGGCCGCGATGGCGAAGGCCGACAAGGCCTCTGCCGAGTTCGCCCAGCGTCGCGAGGAGCTGAAGGTCCTCTCGGGCGAGGTCAAGGCGCTCGAGAAGACGGTGGCCGACATCGAGGCCGATCTCGAGCAGCGCCTCCTCGGCATCCCGAACACCCCGGACCCTTCGGTTCCGGACGGGACCGACTCGGAGGCGAACGTCGTCGTCCGCACCTGGGGCGAGCCGAAGAAGTACGACTTCACCCCGAAGCCTCATTGGGAGATCGGGGGCAACCTCGGCCTGCTCGACTTCGAGCGCGCGGCGAAGCTCTCGGGCCCCCGCTTCGCGGTGCTCTACGGCGCCCTCGCCAAGCTGGAGCGCGCCCTCATCACCTTCATGCTCGATCTCCACACGACCGAGCACGGCTACACGGAGGTGCTCCCGCCCTTCCTCGTGAAGGACACCGCCCTGCTCGGCACCGGCCAGCTCCCGAAGTTCGCCGACGACCTCTTCAAGACCCACAAGACGGATCCGGAGCGAGGCTACGACCTGTTCCTGATCCCGACCGCGGAGGTCCCGGTGACGAACCTCCACGCCGGGGAGATCCTCGAAGAGGAGGAGCTGACGAAGAAGTACACCGCGTACACGCCGTGCTTCCGCGCGGAGGCGGGCAGCCACGGGCGCGACGTGCGCGGCCTCATCCGCCAACACCAGTTCGAGAAGATCGAGCTCGTGAAGTTCGCGGTCCCCGAGAAGAGCGACGAGGAGCTGGAGGCCCTCACCCGCGACGCGGAGCAGGTGCTCGTGAAGCTCGGGCTTCACCACCGCACGGTCGTGCTCTGCGCGGGCGACCTCGGGGCGGGCTCGCGAAAGACCTACGACATCGAGGTCTGGCTCCCGGGGGACAACGCCTATCGTGAGATCTCGAGCTGCTCGAACTTCGGCGACTATCAGGCGCGCCGCGCCCAGATTCGTTACCGGCAGAAGGCGGAGGCCGGTCAGAAGGGCAAGGTCCGCCTCGCCCACACCCTGAACGGCTCGGGGCTCGCCGTCGGTCGCACGCTGCTCGCGATCCTCGAGCAGTACCAGCAGGCCGACGGGAGCGTCTCGGTGCCGGAGGCGCTGCGGCCGTACATGGGGACGGACGTCATCCGGAAGGCCGCGCGGTGAGGCGCGCGGCGTGGGTCCTCGGGCTGCTCGTCGCGTGCGACGCGGGCCCGGGCCACGCCCCGTCGACGCGTCGATCCTCTTCGGCGAGCGCGGTACCCGCGGGGAGCGGCAGCGCCGCGGAGACGACCAGCGCGTCCGCGCCTGCCCCCGCCGCGAGCCCGGTCCCGGCCGAGCCGTCGAAGCGTCCGTCGAAGAGCGCGCTCGCGCGCGGGCGCGAGCTCTCGCGCGACGGCAAATGGGCGGACGCGGAGGCGGCGTTTCGCACCGCCGCGGAGGAGCAGCCGGACAACCCCATCGTCTACTCGGAGCTCGGCTGGGCCGCGTTCAACGCGGGGAACCTCGAGGCCGCCCGCTCCGCCACCGTCCGTGGGCTCGAGGTCGCGAGCGACAAGAAGCAGCGCGCGTCGCTCCTCTACAACCGAGGGCGCATCGAAGAGGCGGCGGGAAAGAACGACGAGGCGAAGGCGAGCTATCAGCAGTCGCTCGCCCTCCGACCGAACGACGTCGTTCGAAAGCGGCTCCGCTCCCTCGGGGGAAAGGCGCAGGCAGCCGAGCCCGCTCCGACGGAAGCGCGCCTCCCCTGCGATCGCTTCTTCCCCACCGTGCGGGACGCGTGCGCGTGCCTGGTCGAGCAACGAAAGGCCCTCGGCCTCTCCGGCAAGGCGGAGGCGACGTGCGCGAAGGTGAAGGTGGAGACGGACCTCGCCACGACGCCGCTCGAGATCGTGCGCATCGAGGCGGGCGACGAGAGCGTCCACGTCGTGCTCGCCGACGTCCGAGGCCGGCTCCACCCCGTGAGCGCGCTCGAGGGCGAGCTCGACTCCTTCCGAGAGCTCGCTCCCCTCGATGGCGACGCGACGATCGCGAGCGCCCTCTACACCCGCACCACGACCGACACCGGCAAGACGATCCGCGCCACCGTCGAGATCCTCTGCCTCGTCGGGGAGAGAAAAGACGCGCCACGCTGCCCGATCGAGGTCACCCACGCGATCGTGGAGCTCACCGGCGACCCTCCCAAGCCCGGGCGAACGGTCACCTTCGCGCGGACGCTCAAGCCCGACGGCACCATTACGGTGAAGAAGCAGGCCGGCCCCGACGATCTCGTCCCCACCGGGGCGACCGCGCAAAAGAAGCTGTTCTGACCTTGTCCTGAAAACGTGGCCGCCGGCCGCTCTGAGGCCAAGGTGGTGCCGATTCACCCCCCCCGACCCCCCTCACTGCGAGCCTGTCCAGAAAACGGTGGGCGCGCGTCGCGCTTCGCGCTCGCCAGGAGAGGCGGAGCTGAAGCGTCGTCGTGCTGGATGCGTTGCGCGGCAAGCGCGAGGCCCCGCAGCTCGGCTCGCTAGCTGGAGGTGGGCGACGAAGCTTCCGCCGTCGTTGCTTCAACGACGGTGTGAAGTGTCGCCCGGTGCGCGGTTTATCCGCGCACGCGAGGAGAATAGAGCGAAGACCTCCCCCCAACTTCGTTGGGGCCCCCCTCCAACGCTGCAGATGGCTTCTGAAAGGGACTTCCCGCGCTCGATTGCAGAAAGCTCCTTGGCCCGCAACACGTCGTCTCGAGACTGGGATTCTCGCATTGGCGTCGTCTCGAGTCTGAATCGGCGCTTGCACGGCGTTGTCTCGAGCCGGGCGAGCAACGCCTCGATCATCGAAGCGCCCCCGCCTTTTTTGGACAAGCTCTGCGTGAAGGAGGGAGCGCGCTGAATGCAGCCGGGGCGCCGGCCGCTCTGAGTCCAAGGTGCCGCCGATTCACCCCCCCGACCCCCTCGCTGCGTGAGGGGGGAGCGCGCTGAATGCAGCCGATTTGCAGGTGTTTCTCGATGGGGGGCTGGGGGGTGAAAGTGCAGCGTCAACTTCCCTCCCACACGGACGTCCCCTTTTTCACCATCGCGATAGGATCTACGCACGTGACGCGGGCGAGCGAGTTCAGCCACCGCGCGCTCACCGCGTGCATCACCGAGCCGCGGTTCGATACGAGCGCACCCTGGTGGGATCACCTCCCGGTGGGCTTCTCGTCGATGCCCGAGCCTTTCCGCCTCTCCACGCCGGAGCGGCTGCAGGTCGGGTTCACCGCCGCGAGCGACGTGGCGCTTCGGACCCTCGGCGCGTGCCTCGTCGGATCGATGGCCTTGCCGATGGGCTATCACCCCCTGGGCCTCTACCGCGGCCTGCGCGATCGCTCGCTCTACACCGACCTCGTCCTGCGCGGCGGCGCCGACGCCGTCTTCCCGAGACCGCCGCGCGAGGTCCCCATGCTGCGACGCCGCGCGAGCGTCCCCTTGTTCGTCCCCGACGACGGGACCTGTGAGGACATCCGCTTCGAGAGCCCGTTCGTCCCGCTCGCCGCCACGGAGCGGAAGCGCTACCTCGCCCAATCGAAGAACCGCTTCTCCCACGCGCGCTACTGGCGACACCACCGCCCCGCGCGCGCCGCGATCGTGGCCATCCACGGATTTTCGGCCGACCTCTACCATTTCAATGAGTGGTTCTTCGCCCTGCCGTGGCTCTACAAGGCGGGCTTCGACATTCTCCTCGCGACGATGCCCTTCCACGGGAAGCGCCAGGGCGCGCTCTCGCCCTTCTCGGGCCACGGCTTCTTCTCGGGCGGCACGAATCGCATCAACGAGGCCCTCACCCAGGCCGTGTTCGACGTCCGGATCTTCGTCGACATGCTCTTCGCGAAGGGGATCGAGCGGGTCGGGGTCACGGGGATGAGCCTCGGCGGGCTCGCGACGAGCCTGCTCGCGTGCGCCGACGAGCGCCTCTCCTTTGCGATCCCCAACGTCCCCGTCGTCAGCCTCGCCGACCTCGTCCTCGAGTGGGAGCCGATCGCCTCCGTCGTGAAGACCGCCCTCGCCGTCGTGGGCAAGGACGTGAGGACGGCGCGCCAGATGCTCGCCCCCTCCTCGCCCCTCTCGTTCCGACCGAAGCTGCCCAAGGAGCGCCTCTTCATCATCGGCGGGGTCGGGGATCGCCTCGCGCCGCCGCGCCACGCGCGTCTCCTCTGGGACCACTGGGATCGGCCGCGCCTCCACTGGTTCCCGGGCAGCCACATCCTCCACCTCGATCGGGGCGAGTATTTCCGATCCACGAGGCGCTTCTTCGCGGACATCGGGTTCACCCCTTGAGGCGCGCCCTCCTCGCGATCGGCCTCGCGTTCTTCGGCGCCTGCGCGGTGCGCGAGCCGACGCCCGCTCACCCTCAGCTCGGGCCGACGGGCGGCTACGCCCCCCGCGACTTCGATTTCGATAGCGCCTGCCGTGACTGGGATCTCGCCACGAACGATCCGGACGCGAAGAAGCACGTCGCCTTCCCCGAGCACGAGCCGCGCGCTTGCTTCGTGGAGGTCTTCTACGACCCGCGCACGGCCGCGATCGAGAAGGTCGGGCCCGCGCCGGCGGGGTGCGGCTACCCCGAGGCGGGCACCCGCGAGCGCTTGGCCGCGCGCGCCGACGCGTACGAGCGCGTCGCCGCCGACCCATCGCTCTCCAAGATCGATCGCGTCCCGCTCGAGCTCGCGTGCGCGCTCTCCCCCGCCACACGCCGCGCCGCCGCCCTCGCCAACGCCCGCACCTTGAGGAGCTACGCCGCCTCGATCGGCCCCGGCGATATCGCGGCGCATCCGTACGCCGTCGCGAGCACGTTCGGCTACGGACAAGGCCTTCAGAACGCGAGCAAGCTCCTTCCATGGGCACCCGGCGCCCCCTGCGTCGAGCTCACGGAGGCCGATCTGCGGCTCCTCTCCGTCAACGTCGTGCGCGCCGGCCGCGCCGCCGACGCCTACGAAAATGGCGTCGCGCCTCTCGTCTCCGTGAGCGGCGGCGCCGTCCACGCCAAGCTCGTCGAGGCGTTCATGCTCGGCCACCTCGTGCAGTGCCTGGGCGGGGTCCCCTCCGATCGCATCCTCTACGATCCCTGCGCCGACCACACCCACACGAATGTCCGCAACACGGGCGCCCTCGTCACCGGCATCGGCGGCCGCACCGCCTACGTCGTCACCGACGACTTCATCCAGTCCGACTACCTCCAAGACTGGACCGCGTTCGACCTCATCGGCGGCAGCGTCGACCAGCGCGCCCTCCGCGACTTCGGCTACGTCCTCGGCGCCTACCGCCAGGCGAGCCGCGGCATCGACGCCGGCTTCTGGCTGACGCCGTATCGGTTCTTCGCGGAGCCGCGCGAGGGGAGGGGCTCGTTTACGTGCGTGGGAGATTGGCGCCGATGACGACTCGGTGTGTGGCCGCGAGCCCGAGTCTCAGACAGGCGAGCGAAGCTTCAGCTTCGAGACGACGCGGTGCGCGCATTCCAGTCTCGAGGCGACGCCACGCCGATAGCGATCGAAGCGCCTTCCGCAGCCATCTGCAGCGCGGGAGGGCGCCCCGCAACGCGGGGGGAGGTTTTCGCTCTATTCTCTTCGCCTGCGCGGACGAACCGCGACCTCCAGGGAACGAGCCGAGCAGCGGGGCCTCGCGCGAGCCACGGTAACGCCCCCCAGAGCACCGATTCATTTGAAGGCCGAGTGATGTCGCGCGAGTTTGCGTGGGAGGCGCGCGCCCGAGGAGTGAGCACCACTGCACGACTCGCAGTCATGCGAGGAGCGGAGCGACGAGGCCGCGTGGATCACGCGTGAAATGGCGCGAAAGCGCCGGCTTTCAAACGGATCGGTGCTCTAGCACGACGGCATCCCGATCTCGCGATCCCCATCTCTCTCGGCGGGCGCGCCGCGCGACGCGCGCGCCCGCCCCCACCCTGGTAACATCCCCGCTCCCATCATGTCGCCGCGGTTCTTCTCGCTGTTCGCGACCCTCGCGCTCTCGACCGCGTGCGTGAGCTCGGATCCCGTCAACCACGGCACGGGCGGAGAGGGCGCGTGGGCCGGCTACGGCGGGTACGGCGCCGGGGCGGAAGGCGCCGGTGAGCCCGTCGGCGGATCGCTCGGCGAGGGCGGCGGGGCGAGCGGCACCGTCTGCGGCGACTTCGTCTGCGGGATCGACGAGACCTGCGCGAGCTGTCCGGAGGATTGCACCTGCGGCTCCGTGTGCGGCGACGGGACGTGTCAGGACGACGAGGGCTGCGACACGTGCGAGGCGGACTGCGGCGCGTGCCCCACGTGCGGCGACGGCACGTGCGACCTCGCCGAGGATTGCTCGACCTGCTTCGACGACTGCGGGGTGTGCCCGTGCATGCCCGACAACTTCGAGCCGAACCAGAGCTCGCCGAACGCGACGACGGTGCAGCACGGGGTCGACTACTGCCAGCTCAGCATCTGCTCGGGTGACGTGGACTGGCTGGAGCTCACGACGACGGGGAGCTTCACCGCGAAGATCACGTTCTTCCAGGCGCAGGGGGATCTGGAGCTCGAGATCTACTCGGGCATCACCGGCAACTACGTGACCGGGAGCTACTCCGCGGACGACAACGAGCAGGTGACGCTGACGGGCGTGGCCGCGGGGACGTACTGGGCGCGCATCTACGGCGACGCCGCCGAGAACCCGGACTACTGCTTCCGGGTCGACTGACAACTCACGAACCGAACGGGGACGAACGTGACCCTACCCGAGCTCGCGCCGCTCGCCGCGCTGTCGAACAAGGACCTCGAGAAGCTCCGCAATCGCCTCATCAAGGTGGGGCTCTCGGCGGCCCGGCTCGAGGCGATCGCGCGCGCCTCCGCCGCGGTCCACCCGCTCTTGCGGCGACCCATCCATGCCCATCACCTGCGCGCGATCAAAGAGCCGTGGGCGGTCGTGGCGCGGGCGCTCGTCTTCGGTGACCCGGTGGATCGCGCCGAGCTCGAGAGCGCCCTCGGAGAAGCGTGGTCGATCGCCGAGAGCTCGGGGCTCGTCCGGCAGGACGCGGGCGGCGGGCTGAAGAGCCCGTTCTCCTTCGCCATCGTCGCGACGCGCTTCCTGATCAGCGACGATCTCGCGGCCGGCCCCGAAGCGGTCATGGGCCTCGGCCCCCTCACGAACAGCCTCGTCGCCGCCGCGATGCCCCGCAAGAAGATCGGCCGCGTCCTCGATCTCGGCTGCGGCGCGGGCGCCCTCGCCCTCGCCTTCTCCAAGGCCGCGGAGAAGGTCGTCGCCACCGACATCAACCCGCGCGCGGTCGAGATGGCGAAGCTCAACGTGAGGCTCAACGCCGCGTTCAACGTCGACGTGCGCGAAGGGGACCTCTACGCCCCCGCAAAGGACGAGAAGTTCGATCTCCTCGTCTCCCAGCCGCCGTTCGTCCCTCGCCCCGAGGGGGCGGCCGGCGGCGAGTTCATGAGCGGCGGGGCGCGCGGCGACGAGATCTTGCGCGCGGTGCTCGAGGGTGCCTCCGCCCACCTCGCCCCGCGCGGGACGGCCGTGATCGCGGCCGAGTGGGGGATTGGAGAAGGGCTCGACATGCCGATCGACCGCGTGCGCGCGGCCCTCGGGTCTTCGCTCGTCGACGCCATCGTCTTTCAGCTCTCGCCCACGAGCGCGGACGCCCACGCGATCGAGTACGCGGCTGCGCTCCACTCCGGCCTCGGCTCGGACTTCGAGCGCGAGGCTCTGACGAGGCGCGCCCATTGCGCGGCCATGAAGATCGAGGCGCTCGCCCCGACCTTCGTCGCCCTCGCCACGATCGAGGCGGGACCGGCGCGCGTCGACGTGCTCGCGGCGGGATCGTCCGGCGCGTTCACACCATCGTCCCGCCGAATCCAGAAGCTCCTCGCCGCGCGCGACGTCGTCCGCGCGCTGGATCGCGTCCTCGCATCGAGGGTGCGCATGGACGAGAAGGTCGTCCTGCGCGAGGAGCAAGTCGGCCCCGGGATGCAGCAAGAATCCTCGCTCGTCGCCGTCCTGCCGCCCCACGCGATGAGCGAGCCTCTCCGCCTCGACCCGACGATGTTGCGCCTCACCGGGTGTCTGCACGAGTCGGATACGGTCAAGGACGGCCTCGACCTCTTCTCCGAGCGATACCGCGGCAGTCACGGCCTCGAGGAGCTGCTGCCCCTGGTCGTCCGCGCCCTCCTCGTCGGTCTCGTCGAGCTCGCCGACTGAGCCATCTTGCAAGCCGCTCGTTCTTTGCCGATCGTAGCGACGATGGCCCAAGAGACCCGCCCGCTCCACATCCTCGCCCTCGCGTGCTTCAACACCGGGGATCGCTTCATCGAACGCGCGAAGGAGCGCGGGGCGAAGGTCTGGCTCCTCACCAAGGAGACGTACCTTCGCAAGAAGCGCTGGCGCCGCGATCTGCTCGAGGACGTCTTCGCCGAGGCGGACAACGCCTCCCTCGCGAACACCATCAACACCGTCAGCTACCTCGCGCGGACGATCCGCTTCGATCGCATCATTCCCTTCGACGACGTCGAGGTCGACGCGGCCGCCCGCCTGCGCGAGCACCTGCGCGTCCCCGGGATGGGCGACACGCGCGCGCGCGTCTTCCGCGACAAGCTCGCGATGCGCATCCGCGGCGAAGAGGAGGGGATCCCGGTGCCGGACTTCGTCGGCGTCATCCACCACGACGAGATCCGCGCCTTCACCGAGCGCGTCCCCGCCCCGTGGATGCTCAAGCCGCGCACGGAGGCCTCGAGCACCGGCATCCGCAAGATCGAGAGCAAAGACGCGCTGTGGTCCGCCATCCACGAGCTCGGGGATCGGGCGAGCCACTTCCTCCTCGAGCGCTACCTCCCGGGGGAGGTCTTCCACGTCGACTCCATCGTCGCGGAGGGCAAGGTCGTGTTCGCGGAGGCCCACAAAAACGGCGTCCCGCCCTTCGACGTCTCCCACGCGGGCGGCGTCTTCAGCACCCACACCGTCGAGCGCGCCTCCGACGACTGGAAGGAGGTGACGGCCCTCAACGAGAAGATCCTCACCCGCTTCGGCCTGCTCCGCGGGGTCGCTCACCTCGAGTACATCAAGGCCAAGTCCGACGGCCGCTTCTACTTCCTCGAAGCAGGCGCGCGCGTCGGCGGGGCCCACGTCGCCGACGTCGTCGAGGCCGCGACCGGCATCAACCTCTGGGCGGAGTGGGCCGACATCGAGATCGACAAGGGCACCGTCCCCTATCGCTTGCCAGAGCGCCGCGCCGAGTACGCCGGCCTCGTGCAGTGCCTCGCCCGCGTCGAGCGCCCCGACCTCTCCCAGTACGCGGATCCCGAGGTCGTCTATCGCGTCGACGACCCGTGGCACGCCGGGCTCGTGGTGCGCGCCCCCAGCTACGGTCGCGTGATGGGCCTCCTCGACGACTACACGCGACGGCTCACGAGCGAGCACGTCGCGGTGATGCCTCACTACGAGCTGCCCCCGCTGCGCTGAGCCATGAGCCCTCCTCGAAACGACGACGGAATCGAAGCCCTCTTCCCGGAGGGCCACCCCCTCGCGCGCCTCGTCCTCCCCACGTTCGATCGCATCCGCGCGACCCTCGACGATCGCTTCGTCGCCACCGTCTGGGTCGACGCCACCGAAGACCCGACCCGCGCCGGCTTCCGTCCTTCGTACGACTCCGTGCACGGCCCCGGCTCGTCCACGATGATGCCGTTCGTGGCCGCGTGGCTCTCCTCGGGGCCGCAGCCGCGCGGCGCGAGCAACGTCGTCCTCTTCCCGGACGTGATGGACGCGACCCTCGTCGACTACGCGCGCGACGTCGGCATCCTCGGCGAGCACGCGTGGGTGAAGGGCGTCCGCGGGATGATGGAGCACGTCGAGCGCGACCCGCGCCGCCGCAAGCTCTACAACATCGACGATCTCGATCCCGCCTTCGACTCGCACGCGGTCGTGAGCGCGGCCCTCTCGCGCTGGGTGAACTCCAAAGAAGACCTCGCGTCGCTCACCCGCTTCTGCCCGCGCGAGATCGTCACCGACATGTACGAAGCGACCGCGGACCACTACCGCGAGATCGCCGGCGAGCGCGGGGGCCGCGTCTTCCTCAAGACGTGCAACACCGAGAACGCCGGCCGCGGCGTGTACATCGCCAACGACCGCGCCGAGATGGAGGCCCAGCTCACCCTCATCCGCGAGACCCAGCGCGCCCACGGCCTCTCTCGCCGCCTCGTCCTCCAGCCCGAGATCGTCGGTACCAACAAGAGCTTCCAGGTCCTCCTCGATCCGCGTGACGGCGGCCGCGTCCAGGTCATCGCCTTGAGCGATCAGATCGTCGAGCCGGACGGAAAGACGTACCGCTCCTCCATCAACCACCCCATCACGAAGGACACCGTCGCCCCCGTCGGAGAGGCCATCCTCGACATGGTCGATCGCATCTGGGCCCGCTTCCCCGACGCCTTCGGCTTCCTCATGTCCGACTACTTCCAGACCGCGTCCGGCCCCGTCATCTACGACCCGGGCATCCGCCCCACCGGCAACACCGCCACCGCGATGGCGGCTCACCTCGCGCGCAGCCTCACCGGCCGCTTCTTCGCGACGAGCCTCGTCCCCCTCCCCACGAACAACCCCGGCCTGCCGTGGACGGGCTTCGTCAAAAAGCAGCCCGGCCTCTTCTCCCCCGAGAGCCTCGTCAAAGAAGGCCGCGCCGTCATGCCTTGGGGTTGGAACCGCATCCAGGGCTTCGGCATGCTCGTCGCCATCGCCGAGACCGAAGAGGCCCTCCCGAGCGTGCGCGCCGAGCTCGAGCGCCTATGCACATGATCCGGCCGCCCTTCGACGGCCTCCTCGACATCCCCTCCGGTCCCATCCGCGTCCGCATCACCGGCGAAGGCCCGCCCCTCCTCTTCTGCCACGGCGTCTTCTTCCCGATCGAGGTCGACGACGAGAGCACCTTCGGCAAGATCTTCCGCGCCCTCGAGGGCTTCACGATCGTGCGCATGGACGCGCGCGGCCACGGGCAGACCCCGGCGCGCGCCGATGGCCCCGCCCACCGCTGGGACCGCATGGCCGAAGACGTAGGCGCCATCGCCCGCGCGCTCGGCTTCGACCGCTTCTTCCTCGGCGGCATCTCGATGGGGGCCGCCATCGCCCTCCACGCCGCCCTCATGAGCCCTTCGTCGATCGAGGCGATGGTCCTCTTCGCCCTTCCCACCGCCTTCGACACCCGCCCCGCCGAGCAGCAGCGCTACCGCGATCTCCTCGCGCTCGGCTCCACCGAGGCCGTCACCGCCTTCGTCGCCCGAGACCTCGACGCCATCTTCCAAGGCGCGCCCTTGCCGCCCGCCGTCGCCGCCATGCTCGAGGTCATGGGCAAACAGCCTTGGTCCGCCCTCTCCCGCGTCATCGAAGGCGCCGCCGAGAGCGACATGCCGTCCGAAGCATCCCTCGCCACGCTCCCCGTCCCCGTCCTCCTCCGCCCCTGGCCGAACGACTCCGGCCACCCCATCTCCACCGCCGAGACCCTCGCCCGCGCCCTCCCCCACGCCCAGCTCACCGTGCTCGAGAGCTTCGACGACGAGCCCGGCATCCGCGCCGCCTTCCACGCGCTACGGTTTCCGTAGCAAACGCGCGCCCCCTCCCTGAGCGCGCGCAGCGCGCGATTTGGGAGGGGCAGGCCGCGCGCAGCGCCGAAGGCGCGAGCACGGACTGGGGGTGGGCATTCGAAGCGAAGGATGCCCACCCCCGCCTCGCTTCGCTCGGCGACCCCTCCCAAGCTCGTCGCTCCGCTCCTCGCGGGAGGGGTACGGCGCGGGCTTCGCCGGCTCGGATGCGACAACGAGGGGGTGGCTGACGACGAACCAGGGGGGGTGTTGTCGCACGGAGGGCCGCTTGGGCCTTCCCGGCCGGGCGCGGACGGCTCCAAGTCGTTCAACGGCGCGATCAGACCCTCTCGACCATCATCGCGATGGGACCGAGACGGCCAGCGTGATTTTCAACCCCCCCTTCACGGTCGCATCGCCGCCCTCCTCTGACCGCGACGACCGCGCCAGGTCGTTGAAGAAGCTCCTCGCGCTATCAAAAACATAGCGTCGCGCTTCGCGCTTCGCGCTCGCCGGAGAGGGCGAGGCGAGGAGCCGTGTCGTGTTAGGAGCGTTGTGTTGCTAGCGCGAGGCCCCGCAGCTCGGCTCGCTAGTCGGAGGTCGGACGACGAAGCTTCCGCCGTCGTTGCTTCAACGACGGTGTGAAGTGTCGCCCGGTGCGCGGCTTACCCGCGCACGCGATGAGAATAGAGCGAAGACCTCCCCCCAACTTCGTTGGGGCCCCCCTCCAACGCTGGAGATGGCTTCTGGAAGGGAGCTTCCGTGCTCGATGACAGGGAGCTCCTTGGCCTGCACGGCGTCGTCTCGAGACTGGGGGTTCTCGCATGGCGTTGTCTCGAGACTGGGGGTTCTAGCACGGCGTCGTCTCGAGACTGGGGGTCGCACGCACGGCGTCGTCTCGAGACCGGATCCAACGCAGCCCGTCGAACCAAACGCCAAATCCAGTACTGGGTGCGCGGCTTATCCGCGCACGCGAAAAAGGACTGAGGGTAGCGAGGTGCGGAATGGGGTTGTCTCCGCAGGGCGCGAGGACCTGTCTGAGCTCTCGGGCTCGCGAAGCGAGACCGAGGCGAGCTCCGCAGCGCCCGGAGGAGACAACCCCACTGCGCGCCGAGCGGACAGACTGGGGCTCGAGCGTGTCGACGGGGGCTTCGCTATGAATATCGTAGCGATGGGTGGGGGTGCCCACCCGCGCTCGCTTCGCTCGCGACCCCTCCCTGGCGTGGCGCTTCGCGCCCCGCGGGAGGGGTGCGGCTTTGCTGATAGGCTCGGCGGCGCGATGGGCGTGTCGATCGATGCGGACTTTCCGAGCGGGAGCATCGAGCTGGTTCGCGCCGGTGACGCGGGGGCGATCGAGGTCGCGCTGCGCGACGATAACGCGGCTGACATTCGCCAGTGGTTCGACTTTCGGATCGAGGCGGAGCCGGGGGAGGAGCGCGAGGTTCGGATCGTGAACGCGGGGGAGTCGTCGTTTCCGAACGGCTGGGTCGACTACGCGGTGATGGGCTCGGGGGACGGGCAGCGCTGGGGGCGGGTCGCCACGTCGCTCGAGGACGGCGTGCTGACGTTCCTCCATCAAGGGCGCGCCTCCGTCACCGAGTATGCCTACTTCACCCCGTACACGGTGGCGCGGAGCCAGCGCGCCCTCCGGGCCCTGCGGAGCTGTCCTTGGGCGCGCGTGCGCTCGATCGGGCGCTCCGCCCACGACCGACCGCTCTCCCTCGTGACGTTCGGGGACGAGGACGACTCGCGCCTCTCGTTCTGGGTCATCGCGCGGCAGCACCCGGGGGAGTCGCCGGCGAGCTTCGCGGCGGAGGGGCTGATGCGGCGGCTCTCGGACGAGACGAGCGAGATCACCCGCGAGCTCCTCTCTCTCTCGACGATCCACGTCGTGCCGATGATGAATCCGGACGGCGTCGAGCTCGGCAACACCCGGACGAGCGCGACGGGGGTGAACCTCAACCGCGTCTGGGATGACCCTCGCCGAGACGCCTCCCCGGAGGTCTTGGCGACGCTCTCCGCGCTCGAGGGTCGTCGCGTCGATCTCTTCCTCGACCTCCACGCCGACGAGTCCGCGCCGTTCGCGTTCGCGACCTCTTCGGAGGGCAACCCGAGCTTCGACGACCACATCGCCCGATCGGAGGCGGCCTTGCGGGACGATCTCGCCGAGCTCGTCGGCGAGTTCCTCGACGAGCCCTTCTACGGCCTCGATGCGCCGGGCGGCGCCGACCTCTCGTGCGCCTCGAACCAGATCGGCGAGCGCTTCCTGTGCCCGGCGCTGACCCTCGAGCTCCCCGTAAAAGAATGCACCGACGGTCGGGTCGCTCCCGGATGGTCGGCTCGGCGCGCGCGCGAGCTCGGCTCGGCGCTCGCGCCCGTCATGCTCCGCGTCGCCGGCCGTCTCAGTCGTTCGAGGCCGCGCTCGTGACGTTGGTCGCCGGCTGCTGAACCGCGCGCACCTGCTGATGCTCGCGGATCCAGCTCGCCTGATAGTCGCGGACGATCGCCACGTTCTTCGCGTTCATCTCGTTCTTCTCGACGCGGCCGAGCTCCTCCATCTGGCGCCTCAGCTCGTCGAGCTTGTCGATGAGGGCGGCGAGCTGCTCCAAGCTCACGGTAGCGCGGTCCTTGTTGGCGAAGTCGTTCCGGTACTCCTCGAAGAGCTCGTTCGCGGCGCCGCCGAGCACGCCCATGATCTCGGCGAGCTTCACGTTGCTGCGCGTCTTACGGATCTCGACGAGCTCCTTCTCGTAAGCGTCGATGCGCCCGTCCACGATGTCGATGTTGTTCTTGTTCTGGGCGCTGTCGTAGCCGCGGTTCTTCAGATCGAACATGGCGGCGCGGTATCGCTTGAGGTTGTCGACGAGCCGGACGAGCAGCTGCGGGCGGCGCGTGACCCGGGCCTGTCCCGCGAAGAACGTCTGGTAGAGGGCGAACTGCTGGTTGGCGAGGAACGCGTACCGGTTCGCCTGCTCCTCTGGTGTGCCCGTCGCTTGGGCGCGCGGGATCTCGCGCTCCTCCGCCTGATAGCGCTCGATGTTCTGGGTGATGAGATCGAGATCGCGCGCCATCGGGGCGGGGAGCTTCTTCCCCGCGGTCGCGACCATGCGCTTCTTGATTTGGCGCAGCTCCTCGACGAGCTCCTTCAGCAGCGCCAAATCGCGGGTGTCGCGCGACTGGCCGGCGAAGTGGCGGTTGTAGCGGTCGAACACGAAATTCGCGGCCGCCCCATCCATGCTGAAGCGCTCGAACCCCGGACCCATCTCCCGCGCCGCCGCGACGAGGGCGGCCTCCCGCTCGTAGAGGGCGATCCGCGCTTCGATGTCGCGCAGGAGGTTCCCGGCCGTTTCCCCGGCGGTGAGGGCGCCGAGCTTCTCGAGCTCCGCCTGTTGGGCCTGGGTGCGCTTGACGAGCTTCTCGAGGCCGGACGGATCGACCTTGTTGCGGTCTTTGCCGGAGTAGCCTTCTTCGTACGCGCGATCGATGGAGGCCAGCTCTTGCTCGATGTCGGCGAGGGTCTTTTCAGCCATGGCGCGAGGTCCTTAGCGCGAACGCCCGAGCGCGCCTATCCCTCAGCCGCCTCCCGCCGCGCGTCTCAGGCCCGACCGCGGCTGATGCCGGTCGTGACCCCACCTGCGATCAGATGCGCGAGCCGGAGGGGCTCGGGGAGGTTGCCGTGCAGGGTGGTGGCGGCGAGGGCGCGCCCGGCCTGCTCTCTCGAGAGGCCCCGGCGCTGAACGAACACGCCTCCGAGCGCCTCCATCGGGCCCGCCCGCTCGATGAGCGACCACTTTCGCGCCCCTCCCGGGACGGAGCGCAGCGCCGCCCGCATCGCCTCGAGGCGAGGCATCCGCCGCGCGACCACGAGCACGGGGATGCCGACCCGCCCGTGCAGCGTGTCCAAGTCGACGACGTTGAACCCGGCCACCGCGATCCCTTGGAGCAGCAACAATCGGGTGTGCTCGCGGAAGCGCGTCTCTTCGAACAGCCGCGCGATGCGATCGGTCGCGTTGGTGCCGTCACGCCGGACCTTGCTGCGGAGGACGCCGTCGAGCCGGGTGCCCGCGCACACCGTCCCGTAGATGGCCACGTCCCCGCGGTGCTCGTGGGGGAAGGGGGCGTCGTCGAAGCCGATCGAGTTCAAGGCCCGACGAACACGGGGTTGGTGAAGGCGAACGGGGGCACGCCGCGTCGAAACAGCACCTCCATCTCCTTGGTGCCCCCCGCGATGGCGATCACCCAATCGTCGGGGGCGAGGTCGAGGCTCGCCGTGAGCTCGGCGGCGTGGGCGGTCGTCGCGAACGGCGCCTCGGCGCGGGCCACGACCTTGCCGCGCTTGACGATCTCGATGAACGAGACGTCGACCCACGGCGGGGCGTCCACCGTCACGTGCGCCTCGCGCTTTCCGGCTCGGACCCGCCCCCCGATGCCCGCCCCCCCGACGTCGAATCGGATGAACGGACCGGTCGAGACCATGGCCCGTCCCCTGCGAAGCGCCTCCACGAACGCGCGCTCGTCGAGCGAGGCCGGGTCGTCGTTGGGGACCTCGACGTACGTGCGGGGCAGCCCCGGCTCGTTGAACGTCAAGCGATGAGAGTCGCTGTTGCCGGTGGCGGTGATGAAGTGGCCCCCATCGATGAGAGCGAACCAATCCTTCATGATCGATCGCACCACGCTCGGGGAAGGCACGTCGTCGCCATTGAAGATCTCGATCGCGTCGAAATCGAGGCGGGCCCACGGCGAGCGCTTTTGGAAGCTCGGGATGTCGTCGCGGTCGAAGCGGAGGACATCGAAATACCCGATGTCTCCCATGCGCGGGTGATTGACCTGCACGACCGTGTCCTTGCCATAGGGCGCGCGTGACCTGGCCTCGTCGAGGATGCCGGACGGGCTCGTCCGCCGATACCCGAGCGGCGCGGAGCCGGGCTCCAGCGGGAACACATTGAAATGGCCGAACGCCATTTCGTCGGTCGTGACCTCGTCGCCCACCACCGATCGGAACGCGCTCTTCAGCCCGAGGGCGGAGATGACGGGGGTGTAGTCGGTCACGCGGTTGTGATCGGTCGCGACCCCGACCTCCACCCCCGATGCGGCCAACCCGAGGATGCGGCTGTCGAGGGGCTGGGGAGCGTCGAACGAGGGCTCGGCGTGGAGGTGGAGGTCCGCGGAGATCCATCCTTTGGTGTCGACCACGCGCTCGATCGAGAGGCTCACGTAGGTCGTCTCCCCCGCGCGCACGTCGACCATCTTCTCGCTCGCGGTGTATTCGAATCCTCGGTCTGCGATGACCCGATAGCGTCCCGGCGGCACCGGGCGCTGGAGCGCTCCATCCTTCACGTGCGCGACGTTCACGGCCGTGCCGTCCTCCGGGTCGTCTCCCCAATCGGGGTTCGAGGTCGGGCCGACCCCGCGCACTTGGATCCGCGCAATGGCGGGCTTGTCCTTGTCGCTCACGGAGACGACCAGCGATCCGGAAGGCGGCAGGGTGACCGAGCTCGCCTTCGCGATCGGAGCCCACTCGGAGGCGGCGTGACCGAACGCGGCCGCCCTCACCTCGAAGCACCCCGTCGCGGGGATGACGAGCGGCTCGCCGGGGCGGAAGCGCGCATAGGGTCTCCGCTCCTTCTCGGGGGGATCCTCAGGCTTGCTCCCGGGCACCGGGCACTCCGCGACCTCGACGCGCGCCTCCGGCGGCAGCCCTCGTGGCCCTTCGAGCCGCTGCATCGAAGCGGGATCGAACAGCTTCTGAGCAGCGTCCCCGATGGAGCGATCGGAGGTCGCGACGAGCACCGTCCGGCGCCCCGACTTGTCGCCCGCCGTCGCGAGGATCGTCTCGCTGCCCCGCCCCGCCGAATAGTAGCCGGGCAGATACTGAGACCCGATCCGGACCATCGAGCGCGCGCCGAGGACGGCCACCGCGTACGAGGTCTCCTTGCCCTCTTTGGCCACGAACGAGGCGGGGTCGTTCACGGAGTCCCGCCGCGCGAAGCCGACGCCCTGGACCCACGTGGGGAAGTTCCCGAACCCGACCCGCTCCCCGAGGGAGACGAGCATGCCGCTGTCGGCGATGTTCTCCGGCTCCACGGTGGACTCCATCACGAGGACGTCGCCCCGAAAGGTGACGAAGGTGTGGAGCCGGACGGGCAAGGCCGAGCGCTTCACGATATGGAGGGCGTTGGGGGTGTCGGGATCGATGCCCATGAAGACGACGGCGGCGCGCGCCTGGCCCACCGGATCGAACAAGGCGGGCGTGATCGCGTTGAGCGCGTCGAGCGCTCCCTCCGGCCCCAGATCGATGATCTCACCGTCCGCCTTCGAGACGACGGCGACCATCGAGCCGTTCGTGATCATGAAGTCCCCGGCCTGCGCTTCGACGCGAGGCCCGCGGAGCGGCACCTCGTCCCGCGATCGGATCTGACGGATCGCGGCCGTGCCCTCCGGTCCGCGGATGACGAGCATCGTCCGCTCTCGCGCCACGTCTGGCTCGGTGAGATCGCAGGCGGCGCCAAGGGACGCGAGGGCCACGAGGGCAGCGACTTCGATGCGCATCGGTCCCGAGATCTATCACGCGCCGCCGCGCGCCCCCGAATCGGTCGGGTGGCTCACGAAGCGACGGGGAAGCGCTCCTGGATCCACGCGCGCAGCGCGGGGCTCGCCTCGACGATGTGGATCGCCTCGACGAGGGCCGGGGCCACCGCCCCGAGGGTCCGCATCAGCCCATGGTCCGAGTATTTGCCGGCCCGCAGCTCGAAGCGCACCCCGCGGCTCCCCATTCGAATGTGCTCGAGCCGGTCCGAGAGGTGGACGAGATCGATGCCCTGCTTCGGGAGGGCGCCGGCGGCGCGGATCGAATCGATCCAGCTGGAGAGCGGCGGTTCGTAGGTCGAGTGAATCGCCAGCGTCTCGAGGCGCGCGACCCACGGCGGCGCGAGGAGAGCCGCGCAGTCCAATGGCGTGAGCGGGGCGTCGAGACGAATCGAGAGGCTCCGGAGCGGGAACCCGGGCGCCGCGGAGAAGATCGGCGACGCGCGCAGGGGAGCCTGACCCGCAAGGAGGGAGACGCTCGCGATCGGCGACGCCGAGGACGACCAGATTCGCTCGAGCAGCGGCAGCGCGCAATGGATGGTCTCGAGGGCGCGCAGGGATCCTGCCTCGAAGAGGCACGTCTCGGCGGTGTGGATCTCGCGCACCGTCGCCCAGAGCGGGCTGCTCTTCAATTGGGTGCGCTGCGCCGCGCGCGCGAACGCGGTCGTGCAGATGGCGAGGCGGCCCCGCTCGAAGACGGCCGTCTTCATCTCGATGACGTTCGCCAGCTCGCCCGCGAGGGTCCGCGCGTGCTTGCGGAGGAGCTCGTTCATCCGCTTCTTCTCGGGGGCGGTGGCCTTGCCGCGGGCGGCCACGCGCAGCTGGATGGCCACGAATTCGCCGCGCTCGTCGCCGCGCGCGAGCCAGCTGTCGGAGAGGACCTGACGAGGCCCATCGTCGGCGGGGCTCTCGGCGATCATGGCGTAGAGCGCCTCGTCGGATAGGCCCATCGACGTAGCCTCGGCGGGCGGCCGCTCCTCGAGCACAAGCGCGGGGGCGCGCGCGAGCGCCTCGATCTGCGCGTGGATCTCCTCGAGGAGGGGGATCGCGGCCGCGTCGAGGGTGGGCTCCGTCCCCGTCTCGGAGAGGACCTTCTCGAGCGACTCCCGGAAGAACTGTTGGAGCGACGGCCAGGCCTTGAGCCAATTCGTGTTCCTGATCTTCGCGAGGGCGGCTTCGAGCACGGGGACCACGGCCGGGTCCCGCGCGGCGCGGAGGGCGGTGAACATCCATCGCCAGCCTCCCCGCGCCGACCCCGAGGTGCCGACCGCCTCCCCTTCCAGGACGTAGGCGGCGAGCCTCCGCGACACGCGCGGATCGGGGGGCCGCTTCGCGAGCTCCGTCGCGCGGGCTTGGATCATCGCCGCCGTTCCGTCCACCACCCGCTCGAGCAGCCGGCCTACGTCGACCGCCTGCTTGCGGTCGCAGGTCGTCATCCACAGCTCGAAGGCCTGCTTCTGCGACTTGCCGGAGATGGGCGGGAGCGACCGGTCGATCTCGGCGCCCATCCCGTGGACGAGGTCCCCGATCGGCTTCGCGGGGCACGCTCGCCACGCGCCCAGGAGGGCCTCGAGCGCGGCGGCGCGCTCCTTCGCGAGGAGCGCGTCGCGCGCGCGGGTCAGCTTCTCGAGCGCCTCGGACATCCGCCGATGTTACTGGCCGGCGAGCGCGGAGGCCTTCTCGATCAGGCGGACCATCTCCCTCCGATAGCCCTCCTTGTCGTCGCCGGTCGCGCCGCGCGCGAGCTCGAGCAGCGAAGCGTAAGAGAGGTCGCCCTTGTTCTCGGAGCCGCGCAGCAGCATCCCGAAGCCTGCCACCGAAGCGGCGAATCGGAAGTCCGTCGAGGCATCGGAGAACGAAGCGCCCTTGTCGTCGACGCTCGTCTGCACGAGCCGGCTCGTCGCACCGTCCGGCTCCTTGTACCGAAGCGAGATGTCGGCGAGGTGTCCCGCCTTCGGCGCCCCCGCGGCGGGGACGATCTCGTAGAGGGCGGTGACGGTGTGGCCGGCGCCGATCTCGCCCGCGTCCTTCTTGTCGTTGGCGAAGTCCTCGTGGGCCATCACCCGGTTCTCGTACCCGATGAGGCGGAACGACTGCACGAGCTTGGGATCGAACGTGACCTGGATCTTCACGTCCTTCGCGATCGTGACGAGCGTGCCCGACGCCTGCTCCACGAAGACCTTCCGCGCCTCCGCGTCGCTGTCGATGTACGCGTAGTTGCCGTTGCCTTTGTCGGCGAGCGTCTCCATCGTCGCGTCGCGGGTGTTGCCGGTGCCGAAGCCGAGCACGCTCAGGAACACGCCCGTCTTCGCCTTCTCTTCGATGAGGCTCTGCAGGTCCGATCGGCTCGTCACGCCGACGTTGAAGTCGCCGTCGGTCGCGAGGATGACGCGATTCACGCCTCCCTCGATGAAGCCCTTCTTCGCCGTCTGATACGCGAGCTGGATGCCCTGACCGCCGTTCGTGGATCCACCGGCGGTGAGCCTCTCGATCGCGTCGAGGATCTTGCGCCGCTCGTTGCCGGGCGTCGGCTCGAGCACGAGCCCGGAGGAGCCCGCGTAGGCGACGATGGAGACGGAGTCTCGCTCATCGAGCTGCTCGACCAACATCGAGAAGCCCTTCTTCAACAGGCCCAATCGATCCGGGCCCTGCATCGATCCGGACGTGTCGATGAGGAACACGAGGTTCGACGACTTGCGCTTCTTCATCTCCACCGTCTTGCCCTTGAGCCCGATCCGCACGAGGCGGTGACCGGTGGCCCACGGCGCGCTCGCGGTGTCGGCCATCACGCTGAACGCGGCGTCGTCCGGCTCCGGGTAGGCGTAGTGGAAGTAGTTGACCATCTCCTCGATCCGCACGAGGCCCGGCTCGGGCCGTTGGCCCGTCTCGAGCAGCTTGCGGATCATCGAGTAGCTCGCGGTGTCGACGTCGATCGAGAACGTCGACTGTTTGTCGGTCTTGATGTCGACGAACGGGTTCTCGGGGAGGGGCGCGGGCGCGGGGATGTTGGGATTGGAGTCCCTCACCCGCATCGCGCCGTTCTCGTCCTTCTTCGCCTTGACCTTCTTGGCTTCGCCTGGGGCGGCGCTGGCGTAGGAGGTCGCCATCGGGGCCGCCGCGTTGGCGGTCGCGGTCGCCATCGGCGAGCGCGCGTACGCCGAGCTCGCCGCCCTACCCTGGTAGTCGTCCTCGACGCTGGCCGACCTGTCTTCCTTCGACGTGCCGTTGTAGAGCACCGCGACCACGCCGGCCGCGACCGCGAGGGGGGCGGCGAAGATGAACACGCGCTTCACGAGCGACGGGCGCGCCTCCACGATCGACGAGACCTTGGCGCCTCCCGACCGCGTCGCCGCCTCGATGCGCTTGCGTTGAAGATCGGCGAGCACGGCCGGCTCGTCCTTCTCGAGCTCGCTCTTGAGGAGCTCGGCGGCGCGCTCGAGCTCGGCGACCTCGGCGCGGGCCTCTTCGGACTTCAGAATCTCGGCCTCGAACGCGGCGCGCTCCGCTTCGGAGAGCTCGCCGAGGGCGTACGCGGTGAACCTGGGATCGCTGCTCGGGCTCATGCGTGCCTCCCCGCCGAGCGCTCGCGCTTGGCCATGCGTTCGCGGACCTTCGTGAGGGCCTCGTGCAGGATGACGCCGACGTGGCTGACGCTGAGGCCGGTGACCTCCGCGATCTCCTTGTAGCTCAGGCCCCCGGCGAACTTCAGCGCCACGACCTCGCGCGTGCGCTCCGGAAGCTCTGCGATCAGCGCGGAGACCGTCTGTCCGGCCTCCTTCTTCTCCAACTCCCCGTGTGGCCCCACCTCGATGCTCGCGATACTCATGACTTCCTCCACGTCGACGTTCCGCTTCTTTCCGCGCCGCGACGAAACGGCGCGATTGCGGCAGACAGTGAAGAGCCACGGCACCAGGTGATCGGCGACGTCCTCGCGTCGAGCCTTACAGAGCTCGAGGAACGTGTCTTGGACGATGTCTCTCGCCTCGTCGGGCCCTACGATCGTCGCTGCGAATCTGAGCAGAGCGCGCTCGTGGTCCGAGAGAGCCTGCATCACCCAGTGACGGTCCGCCGCTGCCGCGACGATGAGGAGCATTTCGAGCATCGAGAACGATTCGCCGGAGCCTACTGCCGCGTCCTTCATCGCGTCGACGCGCGGGGCGAAGGTTTCTTAGAGATTTTTTGGAGCGGAATTTTTGGCAACAGCGGCGGCCGCTCCAAATCCCGTCCCGGCGCCCCTCCGAAACTTGCTAGCTTCCGAGAACCTCATGGGAATCGCGATCGAAGTGCTGCCGATCGGTCCCGTGGCCGTGGCTGCCCGCGTGTTCCGCCACCGAGGCCGCCGTCTCTTCACGGCCATCGTGAAGGCCACGTTCACCCTCGTGAACGACGGTCCGATGGTCCTCGCCCAGCCCGCGCCCATCGTCATCGAGGAGCGCCACTACCGGAACAACCCGGTCGCGAGCCTCGTGCGCGGCAGCGACATCGCCCTGCTCGTCCCCCGCCCCGAGATCGTGGTCGTCGGCTCCGCCTTCGCCGGTCCGAACCAAGCGACCCCCCGCACGACGGTTCGGCTGACGGTCCAGCGCGGCGAGCAGATCGTCTTGAACAAGCGCCTCGAGGTCACCGGCGATCGGCGCGCCCGCCCCGGTGAGCCCCCCCCCGAGCCGGCCTCCTTCCGTCAGATGCCCATCCTTTATGAGCGCGCCCAAGGAGGCATCGCCTCCCGCGAGAACCCGGTCGGGGTCGGGATGGCGGTCGACGCGGACGGGCTGCTCACCCTCCCCAACGTCGCGTCCGTCGGGAGCACCGGCCCGTTTCCGGCCGGCTTCGGCCCGATCCCGAGCGCGTGGCCCGTCCGTCAGAAGAAGCGAGGTAGCTTGAGCTGGACGGCAGCGAACCTCAGCCCCGACGTCGACGTCCCGAACGACTTCGACGACGCCTACTACCAGACCGCGCCCCCCGATCAGCAGACGACCGAGCTCCGCGCCGGCGATCTCGTCGCCCTCGTGAACATGCACCCCGAGCTCGGGCTCCTGCGCACGTATCTGCCGTCGCTCCGGGGGGTGGCCCTCGCGCAGACGTCGACGGGAGACCGAATCCCATTGAGCCTCCGTATCGACACCGTGCACCTCGAGCCGGACCGGATGCGCGCGGAGATTGTCTATCGCGGCGCGGCCGTGATCGACGAGGCGATGCTGATCGATCTGCGCCTCGCGGGCACGGTGGAGGCGCCCGACGCACCGTTCTCGTTCCCCGATCTCTCCACCGTCGCCGGCCTCGTCGCGCGACGCGCGGATGCCCGAGACGCGACGCCCGCACCGCTCGAGTCGACCGCCGTCTTCGCCGATCCGATGGTGCTCGAGGGGAGGGCAGCGCTCGAGCGGGCCCTCGCCCCGAGCAGCCCACCCCCTCCGTTCGGGGATCGAATGGGACGGGCCGGGACGATGGTGATGGAGCCGGAGCCCGAGCCGCGCGGCTTCGTGCCCGTCCCCGGCACGCTTCGAACCACGCCTCCCCCGGGGGGAGGGCAGCAGTCTTCCGCGCCGCCTCCGAGGCCGATGTCGGACCCCGGCTTCGACGATCGTCGCGTGAGCACGCTCGTCATCGAGCCGGAGAGCGCCCCTCAATCGCTGCCGTTCGACAAGCCTCCCACGTCCCCCGCGCCCACCCGCTCTCCTTCCACTCCGCGCGCCGTCAACTCCGGACGCACCCTCACCCCGGAGGAGATCTCGATGCTGGAGGGCCTCGAGGATGTGCTGAGCGACGCTCACGCTCCGGCGTCGGAGCGGCCGCCTCCCGCGGACCCCGCGCACGCGAAGCCTCATCGCGCCAAGCTCCAAGAGGACGCGTACAAGAAGATCAAGCGATGACCGCGGCCGCCGACCTCTCGGTCGACACCGCCGTCGAGGCGATCGGAGAGGGCTCGTATCGGGCCACGCTCTCCGATCGCTGGAGCTACATCCACCCGTGCGGGGGCGTGCTCATGACGCTCGCCCTCCGAGCCATGCGTCACGAGCTCGCCGATCCGACGCTGCGCATCCTCTCCGCGACGACCCTCTTCTGTCAGCCCGTCCCGCCGGGGGGGATCGTCTGCGACGTCGTCGTTCTCCGACGCGGCAAGAGCGCGTCCCAGCTGCGAGCCTCCCTTCGGAGCGAGGGGCACCGGGTCGGGCTCGAGGTCACCGCCACGTTCGCGAAGGAGAAGGAGGGCCCCGACGTCCACGGGATCGAAGCCCCCGACGTGCCGCCGCCCGAGCACGCGGTGAAGACTTCGTCGCGGCGCGGCGAGCGGGCGCGGTCCACCTTCAAGATCTACGACAACCTCGAGCTCGCGCTCGCCCTCGGGGAGCCGATGTGGAAGCCGGGCTGGCGGGCGGGGCCGGCCCACATCGCGTTCTGGTACCGCTATCGCGTCCCCCAGCGCGACGACGAGGGCTCCTTCGATCCCCTCGCGATCCCGCCCATCGCCGACACGATCCCTCCCGCCCTGTCGCGGAAGCTCGGACCAGAGGCCGACCGCTTCATCATGCCGAGCCTGGACCTCACCGTGTTCTTCGTGGCTCCGACGAAGAGCGAGTGGCTCCTCGTCGAGTCGTTCGTGGAGCGCGCGCGCGCCGGATACGCCGTCGGCTCCGCGAACCTCTGGGACGAGGAGCGGCGGCTCGTCGCCCGCGCGGCGCAGTCGATGACCTTGCGCCGCTTCGAGCGGTGAAGCGCGAGCGGTCCCGTCTCCGCTCGACTATGGTCCGTTCGATGCGACCCCGAGCCGTCTCGACCTGCGCCGCCCTCGCCCTGTTCGTCCTCGCCTCGGGCTGCAAATCCAAATCGATCCCCGGCAACCCCGCCCTCGGAGATCCGAGCCTCGCGAAGGACACCGCCCCCGAGACCTTCGCCGTCCGCTTCGACACCACCGCGGGCGACATCGTCCTCTCCTGCACCCGCTCGTGGGCTCCTCACGGGGTCGATCGCTTCTACAACCTCGTGAAGATCGGCTTCTTCGACGACGTGGCGTTCTTTCGGGTCGTCCGTTCGCCGACGCCGTTCGTCGCCCAGTTCGGCATCCACGGAAACCCGGACGTCAACGAGCGCTGGCTCGAGCGGACCATCGAGCCCGACGAGCCGAAGCAGTCCAATACGCGAGGTCGGCTCACCTTCGCGATGGCGGACAAGCCCAGCACCCGCGCGACCCAGCTCTTCATCAACTACGCCGACAACACGAGCTTGGATCGGCTGGGCTTCGCTCCGATCTGCGAGGTCACAGAGGGGATGCAGAACGCGGAGAAGCTCTATGACGGTTATGGCGAAGGCCTCACCGAGGCCCAGGGGAAGATCGCCAAGGAGGGCAACGCCTTCCTCCGAAAGGAGTACCCGAAGCTCGACTACATCAAGAGCGCGAAGCTTGTCGAGGCGGCCCCTCCCACGGCGAGCGCGCGGCCGTAGCTGCGAGGCGGCGCTTGGATCGCGAGCGCCTCAGGTCGATTGACTACCGCCGCCGAGCTTCGGCGCGGCCGTCGCCAACGGGAAGGGTGGAATGGATCCCAGGAGGTGATCCAGGTCCATGCGCGCTCAGCCGACATTGACGCCGTGGCTGGATTTTCGGGCTTTCGCTGGTCCGAGCGCGGGCACGGGCCCTGCTCGAGAGGCGGTCGATGCTCCGACGCTCTGTCTGGCCTGCCGTCGCCGTCTCGCTCTCCTCCTTGTTCGCCGGCGCCACCGGGTGCGCGCCCAGCAGCGGAGGGGACGACGCGGAGGATTGGGAGAACGCGGCGGAGGACGACGGCGCCCTCCGCGTCTGCAGCGATGGGAAGACCGTCCAAGGCGTCGATGTCTCGTATTGGCAAGGGGCCATCGATTGGCAGAAGGTCGCGACGACCGACGTGCGGTTCGCGATCGTGCGCGCCTCCTATGGGTCCGAGTTCGAGGATCCGCGCTTCTCGGAGAATTGGCGAGGAGCGAAGGAGGCAGGGCTCGTTCGCGGCGTCTACCAGTTCTTCCGGCCGTCCCAGGACGCGAAGGCGCAAGCCGAGCTCCTCCTCGATATGCTCGCCGACGATCCGCTCGGCGACGGCGACCTGCCGGCCGTCCTCGACGTGGAGGTCACGGAGGGAAAGAGCAACGCCGCGATCCGGTCCGCCATTCAGGTGTGGCTGGACAAGGTCGAGCAGGGCACGGGGAAGCGCCCCATCGTCTACACCGCCGCGTTCATGCAGAGCACGGTTGGGAGCGGCTTCGCCGACTATCCACTCTGGGTCGCCAACTACACCACACAATGTCCGCTCTTGCCGACGGGCTGGGGCGACTGGAACATGTGGCAATACTCCGATAAGGGGCACGTGGCGGGCATCTCCGGCAACGTCGATCGAGACGTGTTCAATGGCTCGCTCGACGATCTCCACGCGTTCGCGAATGGTGTCCCGCTGAGCGACCCGCCCCCGCCGACGACCCGCCCCCCGCCGACGATCCCGAGGGCGCCCCCACCGGTCTCATGCCCGCCGAGGGCGCCACCATTACGACGGACGCGGTCGATCTCCGGTGCGACGCGGTGCCGGGGGCCGCTGCCTACTCCTTCGAGATCGAGTTCTATGATGAGGGCGACGACCGCTGGGAGCCCTATTACGACTACGACGTCGCCTCCCCGAAGAAGACCTTCTGGCCCGTCCTCGACGCGCCCTTCCGATTTCGAGTCCGCGCGGAGGTGGCGGGCCAATGGTCGCCCCCCTCCGACTATCGCTCGTTCATCTACGCCGGTTGATCGACTGGCCGGAGGTCATCTCTCGGCGCGCCGGAATGGACAGCTCTCCGCGCGCGAGCAAGAAGTGGAGAGCGCGCCGCACCAGTCCATCTCCGCGGGGGGCGGCTGGGGCGGCTCCAGCGACGCCAAGAGACCTTCGATCTCGTCGAGCCGGAATGGCTTGTTGAGCACGGCGCTGACGCCCATGGCGCGCAAGGCGTCGACGTCCTTGTCCTCGGCGAGCCCCGTCATGACCACCACGGGCGTGCTCGGAGCGCGGCAGCGGACGGCCCTCGCCAGGTGGTCGCCGGTGATGCGCGGCATCGAGAGGTCCGTCACCACCAAGTCGAACGTCTTGGCTTCGACGAGCTTCATCGCCTCCTCGGCGGAGGTCGCGAGGGTGACGTCGTAGCCCTGCCGCTCGAGGAGCCGCATCGTGGCTCGCAGCACGAAGGGCTCGTCGTCGACGGCGAGCACGGACTGGCGCTCCTTGGGCGGCGACGACGGGAGCACGGAGAGCCGCTTCAACTGGCTCGTGTTGCCCTCGAGGGCGCGGACCCCGAGGCGGACGATCGTGCCCTTCCCGGGGGCGGAAGCGAGGGCGATCGTCCCTCCGTGCGACGAGACGATCGCGCGGACGTGCGACAGCCCCAGGCCCGTGCCGCTTCCCTCTCCCTTGGTCGTGAAGAACGGTTCGAAGGCGCGGCGCTGCACCTCCGTCGTCATCCCGACGCCGTCGTCACGGACCTCTAGCGTGTGCGCCCCGTCCTTGATCTCGGCGACGACGTCGATGTGCCCGCGGGTCGTCACCGCGTCGCGGGCGTTGATCACGAGGTTGAGGAGGGCCTGGTGCCACTGCCCCGGATCGCCCTGGACGATCCACGTCCCGGGCGGTCGAGTGAACGTGACCTCGATCTCTCTCCGAAACGTGCGCCTCGCGAGCGAGACGACCTCGGCCGCGACCGCGAGGAGATCGAACGGCTCCTCCCGCAGCGGACGACGCCGAGACACCGCGAGCAGCCGCTCCGTCAGCTCGCGACCCCGAAGCGCGGCCGCCCTGAGATCCGCGAGAGACTCGGCGGAAGGCGGCAGCTCGGTCGCGGCGAGCACGGCCATGAGCAGGTTGTTCATGTCGTGCGCGACGCCAGCCGCGAGCAAGCCCAGCGCCTCGAGCTTCTGGGTCTCGGCGAGGCGCGACTCGACTTGGCGGTGCTCCTCCTCCGCGCGCAGCTGCTGGGTGACGTCGCGGACGACGAAGAACTCCAGGGGCCGGCCTTGCTCCTTCAGCGCGCCGACCGTGACCTCCGTCACGCGCACGTCACCCTTCTGCCCCACGTAGCTGATCCGGGCCGGTCGTCGCCCCTCCTTCAAGCATTGGCGGAGCGCGACGGTCTGCACTGCGCGCAGGGCGGGCACGAAGAACGCGTCGTGGGAGTGGCCCGCGAGGACCTCGCCCGGGCGGCCGACGAGCGCCGCGAACGCCTCGTTGTGCTCGTGGACGAGCCCTGTCGTCGCGTCGACCACGACGAGGCCGTCGCTCATCCGGTAGACGACTTGGCTGAGGCGCTCCTCTGCTTCGTGCTGTCGCGCGCGCGCCTCCGAGAGCTCGGTGACGTCGTCGAGGACGACCAGCCATCCGAGCTCGTTCCCAGTCCAAGGCACGGTGCGCACGTCGGCGAGCGCCTCCCCGCGCGCGCTCGTGATCGCGATTCGCGCCGCTCCGCCATCACCGCGGGTCAGCTCCGAGAAGCTCACGAGCGAGGCGGCCGGGAGGAACGCGGTGAACACGAGGGCCAGCTGTCGCCACGAGGTGTCTACGCCCAGCAGCTGTCGCGCCGCCACGTTGATGTCCTGAATGACGAACGTAGACGAGAGGCGAACGAACCCGATAGGGGCCCTCTCGAAGAGCCTCTGATAGTGGACGTGGAGGGCATCGAGCCTCCGGTGCGACTCGGTGAGCTCGTCTTGCTGAAGGGCGAGCTCGGTCTGAAGGAGCGCCGTCTCCTCGGCGAGCCGCGCCTCCGAGTCCTCGCTCGTGGGCGCCCGGTCGACGCGCTCCAGGAGCTCCGCCGCGCGCGCGCGCAATCGTTCCAACGATGTCGTCATCGCCCCCTCCCCCGTGTCCCGGTCACATTGGTGTGGCTGACGACGGTGCGGCGGCCATCCTGCGTCCGATGAACATGCATCACGAACCACCGCTCTTCCGTGGGCGAGTGGCACGGGTACTCGCACTCGAAGAATTTTCGATTCCCGGCGAGGACGCCCTCGATCGCGGTGCGGATCTCGGGGACCTCCCGGCACGCGTCGAGATAGGGCGCCCCGATGCCGACCCGCGCGCCCCCGTTGACGTGAGCGAACTCGTCCCACGCCGCGTTGACGAACTGGATCACCCCGTCGTCGTCGAGGACGGCGATGTTCGATGTGAGCGCGTCGAGGACGCTCTGCAAGAGCTCTTGGGACTCCCGCGTCTCGTGGAGCGCGGTGATGTTCGAGAACGTGAGCACCACGCCGCAGACGCGCCGCTGCGGTCCGACGTGAGGGACGGCGCGCAGCCAGAAGCGAAGACCGGACGTCGTCGCCACCTCTTGCTCGAACGGGGTCGCGTGCTCCACGACCGCAGCGAGCTCCTGGGTGAACGCGGACGACGAGAGCGCCGACGTGAAATGGGCGAGGGGGCGTCCGAGATCCCCGGGGAGGAGGGGAAACAGAGAGGCGGCGGGGGGATTGAAGCGGCGGATGCGCAGCTTCTCGTCGAGGAAGATCGTCGCGGTCGGGGTGGCGCTGAGGAGGTTGTCGAGATCGGCGTTCGTCTCCGAGAGCTCGGTGATGCGAGCCTGGTGCTCGACGTTGACGGTGTGGAGCTCCTCGTTCACCGACTGGAGCTCCTCGTTCGTCGCCTGCAGCTCCTCGTTCGAGGCGAGGAGCTCTTCGTTCGTGGCTTGGAGCTCCTCGTTCGACGTCTCGAGCTCCTCCACCGCCGTCTGGAGGCTCTGCCTCGCCAGGTGCAGCTCCCGCTGGAGCGCGACGACGTGCGTCGTCTCTTCGCTCGGGGCGGGGAGGGTGACCTGAGCGTGGGTCTCGAAGACGAGCAGGACGAACCGCCCCGCCTGGGTGCGGGTCGCGAAGGGGATCGCGCACACGGCCGCGACCGGCGAAGGACCCGTCGTCGCGAGGGTCAGCTCCTGGTTGGTGGAGAGGGCCCGGTGGAACGCGACGTTGGTGACCACCCGGAGCCCCTCCTCGAGCAACGTCGAGAGCTCCAGCGAGGGCTCTCCGACCGGGAGGATGAGGAGGTTCCCGGCGTTGCCGAAGACGTGCACGAGGCGCTGGTGCTCGTTCACGAGGACGGCCGCCCCCGCGATTCGATCGGTGAGGATTCGCAGCGCGCCTCGTACCGCCTGCTCATCGTCGGAGAGCGCGGGGGTCGGCACGATCGTCTTTGCTCGCAGCACGGGCACCTGGATGGCGCGCCGGCCGTCCTTCCGGACGAAGATCTTCAAGTGCGCGTCGAGGGTCTTGAACTCGTCATATCGCCCGCCGAGCACCTCGCTCGTGCCGAGGACCAGGATGCCCCCCGGCTTCAGGGCGAAGGAGAGCGCGTCGATGGCGCGCCGCTGCGCGTCCGGGGTGAGGTAGATGAGGAGGTTGCGGCACGAGACCATGTCCATCCGCGTGAACGGCGGATCGGCGAGGAGGTTGTGGGGCGCGAACACGACCCGCTTGCGGAGCTCTCGATCGACCTCGAAGCGGCCGTCGCGCCTTACGAAGAAGCGCTCCCGCCGTTCGGGAGAGAGCGCGGAGAGCGCGTCCACGTCGTAGGTCGCGGCGGTCGCCATCGCCAACGCACCCTCGTCCACGTCGGTGCCGAAGAGCTTGAAGTCGCCGGTCTGCTCCGCGAGGAGCATGGCGAGGGAGTAGGCCTCTTCGCCGGTGGCGCACCCAGGGACCCAAACCCGCAGCTGGTCGGAGCCGACGTGCCCTCGGAGGTCCGGCAGGTAGGTCGACTCGAGCGCGCCGAAGACCTCCGCGTCTCGGAAAAACGCGGTCACGTTGATCAGGATCTCGGAGAGGAGCTGCGCCGCCTCCCCCGGCTCCTTTCGCAGCAAGGCCGTGTACTCGTCGAGGCTGCCGACGCCCCGCGCAGCCAGCCGCCGCTCGATGCGCCGCACCACCGTCCCCGGCTTGTAGGCGCTGAGATCGAAGCCAATCGCGCGGCGCATCTCTTCCACCAGCTGCTCGAACGCGTCGTTCGGTCGGGCCGAGCCCGAGAGATGCGCGAGGAGCACGCGGTCCCCACCGATCCGCTCGAGCTCGCGCGCGATCTCCTCCGCCGGCATCACCGCGTCCACGAGGCCGGTGCGGATCGCCTCGCGCGGCATCCCGTCGAACGTGGCCGTATCCGGATCCTGGACGAGGGCGAGGCCGCCCGCGTTCTTGATCGCGACGACGCCCTCGCGTCCGTCGCTCCCCGTTCCCGAGAGGATGACCCCAATCGCACGGTCACCGAACGAAAGCGCCAGAGAACGAAGCAGTTGGTCGATTGGTAGATTGAGGGTGTGGGGCGCCGCCCGACCGGAGAGGCGCAATCGCGATTTCTCCACGATGACATTCGCATGCGCGGGGACGAGGAAGATCGTGCCGCCTGTGAGCGGCGCGTCGTCGTGCGCTTCGACGACGGCGAGCTTCGTCCTCTTGGTCAAGAGCTCGACCATCATCGACTTGTGGTCGGGCGAGAGATGCTGGGCCACGACGAAGGCCATCGGGATTTCGGCGGAGAGCGTGCCGAACAGGCGCTCCAGCGCGTCGAGGCCGCCGGCGGACGCACCGATGCCGACGAAGTACTCCGGTAACGCGGCCTCGCTCCCCTGCCCGTCCTCGCCCATCGTGTCGACGGTCGCTCAAGCATCCGGGGTGCCAGAAACGATTGAACGGTCGAGGGCGCAAGTCTGGATGCAACGGGTGCGCGCGCCGGTCAAAGTTGCGCGTCGCGCCCGCTCTCAGCGGGAAGAGGACACGCAGGCTCCGCCCTTCAGCCCGCCCTCGACCCACCGTCGAACCGCGGAGATCTCGTCGTCCGAGAGCAGGCCCTCAGGCGGCATAGGGAGCACCGGGTCCGTCATCCGGCGGAGCGCGAGCTCGCCATTGGAAGCAGCGGGATCCGTCTGGGACCGAGCCCGCCACTGCTCGACGGTGAGGAGCGATTGCGGCGCGCCCGACGTCGGGGGCTCCCCGTGACAGGACAGGCAGCTCTTCTCGACGACCGGCGCGACCTCACAGGGCAGCTGCGCCTTCATTGGCGGCGCGCTCGCTGCGCCGCCGTCGCAGGCCGATGAGCCCGTGATAGCGAGCCCCACCGCAAAGAGAACCCGACACCGATGCACCGCCTCACGTTCGCGCCGGCGTCCTCGAGATGCAATGGCAGGTGTTCAATTGCAGACGGTCACGCTCGGATTCTGAGAGCAGTTGTAGTCGACGCAGTCGAAGTACCCGTCTCCGTCGTTGTCCTTGCCAGGGCAGAGAGGAGAGGCTTCATACTGCCCGTCCAGACACACATCGGAGCGGGATGTCGCGCCCCGCCAATCAAGCGGTCATCGCTTGCGCTTCATCACCACTTTCCCGAGCTCCTTGTCCGTCGTGGTGAGGGTGTCGTCGTCGGCGAACGTGTAGACCTCGGTCTTCTTCGCCTTGATCAGCTTGATGGTGATGTCGTTGCCCTTCTCCTCCACGACCTCGTAATCGGCAGAGCCGAAGGCCTTGCCGTTGGTGGTGCTCGCGAATTTCTTGTCCGTGAACTCCACCGTCGACTTCTTCATCTCCGCGTCTATCTGCTTCTTCGCGGCCGGCGGCACCCCCGGCATCTCCACGCTCTCGTAGAGCCACGTCCCCACCAAGAGCTCGCGGAGCGCCTTTCGCTTCGGGGCCTCCGTCGCGGTCGGCGCCGCGCTGGTGGTCGGCGCCGAGGCGCCCCCGCTCTGCGCCCCGCCCGACGAAGCGGGCTTGGTCGAGCTCGCTCTTGCTTCTCCCGAGCTCGCGGGCGCGCCCTTGTCTTCGCATCCGGAGACCAAAGCGCACGTCGTCACGATCGAGAGCAACGACAACATCCTCGTCCACATCGAGTCCTCCTCGCGCGTGGGTCCGCGCTCTGTCAGACAAGACGGAGCGCGGCGGTGAACGTCGCCCACAAAATGAAGAAGGGCCGACCGCGTTTGCGGCCGGCCCGAGCTTCGACAGGATCAGTTGCAGGTCACGCCGTTCGGCGATCCGGGGCTCGGGCTCGTCGCCGCGACGTACTTGGCGCCGAGCTTCCGTCCCGGGCCGCAGCGCTTGATCGACTTGGTGGTCGACATCTCATTGACCTGGACGCCGTCGGCGGTGAACGCGAGGAGCCCCGCGTCGTCCGGATCGGTCGTGTCGTAGACGAGCAGATCGATGAGTCCGGCGGCGGCGATCGGCGTGTTGTTCGGGTAGGAGGCGACGGGGCCCTGCACGATGGCGACCGCGTCGGCGCCGTTCTGCATCAGGTTGTCGGCCCACGTCCGAGCGGGGGCGGGGACGACCCCGGCGTTGCCGACCACGACGAGGCCCTGCTCATTGGAGACGAGGCCGTCGAGGGAGATCGCCGCGTAGCTCTTGTCGTTGGCGCCGTTGAAGAACACGAGGCTGTAGCCGTCGAGGCTCGCGTTGGGGATGCCCGTCGAGATCTCTACGAACTCCTTCGTGTCGGTGCTCGGGGTGTCCGTGTCCATTTCGTTGATGACGAGGTCCATCACCGTCACGGAGATGGGAGCGGCCGTCCCGAGCGGGCCGGTGACGAGGACGCTCTGCGCGCCGGTCGGCGTGCCGTCGGCGATCGCGGGGATGGTGATCTGGGTCGCCGAGTCGACGACGAGGGGCTGCACGACGCCGCCGATCGTGACGCTCGTCGCGCCGTCGAGGCCGGCCCCGGTGAGGACGAGCTTCCCGCCGCGGGCGACGACGCTGGCGCTCGGCGTGGCCACGCTCGGGCAGGTGTCTTGGCAGATGCTGGCCACCTCGTTCACGCAGAGCGCGTCCCACTGGGTGTTGCAGCAGAACGGATCCGTCGCGCAGATCTGCGCGGCGCAGGGATCGCACACGGCGGCGTTGAGCTTCGCGCCCTGGGTGCACAGCGGGTGGGCGCACACGGGGTTGGCGATGAACGAGATCGTGCCCGGCGACCATTGGCCGACGGTGGTGCCTCCATCCGTCACCTCCGCGTAGACCCAGTACGTCCCCTCGGTCACGTAGGAGCTGTTGATGACGTGGAACCCTTGCTCCCCGGGCGTGAACTTCGAGGTCTCCAAGAAGACCTGATTGCCGTCGAGGCTCGGTGTCTTGTTGAGCCAGATCGTCACCCACGTCGGATCGTTCTCGGGGTCGGTCACCGTCCAGGTCGTCGAATACGTCTCGAGGGCGTGGACGACGTTCGTGTTGCCGGTGGGGGGGTTGGTGATCGTGATCGACGGCGCGCCGTTCTGGGGCGGATCGACGGTGAGCGAGTAGGCCGCGTTCGTCGCCCCGGCCTTGCCGCGGACGAGCGCGGTGTAGTAGCCCTTCGGACGACCCTCGAGGGAGATCCGCTCGTCGTCCACGCCGGCGCCGTCGGAGGTGCCGACGAGGATGCCTTGCGCGGTGTAGAGCTCGAGGTCCAGGTCGCCGCTCTCGGCGGTGTGATGGATCGAGACGGAGTCCGCCGCCGTCCCCGTGTCATTGATGTAGAAGCGGAAGACGTCCACGTCGCTCGCGTCGTGAATGGAGAGGTTGTTCACGGTGCGCGACGGGTTGACGGGGCCGAGGTTCGAGCTGTTGAGCGCTCCCGCCGGCTGCTGGGAGACCACGGTCGCGTCGTTGTTCGGCTCGAACGAGTCGGGACCGAGCGGCGGAGCGCCGAGCGTGACCTTGATGCGGGTGATGTTGTTCGTCTCGTCGAGCTCGAGCACCTTGTTGCCCGGATCGACCTCGGACTCGAGCCAATAGACCCCGTCCGGGACGTTCGTCACGTCGATGCTCTGGCCTGTCAGACCTGCGCCGTAGACATCGGCCCAGCCCACCGAGAGGCCCTGCTTGTCCGCGCCGCAGCCGTGGAACTCGCCAGCGGGATTGTAGCCCGGAGTGCTGGTCGAGTAGACATCGAGGTCGACGATGCAGAAGCTCGTCTTGCCGCCCTCGGCGAGGACGGGGCCGACGCCGTCGCCGGGGAGGACCTGACGAATGCGATAGGCGCCCCAGTTGTCGAAATGGATGTGGCTGTGGCCGGGGTGATAGGTGAACGAGCCGGCGACGCGGTCCTCGTATTCGCCCGCGGCGTTGAAGATCCGTTGCATGACCGTCTGGGTGCCGTCCGGGTTCGCCGGGAACACGCCATAGAGGTAGAGCTTGCCGGCGCCGACGTTGGCGGTGCCGTTGGAGAGCCGCAGCAGCTTGTGGCCGGGCTCCGACCACGTGTCGATGTAGTTCGTGTGGAGGTCCGACTCGCGGACGATGATGTCCGGCAAGAGCCCGCCGTCGAGCTCGTGTTGCTCCTCCTCGTCGGACTCGGCCTGTTCGATGTCGCCGCCGGGAACGCAGCCGCTCGCAAGCGCGAGCAAGGAGACCGAGAACAAAGTCCATCGAGAAGCGGAGACAGAGCGCATGACCACCTCGGGGGGAAGGATGGAAGGCGGTGGATCTACGGGCCGCACCTACATTTCCTTCCTCGAATTTCGGGGGTGAAGGAAGATTCGTAGATGCAAGCAATTCCAATGACTTAGGTCTACCTGGCGGCGTAGATCGGCCCGTCGGCCCCCACCGATCCGGACGTGCTGGTCAACCCCACCACGTAGGTGACGCCCTCCGACGTGACCGCCGGGTAGCGGTACTCGATCCGGATCTCGTCATCGAAGGGCTCGAGCAGGATCGGCTCGACGTCCCCCGAGGCGAGGTCGAGGCGGAAGACCCCGCTTTGCCCGACGTACGTGAGGGCGCCGTCTTCCAGCACGCCGTCGTTCTCATAGAGATGGGCGGAGTCGTAGGTCTCGTTGATCGCAAACCCGCTCGCGCGGATGCGATCGTCCATGCTCGTGAGCTCGCGCGTCGCGAAGTCGTAGTAGAGAGGTCCGGCCGCCGTGGGTACGAACGCGCCGCGGTCGTCGAAGCTCACCGGTCCCGTGACCTCCGTCTCGTGACCGAGGAAGTGGCTCTTCCCAGCGGCCAGGTCGAGCTCCCACGCCCGACCGCTCTCGTTGAACATCATGCGGTCTCCCTCGATCGCGAAGGCGAGAAAGATCCCGACCTCCGCGCCCGTGTCCTCGAGGTCGACCACGTCTACGGGCAGCGAGCCCGGCGTCCATCGATGCAGCGTCGTCCTCTCGCCTGTCGTCACCCAATACACGTCGGGCCCTTCGACCGCGTAGGCCCAATAGCGCTGCTCGTCGGTCGGAGCCGCGACCTCGAGCTGTCCTAGGAGGGTGGCGGGCTCACCGGCCGCGTACGCTTCGAAGATGACGGCGTCGCCGTCGGCGCGCGCCGTCGCGACCAGATCGTCGCTCGCCTCGAAGTTGTAAGCGTCTGCCGGACCGACGGAGAACGCGTAGTCGACGCGGGCCCCGTTGGAGGTGTCGAGGCTCGCGAGCTTCGGGTCGAAGGCGGTGAAGTCGAGCCAAAAGAGGCGGCGTCCCAGGACGCGATGCTCGTCCGCCCGTTCCCCCAAGACCTCCTCGCGATGCCGGTCGAGCTCCGCCTGCAGCGCATCGTACTCGGCCAGATCCTGCTCGTAACGGTCGCTCCCGTCGGGGAGCGGTCTCGTCCCCGCGTCGTCGTCGGACCCATGGAAGAAACAACCGGAGAGCAGTACGGCGGCGGTGGCGATGCGGAGGCGCGCAGGCATGCCCCCTTCGGACACCGGCTCTCGGCCGATGTCGCACCCCGAGGTGAACGGAGGCGCCGGCGATCAGTTTCCGACGACGCCGATGGAGAGGTTGTCCTGCCCGTCGAGCCTCGAGTCGACGATGAAGAGCTCGGCCTCGAAGTCCGGGTCCTGCTCGAGCACGGTGATGGTCAGCTGGAGCTCGTCTCCGTTCTCGCCGCTCGACTTGTCGAGGGTGAAGTCGAGGAAGGCCGGGCCCCCGCTCAGCTCGCTGAAGTCGGTGACGGTCACGTCCCACGGGCCCGCCGTGGGTGCGTTGCTGAAGAGCTTCAATGGGATGGTCTTCGACGAGCCGACCGGGATCGTGACGCCCTTCGTGTCGTAGGCGAAGTCGTAATGGAACGTGACCGCATCCGATACGACGGGGACGCTGTTGAAGTACGGCGTCGTGTCGTCGAACGGGCGGCAGGGGTTGTCGCCGGCGGCGGCGGCTTCATTCGACCAGGACCGCGTCACGAGGTAGCCCAGCTCCTCCGGGACCACGTAGGCGTCGTCATTGTAGTCGCACATGTCCGCGAGCTCGCCTCCCGTCAATCCCGTCCACGCGAGGTTGTCGGGATCGTTCTCGACATAAGCAGGATCGGAGTAGCTGAAAGGATCGGTCGCCGCTTCGATGAGCTCGTGGCTCATGACGATCGTGAGGAGGCCCTCGGCGTCGATGTCGGGACCGTCGAGGCCGGGACACTGGCAGAGCACGGCGAAGGGAACGATGGGGAACTCGCCAGAGAGCTCCGACGTCTCGAAATGATAGCCGTCGTAGCCGGCGTCGCAGCAGAGCTCCCCCGAGCCGTCATCGATCTTCGCCCCCGCGGGGAGCACGAAGACATAAATGGTGTTCGGGTCGGCGGCGCCCCAGGGAGCGTCTGGGCCCGAGGTGTTGAGCGCGAGATCGTCGAGGAGGGTGGCCTCGTCGATCGGGTTGGGGGGCGGTGCGTCCGTGCGATGAATCGAAGGAGAGACCACGAGGTCGCCGACGCCGTACTCGGCCGTGACCTCGGCCCAATACGCCGAGCCGGGCAGGGTCGCGAGGAAATCGTCGACGACGGGGGTGAGCGGATCGTCCGCGTACACGATGGCCTTCACCTTGGGGGCGGTGAGGACCGGCCCACCATAAGAGATGACGGTCGGTGCGGCGGGGTGATCGGCGGGGGTGAAAGCGGCGCCTTCCCCATTGCCCCCGTCCGCTCCCCCCTCTCCCGCGCCGCCGCCGCCCGCAGACTCCGAGTCGTCTCCGCAAGCGACCCCGCCCATCGAAAGGATCACCGCCAAAGCAAGGCGCTTCATGGGGCCCATCCTAACAGGCATCTTACGGGGGTGGCGTTGTTGGCCCAACCGCTCCCTTATGACGCGCGTCGACGAACGCCTCGCTGCTTGCCTGGCTTCGACGACGCGCGCCTCCGCGCCCTCTCGTGGGTCGAGGTGGCTCCCATCGA
>JBGAID010000177.1:1744-9401 GCA_044225865.1 Polyangiaceae bacterium | reverse complement strand
CCATGAGAGAGAGGACCGCGTCGATGGAGCCGGAGAGGATGGGGGGTGCGCCGAGCTTCCCCAGCCCGCGCGCGATGGCGCGCTCGTCGCCGAGACGAGCGATGCGCGAGGCGAGCACGATGGCGAGCACCCGCAGGATCATGGCGAACCCGAGGACGATGCCTCGCGGCGAGTAAGGGACGGACACCGGCCCGAGCGACAGGCTCGAGCTCGGCCCGGGGGCTCCGTCCTCGCCGAAGAAGGCGAACGAGAGCACCACGAGCAGGCTGAACCCCCAGAGCTTGACGATCTGGCGCGCGAGGGCGCGCGCCGGGAGGCCGAGCGCGACGGCGGCGACGGCGAGCGCGGAGGCGAGTCCGCCGAGGACGCGGACGTCCTTCACGAGGAACGCCCCCACCGCGACGACGATGACGAACAGGACGCGCAGCCGGGGGTCGATCGAGCGCATCTCGATCAACCTACACGTTTCCCGCCGGCCGCGCGCCCTCGCCGCCTCAGGGCTGCGGGGTGCAGCCCCCGTCTTCGTACTTCTGGATCGTCAGCGAGACGAAGTCGTCGATCGCCTGCGACTTGGCCGGGGGGAGGCTGAACACAGGGTGACAGTTGTCGATCTGCTCGTTGCAGCTCTCCGCCTCGAGGCCTTTGTTCTGGAAGCGGCGCGCCGCGACGAGTCCGGCGAACGCGCCCTGCTCGTCGACGGTGCCGCTCACGAGGCGCTTGATGTACGGGAACTGTCGGTTCATCTCGAACATCTGCTGGTCGTTGAGCGAGAGCCACGCCCCCGCCTCGCCGCTCGCGTGGCAGCTGTTGCAATTGCCGTATTGCGTCTGGGTGGTGGCGATGGTGTTCATTCCCGTCGCCATCCAGTCGTCGTAAGACATGCAGTCGGCGAAGCCCTGGAGCGCCTCTTGGAGCGTCGGCCCGGAGGGCGGGTCCTCTCCGCCGCCCGTCAGTCCGCGCTCGTCCGCCTCCATTTGGAGCCACTCCGAGACGATGTCGATCTGGTCGGTCTCGAGGGCGGGCCCGGTGTGCGCGCCGTGCTGAATGAGGAGGGAGTTCTCGGGAATGGCGATCAGAGCGGGGGTGTATCCCTCGATCGCGGTGTAGGCGGCATTGCCATTGTCGCCCAGGAACTGGGGGGCGCCCGTCGTGTTGTCGGGGTCGTCGTGACAGCTGTTGCAGGTCGTGCTCAAGCTGGGGAACACCGTCTTCACGAAGAAGTCCTTGGCGCCCCCTTGGGGGTTGCTCGTCCCCGTCGAGCCGCCGTCGCTCGAGCCGCCCGTGCTGGAGCCGGCGCCGTCGCTCGATCCCCCGCCTCCCTCGGCGTCGCCGCCGCCGTCTCCGGGGAGCAGGAATTGGTTGGTGGTCGTGCACGCCGCGCAGAGGGCGGCGAAGGAGATCGTTCCAATCAGCGTGGACAGGAGCGAGCGATTCATGATCAGCCTCCCTTTCGGCGGCGGGCGCCGACTGCCAAGCCAAGTCCGAGAGCGATGACCGCGAGGGGCGCCGCGGGGAGCGGGGCGTCGCCGGGGCTCGCCGCGCACCCGCTGCCCGTGCGCGGGTTGATGACGGTAGGCTCTTGCCCGGACGCGTCGCCGGGCTTCTCGTCGTCACCGGGGTCGGTGGCGGGCGGGGGCTCGGAAGGCGTCGGCTCCTCTCCCTGGGGCCCGAGCTGCACATCGTCGACGTCGGCGGGCGGGGCTGGCTCCGTGACCTCGGTCACCTCGCCGGGGACGAGCGCGAGCCATTGAGAGTTCTTCTCTTCGCCGGGGATGCGGCCGGCGTGAGGCATGACGAAGAACGACTTGACGCTGGGATAGAGGCCATTCGGCATTCCGAAGCCGGGGTTCGGGACATCACCGATACAGCGGAGGAAGTCGCGGCCCTGGGTGTGGGGGTTGTGGCCATACAGATTGGCGAGCTTGCCGGAGTCGCCATACCAGCCGACCGACCACGTGTTGTGCTGCGTATCCGGCTCGATGGAGGTTCCATACCGATAGAACTTCGCGAGCGGGACGCCGTTGCCCGTCACGGCCGTGCCGTAGGCGGCGAAGTGGACCTTGCCCTCGAGCCCGTAGCGGCCGCTGCAGATCGTGGAGTGGGTCGGATAGCTGCCGAGGCCGACCTCGTGGGCCGCGACGGTGAAGCTGTCGGCGAGGGGGGAGATGACATAGTCGTGGGCGATGTTCTGCCCCTTCTTGTTGTTGGTCTTGCCCTCGCCGCTCGACTCCAGGACTCGCAGCGCGTACGTGTTGTTCTCCAGCGCGACCAGCGTCGGCTGGTTCATGTAGATGTGCTGGTCGGGCTGGGAGGCGGCGATGATCTGCTTGAACGCGATCTGGCCCGTGAGCGCGTCGAGCTGAGCGCACTGGACGCCGTCCTCGGGGGGCCGGTTGTTGCCCTTCGACGCGCAGAAGAGGGAGTGCCCCGCGTCCTCGGCGACGATGGTGGGACGGCCGATGTTGGAGGGGGTGACGACGTTGGTCAGCCAGGTCTTCTCGATCGAGTACTGGCCGCCTCCGAGGTCGTTCAAGCGGATGCCGACGGCGATGGAGGTGTCGTTGTTTCCGGTGCTGAGATAGCCGCCCGTGAAGTTGTTGTCCGAGTTGTAGGCGATCTCGGGGGCGCCATCATTGTTGTTGTTGTTGATGCTGATGCGCGTCCGCTCCGCGACCGTATTGCACATGTGGTCGACGGCCGTCGCGTATGTCCGCGTGTTGCCGTTCGCCTCGTTGGTGCCGTACATCCAGACGACGGTGGTGCCGTTGGAGGCCGCCTTCGGGTGATTGCACGGCCGGTCCCCGCCGTTGTGGGTGAGCTGGACTTGGTCCGCCACGACCTCGGGGGCGCCGTCGGGCTTCAACGCGATCGACGAGCACTTGCACTGCCAGTTGCCGTCGTCGACCTTGGACGACATATAGATGTTGACCACGTAGACGACGTCGCCGACCTTCACCCAGGTCACGGTCGACTGTTCGTGGCCGGGCCCGCCGTCGGTCTCCTGCGGACCGGCGTTCTGGCCGTTGGCCTGCTGGAACATCACCGGCGAGAGCTTCTTCGGTGCGGCAGTCGCGCTCGTGGCCCAGCTCGACGCCAGCACGAGGCCGGCGAGGATGAAGGGGGTTCGAAGGTTACGCGCGTAGTTCATCGCGGGAGCTCCTTTGACCCGTGAGGGGGGGACGAGCGCGTGTTGCCGATGCGCTCGCCGTGTAACAGAGCAGCTCGCGTGCCAGATCGTGACGTAGCGGAAACCGCGGCTAATCCTGCCGTTCCGGTTCGTCAGGCTGGTCCGTCGCTGATCCATCCTGAGGCTCGACCAATGCAGCCTTGGAGATCCGATCCGAGGGCCGCGCGCGCTCGAACGCGAAGAGCCCCGTCGCTTCGATGGACGTCTCGCCCCCATCCTCCTTCGCGACGTGGAGGACGACCTTGCCCGCGCTCCCCGGCGCGATGGAAAACTCAGCGTCTTTCCCGCGCTTCTTCCACGCGTCGCCCTCGAGCTTCATCACCACCTCGTCCTTCTGAGACACGACGAGCTCGCGCACGCGGTCAGGATCGACGCCGACGGAGGCGAGGTACTTGGCGAGCGAGAACCGCGGTTTGTCCGGGCGATACCGGGGAGAGAGCACGCTGTCGGGGAGGCGCTTGCGCTTCACCACGCCGACGAGCTTCCCGTCCTCGTAGACGCGCGTTCCCCGCAGCGACTCCTCCGGCTTCGCGTACGGCACGTCGGTGATCGGCGAGCCGTCGGGCATGACCACTCGGCGCTTCGAGGGCTCGACGTGAGGAGGCTCGAGCTCGATATAGGCGGCGATCGTCGAGATCATGTCGATGGCGGTCGTCGCCTCGAGGGGCGTGGGCGGCAGGTGCAAGCGGGGCTTGCCGCTGGTCTGCCGCGTGAACGAGAACATCAAGTCGTCCTTGTGCTTGAGCAGCTCCGCGCCCCGGATGATCGAGACGCGCGAACGGCCGCCCATGAGGTGGACTTCCTTGAGCTTCTTCGTCGGGACCCCGAGCGCCTCGAGGTAGTCGACGATGCTGTAGCGAGGGACCTTTCTCCCGTCGAGGAGCGTGTGCTGCCGCTCTCTGAGCTTCTCCGGGAGCTCGAGGTAGCGGATGACGCCGAGGGGCTTTCCATCGAGGTAAACGCTGGCTTCCCCGAAGCGCTTGCCTCCTCCGCTGCCGTCGCCGCGACCCTTGCCGGCCTCGCGGCTTTCGATGGGAGCCACCGACGAGGAAGCGCTGGGAGCGCCGCTCGAGGACGCGGCCGCGCTCGGGCTCTCGCTCGAGGATTGGGCCGCGCTCGACGAGGTCGAAGCGCCGTTCGGAGTCGCGCACGCGAGCACGAAAAGCGCTGCAAAGCACGCGTGGTGCGGGATGGATCCAGCGGATCGAGCGATGCCCGCTGGTGAAATGTAGGTCAAGCTCGGCTTCTTCCTCACGCGCGCCTCCAGTGTCCTCGCCGTTTCGTGGGCGCGACCGAGGCGCGCGCGTCGAGCACGCGCACCCACCCGCCGCGCGGAGCGGCGAGTGGCCTCGTCGTGCGGCAGCTCGCGAGCAAGATCCGCTTCATCGACCCGCGGCGGACGAGACGGCGCCGCCGACCAGCGACCCCATCGAGACCGCGGGCGGCAGCCGCCCCCCCAGAGACCGCACCGGCTCCGCGTCGTCGCAGTAGCCGTGCGGACGATTCACTGGGTGGAGGGTACGCGATACCGATCGCGCGAGGCGGCGCCTTCGCTCTTCAAGGCGCGACGGTCGCGGCGGGCGCGGGCAGGCGCGGTGGTGTCGGCGTCGGTGAAGGCGGCACCGGGGGAGGTGGCGTCGGCGTCGGCGATGGAGTCGGGGTCGGGGGCGGCGGCGGTGTCGGCGTTGGCGTCGGCGTCGGTGCGGGGGTGGGAGCGGGCGGCACGCCGGCATCGGCGAGCGGATCCGCCTCACGCTCGGGGCTCGCCGAGGCCGACTGGCAGCCCGCGATCGAGGCGCACAGGCTCAGCCCCCCGAGGAGCGAGAGCGCGACAGAACCAAGTCGTTTGGCGTTCATGCGAGGGGCTCTCGCATGGGCTGCGCCACCGCGGAAACCCGAGCATCGGCGGTGGTTCGCTCGCGGCGTCCGCGGGCGCTCCAGCCTCAGTGCGACGCATCGATGCGAACAACCACTGCGCGGGCAAGGGTCCGGATCAGCGAGGACGCGCGAGCTCCTCGATGGCGCGCTCGATGTCGGCGGCGCGAGGGGCATCGAGCTTCGCGCCCACGAAGAGTCCTTCCAGGTGGCGCGCCACGAGTCCCGCGCTCTCGAGCACCTTGACGTCGAAGGGCAACCGCAGCGCCCGCACGGCGGTGTTGATCGCGGTGCGAACGATCGTGCCACGCAGCCCCACGAATCCGACCACCACGCCCACGCCCAGCATCGATCGTTCGACCGAGCGCACCATCTCGCGGAGGGCGGTCCTCGCCTCGTCGTCGGGAGGCGCACCGCGGACCGTCATCGCGAGGGCGACGCCGTGCGGGTGAGCCTCGCGATGGGAGCGGACGCGCGGCGCCACCGCCTCGATCGTCGCGCGGCGCGGCGTGGCGTGCCACGCCATGACCGCGACCGGCCCCACGCTCCTCGCTCGAAGGTCCGGCCCGTCGAACAGCACATCGGCAGATGCCTCCGTCATCTCGCCCTGCTTCGCTTTTGGAAGGACGACAAGAACGGGTTGGTCCGCCTCACCTCACCGAGGGGGGCGTGCTCCCCGCCGTACGCGTGGCCGGGGTAGAGCGTCAGATCGTCGGGGAGCTTGGAGAGACGCTGGCTCAGCGTCCGTTCCATCTCTTCTGCGCTGCCGCCGGGGAGATCGACGCGGCCGCAGCCCTGAAGGAAGAGCGTGTCGCCCGAGACGAGGGCGCTCTTGAGCCGGAAGCACTGCGAGCCAGGGGTGTGGCCGGGCGTGTGGAGCAGCTCGACCTCGACCTCGCCCGCGGAGACTCTGTCGTTGCCCTCGTGCCGGACCATGTCCTCTTCCGAGATGCCGGTGACGCGCTTGACCCCGTCCGCCTCGAGCTTGTGGACGTGGACCTTGCACGGGTTCTTCGCGACGAGGTCGGCGAGCCCCTCGACCGAGAGTCCGAAGAGGGACCCACCGACGTGATCGGGGTGGTAGTGGGTGACGAGGGCGCCCGTGATCTTCATCCCGTCTTCACCGGCGCGCTCGACGATGCCGGCGACGTCCCACGCCGGATCGACGACGAAGCACGCGCCCGCGTCCTTGTCCCCGACGAGGTAGACGAAGTTCTGCATCTGCTTGCCGGCGGGGTTCGCGCGGCCGATGTCGCGGCCGACGAGGAGCTGGCGAATGTAGAGCGTTCCCACGGTTCGCTGCTTATCACCGACGCGCGCGGGGCAGATGACAGAACGCGAGCGCCAGGTCATTCTCGCCGCCGTGCGGACGGTCTGGACTTCGATCCCGTGGGCCCTCTCGATCGCGTGCTCGAGCTCGGGAGCGGTGGACGCGACCCTGGGCAGCGCGAGCGCGAGCGCGAGTGCGGGCCCGCCGACGCGACCGAGCGCGGCCCCCGCGACGCCGGTGTGCGAGCGCCTCTGCGTAAGGACGGCCAAGTGCATGCAAGAGGCGGCCGGCTTCGTCGCGAGCGCGTCTCCATCCGCGTCGCGTTCGTCACCGGAGTCCCTCTGCAGCGCGAGCTGCGAGAGCGCCCCTGCGCCCTCGAGCCCTCAGGAGAGGGCGCTCGCGGCGAGCGTGGAGATCTGCCTCGACATGCCGGACTGTGAAGCATTCCGCGGCTGCATGGATACGGTGGCGAAGCCACCCGACGAGTGACCGCGAGCGCGGCCGCGCGTGTAGGATCCGCGCCATGTCGAAACTCAACGCGACGATCCGGCAGGGTTCGTTCATCGCAGCGCTCGCGCTGCTCGGTGTAGGGTGCGGCTCCGAGCCGGAAGCGAAGTCGCCCGAGGGAGACGGGGCGTCTTCGTCCGCGGCGTCCGAGGCCCCTGCCACGACGACGGGCGACGCCGCGTCCTCCACGAGCACCAGCGCGGCCCCCTCGACCGATCCCGGGAAGGGCGCTGCGAGCACGTCGCCGTCGAGCTCGCCGAAGGCGTCGTCGGAGGTCGCGAAGGATCCGAGCGCGCTCGTGCTCGAGCTGAAGTTCGCCATGAAGGGCGGTGGCAAGGTGGACGCGACCACCTCCGCGGAGCTCCAGAAGGCCGCCCTCGACCACATGAAGAAGAGCCAGAAGCTCGCGAGCCCGGAGGCGAAGGTCGAGAAGCCGCGCCGGGTGATGGTCACGGTCATGGTCGACGAGCCGACGTCGAACGCGAAGGGCCTCACGATCAAGATGGGCCTCGTCGGGGTGGAGCCAGACGGCAAGTGCCCGCTCTTCGACCTCGAGCAGAACTTCACCATGACGGGCGCGAAGAGCACGAGCTCCGACGACGTCCTGTCGCTGCGCAAGTCGGCCATCGACGCGCTCTTGACCAAGCTCGAGGAGACGGCGCCGACGCTGAAGCCCACCGCCAACTGCACCGGCTTCAAAGGGCCGAAGGGCTGAAGCGCGAGGGAGATGCACCGCAACGTTGCCTGTTGCGGAGCGCTCCCCACGAAGCCGTTCGCCGGCCTCTTCGTTCGGGTCGATTTCTCCGGGGATTTTCGTG
>JBGAID010000177.1:0-1689 GCA_044225865.1 Polyangiaceae bacterium | reverse complement strand
TTGCGATGCGTGGGCCACGAAAACGGCCCGCGGACGCGGGCGTGTTCCCACGGAGAACTCCTCGATGCGCATCTCTCTCTTCACGGTGGCTTTCTCGTTGGTGCTTGGGAGCGGGCTCGCTGCGTGCGATCTCGGCGGTGGTGGTGAGCAGGGCGGGGCGGGCGGCTCGGGAGCGAGCACCGCCAATGGAGCGGGCAACCAAGGCGCCTCCGACCCGGGCGGCGGTGACGTGGGCGGCGGCGGCGACGGCGGCGCGCCCGCGCAGAAGGGTTGGCGCGCGCTGCCCCTGATCGACGACGAGAGCGACCCCGACAACGTCATCTTCCACGCCGGCAACGACCGCGTGATGGGCATCACCTACCGCTCCGCGAGCGATGGATTCGTGCTCACGGCGGGCGCGAACGCGAGCTTTCAGAACGGCGGCGCGATCTTCCACGCCAACGCTCAGGGCGCGGACAAAGTCCTCTTCAGCGGAGACGGGACGGGGGTCACCCTCCTCGGCTCGATCGACTTCCGCGGGCTCGAGCCGATGCCGAACGGGTACGTCGCCCTCGCCTACGCGAGCGACGTCATCTACAGCGACGATGACGGGCAGACGTTCAAGATCGAGAAGGACGGCGTCGGCGATCCATTCGGGATCGAGGCGCAGCTCGCGTTCCGCAAGCGCTCCGATGGCTACATCATGGTCCGCGACACCGGCGTGGTGAGCTACACGAGCGACGAGCCCGGACCGAACGCGATCTGGGACGACATCTGGGCCCCGACCGGCCTTCCCTCGACGCCGGATCCGGTCCCCGCCGATCAATGCCAGGTGGGCCCCTCGAGCGGGCATCTCCCGAAGCAGCGCGACCCCGTCTACATCGCGAGTGATGGCCAGTTCATCGCGTACACCGCGAGCGACGATCAGCCCATGATCTGCGTGAGCCACGACGGCGGGCACTCGTTCTATCCGAGCATCCTCGAAGGGGTCTCCGAGGACGTCGCGTTCGCCGCGCCGAACGGCGTGTACTTCACGAGCGCGACGAACGGGATCACCTACTACGCGAACTACCTCTACCCGGAGGCTTCGTACATCTACCGCACGACGGACGGAGGAGAGACGTGGTCGCCCGTCGCGCTGCCGGCGGACGTCGCGAACAAGGGCATCGAGCTCAACGGGGCGTTCTTCGCGCCGGACGGACAGACGGGCTTCATCGTCGGCTACAACTACGACAACGGGATCGCCCTGATGCTCCGGACGAAGGACGGCGGCGCGACGTGGGACAGCGAGAGCGGCGACCTCGCCGCGAAGGTCGACGAGGCCGGCGGCGGCAAGCTCTACACGGGCTTCGCCCTCGACGCGAACCACATCTGGGTGGGCGGCGACTACGGGGTGCTCATGGCCAACGACGCCGGCGGAGCGTGATCAGAACCCCTCCCGCGACGGAGCTCGAAGAGCGAAGTCAGCGCGGGCGAGCGCTCGCGGGTTTCTCCCTCGGGTCGCTCGCCTTGGTGCCGCGTCGCGAGATGACGAACGCGGCAGTGGCGAGCAGAGCGGCTACGAGGAGCGCGATCAGGACGACGTAGAGCGTCGGGTCGCGCCGGGGGCGAGACCGACGGGGATGAGGCGGCGCTTGCGCAGGGGCGGGGGGGGCTGGCGCGCCCGAGACCCAAGTCGGCTCGGTAGGGAGGGGCGACACGGCCGTCGGG
>JBGAID010000044.1:0-90444 GCA_044225865.1 Polyangiaceae bacterium | reverse complement strand
GGGGGGAGCCGGAGGCGAAGGCGCGACGGCGGGCGCTCCCGCGATCGGAGGGGGCGGGGGGGAAGCCCCGACGCAAGGAGGCGGCGGGACCGGAGGCGGCGGCGAAGCGAGCGCGGGAGGCGGCGGCGCGGGCGCGGGGGGAGGGGCGGGCGAGCTCTGTCCGAGCACGACGTTCTTCTGCGACGACTTCGAGACGGCGACGGTGGGGGAGGCCCCCGCCGGCGCGTGGGACCCGGGCAGCCAAGGGGTCGTCACCACCGACCGCGCCCACAGCGGGTCGAAGGCGGTGCGGCTCGAGGAGGGGTTCAATTTCCAGTCGCTGCCCCTCGAGGGGGCGCCCGACGTCGTGTTCGCGCGGGTGATGATGTGGAGCGAGTTCCAGGGCGAGACGGCGGACAGCCGCTACAGCATCATGGCCGCGAGCACCGCGAACGGGGACGAGGCGAACATCGACTCCAATGGTGATTTGCTGGTCATTCACCATTACCCGAACGGCGAGTCGGGCATCACGAGCACCCTCGCCGTGCCGACGAATCAATGGGTGTGCGTGGAGACCTCGTTCGACCGGACCACGCGCGTCTTCCGGAGCTGGGTCGACGGGGTGGAGGCGACGGAGCTGAGCGTGCCCGCGAGCGACGTCGCGATCGGCGATCCTTGGACGTTCTTCCAGCTCAGCGGGGTCGTCTATCACGGGGGGACGACGACGCAGTACTACGACGACGTCGCGCTCTCGGAGGCGCGGGTGGGCTGCCCCTGACGCGCATCGCGCGGGGGGCTCAGACCTCGCGGATGGCGCGGAGCTGGAGGAGGGGCAGGCTCTCGTCGGTGGCGTCGTCGATCTGGATCGTGACCTCGACCGTCCAGTCGTTGTCGCCTTCGCGATCGACCATCGTCTGGAACGCCTCGAAGACGCCCTCGCCCGCTTCGCGCAGGGTGGTGTGCTCGGCCCGGCGCGCCTCGTGGGTGACGACGAGCTCTCCCTTCTGCTCGAAGAACGGGGCGCACGCCTGCTCGAGGCGGGCGGGCGGCCACTCCTCGGCGTTTTGGAGGGACCGCGAGAGATCGTCCCAAGCGCGGGTCGCGATGAGCTTGAGGACGCGGTGGAGATCGCGGCGCACCCGGACGAGGAGGGCCTTCGGGTCGCTCGCGAGGGTGGGCTTGCGGTCTTCGGCGCGGGCGGGCTTCTCCCGGCCGGAGCCGTAGAGGCGATCTTCCCACTCGTCGAGGAGCGAGCTGTCGATGCCGCGCACCTCCGCGCGGAGGAAGCTGGCCATCGCGTCGACCTCGTCGTTCTTGAACGACTCGGGGACGGTCTGGTCGAGGGTCTTCACGACGTCGGAGAGGTACCGCAGCAACACGCCTTCGATCCGCGAGAGGTCGAGCTCGCGGACGTACTCGTTGAACGTCGCGTACCGCTCGAACATGTCGCGCGCGATCGACTTGGGGCGGATGTTCTCCACGCTCGCCCACGGGTGGTGCTCGGCGAAGGTGTTGAAGGTCTCGTAGATGAGCTCGGCGTTCGGCTTCGGGTAGTCGATCTTGTCGAGCTCGGCCATGCGCTCTTCGTACTCGACGCCGGCCGCCTTCAGCTCCGCGAGCTTCTCGCCTTTGAGCTTGTCGACCTGGCGCTCGAGGATCAGCCGCGGGCTCTCGAGGATGGCCTCGACCGCGGAGAGGACGTCGAGGGCGTAGGCGTGCTCGTCCTCGCGCGACTCCTCGAGCATGTCCGCGAAGTCGACGAGCCAGAGGGCGAGGGCGTGGTGGAGCGAGAAGTCGCGCTGGAGATCCGGGGAGACGACGGCGATCTTGCCGCGCTTGCCGCTCGGCCGATCCGCGAGCTCGACGATGCCGGCGCGGCGCAGGGCGCGGAAGAGGACGGGGGCCTGCTTGCGCTGCATCCGCTTGTCGCGCTCGGAGAGGTGGCTCTTCTCGATGAGGGAGAGCATGGCCCCGTAGCCGCCGCGCTTGCCGGTGGAGGGGTTGTCGAGCAGGTCCACGAGCATCCCGTGCGAGATCGCGAAGCGCGGGACGAGCTCCTCGGATTGGCCCGAGACGAGGCGATCGAAGGTCGCTCGATCCCAGTGCACGTAGCCCTTCACCGGGGGCTTGGCGCGCTGGAGGTTCTTGTGCTTCTTCGGATCGCTCTCCTTCTTGCGGTCGATCCGGATGTTCTCGATGACGTGCTCGGGGGCCTGGACGACGACGGTGCCGAGATCGTCGAAGCCCTTGCGGCCGGCGCGTCCGGCGATCTGCTGGAACTCGCGCACGCCGAGGATGACCACCTTCTCGCCGTCGAACTTGCAGAGCTTCGTGAAGAGGACGGTGCGGATGGGGATGTTGACCCCGACCCCGAGGGTGTCGGTGCCGCAGATCACCTTGAGGAGCCCGCGCTGCGAGAGCTTCTCGACGAGGAGGCGATATTTCGGGAGGAGGCCAGCGTGGTGGAGGCCGATGCCGTGCTTGATGAAGCGCTGGATGTCCTTGCCGTAGGGGGTGTCGAACGAGAACCCCTCGAGGGCCTCGAGGATCGAGCGCTTCTCCTCTTTGGTCGTGTAGTTCTCGCTCATGAGGTTCTGCGCCTCTTCGGCGCAGGCCCGCTGGGTGAAGCACACGATGTAGACGGGGGCGCGGCCCTTCTCGACGAGGCCGCGGACCGCCTCGTGGAGGGGCTCTTCGCTGTAGGAGAAGTCGAGGGGGACGGGGCGCTCCTTGTTGGCGACGAGGACGGCCTCGCGCCCGGTGAGCTTGTGGAGGCGCTCGAGGAAGGGGCGGGCGTCGCCGAGGGTCGCGCTCATCAAGAGGAAGCGCGTGTGCTCGAGGACGAGGAGCGGGATCTGCCAGGCGATGCCGCGCTCCTTGTCCGAGTAGTAGTGGAACTCGTCCATCACGAGGGCGTCGATGCCGGCCGCGGCGCCGCGGCGCAGGCACATGCTCGAGGCGATCTCGGCGGTGCAGCAGATGATCGGCGCGTCCTGGTTGATGCTCGCGTCGCCCGTCATCATGCCGACGTTCTTCGGCCCGAACGCGTCGGTGAGCTGGAAGAACTTCTCGTTGACGAGGGCCTTGATCGGGCACGTGTAGAAGGCGCGCCCCGCGTTGGCGAGGGTGCGGAAGATCATCGCGGTCGCGACGAGCGACTTGCCGCTCCCGGTCGGGGTCGCCAAGATCACGTGCTTGCCGCTCATGATCTCGAGGATGGCCTCCTCCTGGGCGGGGTAGAGGGTGAGGCCGATTTGCTGGACGTAGTCCAGGAAGCGCTCGAGCAGCTCGTCGCCGCTCCCCGACGCGAGACCTTCGAGCAGGTCCTTGAGTGGATGGCGACGGCTCACGTGGGTCGGACTCGGATCGCCGCAGTCTCCACGCCGATCGCGGCGCGGTGAGGCTCGTTGTCCTTTTACCCAACTCTTGCGTGGCGCACCAAGTCCTGAAACTCTAGGTCATCCGATGCCCACTCGTTCGATCCTTGGGGCGGGCCTCCCGGGCGGGAGCGCCCGCCTATCCAGGCTCTGCTTCTCTTGGCTCGGTTGCGCGCTCTTGTTCGGAGGTCTCGTCGCGTTCCCCGGCTGTAAGAAGGCTGCCCCCGAGCCTGCGGTTGCGAGCGCCGACGTCGAGCCCCCGCCCAAGAAGAAGCCCAAGCCCAAACCGAAGTGCGAAGACCTCTCCGAGAAGTGCGCGGCCGCCGCCGATACCCAGGCGCGCATCGCCCACGCCGACTCCGTGTTCATCCCGCCGGAAGGCTGGAGCTACGCGCAGCAGCCGGAGATGACGGTCGCGCAGCCGGAAGGCGCGCCGGGCGTCATGGCGATCACCGCCTACGAGGCGGGGAAAGAAGAGGCGAAGGATCGCGAGGCCCAGTACCAGAAGCTGGTCGGCGCGCTCGAGATCACGCTGCCCGAGAAGGCGAAGAAGAAGTACGCCCCCAAGTGGGACGTCCCCGACGGGAAGAAGCAGACGGGCAACACCGAGATCCTCCTCTGGCAGGCGAAGGCGGCGAAGCGCGCGGGCAAGAGCGGCTACCTCCTGGTGCTGCTCACCGCCGATCCCGCCGGCAAGAAGATCTTGGGCGTCGCGTTCGCGGAGGACGGCGACGACAAGACGATCGGCGCCATCTCGAAGTCCCTCGAGACGATCGGTCCGGGGAGCTATCAGTGACGAGCTGGCGTTCCGAGAGGGAGGGCCCGTGACCGCTCCGCGGCTCTCCGCCGGAGGAATGATCGGGGGCAAGTACACCGTTCGGTCCATGTTGGGGAACGGCGGCGCGGTCATCACCTACCACGCCGTGAGCCAGCAAGGGCAGGAGGTGGCGATCAAGCTGTACGATCCGGCCGTCGCCTCCCACGCCACGGTGATGAAGTCGCTCGAGCAGGCCTACGCCGCGACGAACGCGCTGCCTCAGAACTCCGCCGCCCCCATCATCGACGCGGGCTACGACCAGCCCACCCTCGCGCCCTTCAGCGTCACCGAGCTCATCCGTCTCCCCTCGCTCCAGAGCCAGCAGCGGCGCCTGCCGCCGGAGGAGGTCGTGGCGCTGTTGAACGGCCTCGCCCGCTCGCTCGATCTCGCGCACGTCCGCAACGTCGTGCACGGCGCGATCAAGCCGACGAACGTCTTCACCGGGCCTCTCTGCAACCCGATCATCGTGACCGACTTCGCCGCCAACCTCCCCAAGGCGGCGATCCCCACCCAAGAGGGCTTCGTCCTCAGCGCGCCGTGGATCGCCCCCGAGCAGGCGCAGAGCGGCTCCGTCACCCCCGCCGCCGACGTGTTCTCGGTGGGCTTGCTCGTGTTCTATGCGCTGACGGGGCGCACCTACTGGCGGGCGACCCAAGGCACCGCGTTCGATCTCGCGGGTTGGCAGCAAGAGCTCGCGACCCCGCGCTCACCCGCGTCGCAGCGCGCGGCGGAGCTGGGCGTCCCGCTGAGCCCCTCCCTCGACATGGTGCTCTGGAAGGCGCTCTCCAACGATCCGCAAGAGCGGTACAAGAGCGTCGGCGAGTTCGCGAACGTCCTCGAAGACTCGATGCGATCGCAGCTCGGGCATGGAGGCCAGCAAGGTGGCGGCCTCGGCTCGGCGGCGACGATGGCGCTTCCGATGGTGGGCGACGCCCCTTCGCCGTTGCCTCCCGGCATGCGCAACCCGGAGGCGCCGCGCCCTGCCGCCGGCATGCCGGCGAACCTCCAGAACGCCTCGACGATGGCCCTCCCGCCCGAAGCGTTCTTGCCTCCGACGGGAGCAGGCCCCGCGCCGAACGGCATGGCGCCCCCCCTTCCCACCCAGGCCATGAGCCTCGAGCAGCTCCAGGCTCAGCAGCTCTCGATGCAGGGCCGCGGCGGGGAGATGACCCAGGGCTATCCGCCGGGCTACGGCTATCCGCCGCACGGTCAGCAAGGTGGCTTCGGTCAGGGCGAGGTTGCCCAAGCGCAGATCGGGACGCCCGCCCCCATGGTCGGGCCCGCGGCGAAGAAGCCCGGAAACAAAGTCGTCCCCATCGCGATCGCCTTCATCGGCGTGGCGCTGCTCGGGGTCGTGCTCACGGTCGTGTTCCTTCGCCTCACGAACGAGAAGCCCGCGAGCAGCGATCCGGTGAAGAGCGACACGTCGTCGAAGACGAGCGCCTCTGCGTCGTCGCGCGCGACCGCACCGCCCCCGCCGCCGCCGGGAGACACGACGGCCCATCCCACCGCCACCACCGCGGCGGCGTCGTCCGCGCCGGCGATCAAGCAGGTCGAGCTCAAGCTCGCGTGCAAGCCGTCCCCGTGCGACGAGATCAAGATCGACGGCAAGGCGGTCGACGCGTCGAAGCCGGTCATGGTCGATCCCGGCAGCCACGACGTCTCGGTGTCGAAGTCCGGCTTCATCTCTCAAGACGAGAAGCTCGACGTCAAAGAGGGAAGCGCGCCGCAGTCGAAGACGTTCACGCTCGTGGCCGACAAGCCGGTGTCGACCCCGACGGGGCCGCCTCGGCCGCCGCCGCCGCCGCCGCCGCCGAACCGGAAGCCGCCCTGCCGCCCCGACGGCTTCATCAAGCGCTGCTGAAGCGCCCCCTCCCCACCCATCGTTCGTCATGAGACTCGCGCGTGCCCCGCACGTCGTCGTCGCGCTCCCGCTCGTCCTCGCGGTGGCGTGCAAGGACAAGAAGAAGGACGCAGACGCGGCCGCGTCGTCGAGCGCTTCCGCTGGCGCGTCGATGTCATCGTCGGCCATCCCCTCCGGCGCCACGAGCGCGCCTGCGCTGCCCGTCACCGCTTCGGCGCGCGCCCCCGCCACGCCCCCTCTCGTCGACGAGGACCTCGTCGCGAAGACCCTCGAAGAGCAGCGCGACGCGATGCTTCGGAGGATGAAGGCCTCGCTCGGCCTGAGCGAAGAGCAGCTCGAGTCGATCCGGAAGATCATGAAGACGGGACGGCAGATCGGCCAGGGCAACCCGGAGGTCACGGAGTACGCGATGACCCGCGCGGAGTGCCGCAAGCGGCGCGACGCGGCGGGCGTGTCGGAGACGCCCGATCCGATCTGCGGCGCGCCGTTCATGAGCGCCCTCTACGATCCCGGCGCGGGGCAGAAGCGAGAGGACGCGAAGGTCTGCATCGATCGCTACGAGTTCCCCGGCATCCCCTGCGAGTATCCGGTCACGTGGATCCAGGCCCGCGACGCCGCGCTGATGTGCAAGGCGATCGGCAAGCGGCTCTGCGACGCCCACGAGTGGGAGGGCGCGTGCGCGGGAGCGCTCCACGATCCCGACCGCGAGTACCTCTTCAACAAGCCGCGGCGCGAGTCGAAGCTGCGCCACAACCAAGACCGCGAGATCGTCTGGGCCTACGGCTCGGAGAAGGACTTCAAGAAGTGCGCGATGAGCTCGAAGAAGAGCAAGAAGTGCGCAAAGAGCGGCTGGAAGGTGTGCGGCTCGAACAGCTATCCGGCCGGCTCCTTCCCCGAGTGCAGGAGCAAGCTCGACGTCTACGACCTCCACGGCAACGTCGCCGAGCACATGAGCTTGCCGCTGCGAAAGCAGGACCTCGGGAGCAGGGGCGGCGCCGGCGAGACGGAGATGAAGGGGAGCTGGTTCATCTTCGACCGCTATGAGGCGCACGAGGACGACTGCCGCTGGCGCGCCCCCGCGTGGCACGCGACGAAGCTCATGAGCTTCGACAGCCACCTCAACTATCACCTCGGCTTCCGCTGCTGCAAAGACGTCGGCGGCTGACCCTCGCGGTGGTAGGAAGGTCGGGAAGGAGCCAGCCATGGACTTTTCCGACGGGCCGCGCGTCGCCGAGATCGTCACCAAGATCCGCGCGTTCTTTCAATCGGACATCGAGCCGCTCGAGCGCGAGATGCTCGAGAAGAAGAGCTTCAAGGCGCTGCTCCCGGCGCTCCAGGCAGGGCGAAAGAAGGTCAAGGCGCTCGGCCTTTGGGCTCCCCATCTGCCTGCGTCGCTCGGCGGGATGGGCCTCTCCCTGACGGAGCACGCGCGCGTGAGTGAAGAGCTCGGCAAGAGCCCGCTCGGGCACTACCTCTTCAACTGCCAGGCGCCGGACGTCGGGAACATGGAGATCCTGATGCAGTTCGGGAGCGACGAGCAGAAGAAGCGCTGGCTCGAGCCGCTCGCGGCCGGAGAGATCCGGTCCTGCTTCTCGATGACGGAGCCGGAGCTGCCCGGATCCAACCCGACGTGGCTCGCGACGCGGGCCGTGCTCGAGGACGGGCACTGGGTGATCGACGGGACGAAGTGGTTCACCTCCTCCGCGGACGGGGCCGCCTTCGCGATCGTGATGGTCGTGACGGACCCGGACGCCGCCCCTCACATGCGCGCGAGCCAGATCATCGTCCCCACCGACACGAAGGGCTTCCGGCTCGTGCGCAACATCCCCATCATGGGCGAGGCGGGCGAGGACTACGCGAGCCACGGCGAGGTCAGCTACGAAGGGTGTCGCGTCCCGGAGGCGAACCTCCTCGGCCCGCGCGGCGGCGGCTTCTTCATCGCCCAGGAGCGCCTCGGGCCCGGCCGCATCCACCACGCGATGCGCTGGATCGGGATCGCCGAGCGCGCGTTCGACATGATGTGCCGGCGCGCCGCCGAGCGCCCGATGAGCCCGGGCAAGCCCCTCGCCACCAAGCAGATCGTCCAGGCTTGGATCGCGGAGAGCCGCGCGCGCATCGACGCCGCTCGGCTCTATGTGCTCCACACCGCGTGGCGCATCGAGAAGGAGGGGGCCCACGAGGCGCGCGACGGGATCAGCGCGATCAAGTTCTACACCGCGGACGCGCTGAGCTTCGTCCTCGAGCGGGCGGTGCAGGTGCACGGCGCGCTCGGCCTCACCGAGGACACCGTGCTCTCGTACTTCTATCGGCACGAGCGCGGCGCCCACATCTACGACGGCGCGGACGAGGTCCACAAAGTCAGCCTCGCGAAGCGGATCCTGAAGCGCTACGGGGTCGCGACGTGACCCCCTCCCGTGGCGGAGCTCGCAAGAGCGCAGACACCGGGGAGGGGTCGGCGAGCGCGACCGCGCGCCGGGGGTGGAGCCAATGACCCCCCTCGATTCCCCGCGCGCGGTGCGGTCCGGAGAAGAGCTCGACGTCGCGAAGCTCGCCTCGTTCCTCGCCGATGTCGTCGGATCGATCGACGGTGACGTGGAGGTCCTCCAGTACCCGAGCGGACACTCCAACCTGACGTACCTGGTGAAGGCGCGCCTCGCGAGCGGCGCCGAGCGCGAGCTCGTCTTGCGGCGGCCCCCCTTCGACAACCGGGTGAAGTCCGCCCACGACATGGGGCGCGAGGTCAGGGTGCTGACCGCCCTCGCCGGGCTCTACGACAAGGCGCCGCGGCCCATCGCCTCGACCGAGGACGCCTCGATCCTGGGCGCGCCGTTCTACGTGATGGAGCGAATCCGCGGGGTGATCCTCCGCCGCAAGCTGTCGCCCGGGATCTCCCTCGACGAGGCCACCGCCGCGCGCATCGCGAGCTCGTTCGTCGACGCCCTCGTCGAGCTCCACGAGCTCCCGGTGGAAGGGACGCCCCTCGCGTCGATCGGCAAGCCGGAGGGCTACGTCGAGCGGCAGGTGACGGGCTGGGCGAAGCGCTACGAAGCCTCCAAGACAGACGAGATCGAAGACATCGAGCGGGTCGCGAAGTGGCTCGCCGCGAGCATCCCCGTCTCGGGGAGGGCGAGCCTCATCCACAACGACTTCAAGCTCGACAACCTCGTCCTCTCCGAGGACGACCTCAGCCGGATCATCGGCGTGCTCGACTGGGAGATGGCGACGGTGGGGGACCCGCTCATGGATCTCGCGACCTCCTTGGCGTACTGGGTCCAGGCCGACGATCCCGAGCCGCTCCAGGCCTACGCGTTCGGGCCGACGAACGCGCCCGGGATGCCGACGCGCCGCGCTCTCCTCGACGCGTACGCGGCGAGGCGCCCCGGGATCGTGCCCGCCGACATGCGCTTCTACTACGTGTTCGCGATCTTCAAGAACGCCGTCGTCGCGCAGCAGATCTACGCCCGCTACGCGCGCGGGGCGACGAAGGACGAGCGCTTCGCGAGCATGATCTTCGGGGTGCGGATCCTCGGCGCGGCCGCGGTGCGCGCGATGGAGACGGGTGAGCTCTGATGTTCAGCCCGACGACGCGCCTCCTCCTCCTCGTCCTCGTCGCCTCGTTCGGCATCTTCGAGCTCGTGCGCGGACAGACGATCGGCTGGCTCTTCATCCTCGCCGCCGCGATCCTCGCTTACGGGCACACGCGGCGAAACGATCCGCGCCTCTCGGAGGCGTTCGGCGCGTACCGAAAGGGCGATCTCGATCTCGTCCGAGATCGACTCCGCCAGATCGGCGCGCCCGAGCGCCTCGGCCCGCGCGACCGCGCCTACTTCGAGTTCTTGAGCGGGGTGGTCGCGCAGCGGAGCGAAGATTGGGACACCGCTCGCGCCCACCTCGTGGCCGCGTCGTCCGGCCCCATCCACACCGACATGCTCCGCACCGTCATCGCCTGCCACCTCGCCGCGGTGGAGATCGAGCGCGGAGAGATGACCGCCGCCCGCGAGCAGATCGAGCTCGCGGAGAAGCTCCCCCACGCCGCGTCCCTCGACGAGACGATCGCCGCGCTCCGCGCCCGCCTCGAGTAAGGCACGCCGAGCCCGAGCGCTCTCTCGTCTCTCTCTCGGCGCTCTACATTCAGTCCGGCCACTGGGTTGTGCACAGCACCTTGACCCGGTCCGCGCGACGGATCTCCCCCCTCGCACAGCGAGGGGGGCCAGGGGGGGTGAATTGGCAGCCACTCTGGTGCCGAGAGGCATGACGCCGCCTTTTTCAGCACACTGCTAGAGCACCGAACATGATCGGTGCTCTAGCGCTGGATCTTGAAGAGCTTCTTGATCTTGCCGAGGAGCTGGCTCGACTCGCGCTGGACGACGCTCGCGCGCTCCTCCTCCGTCATGCGCGCGGTGTGGACGTCGAGCTCGAGCTGACGCTCGGCGAGGACGCGGGACAGCTCGTCGACGACCTCCGGCTGCTCTTGGAGCACCGCCTCGAAGGAGCCGTGATCGATCACCATCAGCTCGCAGTCGCGCGTCGCTCTCACGGTGGCCTTGCGCTTCTCGCGCGTCACGAGGGCCATCTCGCCGAAGAAGCGCCCCGGCCCGAGGCGCGTGATCTCGGTCTCGCCCTTGTCGCCCTCGAGCACGACCGCCGTCTCGCCGCTCATGATGAGGAAGAGCTCGTCGCTCTCGTCGCCTTGGTGGACGATGACCTCGCCCTGGGAGAACAGGCGCGTCGAGACGCGCTGGGCGAGATCCCGGCGCTGCTCTTCGCCGATGACCTTCAAGAAGTCGACGGCGCGGAGGGCGCGCTCCCGCCGGTCGACGAGGCTCTCGGGCGGCGCCTCCTCCGCTTGCTGCCTCACGTGGACGGTGCGGTTCGGGAACGGCATCGAGATGCCCGCGCGCTGGAAGGCGTACCAGATGCGGTCGCGCACGCCCCCGTCGATGGCGTCTCGGCGCTGGAACTCCTCGATGAAGACGCGGACCCAGTACTCGATGCCGGTCTCCGTGTAGTTGTCGGTGACGACGGTCGGCGGGGGCTCCTTCAGGATCCCGGGGGCGTCCTTCACCGCTTGCAGGATGACCTCGTGGACGCGGCTGGGCGGGACGTCGTACCCCGCGGTTACGAAGATGCTCCGCCGTACGGCGGCGGAGGGCCGGGTGTAGACCCGCAGCGCCGACTTGGCGAGGACGCCGTTCGGCACGACGACCTCGAGCTGGTCGAGGGTGACGAGGGTCGTCGCGCGCCAGTTGATCTCCACGACGCGGCCGATGTTCTTCGGGTCGTTGTCGAACTGGACCCAGTCCCCCACGCTGAAGGGCCGCTGCACCTGCACCGCGAGGCCGGCGATGAGGTTACCGAGCGTGTCTTGCAGCGAGAGACCGACGACGGCGGTGAGGAGGGCGCTCGTGGTGAGGAGCTGGCCCGGCTCGAGCCCCATCTGACGCAGCAGGCCGAGGAGGAGGACGAAATAGACGACGCCCTGGATGATGTCGCGGATGATCTTGGGCAGCTCGCGCTTGAGCCGGCGCCGCAAGATCGCGTCGAGCAGCAGGAGGACCAGCGTTCGCCCGACGCACACGAGCAGCGCGGCGAAGCTCACGAGCCCGATGGTCCGCTCCATCGGCCCCGCGTCGAGGAGGAGCTGCACGCCGCGCAGCACGACGTGCGCGATCAAGAAGCCGAGCGGCACCTTCAGGAGGCGCGTCTCGTTGCGCGGCAAGAGCAGGAACGTCCCGCCCATCAGGGCGAGCGCCACGACGATGCCGAGGGTGTAGCCGGACGCTCCGCTCAGGGTCTTGAGGACTTGCTCCACCGGGTCACCGCGCGGCCCAGCATACTTCGGCGCGGCAAAACGCAGCACCCATCCGGAGCGCAGCCGCGCTCTTCTCTCGCACCCTCACCCGCACCGCGCTGGCGCGGGGCCCCCTCGTGCTACAAAAAAAGAAGCAGCGTTCGGCACCCCTCCCGCGAGGAGGCTCCTTGGAGCGACGAGCAAGGGAGGGGTCGGCGAGCGGAGCGAGCCGGGGGTGGGCATCATCGCGGCGGACCGTCGGCGCTACCTTTTTCGTAGCGGGGCGGGGCCGCGAGCTCAGAAGCCGGAGGCTTGGGCCGTCGTGGGGACGGCGCGCGGGCGGGACGACGGAGAGCGGGCGCGGTCCCCGCCTTCGAGCCCGATGACGAGGGTGCGGACGAAGTCGCGGACGAAGTGCTCGCGCTCGATGCCGCCACGCTTCGTGTCGTCGCCGCCGCTGCTCGAGAGGAGCTCCATGAAGACCTGCGCGCGCAGGGCCCCGAGGAAGGCGCGGGCGATGACGTCGGCGTTGACGTTCTCGATGCGGCCGAGGCGCGCTTCTGCCTCGAGGTATTCCGCTACGTGGCGCTGGGCCCGCAGCGGCCCGGGATCGCCGGACTTCGAGAGGGGGCAGCCGACCTTCGGGTTGGACCACGTCATCATCATGATGGGGGCGACCCGCTCGAAGACCTCGAGGGTGGCGAGGCCGACCTCGATGAGGTTTTCTTCTACGGTGCGGCTACCCGCCATCAGTACGAGATCGCGGAGGGCGGGGAGGACGTCCTCGGCGTTCACGCCCATGGCGGAACGGAAGAGATCGGCCTTCGTCTTGAAGCGCTTGAAGATGGAGCCCTCGCTGACGCCCGCACGCTGGGCGACCTCGGCGCTCGTGGCGAGGATCCCGCGCTCGAGGAACACGGCTCGCGCCGCCTCGAGGATGACTTCGTTGCGGATGACGGTCGGTCGAGCCATAGGCGATAACTGAGGCCTCACTCATTATGGGGCAAGTTAAAAAGCGAGCCCGCACTTATTTGGGTGGGAGCTTGGGCTCGCTCTCGAGCGCGCGACGAGGGCCTACGACGCTCGTGCCCACCGTGCCCTGACGGATCGAGAAGGAAAGGACTTGATGGGGATCGGTGCGGGGAACGAAGCTTCCTCCGTGAATCGTGTCCTCGACGTCGCCACCTCCTCGCTCGCCTCCGGCCTCGCCTTCGCGCGGGGCATCCGCGTCGTCGCGCCCGCGAGGCAACCCGAGAAGCTGCTCGAGCTCTACGAGTTCGAGGCGTGCCCGTTTTGTCGAAAGGTGAGGGAGGCCCTCAGCGCCTTCGACCTCGACGCCAAGATCTATCCCTGCCCGCCGGGCGGCGAGCGCTTCCGCGCCGTCGCGGAGCAGAAGGGCGGCAAGCGTCGGTTCCCGTTCCTCGTGGACCCCAACACGAACCGCCAGATGTACGAGTCCGACGAGATCATCGCGTACCTCGCGACCACCTACGGCGACGGGACGATCCCGATCTCGCTGAGGCTCGGCCCGCTGACGATGGTGCGGACTTCCCTCGCGAGCGCGGCGCGCGGGTTCGCGTCGCGGGCGGTGCCTTCGAAGGCGCCCGAGAAGCCGCTCGAGCTCTACAGCTACGAGGCGTCGCCCTTCAGTCGCATCGCGCGCGAGGCGCTGTGCCGGCACGAGATCCCCTACGTGCTCCACAACGTCGCGAAGGGCAGCTCGAAGCGGGAGGCGTTCGTGGCGAAGAGCGGCAAGATGATGGTGCCGTTCCTTGTCGACCCGAACACCGGCACCGCCATGTTCGAGTCGGCCGACATCGCGCGCTACGTCGCCGATACCTACGGCGAGCGGGCGTGAGCGAGGTGGTCCGCATCCCCGGCGCGCTGTCGCGCTCGCCGACCCCCCCCGGACGTCTTCGCTCTCGAGAGCTCAGCCGGGGGAGGGGTAGATGATCACGGTCGAGGCGCTCGCGATCCATCCCGTCAAATCCGCGCGCGCGGTCGCGGTGACGCAGGCGATGGTGACGCCGCGCGGTCTGGAGCACGATCGAGCGTTCATGGTCGTGGACGGGCAGGGCGACTTCGTCTCCGCCCGAGAGCACCCGGAGCTCGCGCGGCTGGGGGCGGTGATCGAGGGCGACGCGCTTCGCTTGATCGGCGACGGCGGCTACGACGTGCGTGTCGCGCTCGCGTGCGAAGGCGAGCGGCGGCGGGTGCGGGTGTGGAGCGACGAGGTGGTCGCGATCGACTGCGGGCCGGAGGCGGCGGGGCTCGTGTCGACCCAAATCGGGGCGATGGCGCGCCTCGTGAGGCTGCCCGAAGAGGCGCGCCGCCCGGTGGATCCGAGCTACGGCGAGGCGGGGGACGTCGTCTCCTTCGCGGACGGCTTTCCTCTCCTGCTCTGCTCGACGGCGTCCCTCGACGCGGTGTTCCGGCCGCTCGGCATGGCGAGCGACACGCGGCGGTTCCGCCCGAACTTGGTCGCGCGCGCCGCCGATCCTTTCTGCGAGGACGCGTGGTCTCGCATCGTGGTCGGCGAGGTGCCGTTCGACGTCGTGAAGCCCTGCTCTCGCTGCACGATGGTGGACGTCGATCCCGACGAGGGACGAAACGACGGTCGGGTGCTGGCGTCGCTCGTGCCCACGCGGAAGATCAAGAACAAGGTCTTGTTCGGGCAGAACGCGATCCCGCGGGGCGGCGGCGTCGTCCGGGTCGGAGACGAGATCCGCGTCCTCGGGTGAGGGCGCGGAGGCGGCCCGCTCAGTTGCAGGCGGGGCCCATCGACGCGACGCTATCCGCGCACGTCTTCTCGATCATGTCTCGGATGCTCGGCGAGGTCTTGAGCGCGTCGCGCCACGCGTCCGCGACCGACTTCGCCGACTCCCGCATCGTCGCCGGCCCGCTCCCGCCCATTTTGTCGCCGCACTTGATCAAGAGGGCGAGGTACTCGTCGCAGGCCTTGATGCCGACGGACGGGACGTCGCCCGGCAACGTCGGGGGCGGGCTCGTCGGGGGCGGGGCCGGGCTGGGCGGCTTCGGGGGCGGGGGAGGGGATCGACGCGGGTCTCGCGGCGCTTCTCGCGCTCCTCGGCCTCGAGCACGGCGCGCACGGTGTCGTCGGCGGCCCCTTCATCCGCATGCCCCACACCGCGCCCTGGAGCCCGAGCATCAACGGGTTGTTGAGGCCCACGAGCTTGCCCTTCACCCCCCGGTCGGTCGCCTCGAGGCGCAGCGAGACCCCGGCGGTCAGGCGGTCGTCGCCGTCGAGGATGAAGGCGTCCACCGGGATGCCGAGCTTTCGCATCTTCTCGCGGGGCTTCTGCTCGCGGGTCGCCTTGAGGTACGTCCGCGCGAGCCGGCCCATGTCGAACCAGAGGCGCGCTTGGCCGCGCTCCCCGAGGACGTCGAGGGCGCGGGCGTGGCCGCGGTCGTCCTTGAGCAGCTCTCCCGCGCCGTCGAAGGCGTCTTCGTCGACGTTGACGCGCTTCTTCGCCCCCGCCGCGAACACGATGTGCTTGTCGCGGACCGCGAGCTCCAGCGTCTCGAACGGGATGAAGCGCGATTTGGAGTCGGAGGCGTCGATGCGGAAGCCGCCGTCCACCTTCTTGACGACGAGGCCCGCCGCGTCGGCGCTCTCCTCCGCCTTCTTTCGGAGGCGCTTCACGATCTTCTCGGCCGCCTCCGCGTCGCCGATCTCCACCACCGCGCAGAGGCTCATCCTCGAGAACCACCCCGACTCGCTCCCGCGGGACACGACGTCGTTCATCGCCTCGTCCTCGGCGGTGGCGGCGATCACGTATTGGTCGCCCGCCGCCTCGAAGACGGTCGCGAGGTCGAAGCCGAGCTCCGTGCTCATCTGGCCGAGGCTTCGGCGGAGGGACCGACCCGCGCCCCGATCGACGCTCTCCACCGCGCCGACGAAGCTGGAAACGAGCTCTTCGCCGTCCGCCTCCGTCTTGAGCGAGCCGGCGAGGTACGCGAACGTGTCGGCGGGGAGCTTCTTGTAGAGATCGAGCGTGACCGACTTCGGGATCACGGGCTCGAGGCCTTCGACGCGGCGGCCGCGCAGCTCGATCTGCGCTTCGCTCACCATGCCGGCGCGCTCGAAGCGCAGCGCGGTCGCGATGGCGGGGACATCGTCGAACACGTCCGCTCGGATCTGGGGGACCGCGTCGGGCTCGAAGAACTCGATGACGGTGCTCCCGCCCGGCCACGAGACCTGCTTGAAGCGAGGGTTGTCGGCGAGGCTCTCCTTGTCGCCGTCGAGGATGCGCCCGACGTCCTCGACCATCTCCGGGTCCCCGTAGACGAAGAGGCCGGGATCCTCGAAGTAGACGTAGACCTTGTCCCGCGGCCTCCGCGGCGCGCGGCCCTCCGAGTCCAGATCCTCGATGGAGGGCCGGCTCTCATCCGGGGGATCCTCTCCGAGCTCGTCGAAGACGCGGAGGAACGCGCTGCGCCCGTCCTCCCCCTTGCCCTCCTCGGCGGGCTTCTCCTTCGGCGGGGCGGCGCGGCTCGTGAGGCGGTAGCGCGTGCCGCCCGCGAACGAGCCCTTGCGGTCGAACCGCTTCGATTTCAGTAGCGGGGCGAGCACGTCCGCCGACGAGACCTTCGCCATGAACATGAACTGGGGGCGATCGAACGTGCCCTTGTCGGAGGTGCGGGCGGCGAAGGCGACGGATCGCAGCCCGACGAGGATGTCGTCAGCCTCTTCGTCCTTGATCCCGAACGAGTCCGCGAAAGCCTCGGTGAGGTCCTTGCGCTGGCGCTCGATGTCGAGCTCCTTGGCGTCGATGCCGTCCGCGTTGCGGATGGAGAGGAGGAGCCTCGGCAGGCTGGGGACCTCGATGTAGTAGTCGGTGTCTTTGGGGGCGTAGCGCGCGAGCTGAGGGGTCACGGCCCGCCACCAGAAGAAGTACGCGCCGAGGCCGGCGACGGCGACGAAGATCACCGCCCCGAGCATCACGGCGATGCCGAGCTTGGCCCGCCGCTTCTTGGGCGGAGGCATCGAGCCTTCTTGGAGCGTCGGGGACGGGACCACGGCTGGAGGAACGCTCGCCGTGCCCTCCGCCTGCGTCGGCTCCACCGGTTCGCCCGCCGTCATCTCCCGAGATCTAGCAGGGTGGAGCGCTTTGGCGCTGTCCTTGTGTTCGAAGAAGCCTCGACCTCGAAAAGACGAACACCTCTTCGCCTGGGACACAGACGAAGAGGTGCTCGGGTCGCCGCTCGGAGCAGGGGCTCAGGGCTTCGGGGCGGGGGCCGGTGCGGGGGCGGGGGCCGGTGCGGGGGCGGGGGCCGGGGCGGGCGCGGGCGTCGACTGAGGAGCGGGCGCGGGCGTCGTGCTCGGCTGCTTCTCGCTGCGGTCGCCGCGGGCCTTCTTCTCGTGGACGACGAACTGGACGCGGCGGTTCTTCTGCCGGCCTTCCTCCGTCTTGTTGTCGGCGATCGGGCTGTCGGGCCCGTAGCCGCGGCCGACGAGGCGCGCCGAGTCGACGCCGCGCTTCTCGAGCGCCTTCTTCACCGAGTCGGCGCGGTCCTGCGAGAGCTTCTTGTTGAGCTGCGCGCTGCCGCGGTTGTCGGTGTGCCCCTGGACCTCGATCTTGAGGATCTCGGGGTGCTCTTTGAGCACGGCCGCGACGGAGTCGAGGAGGGCATCGCTGGCGGGCTTGATCGTCGCCTTGCCGGTGTCGAACTGCACCTGCTCGAGGATGATGATCTCCTTGTCGGTCACGCGGACGAGCTTGGGGCAGCCGCGCTTGGACGGATCCGGATCGTCGACGCCCTTCTCCTGCGGGCAGGCGTCCTGATCGTCGCGGAAGCCGTCGCCGTCGGTGTCGGGCGGGCAGCCGTTGGTCTTGGGATCTTCCGTCTTCACGCCGGCGATGTCGGGGCACGCATCCGCCTCGTCGGGGATGGTGTCGCCGTCCTTGTCCTGCGGCGGCGGGCAGCCGTTCTTCTTCGGATCCGGATCGGCGATGCCGGCCACCGTCGGGCACGCATCGGACTCGTCGACGATGCCGTCGCCGTCTTGATCCTTCGGGAGCGGGCAGCCGTTCTTGGCCGGGTCCGGGTTGGCGACGCCGGCCACCGTCGGGCACGCGTCCTTGTCGTCGGTGATGCCGTCGCCGTCGGAGTCGACCGGCTTCACCTCCGGCGGCTTGTTGCGGACCTTGGTGCGCTCGAAGCCGATCGCGAAGCCGGCGCGGAAGCCGATCATCGCCGCGTTGCCCGCGCCGACCGCGCAGCCGTCGAGGTTCTCCTCCGACAGGAGGTAGTAGTCGGGCCCGAACTCACCCCAGAGGATCGATCCCGAGACGAGGGCGAGCTCGGCGCCGACCGCGCCCTTCATCGCGAAGCCGGGGCCCGTCGAGCCGTCGCAGCTCGTGGTGATGGTGTTGGTGGGGTTCTGGGTGTCGATGTTGGAGGAGCTCGTCGAGAGGAGCTGCCACGCCGGGCCGCCCGCGATGCTCAAGTAGAGGGCGAACGGGTCGATGCGCAGCGGATAGGCGCGCGCGTCGATCCAGAGGATGTTGAGATCGCGGAAGGTCGTCGCGAAGTTCGTCCCGTCGTCGTAGCGGTCGCGGTCCAGATCGGAGTGCTCGTAGCCGACGCCGAACCCGAAGTAGCGAATGGGCCGGAAGATCGCGGTCACGCCGACGCGCAGGCCGTTTCGCGCGTCGGGCTCGCCCACGGCGGCGGGGGGGTCGTTGAAGCGGTTGCCCACGCCGAGGTGCCCGAACACGGCGAAGCCCATGTTCGCGTCCTTCTCGCCGGTGTCCCACGGGAGCCACTTGTCCTCCCAGGTGCCGCCCGCGTCGGGGGCAGGCGACGCCACCTTCGCGTCGACGGAGACGGACGCGCTGCCCTCGACCGAGAGGGGCGTCTTCACCGGCGTCGTCGAGCCGAGCGCGGCCTTGCTGGAGGCGGAGCTCTGGGACGGCGGATCGGCGAAGGCGACGGCGGGGAGGCCGGTGCAGACGACGCTGGAACAGAGGGCTAGGGTGAGCCGGCGGAAGTTCACGGTGCGAGCCTCTTGGACGAGTCGGGGGCGGGGAGCCACGCAGCTCCGTTTTGCGCTAAAAGAGCGCCTATGACCGCAGGCTTACGCGAAAGATGACCGGGCCGAAAGTCCAAGCTGATCAAGACCCGGCGGTTTGTGAGCCGGCCCCTCGCGACGCCTCGGGGATCGTCTCCGCGATGGGGTTCGCGGCGAAGGACGCGGCGATCGCGCGCGTTCGCTCGTTCATCGAGCTGGTGCGGAGCTTCAACGCGAAGATGGATCTCACCGCCGCGCGCTCCGAAGACGAGCTGCTCGATCTGCTCGTCGCGGACGCAGCCCTCCTCGCCGCGTCGATCGAGCCGGGCCGCTCCGTCGTCGACGTCGGCGCGGGCGCAGGCGCCCCCGGGCTCTGCCTCGCGCTGCTCCGCGACGACCTGCGCGTCACCCTCGTCGAGCCCCTCGACAAGCGCGTCATGTTCCTCCGCACCGTGATCGGGAAGCTCGCGACGAGCCCGATCAAGGTCGAGCGCGCGCGGGGTGAAGCCCTCGTCGGGCGCGCGCGCTTCGACGTCGCCATCTCGCGCGCGACCCTCGCCCCCGCCGCATGGCTCGACCTCGCGCGCGGCCTCGTCGTCCCCGGCGGCGAGGCGTGGGTGCTCCTCGCCCAGGGCGACCCGCCCGACCACGCGTCCTTCGAGCGAGCGGAGGATCGCGCCTACGCGTGGCCCCTCACCGGCGTCGCGCGCCGCGCCGTCCGCTATCGAGCGGCGTCCTGAGCTTGCTACGAAATTCGTAGCGGTGCCCACCCCCGTCTCGCTCCGCTCGCCGACCCCTCCCTTGCGTGGCGCTCCGCGCCCCGCGGGAGGGGTGGGCCCGCGCCGCGGCGCGCTCGGCGGGGGTCACCCGTGGAACACGTGCGAGGACACGATGCGGCCGCCTTCCACCACCAGCACCTCCGCGACGAGCATCGGCGGGTCGGGGGGGCAGATGCGCTCGTACTCCATGAAGACGCGCCCGCCGGAGGCGGTGAGGTGCCGCGACTCGTAGCGCAGGTGAGGGAGGCGATCCATGGCGTCGCGCCACCAGGCGCGGAGGGCGGGCTTGCCTCGGATCTCGCCGTTCGTCTCGGGCTGTCGATCGCGGAGCTTGGGGCTCGTATGCACGGCCGTCTCCGCGTAGAGGGCGAGGAGCCCCTCCAGATCGCGGGCGTTGAAGGCGGCGAGCCACGCGCGCGCGAGGGCCTCGAGGGTGGACGGGGAGGGGGCGAGGGCGCGCAGCGCGAGCTCGCGGACGTTGGGGGGACAGGAGACGTCGATGGGCGCGGCCACCCACCGGTGCTCGCCGAACTCGTGGTTCGCGGTGACGGCGTCGGAGGTGACGTCGGCCACGAACGCGAAGCACATGTGCAGGCCCTTGTCCCCTGCGGGGTGCTCCTCGTACCCGAGGAGGCCGGGGGGCGCGCCGTCGATCGCGAGGGGCAGCTCCGTGAAGACGCCCTCGAGGCCGGTCTCCTCGCGGAGCTCGCGGCGCGCCGCCTCGAGCGGCGTCTCCCCGGGCTCGATCTCGCCGCCGACGGGGAGCCACGTGCCGAGGCGGCGGTGGAGGACGAGCAGCGCGCGGCCGGCGTGGCGCGCGAATACGGAGACGGCGAAGGCGCGGCGCGTGGTCATTGGATGCTCAGCGTCTCCTTGCCGCTCTTGCACGTGGGCGGGCAGTCGGGGCCGTTCGGTTGCAGCGTCTTGTAGGCGGGCGTGAGCTTCGCCGCGCCGATCTTCTTCCCCGCGCGCTTCACGGTGATCTCGACGGCGGCGGGGGAGCCCTCGATCGCGATCGTGGAGATGCCCTGCTCCTTCGGATCGAGGGCGCACCCCGCCTCGCCGATCGAGAGCTTCACGTCGCCCGTGCACTTCGCGCTCGGGCCTTTGTCGCAGGCGACGAGGGGGATCGCGAGCTCGCACTTGGCCTTCTTGCCGTCGGCGACGACGTCGATCTCGTAGCGCCCCTTGCCGAAGCCGGATCTCCCCGCGCTGACGTCGACGACGAGACCGTTCAGACAGCCGACCTCGGTGCAGATCTTGGCGGTGGGCGCCGGCATGGTCGTCGCGGTCGCGGTGGGCCGCGCCGTCGGCGCTTCGGCCGAAGCGGCGGGAGCGGACGTGTCCGCGTCGGTGTCCGTCCCGTTCTTGTCGTCGTCGTGCTGGCCGTGGTCTTCGGGTCCGCCTCGGGAGGGCTTCACGTTGACCTGGCAGCTCGCGAGCGCGCCCGCGACGATGAAGGAGAGGGAGAGCGACGAGCGCATCCCGCCTCGTTATCAGGCCAGACGCGGGGCCTGAAGCAGGAACCGCGAAACTTGGCCGGCCGGCCGCGAGCGTGAGACTCGGCACCGGTGACCGAGAGGGAACGATCCGAGAGCGAGCTCGCGTCGCTGCGCCGGACCGCGAACGAGCTCGCGGCTTCCAGGAAAGAGCGACCGACGACGGTTCATCTGCTCGCGGCCGTCGCGGCCAAGCGCGGACCGGCCGCGGATCTGCTGCAAGACCGCGGCCTCGACCGAGACGCGGTGCTCAAGGCAGGGCGGACCTTCGACGAGGAGCTGCCGGACGCGATGGCGCGCGCCCTCACCGACGCGCGCGACGTGTCGGGGCGCGCGCGCGGGCCGGTCTCGACGGACGGCGTCGAGCGGGGACGGGCGTCGATCTCGCCCGACTCCAAGCTCGCGATGATGGAGCCGACGGCGCTCCATCTCTTCGTCGCCCTCCTCTCCGAGCGGCGCTTCGCCGCGTTCCGCGCGCTCGCGCTGTGCGGCGTGGACGCGGTGCGGCTGCGCACGGTGGCGCTCGGGGCGGCGATCGGGCTCGCCCCCGCTCGCCGCGAGGTCGGGGGGACGCGCGCCTCCGCCGCCCCGGAGACGAGGGAGCGCTCGATCGGGATCGTCGGCGCGCCCGCGCGTCCGCTCCCTCTCCGCGCGCGAAACGACGTCGGCTCTGCGAAGCCCACCGTCGTGCCGCTGGTGCCGACCCAGAAGAGCAGCCCCGCCTCCGATCGCGGCGCGCCGCCCTCGCCTTCGCCTTCCCGCGGCGCGCGGCGCGCCGGCGACCGCGCCGCCCCGCAACCGCGCGCTGCGCCGCGGTCCTCGCCCGGAGCGCGCCCCCCTCGAGCCGGCGCGCGCGGCCAACCCGCCGGGCGCCCCGCCCCCCGCGCCGAGCGCGCCCCCGCCTGCACCGGCGGAGCCCGAGATCGCAGAGGCCCCGCGCTCCGATCGACGCCCCGCCCCGAGCCTCCACGCCGCGACCGCGCTGGAACCGACGGCCGCTGCGAATACGGAGATAGTGTGGCGAGAGGAGGAGATCGAGCGCGTCCTGGACGTGCTCGAGAAGTGCACCGCGAACGCGCCGTGCATCGTCGGGCCGTGCGGGGTCGGAAAGACGAGCCTCGGCCTCGCGCTGCGCGCTCCGGTCGAAGCCCACGGCAAGAAGCTCGTCGCGATCGCGGCGAGCGCGCTCGTGGCGGGGACGGGAGCGCGGGGGGCCCTCGCCGATCGCATCTCCGCCCTCTTCGACGAGGCGCGCAAGGCGCAGCCCGAGGTCGTCCTCTTCGTGGACGATCTCCACGAGCTCCTCTCGAGCGGCGACGAAGCGGTCGCGGAGCTGAAGGTCCAGCTCGCCCGCGGCGACGTCCGCTTCGTGGCCGCGACCACGACCGAGAGCCTCCGACGGGCGATCGAGGGAGATCCGCAGCTCGGGCGCCGTCTCGTGCCGATCGAGATCGACGAGCCCGACGAGGAGGCGGCGTTCCTCATGGTGAAGGCGGCGGCGCGCGGCTTCGAGCCCCGCCACCGGATCGCGTACGACGACGACGCGATCGCGGCCGCGGTGTCGTGGTCGATCCGCTACTTGCCGAGCCGCGCCTTGCCCGACAAGGCCATCGGCGCCCTCGACTACGCGGGGGCGCGGAAGAAGCGGGCCTCCCTCCGCGTCGAGTCGAAGCGATCCGAGGCGGCCCCGCGGGTCACGATCACGGATCTCGCCCAGGCGATGTCGGAGCTGGCGGGCGTCCCCACGGCGCGGCTCCTCGAGACGGATCGGGAGCGGATGCTCGGGCTCGAGAAGCTCCTCGCGGCGCGGGTCGTCGGTCACCGCGCTCCCCTCGCGCGCATCGCCGGTCAGCTGCGAAAGAGCGCGGCGGGCCTGCGGGGACGGCGGCCCCTCGGATCGTTCCTCTTGCTCGGGCCGACCGGCGTCGGCAAGACGGAGACGGCGAAGGCGATCGCGGATGCCCTGTTCGGATCGGCGGACGCGATGACCCGGATCGATCTCTCCGAGTACGCGGAGTCGCACGCGCTCGCGCGCCTCATCGGGGCGCCCCCCGGCTACGTCGGGCACGACGCGGGCGGACAGCTCACGGAGGCGGTCCGCAAGCGCCCCTACCAGGTCATCCTCCTCGACGAGGTCGAGAAGGCCCACATGGACGTGCTGCTCGCGTTCCTCCAGGTCCTCGACGAAGGGCACCTCACCGACGGTCGCGGCCGCAAGGTCGACTTCACCAACACGGTCGTCGCTTGCACGTCCAACCTCGGCTCCCGCGACGTCGCGACCGCGGTTCGGGGCAAGTCGGTCGGCTTCGCGCGGAGCGCGGAGACGGCGAGCGAGAAGAGCCTCGGGGACGTGGCCGTCCTCGCCGCGAAGAAGCACCTCCCCCTCGAGCTCTTCAATCGCTTCGACGACGTGCTGTTCTTCGCTCCGTTGTCTCGGGACGAGGTGGCGAGCGTCGCCCGGCAGGCCCTGATGGATCTCGCCGCCACCCTCGAGGGGCGCGGCGTTCGTCTCGAGCTCGAGGACGCGGTCGTGGAGCGGCTGCTCGACCTCGGCGGGTTCGACCTCGAGCTCGGCGCCCGCCCGATGAAGCGCACGATCGCCAAGTACATCGAGACCCCGCTCGCGGAGATGATCCTCAAGGGGGAGCTCGGCCGCGGCAGCGTCGCGCTCCTGGGCGTGGAGGACGGCGAGATCGTCCTCGACGCGCTGCCGCCGAGAGAGCGCGCGCAGGTCGTTCGCACCGCGAACGCTTGAAGCCGCCGGGAACCGAAGTACCCTCGGGGCCCTCCCCATGATGCCGACCCTCGGCGAGCTTCGCGTCCTCGCCCTCGGGGCAGTGACCGCCGTCTTCCTCGGCTGCCACGGCAAGGTGGCGTACGAGTGCCCCTCGTCGGAGCCGGAGGAGCTCCAGGGGTTCGAGACGGGGTTCGCCACGTGCGGCCTCGACAGCCACCGGGTCGAGGCGATCACGTGCCCCGTGTTCGATCACACGCCCCCCGCGAGCTGCGTTGACGATCCCAAGAGCGACTGCACCGCCGACTCCGAGTGCGACGCCCACTTCAACGGGATCTGCGAGGCGCGCGCCTCCGGGGGGTGCGGCTGCACGTACGGTTGCGGCGCCGACGAAGACTGCGACGAAGGGGAGATCTGTCGCTGCGGGGATCCGATCTCGAAATGCATCGTCGCGAGCTGCGTGACCGACGCCGACTGTCCGCGGGAAGGATCGCTGTGCGTCGAGTCTCCCGCGACGATCTGCGGAGGCGATCCGATCCGACAGCTCGGCTGCACCCTCGACGTCGACCAGTGCCTGTTCGACTCCGACTGTGACGAGGCGGACGCCCGGTGCATCCTCGACCACGACGGGGTGCGAAGGTGCCACCTCCCTTCGGAGTGCGCCCTCCCGTGAGCGCGCCGGGCGCGGCGCTGCCCGGGCTCTCCACCGTGATCGCGGGGCGCTACGAGATCGCGGGCGTCCGCGGCAGCGGGATGATGGGCGTCGTCTACGAGGCGCTCGATCGAGCGACCTCCACCCGCGTCGCGCTGAAGGTCCTCCGCCCCGAGGCGGCCCTCGTCCCTCAGGTCGCGGAGCGGCTGGCCCAGGAGGGAAAGATCGTCCGCACCCTGAAGAGCCCCCACGTCGTCCGGGTGCTCGACGTGGGCACGACGGGGGACGGCCTCCCGTTCATCGCCATGGAGCTGCTCGAGGGGCGCGACCTGATGGCGGCGATGGAGGCGAACGGGATCGCCTCCCCGGCCGAGGCCATCCGCATCGTGCGGCAGGCGTGCGAGGGCCTCGCGGAGGCCCACGCGATGGGGGTGATCCATCGCGATCTGAAGCCTCAGAACCTGTTCCTCACCCGCGTGCCGGGCGGCCCCGACTGCGTGAAGCTGCTCGACTTCGGCGTGTCCAAGATCGTCGGGAGCGACGCCGCCCTCACCGCGACCCAAGCCACCATCGGCACGCCGCTCTACATGTCGCCGGAGCAGATCCGGAGCGCGCGAGACGTCGACGAGCGCAGCGACGTGTGGGCGCTCGGGGTCGTGCTGTTCGAGCTCCTCGCGAAGCGGCCGCCCTTTCATGGCCAGTCCGGCCACGCCGTCGCGGCGTCGATCGTCGCCGACGCGCCGCTGCGTCTGCGGGACGTGGTGCCGGGCGCCCCGGAGGCCCTCGACGCCCTCCTCGCGCGCGTCCTCGAGAAGGATCCCGAGCGGCGCATCCAGTCCGCGCTCGAGCTCTGCGAGCTGCTCGCGCCGTTCGATCCGACCCACCAGCCGAGCCGCGCGATCGACAACGAGCGCACCATCGTGGAGCTGCCGATCCTGTCGCTCGAGCACGCGCCGACGATGCCCGCCCCCGAGCCCGCCCTCGCCCCGCCGGCGCCCCCGCCGACGATGGCGGCGGCGCCGTTGCCGGTGCCCGGGCCCGCGGCGGCCGCGCCGACGCGTCCTCGGCACGTCGAAGCGCCGGGGCCGCGTCGACCGCCGCGCGCCGGCGCGGGCAAGATCGTGTTCGGGGTCGTGTTCGGCCTCGCCGCCGTCGCCGCCCTCGCGTTCTTCGTCCACGCCGGGATGAAGAAGCGCCGCGCGGCGCGCCCCTCGGCTCCGTCGGGCCGCGCGTCCGCGATCGTCTCCGCTTCCGCCACGCCGGCGGCGCCGAGCGGCCTCACGTTCGCGGACGTGGTCGCGGCGAGCGCGAGCGGGGAGGGGAGGGACGCCTCGTGCATCCTCCAGAGGGTGGACGCGCCTGCTCTCGGCGGCCTCTTGCCGGGAGCTTCCGTCGACGGGCGCGCCCCGGATCTCGAGGCGCGCCTGCGATCGAGCCATCCGCCCCGAACCGTCCTCCACACCAGTCCGTTCGCGACGGGAGGAGCAGACGACCTCGTCCTCGAGCCGCTCACTCCGGCGTTCGCGATCATGGGCTCGGCGACGACGGTCGTGCTCGTCGTGACCTCTCGCTCGACGTATGTCGGCGTCCTTCAAGACGCCTCGTACGAGGACATCGGGGAGCCCAAGGCGCGCGAGAAGTTCGCGAGGGATCTCGCTCCCCACGTCGACGGCTTCATCGTCGCCGCCGACCCGCGCGCGCCGATCGAGCGGGTCGCGGACGCGCTCGTTCTGCTGTCCGACGTCCGCGGCCCCGTCACCCTCGCCGCTCCCCTGGCCGGCTCGCCGCCCGACTCCGAGCGGGAGCCGTGCGCCACCCAATGGTCGGGACCGTACGCCCCGCGCGCCCTCGCGCAGAGCGAGTGGGACGCGGTCGGGACGGAGCTCCGGTCCATCGCGACGCGGTGCGCGGGGGCCGCGCCCGCGCTCGGCGGCCAGACGGTGCGGGTGATGCTGCGACCGTCGCGCGGCTCGAACCCCATCGCGACGTGCCTCCAAGCGACCGGCCGGGTGGGCGACGACGTGCGCGGCTGCATCCTGGAAGGAGCGCGCGCCCTCGACTCGAAGCTCGCGAGCGCGGGAGGGACGGCCCTCTTCTTCGATGTTTCGCTGCCGGGGACGCGCGTCGCCCCCGTCTGCGCCGGCCGCTGAGGCCCTTCAGCGGGGGGCGCTCGAGAACGCGAGCACCTCTTCCGACCACCGCCTCGGGGCCTCGAGCATCGGATAGTGCCCCAGCTCGGGGAGCCACGTGAGGCGGGCGCCGCGGATGTCGCGGGCGAGGGCGCGCGCGATCGCGGGCACGGCGATCGGATCGCGCTCCCCCCAGAGCACGTGGGCGGGGCGATCGAGCCTCGTCAACGCCCCGATCCACCGATGCCAGAAGCGGTAGCGGTCTTCGATGTACGAAGCGATGGGAGCGAGGCGATGGCGTCCGTCTTCCAGCTCGAGCGCCTCCCACGCCGCGTCGAGATCGGCGGTGGCGACGGAGCTCGGATCCCCGAAGATGCGCCGGAGCTGGCGCACGAACACGGTCCGCCCCGCGAACGTCGCCATGAGCGGGCCCGTGACCTTGTTCTTCAGGAGCTTCTGGGTGATGGCGAGCTGCGCGAGCTCGACGTGGACGCTCCCGTTCGCGAGGGTGATCGCCTCGATCTCGAGGGGCAGGGCGCCGAGCTCACGCCGCGCGCAGAGCTCGGTCACGACGCTCGTGCCGTAGTCGTGGCCGAGCAGGTGCCCTCGGGTGATCCCGAGGTTGCGCCAGACCGCGAGGGCGACGTCCGCTTGCTCCAGGAGCGAGTAGGAGAAGCCCTCCGGCTTCGCGGACAAGCCGAACCCGACGTGGTCGTGGACGACGACTCGATGCCGGCTCGCGAGGTGCGCGACGGCGTGGACGAAGTCGAACGACGACGTCGGGAAGCCGTGGAGCAAGAGGAGCGGCGGCGCGTCGCGAGGCCCTTCGTCGACGACGAAGATCTTCTTTCCGAGCACGTCGACGAACGCGCCCCTCGCCCGCCACGCGGCGAGCTCGGCAGAGGTGATCGTCGCGAGCTCCGAGCCTCGGCCGTGGATCGTGCGCGGTTCGAGATCGAGGCGCGGCATCGGCTCACCTCTCCAGGTAATCGAGGTCTTTTCCGAACGACTCTTTGAGCGGCAAGAGCGAGAGGAGCGCGCCCCCGATGCAGAGCACCCCCACCGCGAGGGCCGCCTTCCACGATCCGATCGTGGGCTCGAGCCAGGCGAACAGCATGCTGACGAGGACGAGCGAGCCGCGCACGAAGTTGGGAGCGGTTGTCGTCACCGTGGATCGGAGGTTGGTGCCGAACTGCTCGGCCGCCGTCGTCACGAACACGGCCCAATAGCCCCCGCCGATCCCGACCGCGAGGCAGGCCACGTAGAGCGCGAAGACGGACACGCCCGCGAGCGCGAAGTAGACCGCGGTGCCGACCGCGGACAAAACGAGGAACGCCGCGATCGTCTTGATCCGGCTTCGTATGAGCTGGGAGAGCGCCCCGCTCGAGAGGTCGCCGACGGCAAGGCCGATGTACGCCATCATGATCGCGGTGCCCGAGCTCACCTCCCCGTGGAGGCCGAGGGACGCCCCGATCTTCCCGGCGCGGAACACGAGGATGCCGATGAGGTACCAGACCGGCACCCCCGACACGATGACGCACGCGTACCGCTTCAGTCGATCGCCGGAGGTGAAGAGGAGGAAGAAGTTCCCCCGGCTCACGTCCGTGTTCTGCTTCACCGCCTCGAACATGCCCGACTCGCGCACGCCGAGGCGGAGGAGCAGGAGCGCGAAGCCGAGCCCGCCACCGAAGTAGTAAGCGACCCGCCACGCCTCGGTGTGGAACGAGGTGGCGAGGGCGGGCCCCGCTCGATCGACGAGGCCGGCGACGACCGCCCCCGTCACCCCGACCCCCGCGATCAGCGTCGTCCCCCACCCGCGCGCCGTCTTGCTCATGATCTCGCTCACGAGGGTGATGCCGGCCCCGAGCTCCCCCGCGAGGCCGACGCCGGCGATGAACCGCACCCATTCATAACCGGTCACCGAGGTGAGCATGCCATTCACGACGTTCGCGACCGAGTACATGACGATGCTGCCGAACAGGACGGAGAGGCGCCCGCGCCGATCCCCGAGCACCCCCCAGACGATGCCCCCCACGAGCATCCCCAGCATCTGGCGATCTTGAATGTGAGCGAACACGGCCTCGATGTTCTCCTTGGGGACCTGCAAGGTCGCGAGGCTCTTGCGGCCGACGACGCCGAACAAGACGAGATCGTAGATGTCGACGAAGTAGCCGAGGGCGGCGACGAGGATGGCCATTGTCGCGGCCCTCTCGGTGGGCCTCGGGGTCGCGCCGTCTTTCCCGGAGGACATGGGCCTACGTGTCGCATGAAGCTCGCCGATTAGGAAGCGTCCGAGGCGGGGCGCGGGGGCTGGTCTACGCGTGGGAGAGGAGCACGCTCGCCGCCTCCGCATTTCTTCCCAATGCGATCGTCCTCTGTTCTCATGACCATCATGGCGCGCAGATCCTTTTTTCCTTGGGCGCTCACGCTTTCATTGGTCGCGAGCTCGCTGGCCTGCGCGGCCGGTGAGGACGACGTCGGCGGGCAAGCGGGCTCGGGCGCGCAAGCGACGGGCGCGAGCGACACCGGCGGAGAGAATTCGAAAGGCGGTGGTGGGCACGGCGGCGTCGGAGGGACGGCCGAGGCCGGCTCTGCTCAAGGAGGATCCGGCGGCGCGGGAGGGGCGCTCTCGGGGAACATCGAGCTCTGCGTCTTGAACGAGGGGGACGCCTACGATCCCTGTCAGCAGCCGGAGGAGCTCGACTATGGAGTCGTGAGCACCGGCACGACGGAGCTGCGAACGTTCCGCGTCGACAACGAGACGGACGGCGAGGTCCTCTTCAAGAGCGCGAGCGTGGCCGACAACGCCTTCTCGGTCGAGGTCGTCCGCTACGAGGAAGACCCGGGGAACCAAGGGAGCTATCTGCGCGTCGTCGAGTCGCTGCCGCTGGCGAGGACGACCGGACAGTCGCTTTGGTTCGAGGTGACGTACGAGGCGATCGGCAGCGCGGGCCCGCTGCCCGACCTCGACGTCGTCGTGAAGATGAACTTCAACGACAACCCCATCGAGGACATGCTCGTCCCCATCGTGGGCGAGGAGTCGGGCTGTTCGCCGGGCACCGGGGCGTGCGACGCGGATCCGAACAACGGCTGCGAGACCAACACCGACACGAGCGTCGAGCACTGCGGTCAATGCAATCACCCCTGCGATCCCGCGGGAGGGACGGGGCAGTGCGTCGGCGGCCAATGTCAGCTCACCGGCTGCGATCCGTTCATGGCGAACTGCAACCTCATGGACGACGACGGCTGCGAGGTGAACACGCTGAACGACGTCGTCCATTGCGGCAGCTGCTCGATCAGCTGCGTGAAGGACAACACCGACTCGTTCTGCAACGGCGGCAACTGCAACATCATCGGGTGCACGAACAACTACGGGGACTGCAACCTCAACCCCGCCGACGGCTGCGAGACGAACCTCGCCAATACGATGGCCCACTGCGGCGGGTGCAACCTGAACTGCGATCTGCCGCACGCGGCCGAGACGTGCGTCCCGAGCCAAGTCACCGGCCTCGGCGTCTGTACGCTGGGGGCCTGCGAGGCGAACTACAAGAACTGTGACACCGACCCGAGCAATGGCTGCGAAGTCAACATCACGAACGACCTCGCCAATTGCGGCAACTGCGGGGTGCCCTGCAACTACGACCACGCGAGCGAGGCCTGCATCGGCGGCGGCTGCATCATGGGCCAATGCGATCAGGACTATGCGAACTGCAACGCCATCAACGCCGACGGCTGCGAGGCGCACCTCACCGACGACAAAGACCACTGCGGGACGTGCGGCACGGACTGCGACTCCGTGTTCCCCGGCTCGAGCGTGAGCTGCGTCGCGAGCGCCTGCCAATTCAATGGCTGCCTCCCCGGGCACTGGGATCTCGACGGCAACTCGGCCAACGGCTGCGAGTACACGTGCACGTTCCAGAGCGCGACCGACCTTCCCGACAACGGGTTCGTCGACGCGAACTGCGACGGCATCGACGGCGACGTGAACGCGGCCATCTTCGTGGCCACCACCGGAAATGACACCTGGCCCGGGACCAAGACCCAGCCGATGATGACGGTCGCGGCCGCGGTCGGGAAGGCCGTGAGCACCGGCAAGACGCAGATCTACGTCTCGAATGGCATCTACATCGGACGCGTGACGCTCTCCAACGGAGTGTCGATCTACGGCGGCTACTCCGCGGGCGCGGGCTGGGCTCGGTCGGACTTCTACGTGGCGACCATTCGATCGACGTCGGTCGCCAATGGCCGGATGAACGCGCTCGAGGGCACGAACATTACGTCTCCCACGACCGTCGACCGTATGACGATCGAGACGACCAGCACGTCCACCACGGGCGTCAGCAACTACGCCGTCTACTGCAACAACTGTGACGGCCTCATCTTGTCGAACAACGACATCACCGCTGGCAGCGCGGGCGGTGGAGGGAGCGGCTCGGCGGGATCGACCGGCGCGTCCGCAGTGGACGGCATCGCCGGAAACAACGGCGACTGTGACGCCGGCTATGGAACCGGGGGCGGCGGCGGCAGCTCTTCGTGCGGCAAGACGGGCGGCGGGGGTGGACGGGGCGGTACAGAAGGCTCGAACCCGGGGGTTATGGGGGGTGTCGGCATCACGGGGACGTCCGGCGGCGCTCCGGGCGCGGGCGGCGACCCTGGAGCGCCCGGGCACAACGGGGCGACGGGCACCAACGGCGCAACGGGCTCTGCCGGCTCGGCCGGCAGCGGTGGGGCCGTCGTGAGCAATTTCTGGGTTTCGAGCACGGGGGGAACCGCCGGCACGGGCGGACACGGGAACGGGGGTGGCGGTGGTGGTGGCGGTGGCGGGCAGGGTTGCTTCTTGTGCAACGACGGCGGCGGGAATGGTGGCGGTGGCGGTGGTGGCGGTGGCTGTGGCGGCGGCGGCGCTTCCGGGGGTACTGGTGGCGGCGGCTCGTTCGGCGTGTTCCTCGTGAACTCGACCGGCATCCAGCTCGTCGCCAACACGATCACCTCTGGCAACGGTGGCGCGGGTGGCTCTGGGGGGACGGGGGGCAGCGGCGGCTTCGGCGGTAGCGGGGCGAACGGTGCCCTTGGAATTAGCAGCGACTGTGCCGACGAGACGGGACCAGGCGGCAATGGCGGTGACGGAGGCAATGGCGGCGTAGGCGGCGGTGGTGGTGGTGGCGCGGGCGGGCCTTCCTGGGCCGTCTATCGCTTCAACACCTCCGCGAGCGTCGCGGGCAACGCGCTTTCGAACGGAACGCCGGGCTCGGGTGGCTCGGGCGGCTCTCCCAACGGCGTCACCGGCGCGACGGGGGCCTCCGGCGGCGCGTTCTGATCGCGGGAGCGCGAGGCGGGCTCGCTCAGTCGGGCGGGCCCGCTTCGATCGCGCGCCGGTAGCGATCTCGCCGCCTGTCGTCGCGCAGGATCTCGAACGCCTCTTCGATCACCTCGAGGATCAGCACGACGTCGGCATGGAGATCGGCGGTGCCGGCGGTGAGGAGCCGGTGGGGATCGAACGTCCTCCGCAGCTCGAGGAAGGCGCGCTTGATCTCGTAGGAGGTCGCGTCGCGCCCGACCCCGAGGAGCGAGAAGTAATCTCCCTCCTGGACGAGCACCATCTTCGCGCGCACGCGCTGTCGGATCGCGTCCTCGTCGATCGGATCGGGGCCCCGAGGCGCGACCTGCGAGCGGCGGGGAGGGGCGATGACGGAGAGCACCTCGAGCTCGACGAGGGCGCGCGCGACGCTCGCGAAGTCCGGCTCTTGACCCTGGCAGAGCTCGCCGATCGTCTTGCCGGTGCCGCCGCGGATGCGGGCGTCGTCATCCCCGCTGAGGGCGCACTCGGAGAGCAGCGACTTCCTCGCTCCCCAGTCGACGCGGGCGGCGGGGTCGAGCGCGGCGAGCGATCGAGCGGGCTCGAGGACGCGGCGCGCCGTCTCGACGAACACCTCGGCGCCGGTCGCGCCGCCGAAGACGTTCGGCTCCGCCTTGAGTCGGCCGGGCAGATCGTCCTCGGCCTCGCACGAGCCCGGCCCGGTGAGCAGCACCTTGCCGATGAGCCACTGGGCGTGCGCTCGGAGCACCGGCCACAGATCGCCTTGGGCGAGGTGGCCCTGAGCGATCAGGGCGGCCCCTGCGTGTCGCCCCGAAGGAGGTAGCTTGCCGGCGAGGCGTGCGGCCACGTCGCGATCGAGATCCCCACGGCCGGCGAGGAAAGCGATGAGGCTCTCGTTCGCGATCTCGGAGGAAGCGGTCACGAGATCGCCGTCCATGAGGACGATGCGTCGGGTCCCCTCCGCGGTGGCGAAGGAGAGACACCCGCTCGTTCGGCCGGCGATAGCGCGCGCGAGAGGACGAAGCCCCTCGCCCTCTCCGAACACGAGGGCGGCCCCGCCCAGCGAGAGCGCGGGCCCCATCGCGCTCGGGCTTTCGAACGCGCCTTGGGTCGTCGCCTCGGGCTTCGCCGCGAGCGCTTGAGGGCGAACCGAGGCCGCCGCCGGGCTCACCCCTTCGTCTTCACGAGCGCTCGCCGACCGCCCGTCTCGGACGCTCGGGTAGGGCGCGGGGGGAGACCCCATCGACATCGCGTCGCGCGCGGTGGCGGTGCGGGGCTCGCTCGGGGCGGCGCGCGGCGTGTCCGCGCGAGGGGGCACCGAGCGCAGGTCGAAGACGGCCCGACCCTCCGCGATGTCGCGGGGCTCTTGGAAGCGCACCGGCGGGGAGAGGGGTGACAGCGTCGCGCCCTCTGGATGGCTCGGTCCGACGAGGAGCTCGTCGCCGCGCTCCGTGACGTCCAGCGCCGGCAGCTGCAGCGCGGCGAGTCCGGCCCCCGTCTTTCGCTCGGTCTCGCGCTTGATCTCTTCCGGTCGGAGCCCGAGGAGCTCTCCGAGCCGCACGCCCATGGCCGGCGTCGCCAGTCGCCCGACGCTCGGCTGGGCGATGGTCCCTGGAGGGAGGTCCGCTCCTGTCAGGGGGGGCTCTTCGTGGAGGACCTGCGATGTGCCGTGCTTTCCCCGCGCGATCGCGGGCTCGGGGGCGGGGGTGATCCCGGTGCGGCTCCCGATCCGGGGCGCGGGGGTGAGGGCGGGCAGCGCCGAGGATCCTCCGGATGAGGAGCCGGGGTTCGCGAGCGCGGCGGCCAGACCGCCCGTGCCTTCGGCGTCATCCGATGCGTCGAGCGGCTCCTCGAGCTGGGCGAGCATCTCGGGTGGAACGGGGCAGTCGGCGTCCTCGGACGGAGGCAGGCTGGAAGGGTTCTCGACCTGACCGCGGACGCGCTCTTCGGCTTCGAGGATCTGCCGCGCGAGCTCGGGGCTGAGCCGGACTTGGCCGCCGGCGAGGATCCCGAGCGACGTCGCCGGATCCGCCCCTTCGTCGAGAAACGAGCCGACATCGAGCGGATCTTGAGCGCGCGGAAAGTCCGAGATGGGCGGGATGCTCTCGGGCGGAGGACCGGCGGATGGCCTCACCGGGTACATCGGCGGGGGCGTGGTCCCGCGCGCGCCGAAGCCTGCGAAGGCAGGGTTCGCCACCGTCAACGTGCGGTCGACGAGGCGCTGGATGTCGACCGGGCGCTCGAAGACGTTGTCGGTCAGGCTGACGTCGACGAGCTCTGCCGCGCGCAGCGGATCCCCCAGGCAAAACAGCTCCGCGCGCTTGCCGGCGGGGGTCGACCGGATCCGCTCGATCTTCTCGATGGCCTGGGGCGCGTCGACGTCCACCATCAAGATGCGCGGATCCTCGCTCGCGACGCGGGCTTCGAGCAGCGCGAGGGGCACGTCGAAGACGACGAAGCCGCGCGCGCGGAGGATGGACGCGATGTCCTCCCCCTCGACGGACGCGTCGGCGAGCACGATGACGTCGCCACGCTCGCGCTCGTCCGAATCGGGCAGCGGTGTCGAGCCGTAGGACACGAGGAGACCGACTCTACCTCGTTTTGCGAGTCTCGGCGCAGCGGACAGGTTGCTGCGCGGTGAAGAAGGGGGGTAGAAACCTCTCCCGTATGGCGCTGCTCGGGGCTACCAAGAGCGAGCTCATCTTCGTCGCGATCCTCGTCGCGCTGACGCTGCTCGGCACGTACGTCGGAGATCTCGGCGAGGCGGCGGCGCGATACTTTCAGAAGCGGAGATGAGCGCTCGCGACACCTCCGGCCGAGGATCTCCGAACGCCCCCGGTGGCGTGGCGCCGCCGTCTCGGAGCGCGAAGAAGAAGAAAAAGGCCCGCGGTCCTCAGGCGGCGCCAGCGCCCGCGTCCGCGGAGACGCCGAAGCCGGAGGCGCCGAAGGAGCCGCCCGCGCCCGAGCCGAAGAGCCCTCCCGCGAAGGGGCCAGCGCCGAGGAGCCGGGTCCACGCCCTGCGCGTTCGCAAGCGCAAGCGCGTCGTGATCCACGTGGATCCCGGCGCCCGAGACGAGGAGGCGCCTCCGCAATCGAGCCGCCCCTCGGCGGCCGCTCCCCCGCCCGCTGCGCCTCCGCCGGCGTCGGAGCCGGCCGAGAAGAAGAAGCCGGTCACCCCCCTCGCGATCGCCCTCGCGGTGGCGCTCGGCGCAGGGGGGATCTACCTCGCCGCTCGTTCGCCCGCCGCGCCGGCCTCGCCCAGCGCGATGACCGAGAACGTCCCGTCCGCTCCGGCGCGCGGGCTCTTCGACGCGATCCCGAGCGGGGCCATGATCGTCATCAACGCCGACGTGCGCGCCCTCCGCGCGTCGCCCCTCGCCGCCCCCTACCTCGGCGGCGGGCAGAGCGTCCCCGGCTTCGGGGATATCCAGAAGGTGTGCGGCTTCGATCCCATCGCGACGATCGACGAGATCGCGATCGGGGTCCCGGCGGCCGAGGACGCGTCGTTCGGCGTCGTCGCGACGGGCGGGTTCTCCGACGCGACCATCCTCGACTGCGCTTCCAAGGTGGTGCGCGCGCGCGGCGGTCGCCCCGAGACGGCCTCGATCGGGAGCTTCAAGAGCGTGCGCGACGCCGCCTCTCCCTCGTCCGGAGAGACGGCGGCGAGAGCGGGAGGACCGCTCGTCTGGGGAGGTGGTTCCTACCTGCGCGCGATGTTGGAGGCGGCCGATGGCCGGAGCGCGAACATCCGCGCCGACGCGATGCACGGCAAGCTGCGCGGCGAGCTCACCGGCTACGAGACGGTGCAGGCGACGTTCGTCCTCTCCGAGAAGCAGCGCGCGACGATCGCGGACGAGATGCAGAAGGCGCAAGGGAAGGCCCCCGCCGCCCTCGCGCACGTCGTCGGCGCGAGCCTGGGGCTGCGCCTCGTCAACGACAAGGCCTCGATCCTCGTCGTCGTCCTCGCCGACGATCCGGCGAACGCCGGCGATGTCCGGGCCTGGCTCGAGAGCTCCAAGAAAGACGCCTCTGCGAGCCTCGCGTCGAAGCTGCTCGGCGCGAGCCCGCTCCTCGACCGCGCCGATCTCGAGGTGCGCGGTGGGGCGGTGCACGCTCGGCTCGAGGCTCAGGTCTCCGAGATCGAGGGCATCGTGGAGCGGGCGCTGCAGTTCCGCGCGCTCCTCGAGAAGCGCCCGCCCCCCGCCCCCTCTTCGAGCGAGCCCGCTCCGTCTGCTCCGTCTCCGTCCGCTCCGTCTCCGTCCGCGAGCGCGCCCGTCCCTTCCAGCGAGCCGGTCCCTCCCGGTGCGCCCTCCAAATCGAGCGAGCCGGCCCGATCGAGCGAGCCCGGTCCTGCGCCGCCCGCGCCGAGCGCGAGCGCCCCGCGCAAGCGCCGCAAGCACGACTGAGCGTCGCGCTATCCGTCGTCCCGCGGCGGCAGGCCCACCGTGAGGCACGCTCCCCCCGGCGACGCGAGGGCAGTGAACGCAGCGTCGTACGGGTAGGCGTAGCCGAAGAGCATGCACATCTCGTTGTCGCCGGTGCCCTCGACGATCTCCTTGTCGAAGGTGTTGTTCCACGTGCACGAGAAGGTGAAGCCATCGGCGCCGGTGAAGTCGAGCGCGGGATCGAAGCTCCGGATGAGGCCATCCGGGTTGAAGCCGGGGGTGTCGAGGAAGATCTCGCCGCCGTGCTCACCGCCGTAGAACGAGGCGTAGAACCGCGTCGCGAGCTTGTGCATGTGGGGCATCAAATCGACCATGAACGTCGGCCTCGGGATGGGACAGTCGGCGGTCACGGTGAGCTCGGAGTGGGGCGGGATGTGGAAGTTCTCGTACTGCCAGATGAACGGCCCGAGCAGGTGGGTCACCTTCGCCTCGTCGATCGTGAACCACTCGTACCGCGGCGCGAGCGTGATCGGCTCTGCGGTCGCGTTGAGGTAGTGCATGCGCAGGACGATCTCCGCGTCGTCCTCGATCGGGTACCCCATGCCGTCCGGGAAGACCCGCCACTCCGTCCCCGCGAGCTGGGTCGTCGAGCCGAACAACACCGAGCCGCCGTGGAGCACGTCGTCGGCCTCGCCTCCGAGGACGCCCTGGTCGGCGGGGCACGGGCGAACGCCTTCACCGGTGCGCTTTCGCGCCGTGATGTTGCCGTGGTGCATGCCCGGCCCCGTCTCCACGAAGCCCCCGCCCACGACGTGGGAGGGGCCGACGAGCTCCAGCGGCACGATCATGCACGGATAGGTCTCCTCTCCGGGCTGGAGGGTCATCTCCGGCATCTGCGCTTCGAAGCCGCCGACCACGAAAGCGGGGGGCGCCTCGCGAGACTTCTCGCCCACCGGGACGTCGTCGCCTCCCCCTGCGCCTCCCGCGCCATCGCCGACCGCCGACGAGCAACCGACGGCGAAGCTCCACGCGAGGGCGATGGATCCCGCCTTCCACCAACGCCGAGAAGAAGAGGCCATCGCGCGCTAGTATAGGGTCGATGCGGGGCGGCTGGCGGCGCGGCGTGCAGGTGGCCTTCACGTCGTCGATCTCGCTCGCCGCCCTCGCGTCGCCCCGAACCGCCGGCGCGACCTATTCCGTCGTGGCCGCTCGGGCCGACGGCTCCGTGGTGGGCGCGGCGGGGGCCTCCTGCGTTCCGTATGAGGTCATACGGATCCTCGGGGACGTCCCCGGGCGCGGCGCCTTCGTCGCGCAGGCGAATTTCGACGATGACGCCTTCGCCCACGCCCTCGCGCGCCTCGCGGCGGGAGCGTCCGCCGACGTCGTGTTGGCGGAGGTCACCGACGAGGCTCGGTTCCCGAACGCGCCGAACATGCAATACGCCGCCGTCGACGCCCACGGTGGGATGGCCGCCGTCACGGGGCCGGGGGCCCTCCGCGTCGCGGGGGACGAGCAGCGCGCGGTCGACGGCTTCGTCGTCTCCGCGCAGGGCAACATCCTCACCTCGCGCCTCGTCGTCGATCGCGCCCTCGCGGGGTTCGAGTCGAGCCGCTCCTGTGATCTCGCCGGTAGGCTCGTCGACGCGCTCGAGGCGGCCGGCAGCGACGGGGAGGGCGACTCACGCTGCACCTCGATGGGAAGGCCGGCGAACAGCGCGTTCGTCGAGGTGAGCGCCGAGGCGGGCGTCGTCGTCTCGATCAGCGTGCCCGACGTCTCTCCGGCCGATCCCGTCGCTGAGCTGAGGCGCCGGCTCGAGGTCTACCGCGCTACCCACCCGTGCGCGATCACGGTGCCCGCGCCGGAGGGACCCTCCACCGCCGAGCACCCGGAGCGAGAGGCCGCGACCGGCTGCGCCATCCCTCAAACGAGGGCGCCCACGCTCGATCTCACGAGCATGGGCGCTCTCTGTGCTTGGCTGGTCCGGCGGCGTGGTCGCCGGGCCCGCGGCTTTGGGATCAGCGGCGGCCCCAGAGCTCCACGTTCGCGTTTCCGCCACCGGGCAGGTTCCGATAGTGGAAGACGACCTTTCGGATGACCCGCGCGTCGCCCGGCAGGTCGATGACCTGAGACGAGCTGTTCTTCCCGAACACGGCCCGCAGGGGCGGCGAGTAGTGCGAGCCGTCTCCGAACTCGATATCCATGTCGTACATCTCGAGCGAGCTGGCCTCGACGACGAGCATGACCTTCCGGAAGCGACCGTCGTCGCGTCCGACGGTGACGGTGTCACGGTCGACGCCGCGCCCATTGACCATTCGCTCGCCGAGCTTCACCCAGCCCTCGTTGCGCCACCGCACGCGCGAGCGCGCGACCGTGCCCTCTTGGACCGTGACGGTGCAGCCGGTGGTGCTCACGGCGGCCGCAGCAAGAATCAATGCCAACGTCAACTGTCGCAACATTCGAGTCACCCTCCGATTCGCGTGGGGATCCCACGTCTCATCACAAGCAAGCCCACGATTCGACGTGATGGGGCAGAACTCTCGCACGACGGAAACATGCCGCGCAATGGTGGTTGGCCGAGCGAATCGAGGAAAACGCCTTCAGTCGGAGCCCCAATCGCGAAGGAAATGGCAGGAGTAGCCGCCGGGGTGCTTCTCCAGATAGTCCTGGTGATAGTCCTCGGCGGGGGTGAACGGCCCTGCCTCGACGATCTGCGTCACGATCGTGCCGCGCCACTTCCCGCTCTTTTGGACGCGCGCTTTCACCTCTTCCGCGATCTTCTTTTGCTCGGGTGAGGTGAAGAAGATGGCGGATCGGTATTGGGAGCCGACGTCGTTGCCCTGCTGATCGGCCGTCGTCGGATCGTGCATTCGGAAGAACCACCGCTCGAGGAGGTCCGCGTAGGAGAGCTTCTGCGGATCGAAGACGACGCGCACCGACTCGGCGTGGCCGGTGCGGCCCGTCTTGACCTGATCGTAGGTCGGCGCGCTCGTCTTGCCGCCTTCGTAGCCGACCTCGGTGTCGATCACGCCGGGGATCTTCCGGATGATCTCCTCCATGCCCCAGAAGCAGCCGCCGGCCAGGATCGCCGTCTCGAACGTGGTCTTGCAGCCCGGCGCCTTTCCGTCTCGGGGCAGCGCGCACGCGTTCTCCGTCCCGCCTTGCACCTTCTCCTTGGCCGCGCCTCCTTGGAAGAGGGCGACGTACTCGCCATAACCTTCGCGCTCGAGATCCGCGACGGGGATGAAACGGAGCGACGCGGAGTTGATGCAGTATCGAAGCCCCGTCGGAGCGGGGCCGTCGTCGAAGACGTGGCCGAGGTGAGAGTCGCCGTCTTTGGATCGCACCTCGACCCGAACCATGCCGTAGCTCGAGTCCTTCTTCTCGAGCACGCGCGTCTTGTCGACGGGCCTCGTGAAGCTCGGCCATCCGGTCCCCGATTCGAACTTGTCGAGCGAGCTGAAGAGCGGCTCGCCGCTGACGACGTCGACGTAGAGGCCCTCGCGATGGTTGTTCCAGAACTCGTTCTGGAAGGGGGGCTCCGTGCCCTCGTGCTGGGTGACCTCGTACTGCATGGGGCTGAGGCGCTTCCTCAGCTCGCCGTCGCTCGGCTTCGAGTAGGTCTTCTGTGACATCTTCTTCGTCTCCATCGCGGCGGGCGCGGGCCTGCTCGCGTCGCCCGGCGTTTCGTAACTCCTCGGCGTGCTGCATGCCACCACCGCGAGACACAGCAGCGAGACGGCGAGGAGCCACCGCCATCGCTCGACCCTCGCCGCCCACCGTTCCACCGGACCAGCGTTCATGGTGAACCGGATACGCCCCGGGCCGGGCGTGAGTTTCACCGCCGCGTCGCGCGAAGGTGGAGCGAGCGGACGTGGATGTCCGAGAGGGCCGCCCGCGCCGCCGCCGGGGAGAGACCTTCGAGGTCCAGGCGGGCGTCCGCGACCTTCTCGATGCTCAAGCTCGCCACGGCGAGGTGACGGTCACCGATCGGGAGGTCGCGGACCCCGACCCGAATCCCTTGGATGGTCCCCGCGACGTGGCCCGGTTCCGGCGTGTCGTTCGGTCGATGCCGGATCGCCCCCCCGACCGAGATGGAGCGGACGGCGGCCGCGTCCTCTCCTCCCAAATCGATCGTCGCCCCTCCGGGGAGCGTGAGCCGCGCCGGTCCGGCGAGCCGGAGCTCGAGCTCGAGGGGATCGACGTCGACCCGCTGGAGCTCGAAGCCACCCTTCTCCTTCTTCGCGGGGGCGTTGCGCTTCTGCACCTCGGGCCGGGCCAACGTCGACAAGCGGACGCGATTCGCCGCTGCCAGGGCCTTCTCCTCTTCGTCGAGCGGCCACGCGACGAGCGTCTCGTTGTCGAAGGGGATGAGCGGAAGGTCCTTCTCCAAGATGAGCCGGTCTCCTTCCAGCTCGAAGTCGAGCATCGCGTCCTCGAGCAGCGAGAGATCGTGCTCGAGCGCCTTGAAGTCGAGGGCGCCGTCCTCGATGAGGACGCGGAGCTTGTGGGTCGCGACCCGTCGCTTGATGATCGGCACCTTGGCGTCCACGATCACGTCGGCGTGGACGCGCCCGCTGATCCCGTCGAGGAACGACCAGCTCATGGCCGCCGTTCGGGGCGCTGCGGCGGGGGCCGTCTCCCCCGCGGGGGCACCCGCGCCCCGCGCGAGCTTCACCGCGACCGCGGCCCGCGCGACGTCGGCGCTCCCGATCGCGAGGTTGCCCGATTCGAACGAGATGCCTTCCTCGAGAGAGAGGCTCTCGGCGGTGACCGTCCCCCAGGGGCCGGAGACGGTGCACGAGGTGGCTTCGGCGGCCCCGACGATCACGGTGGGCGGCCCCGAGGGATGGCTGGTGAATTGGAGATCTCGGACGCGGAGGGCGCCGATGTCGATCACCGTCTCCCCGAGCTGCACGCGGAGGTCTCGCAGCTCCGCGCGGGCGACCTCGAGCCGAGCCGACGGCTTCGATTGGAAGGTGAAGCCGCTCGCCTCCGCGGCCGCGAGGTGAATCGTCGCCGCCTCTCGGGCCACCTCCACCTCTTGGACGACGAGCCGGTCGGTCCGGACCGACATGCCGTCTCGATCCGCGCTCGTGAATCGTGCCGCCTCGAGCGCGGCGCTCCCGATCTTCGACGCGAACGAGGCGAGCGCGACCTCGACGCGCTCTGCCCGCGCCGACGCGCTCGCGATCGCCCCCGTCATCGTCGCCGCGCCTTCCGCCTCGCGCTGCGCCGCGTGGGCGCCGCGAGCAATGGCGATTTCGATGCCCGGCCCCTCGAGCACGAGCGGGGAGAGGCGGACGTGACCGGCCCCGAGCTCGAGCGAGACGGCGTCGGCGGCGAGGCGGGCGGCCGTCACCGCGTCGAGACGGAACCGCGCCTCGTCATGGGAGTAGGTCCCTCGCAAATCGACCGAGCGAAGGCCTTCGATCCGATGGGGCGACCCCGCGTCGCGCGGGAGCTCGAGCAAATCGATTTCGGCTCCCAAACGGCGGCAGTCGAGCTTCATGCCGCGAAGTGGAGCAGATCAGCGCTCGAGGATCCAATCGCGAATCGGGCCGAACACCATGGCGTCGGCGTGGTCGCTGATGAACATGTCGGCGTGGGCGAGGCGCGTTGCCTCGGTCCCCACCTCGAGCACACGCTTGTCGGAGGCGCCGATGTGATCGAGGACGAAGCGCGCCGTCTCCGCGGGCACGATGCCGTCCCCGTTCGCGATCGCGCACAGGAGCGGCGTCTGGATGGAGGGCAGCGCGTGGGTGATGTTCACGCCCCGAAGGACCAGGTCCTTCTCGCGAATCCAAGTCGCGATCTCTCGATTGACATGTCGATTGGGGTCTTCGACCGTCTTCACGAGCTCGGCGAGGCTCGACTCGTCCACGTGCTCGCGATTGATGTAAATCGAGAGGAGCCAAGGGGCCCGGGCGAGGAGCACCGGGAGCGCCGTCTTCGCGAGCATGCGCGTTCCGCGCAGCGGGATCGCACCGACCAGTCGCGGCGACGCGAACGCCACGCGCAGCAGCGGGTGGACCTTCACCCACCGGACCGGACCGCCAATCGAGACCATCGCCCCCACCCGATGGTCGGGGTTCAGGGCGGCGTGGGCGAACATGATTGTCGCGCCCAGCGAAGCCCCGATGACGCACACCCGACCGGCCTGCCCGCGGTGATCCGTCCGGGTGTGGGCGAGCACGGCGTCGAAGACGGTGCCCAGATCCGTGGCCGCCAGATCCCAAAGTCCCCAGTCGTGGCGCACGCGCTCGTGGGGCCGACTGTCGCCCTGGGCGCGGAGATCGGCGCTGAAGACCTCGAGGCCGCCGTCCACGAGGGCGGCTTCGAAGGAACGGCCTCGCGGATGAAACCCGAAAATGAATGAGTTCATCCCATAGCCGGGGACGATCACCACCGGCATGGAAGAGCGCTTCAAGCGATCGGGGCGGAACGTCTGCTTGAGGCTCAGGCTCCAGCCGTCGGACGTGCGTACTGCGTGTCGAATCGTCTCGACGGCCATTGGAGCTCGGGGAGGTAACGGACAAAGCTCCGAGCGCGAAGGGGGCGAGCCCCCTCTCGAGAGGGAGCCGACGGCTCCCTCCGGGCGCCCGCTCGTCAGGACCGCTTCGCGCGCTTGATCGGAGGAACGGGGCCGGGCTTCTGCGCGGGCGGCGGAACGGAGGGCTTCGCCGGGGCGGCCTTCGGCGCGGCCGGCTTGGGGGAGGCAGCGGCGGCGGGGGCGGCCGGCTTTGCGTCCGGAGCGGAGTACGTCGTCGCCCGGCGCTCACCCCGCGCGATCACCTGCTTCGTCTCGACCAGTCGCTGAATGGGCAGAATCCAATGCGCCTTGTCCAGTCCCAGCGCCTTCTTGATCTGCTCCCCCCGCGACATCGGGTGGCTCTTGATGTAGCTCAAGATGCGATGCGTGGTCGCCTCGATCTCTCCCGGCGACCGGCGGCCCATGCGTCCGGGCCGACCCTTGGCCTTCGCCGGCGCGGCCTTCTGCGCCTTGCCTTTGGTGGCGGATCCCCCGGAGGCGGGGGAGGCGCCCGACATTGCGGGCGCGGCCGCCGAACTCGTCATAGCCGAACCGGACAAACCGGCGCGGCCCTTCTCCGGGCCGGCCTTCTTGGCGCCGCCCTTGCGATTGGCGGCTGCCTTTGACGCCGCCGCCGGTGCAGCGGCTGCGCCGCCCAATCCCCCCGCTGTCGCGAAATCCTTGAGTGTCGCCTGTACGGTCGCGAGCGCGCTGCTCTTATAAATTTGTTCGAGGTCAGCAATGAACTTGTCGATGAGCGCTTTTGCGGAGGCCATTTTCGACACCTCTACAGAAGACCAGGGGCAATGTCAATTCAACCCGGCTCCGGGAACACCTCCTCGGCGCGAGCGTTGTGAAGCCTACTCGCCAATAGCTGGCGGAGGAGCGCGCGATAGTCGCTGGTGACTGGGACGTCCCCCGGCCCCTCCAGCGACGCGTCGTCCAGCGCTGGCCAGGCCCCGACGACGGGGGCGGTCCCCAATCCGCCTCCCGCCACGATTGCGATGCTCGCCCGTCCGTGGTCGGTGCCGCGCGAGACATTCTCGCCCACCCGCCGGCCGAACTCCGTCAGCGCCACCAACGTCGTCCTTTGCCACGCGTCGCCCAGGTCCTCCGCGAGCCCTGCGATCGACCGAGCGAGCTCGCGGGCGATGCCGGGCAAAGTCTCTTCTTGTACGAAATGGGTGTCCCAGCCTTGCTGATCGATGGTGGCGACCTCGACCCCGAGCTCGGGGGCGTGTTTGGCGAGGAGGGCGGCCTCCGCGAATTGTCGCCCGAGCTCCCCGTCGGGATACAGCTCCGTCCGCTTTCGGTCCGCCAGGGTGACGGCGCGGATCGCCCTCGCGACTCGCACCGCGTCCATCCCCGCGTCGGAGAGGGGCCGCGCGAGCTCGGCCCGATTGTCCACCTCGGCGAGGTACATCCGCTCGAGGGCGTCGAGCTCGGAGGGGGAGGGTCGCGGGGGGGCGAGCTCTTCGATCCTCGTCAGTGCGGTGGCGCTGACGCCTCTCAGCGACTCGGGGACGAGGGCGCCGAACGCGGCCGCGGAGAGGGGACCGACGCGCGGACCTTCGCGCGTCGACAAATGGCGGGCGAGCCACCCGCTCGCCGCCCCGGTCGCGCCCCGCGCCCCCCATTCCATCTTTGCTTGGGCCTCGAAATGGGAGCGGGTCTGATCGTCGGATCCGACGCCGACGTGAATGGAGAGATCCCCGCTCGTCGAAAGGTCGCGCAGCGGCTCGAGCTCGGGGTGGAGCCCCACGCTCCGATCCAGCTCGCGCACCCGATCGAGCTCCGCGGCGAGGCTGGGCCGCGCCCGATGAATCCACGGATCCGCGAGGGGAGGACAGAGCGCGAGGCCGTCCGCGCCGCCCCTCAGGAACACCACGAGCAAGAAGCTCTCCGGCATCGTCAATACCTCTGGAAGGCTGGGCCCGCGAGGGCGAGCGCGACCGCGTCGCTCAATGACGAGCACGCGAGGAGCTCGGCGCGCTCGCGCTCCGAAGGGGCGCGCCCGAACAAATGGGCGGCGAGCCCGAGGCGCGGCTGCGAATGGCGACAAGCGCCGGCCAAGCGATCCAGATCGACGCGCGTGCCCTCCACCCCGTCCCCGGCCAGATCGAATGCGAGCTGGAAGCGGGTGAGCGTGGTGGTGAGCCAAGGCTCGCTCTTCATTGGATAGCCGTCCGGCGTCGGCCAGGCGAATGGCGCGTGCCCCATGCGCGAGAGCCAGCCGAGGAGCGGCCCCTTCGCGTGGGTGTCGGCGTGCAGCGCGCGCAGCGCCGAGGCGACGAAGCGAAATGGCCTCTTGATCTTCGCCCCCGCCCCTGTCGAGAAGTCGGGATCGGTCAGGATCGCGGCGACGGTCTTCTTGATGTCGCCGTGGCTCGAGAGGAATGTCGCGGACGCCCTCTCGACGAGCGCGGCGGGCGGGTCGTCGGCGACGAACGCGCGGGCGATCTTTCCCGTTACGTGGCGGGCGGTGCTCGGGTGAGAGCCCACGATACGGAGCAGTTTGTCCACGTCGTCGGCGCCGCCCCCCGCCGCGATTGTCTCGCCGAGCACCAGCTTCTCCCCCGAGTCGTGCAGCTCAGGGACGAACTCGACCGCCCCCGGTCGCCATTCTTCTCGGACGACGAAGCCGGTCAGACAGCGCGCCGCTTCCATGACGTCGCGTTGGGTGTATCCGCCGTGCACGCCGAGCGTGTGGAGCTCGAACAGCTCGCGCGCGTAGTTCTCGTTCGGTCCTTGTCGCGCCCCGTCGGCGGGGGAGGAGCCGGCGCGACGATTGTCCCGGCCGTCGAGGTACACGAGCATCGCGGGGTGCTTGGCCGACGCGGTCAATAGATCGCCGAACGATCCGAGGGCGTGGCGGCGACAGACTTCGCGATCGTACGCGGGATAGAGGTGCCGGCACGAAGCCTTCCCGATGCCGACGTGGAAGTGGTCGGACCAGAGCTCGACCATCACCTCGTGGAGCTGCCGCTGCGAATAGACGGCGCGCAAGAGGGCGTGCCTTCCGATCTGGGTCTCGACCTGGTCGGGAGGGAGCTCGAAGAGCAGCGGCGTCGGCGCATGGGCGGCGTCGATCACAGAAGTCCTCACCTCACAGGCGCGGTCGTCGATCGCCTCCCCGTCGAGCTGCCACTCCACATACCGATCGATGCCCATCGCGCGGGCCCGATCGAGGTCTCCCGGCCGGGGGCCGAACGAGACGCGGTTGAGCATGTGCACGACCGGATCGATCGAGGCCCCTTCGGGCGCGCCGAAGGCTTCGGGCAGCTCGTCGCCCATCAGCTCGGCGATGAAGCTCAGGGCGCGATCACATCCAGCGAGGAGCGGCGCGGAGGCGGCCGCTCCGAGGACGGCGCGTCGGGAGAGGCTCGGGCTGCTCATCACCCGATCTCGGTGTGGGGGCCCAGGGCCCCATAGGCCGCGCGCGAGGGCGAGCGCGAGACGAGGCCCACCGCGAGCGCGCCGATCCCCATCGCGGCGAGGATGGGAAAGACGAACAGCCAGCCGAGGACGGGCAGCGCCCCCGAGAGCTCCACGACGATCGCCCCGCGCAGCAGCCGCCGGTAGGGGCGGTCCGCGTCGTATCGCGACCACAGACTCGCTCCGACGTGGAGCGCGACGCCCGCGAGCCCGAGGACGAGCGCGCACGCGACCGCGAGGCCGAGCACGGTGCCGAGAGCGCGGGCGGCACCGGGCCCGTTCAAGAGCGCGGCGCAAAACAGAACGGCGACCGCGGTCGAAGGCAAGCCGACGAGGAGGCTCGTCTTGGGGCGGGTCGCGCAGGCCCGCGCGGTGCGCTCGACGGTGGGACCGAAGAACGCAGACGCGAGGAGCATCGCGCCGAGCAGACTGGTCAGGACGAGAACGACGACGGTGGTGACGAAGAGCGTGCTGCCGAGGTACGGCATGATTTCACCTCGCCGAGCTTGTCGGCGGAGGTGCCCTCCCTCTTTCGAACCTCGCCTCCGTTCTTCTCAGCCCGCGCCGATGATCCGGGCGACGTACACGCCCATCACCGCGAGGGCGCCGAAGACGATCACCGCCGCCGCGATCAAGATCCACCGCGGTGACGCGGTGGCCTCGGTCTCGAGCTCGTCGTGAAGCGCCTCGATCAAGCGCGCCCGAAGCTCCGCGTCGGAGACGGGAGCTTCGTCGTCGGGATCGGAGTCTTCTTCTTCGCGCGCCGACATGCGTCGAGCGCGTCGCTCAGCGCGATGGGGCCGGCTGCGGGAAGATCTGGCTCGGGAAGGGCAGGGCGCTCGGGATCGGGATCCCGCTCGGGAACGGATAGGGCAGCGTCGCGGCCGGCGGCGCCGACGAAGTCGGCTGGGCCGTCTGCGCGGGGTACGTGCCCGGCTGCTGCTGCTGCGGGTATTGCTGCTGCGGGTACTGCTGCTGGGGATACTGCTGCTGCGGGTACTGCTGCTGGGGATACTGCTGCCCCGGGTACTGCTGCTGCGGGTATTGTCCGGGATACTGCGACTGATACTGGTCGTCCTTTCGTTCGCACGCTGCGAAGACGCCGACGGCCATGAGAGCGAGCAAAGAACAGAACAAGACGCGCATGCTCCGAGAGTACCATCGTTTCGGCGTCGGGCGAACGCACCGAGCCGCGTCCGCGCCCACCCTCTCCCCGAGACCGAGCGAGCGTCGTCGCCGATGCGTCGATTGATCCTCGATATTTCCGGCCAAATGAGACAATCTTCCCGTCGGCGACTCCTCCGCAATCCTGTCCGCCGCCGCCTGCGTTGAAACCATGCGCTCCGACGACATTCATCCTGGGGATGTGATTGGGGGGAAATACCGTGTGCGCGCGATCCTCTCGCGCACGCCGACGTTCGTGGTCGAAGCCTTCCACGTGGAGTTCGATCAGCGCGTCGTGATCAAGCTGCTCCTCTCCGGGACCGGCGACGAGAAGGAGATCGAGCGGTTCCGGCGCGAGGCCCGCGTCCTGTCGAAGCTCGAGAGCGAGCACGCCGCGCGCATCCTCGACGTCGGCACCCAGAGCGACGGCTCCTTCTACTTGGTTCGGCAGCACGTGGACGGCGAAGACCTCGCTCACTACGTGCAGAGCTACGGGCCGCGGCCCCTGCCCGAGGCGGTGCTCCTCGTCCTGCAGGCCGCGGAGTGCGTGGCCGAGACGCACGCCAACGGGATCGTCCTGCGGGAGCTCTCGCCCCCCAACCTCGTCGTCTCTCGGCGATCGAGCGGTACTCCCCTGCTCAAGATCACCGACTTCGGGACGGCCAAGCTGATGCGCGACGTGGCGGCGCCGGCCGGCGGTAGCTCCCTCACCGCGACGGCGTTGTTCGGGCTCTCTCCTTATTCCTCGCCCGAGCTGGTGCGAAAGGCGAAGGCCGTCGACCACCGCGCCGACGTCTGGTCGCTCGGGGCGGTCCTCTACTTCATGCTCGCGGGCAAGCCCCCTTTCGAGGGCGACGTCACGCGGCTGATGCTCGCGATCACGCGTGAAGAGCCGCGCGCCCTCACCACCGTCCGCGGGGACCTGCCGCCCGACATCGACAACATCATCGGCTGGGCGATGGCGAAGGATCTCGATCGGCGCTTCAAGAACGTGCACTCGTTCGCCCATTCTCTCGGGCCGTACGCCCCCGCCGAGGGCCAGGTCTTGATCGAGCGCATCGCGCAGATCGCCCACCAGGCCAAGCAGCGCAAGGCAGGCGCGGCGCCCAAGCCGCCCCCGAGCTACGCCCCGCCGCCGCCCTCGACGTCCGCGCCTCGATCGAGCGTCGTCCCTCCCGCGCCTTCCCACTCGGTGGCGATCCACCGGGGCGGTGACGACGACGCTCCGCTCGTGGGCGATGACGAGGCCACCCACGTCCTCGGCGGGGAAGGGATCCGACTCCTCGCGCGCGACATCACCTCGGCGCGCGCGGGAGGGGGCGCTCCCCAGCCGATGGGCCTCTCGTCACGCGGGTTGCCCGTCCCCCCGCCCCCACCCTCGATCCCGCCGTCTCCGTTCTTGCCGAACGCGCCGAAGATCGTGCCGCCGCGGCGGTCCGTTCCCTCGGCTCCCGACTCGCAGGCGGTGTTCGGCTCCGCGTCGGCGCGCGAGGCGCTGGGTCGCGGTGACCTGCCTCCCTTCGACGCGCCCCCGCGGTGCAGCAGATGTCGCCGGCGCGAGCGAAGAAGTCCGGCTTCGACATGCGCATCCTCTGGGGCGGGCTCGCGGCTACGGCCGTGATGGCGCCGGTGGTGCTCCTCTTGTTGCTCTATCGAGGCGCGCCCCCCAAGCAGGTCGTCGCGGAGCAGCCAGCGGGTGAGCCGCCCGCCGAGTCGAAGCCGCGCGAGGTGGAGGCGCGACCGCCCGCGACCTCGAAGCCGGCATCGGATCCGGTGGTGCTGAGCGCGCAGCCCGCCTCCACCGAGGTGGCTCAGGCCTCTTCGTCGGAGCCGCCCGAGAAGGGCCCCTCCGACCCTGCTCCGACGCGCGCGACCCCGCCGACCCGGCCCCCGCCGCGGACGGATCAGCGCCGCGCCGAGAAGCCCGAAAAGCCGGAGAAGCCCGAGAAGCCGGAGAAGCCCGAGAAGCCAGAGCCGAGCGGCGGCGGCGGAACGGGAAGGCTGCTCGCGATCGCCTCGGGGGGCTCGTGCTCCTTCAGCGTGGACGGCTCGAGCAAGGGCAACGGATCCTCCTTCAGCGCGGAGCTCTCGGCGGGCAAGCACACCGTCACGTGCAAGCCCACGAGCGGATCGAACAAGTCCCGCGGAGTGACGATCAAGCCCGGCGAAACGTCCATGCTGACCTTCAAGCTCTGAGCGCGCACTCGGATGGAGCGACGTCGCTCGTTCCGGGTGCGGCCCAAAGCGAGCGACGCGTGAAGCGAGGAGAAATTCTCCGCTTTGATCGAGCAGATTTCGTCAATTTCGTGCCCGGCACGCGCTACCAATCGCCGCGCTCATGCTGAATGACAACGCGCTCGAGGTTCGGTTCTGGGGTGTTCGTGGCAGCCTGCCGAGCCCGGGGAACGAGACGGCACTCGTCGGTGGCAACACGTCGTGTGTGGAGGTGACGTGCGCCGGGACGCGCATCGTCCTCGACGCCGGCAGCGGTATCCGCGCGCTCGGGGACATGCTCGTCGAGCGCGCGGAGCATCGGGAGGTGAGCCTCCTCCTCTCTCACGCTCACTGGGATCACGTGATGGGGCTCCCGTTCTTCGCGCCGCTCTATCGCGCCGAGAGCCACGTGACCGTCATGTGCGGGCCGCTCGGCTCGAACGCCTGCATCCGCGACGTCCTGCGCGCCCAGATGGCCCAGCCGCTCTTCCCCGTCTCGTTCGACGCCGTAGGCGCGCGCGTCGAGACGGTGGACCTCCAAGCCGGCACGCGCTTCCGGATCGGCACCCTCGCCGTGACGACGCTGCTCCTCAACCACCCCGATCCCGTCGTCGCTTACCGCATCGACTCTTGGGGCGGACGCTCCATCGTCTACGCGACCGACACCGAGCACGTCGAGGGCCGCATCGACGAGCAGCTCGTGAAGCTCTCTCGTGGCGCCGACGTCCTCATCTACGACGCCCAGTACACCCCCGAGGAGTATCGAGGCGAAGACGGCCCGTCGCGCCGCGGGTGGGGCCACTCCACGTTCGAGGCGGGAGCCGCCATCGCCCGCGCCGCCCATGTCCGCACCCTCGCGCTCTTCCATCACGACCCCAAGCGCACCGACGAAGCCGTCGCCGACATCGTCAAGCGCGCCCGCCTCTCGTTCCCGAGCACCGTCGCCGCCCGCGAAGGCCAGTCGATCCGGCTGGAGCACGATCAGCCTCCCCGCACCGAGCAAGCGCTCTGACCTTCGTCTCGCGAGGCAGCGCGACAGCGGCGCCCTGGGGTCGGGTTGGCAGGCGGCGACTCTTCAGCACCGATGCCCACCCCCGTCTCGCTACGCTCGCCGACCCCTCCCTTGCGTGTCGCTCCGCGCCACGCGGGAGGGGTGCCGGGGGCGTCGCGCTGCTATCGTTTTCATAGCGCCGCGCCTTCCCCCCTCCGCGCTGCCGCCGGAGCGTCATGGACTTGCCGGTGCCTGTGACGTCCATGACGGTGGGATCACGTTGGCCTCGCTGGTTGCGTGGGGATGGGGCGCACGGGTGTCGTGTCTTGCCTCGTCGCGGGGGTCGCCCGCGAGTGATTTCAATGCTTCTCGCGCGGGCTCTTCCCTCGCGAGAAAGTTGGCCTCGACGGCACGCGCGATGCAGAAGCTTCAAGCATCGTAAGCACCACCAAAAAGGCCGTGGGTCGCGGCGCCCGCCCGGGTGTGTGGTGAGACGGCTCGGTTCGACTCCGAGGCCTACGACCAAGGCGGGAGCCCCTCGGCTCCCGCTCTAGCTAGCCCCCTCAAAGCCTGAGCTGTTTTCACTGCTCCCCCTCGCGCCGCCTTGGGCCTCTCTCCTCCGCGCGCGACCGGGTCAACGTGCTGTGCACAACCCAGAGCGCTGACTTCCCCTCGCATAGCGAGAGAGCTGGGGTGAAAGAGCAGCAACTGCCCACCCAGTGCGCCCCCTGCGCCCCGACGCTGAAGGAATCGGCTGAGACGTCGAGAGGCTGGTCGGGGGTCGTCGTGCTCGTGGGATCGATCGCGTCTCCGGGCACGCACCACTGGCCCGACGCGTGGCCGAAGCCGACGTGGCCGGAGATCCCGAACGACATGATCGAGAGGGGATAGACCTCGAAGCCGACGAACAGATCGCCCTGGAAGCCGCGAAGCGCCGGGTCCCAGGCGACCTCGTCCGGACCGCACCCGGGAACGACGGCGGGCGCGAGCACCTGCAGGTAGCCCGCCTGGACCCCGAGCTCCATCCCGATGCGCTCGGTGACGTTGCCGGCGAGGCGAACCCCGCCGCCCACCGCGAAGGCGCCTTCGTTGCCGGAGTCGGCGGTGACGAGGGCGGCCTGGCTCTCCGATCCGGAGACGAACTTGGTCTCGGGGAGCGAGGTCGTCACGTGATAGCGCCCGAAGGCGAGGAGGCCGATCGTGAGCTCGCTCTGGGTAGCGACGTTCACCGTCGCTTGCCCTCCCGCGTAGAAGCCGCTGAGGTCGAAGGAGGGCTTCTCGATGCCGGCCGTCTTCATCAGGTCGTCGGAGGTGTCGACGGAGAACGACTGGGCATGGAGGCCGAAGTCAGCCTTCAAGACGAAGCGTTGGGCGGCGACGATGGGCAGGCCGGTCGGGGTGAAGACGGGGGATCGGTATTTCTTGGGAGGGGGAGGCTTCGCGGGCTTCGTCTCGTCGGGGAACGTGGCGATCTCGTCCTCGAAGGGCGCGTAGGCGGCGACGAAGCGATCCTCGAGCTTGCCTTTGTCGGCGGGAGTGAGGGCGATGGCGGCCGCGAGGGCGCGCCGGTCCTCGGTGACCTTCGCCTTCAGGCGCGCGACATCGCGGGCCCGCGCTTCGGTCGCGGTCGCGACGTCGAGCCACGCCTTCGCCCTCGCCTCTGCGCGGGCGCGGAACGGGTTCGGATCGAGGGCCTTCGCGACCGCGGACCACGCTTCGCCCTTGGTCTTCGCCGGCGCGGAGGCGTCGCGGTCCAGGGCGCGCGCCTTCTTCACCGCGGCGAGGAGCTCGACGCTCTCGGCGCTCAGCTCTGCCTCCTCGATCTCGAGGGGGGCGACGGCAGGGATGGCGGACAGCGCGAACGACGGCCCGAGACCGAAGCTGGGGTCGCGGACCGGCATCGTCGCCGGAGCGGCCGACGCCTCGGGCGCCTTGGTGCCGGCGCCCACCGTCGCTTGGCAGCCAGCGAGCGCGAACGAGGATCCAACGACGGCGCCGGCAGCGAGGAGAGCTTGCCGGCGCCTCTCGATCACAGAACGAATCCAGCCGTCCCGCCGAATCCTCCACCGATGAGCGGGCCGTCGATCGTGTAGGAGTCGCCGTCGCCGTTCTGGAGGAAGACGGCGTTGAAGAACGCTCGGAAGGAGGCGATGAACACGCGGTTCGAGTAGCCGTAGCCGGCCCACACGTCGACGAGCGGTCCCTTGGCCTGGAACTCCGCGTAGGCGTTGCCCTCCTGGTCCTTCGAGCTCACGATGCCGTCGTCGTTGGTGTCGGTCGCTTCCTTGTCGATGAAGAAGTTCTTCCCGGGGGTGAACGAGTAGCCGCCGCCGGCGCCGAGGGTGAAGAGGCTCCGGGGGCTGGCGCGGAGATCCCATCGAATCCCGCCCGCGGCGTTCATGAAGCCTTGGGTGTTGTTGTCGTCGGAGATCGCTCCGAACGCCTTGAAGGATCCGTAGAAGCCGAAGCCGCCCGGGATGAGCTCGGGGGTGGAGATCATCACGCCCGCGAAGATGTTGCCCATCTTGATGGCGCCGTCGCTGACCGTCTGCTCTTCGTCGCCGCCGTAGTCGACCTGCTGGTTGGAGGGCTTGCCCTGCACGCTGACGTTCGCGGCGTTCGTGAAGGCGAGGCCGACCTCCGCCTCGATGGCGAAGAACCCGAAGCCGGCGACGCCCTTGCCCAGCGGCTCTTCCTTCTTGTCCTTCTTGGTCGGGTCGAAGCCCTTCGGTCCGGTGTCGCCGCTGCCGCGATCCGAGAGATCGATCTCGCCCTTCGCCGAGAAGGTGATCCCGATCATCTTGAGCTCGCGCGCGCGCGTCGCGTAGACCTCGAAGAACTCCTTCTTGTACGCGGCCTTCTGCTCCGAGGTGACGACGTCGACGTCCATCGCGAGGAGCTCCTCGAGCTTGCGCTTGTCGACGTAGAACCGCTCTTTGAGCTTCTGGAGCGCCTCGCGCTGCCGCTCCTCCTGCTCGGCGACGATCGTCCACTCCTCGGAGCGGCGCTTCGCCCGGTCCTTCCAGGGGTTCGTCCCCTTGGTCTCGTAGCGAAAGACGGCGTCCCAAGCCCGGGCCTTCACGCGCGCCTCGATCGCCTCGTCCTTGTCGGCGCGCTTCGCCGTCTGGAGGAGCCGGAGGAAGTCGACGTCGGTCTCGCGCAGGCTCGCCGATCCGGAGACGTCGATCTCGCCGAGGGCTTTGACCTCGTAGACCTGAGCGATGGGATCGAGGCCGGCGCCGAAGCCGCCGGTCGTGAGCTTGCCGCTGTTCGACACGATGCCTAGGGGAGCGAGGCCGAGCTGGAGGATGGCCCCGCAGTCGTCGCCCTTCGCGTCCTTCTGGCACTTCTCGACGTCGCCTTGCGATCGGAGGTTGCGGGTGTTCTCGTCGCGCGAGACGCCGGCGCCCGCGTTGCCCACGCCCGCTTCGATCCCGGCCTTGCCCTTGGCTTTCGCGTCGAGCTTGAACGCGCCGATGGTGATCGAGCGGATGTAATGGGTCGCCCCCGCGCACTCGCCGACCGTCTCCGCGGGCTGCTTGTTCGCGATGCGTTGGCCGACCGCGATGTAGTCGAGCTCGAGGCTCGATTCGAGGCCGAGCTCGCCCTTGAGCGAGGCCGCGCCGAGGGGGAGCTTCGCGTAGAGGTCGCTCGTGTTGCCGATCTCCAGGCGGTCGCGCGCGGGGGTCGTCTTCTCGAGATCGTAGCCGCCCTTGATCTCGCAGCCGGACAGGATCTTCATCGAGCAGCCGGAGTAGGCGACGGCGACCAGCCCTCTCCGGCTCGCCGCTTCGAGGTCGACCTTGGCCGTGCCCGGCCACTCCACCACGAGGGGGTTGAGCGGGTCCTTGGCGACCTTGCACGTGGATTGCTGATCGTCGGCGTCGGCGACGGTCGGCGGCTTGGCGATGATCTGCTGGCTCGGACAGCCCGTCAGGACGAGGGCACAAATCGCGAGCGTGGCCAGTACGATGGCCTGGCCGGAACGAGCGGGATGGGTGGACATAGGCCGGAGCTCCCCGCGCCTTGTACGGAAGTCTCCGTCGTTATCTTGCTTCCGACCTCGGATCATTTTCGCCGACCCCGGTCAGGGCTTCTTTGCCATCGGCTCGGCGGGGTCCCGCGCGGTGTCATTGCCGGGGAGGGGGGCGAGGCCGAGCTGGACGGGAGCGCTGCACCCGTAGCTCCGGACGTTGTTCTCGTCGATGTCCTTCTTCCCCGCGCAGGCGCCGACGTCACCGGACTGGCGCAGCCGGTCGCGGCTCGAGTTCGAGTGAGCGCCGGCCTGGACGATGCCGACGTCGACGTCGGTGCCGCTGTTGGCGGAGGCGGTCGTGTGCATGTCGTAGGCGCCGAGGGAGATCGTCCGGACGTAGTGGGTCGCTCCCTTGCAGTCGCCGGAGAGCTCCGTGGGCTCGCCGCTCGCGAGCTCTTGCCCGACGAGAACGTAGTCGAGCTTCAAGGTTTTTCCGGACTTGAGCTCGCCCTTGAGCGATTGGGAGGAGACGGGGAGCTTCGAGAAGAGATCCTTGTCGTCCTTGATGTCGAGGGTGTCGCGATGGACGGTGACGGCGGAGAAGGCGTACTTGCCCTTCGCCTCGCAGCGCTGGAGCACGCGCAGCTTGCACCCGACGTATTGGACGACCACGACCCCGCGCTTCGAGATGCTCTCGAGCGCGACCTTGTCGGTGCCGGCCCACTCGACGATGAACGGGTTCTCCCGGTCGTCGGCGTTCTGGCACATCGCCGCCTCGTTCTTTCCCTCCGCCTGCGCGACGGTCGGATCCTTCGCGACGACGTCCGGGGCCCCGCCGCACGCGGGCGCGGCCACGATCGACAAGACCGCCGAGGCGGACGCCACCCAACCCCAATCGAGAACGCGACGAAGTGCCATGACTTACTCCGCTAGAAGGAACTCGACGGCGTCTCGGATCACCGCGACGTCGCCGTCCGCGCCGCCCTTGGTGACGACGCGGAGCTTGCCGGTCTTGTCGAAGATGAAGGTCTGCGGGAGCTCGTCCACCTGGTAGGCGCCGCGCGACGATCCCGCGTCGTCGAGGACGTTGGGGTAACGAATGCCGAGCTTCTTCAGCCGCTCGTTCACGGCGCCCGGGTTGTCGTCGACGGCTACGCCAATCACCGTCAGTCCTTCCCCGTGTTGTTCGTGAAGTTGCTCCATGGCCGGCATCATCTTCAGGCACGGCTCGCAGACGGTGGACCAGAAGTCGACGACGGTGACGGTGCCCTTCTTCGGGAACGAGATCATCTCGCCCTTGAGCGTGGGCTCTTCGATCACCTTGGGCGCCGAGGACAGGAGCGGATGAGGGCGCGACTCGGGCAGGTGGCGAGCGCAGCCCGTCAGCGCGAAGAGGATCGACGACACGAACAGGGCGCGCACGACGAAGGGCGACCGCACGGCCGGGCACCATAGGTCAGGCTTCATCGCTCGCCAAGCGGGGACCGACGTCTGCTAAGGGCGAGGGCGATGCCTTCTCGTCGGCTCGCTCCCGATCTCGGCTCGTCCCCCTCCTCCGCGTGTGTCTGGGCCGCGCTCCTCCTCGCGCTCGCGGGCTGTGATCAGAGCGCGGCGGATCCCGCCGTCCCGAGCGGCGCCGCCAAGAGCACCGCGAGCGCGAGCGCGGCCGCCGCCGCGACCGCGACCATCACGTCGTCCGCTTCCGCGTCCGCTCCGTATCCTCCCTCGAGCGCGTCCGAATCCGCGCCCGCTCCGGGCGCTTCGGCGAGCGCGGCTTCGAGCGCGGTCGCGATGCCAGCGGTGCTCGCGGAGGACGGCTCGCCTCTCCCTCAGACGAAGGACCGGCCGGAGGCGAGCTCGGCGGTGTTCAGAGCCAAGCTCGATCTCCTCTTCAAGGCGATCGTCGCCGGTGACCCGGAGATCGCGAAGGACGCCTTCTTCCCCGTCGTCGCCTACGAGCAGGTGAAAGACATCAAGAAGCCGAAGTCCGACTGGACCCATCGGCTCATGAAGAACTTCTCGCGCGACATCCTCGCGTACCACAAGGATCTCGGCGCGGGGGCGGCGAAGGCCAAGCTCGTCGGGGTCGAGATCGACGAGCACCGCGTGAAGTGGATGGACAAGGGCAAGGAGGGCAACAAGCTCGGCTACTACCGGGTGACCCGATCGCACCTCGTCTACGAGGACGAGCGCGGCGCGAAGAAGAAGCTCGAGATCACGAGCCTCATCTCCTGGCGCGGCGAGTGGTTCATCGTGCACCTGCACGGCTTCAAATGAACGAGAAAGACGAAACCCTCGAGCCACGAGCGCTCGAGGGCGTACGTCTCGCGTGACCGCGTGAAGAGCGGGCCACTTTCGCGAGAGGAGGGCGTGGACGATTACTCGCCGCCGCCGGCTCCGCCTTGGTCGCTCCCGCCGGCGGCCTCTTCGTCGGGGCAGCCGTAGGCGCCGTCCGCGCCGAGGGTGCAGCTGTTGCCGCAGGTCTCGTAGCAGGCCACGCAGTCGAGGAACGTGTCGGGGGGGTTCGTCGCAGGGTTGCGCTCGACGAGCTGATCGCAGACGTCGTACGCGTCCTGGGTGGTGAAGTGATCTTCACAGGCCGGCAGCGCGAAGAGCGCCGCGAGCACGGCGAGGGGCAGGAGTCTTCGAATGGTCATGGCGGCGCTCTTCCTAGGGCTCGGGGGTCGCAGGGGTGACTTGAGGCGGCTTCTCGGCGGGCTTCGTCTCGGCCGGCTTCGTCTCGGCGGGCTTCGTCTCGGCCGGCTTCGTCTCGGCCGGCTTCGTCTCCGTAGCCGGCGCGGTCGCGGGCGGGGGCGTCTGGGCCGCGCACTCCTTCGTGCAGTCGCACTTCGGCGGCGGCGCGGGAGCCTTCGTCCCGAACGCGGCGCCGATGGTCACGAGCAGGTTGTTGGAGACCTGCCACTCGTCGACCACGAGCGGGTCGCGCGTGACGTTGAGCTTGTACCCGAGGGTCGCCCAGTCGAAGAGCTTCACGTTGAGCCCGACGTTGCCTTCGAAGCTCGCGAGCTCGATGAGGCTGCGGTCGTCTCCTTCCGGCAGCGAGCTCGTCACGAAGGGGAAGAGCACGCCCGCTCCGACGCTGTACGAGACGCGCTTCGTCGTGTCGAAGAAGCCCCACGCGTTCGCCACGACCTCGGCGCCGACCGCGAACGAGTTGTCGAGCTCCGTGACCTCGATGTTCGGGGTCGCCGAGTCGTCGGTGAGGGCGTAGCCGCTCGCAACGCTCTCTTGCGCGCCCACGCCGGCCTTCGCCTCGAACTTGATTTGGTCCGTGTTGACGGGCTGGACGAAGGCGCCGATGCCCTGCCGGAGAACGAGGGGGTCGAACGGATCCGTGAGCGCGAAGCGACGCCCGATGAACTGCGACGTCGTTCCGTCGATGTTCGCGACGTCGTAGGTGACGGCGGCCGGCCGGATATCGAGGGTCTGGAACATCGGGGTGGTCAGCGACGCGCGCGCGTACGGCCCGAAGATCTCGAGGGCGTGAAACAGGTAAATGCTCTCGAAGGAGAGCCCGTCCGCCGTCTTCACGAACTCGTCGAGGGAAGGGGTCCGCGTCGCGCCCGCGCCTGCCTTGAGGGCGTTGCGCCACTCGTGCTTGCCGTGGTTGAACTCCAGCGACGCGTCGAGGGCGAGGCCGAGGGTCAGGGTCGTCCCGTCTTGGGTGCCGACGACGCTGCGGCTGTCGATCAGGTTGAAGGTGCCTCCGAACGCGATGCCGGGAGACCACCCTTCGGGGCGCTTCTGGTCATCGGGCTTCTGGACACCTTCGGAGCGCCCCTTCGTCGCGGGGGCGGGCGCGGTGTCCGTGGGCTGGACGGGGGGAGGTGGCGGCGTCGCTTGCGCAAGCGCCACGGAGGGTGCCGCGAGAGCGATGAGAAAAGCTGGGGTGAAAGCGGTTAGCGATCGCACGGGCGCACGTTCGCACGGAGCGCGCACCCTGGCCCAGTCTTATTCGACGCGCGCCCCGCGGTTGCGTCGCCGCGACGCAGCGCGTGCACCCCGGTCGACGCCTACTTGCAGTAGCCGTCGACGCAGATGAGGCCCGGATCGCAGGTCACGCCGGAGGTCGGATCGCATTCATCGCCGAGGTTGTCCGCGGTGCCGCACACGGAGTGGGGACCCGAGGTCGTCGTCACGCTCTTGCATTGGTCGAGCTCGGGCAGTCCGTTGCACGCCGTCTCGTTCGGCGTCTCGCACGAGATGTAGCAGCTGTGATGGAGGCACAGCGAGCCGGTCGCGCAGACGTCCTGGGAGCCGTCGACGGTGCACACGAACGTCGCGCTCTGATTCGGGATGCAGCCGTTCCGAACCCAGACGTCGTTCGGATCGTTGCAGATGCCGTCGATGGCGCGCGGGACGCAGGCGCCGTCCACGCAGACGCTGTCGGGGCCGCCGCAGTCGTTGGTGATGGTGCACGTCGTCGCGGGCGTGGTGCAGAGCTCCACCGTCTGCGTGCACGTGAACGATGAGGGGCAGCTCGCGGCGTTGGCGCAGCTCGGGACGCACTTGCCGTCGGCGCAGACGTCCCCCGCCGCGCACTGGGTCTGGTCGAAGCAGAGATCTTCCGGCGGGGTGCAGAAGCCACTCACGCAGAGGTTGCCGTTCCCTCCGCACTCCGCGTCGCGCCCGCACGAGCCCGGGTCTTCCGGGTAGCAGAGCGGCGTCTCGCCGAACGTGTCGCAGTAGAAGCCGAAGATGCAGCCGTCCGACGAGCAGTCTCCGGGCGTGCACGTCCCGTTCGGAGCGCAATACTCGCCCGCTTGGCAGTCGTGAGGGTTCGCGCACCAGACGACGTCCGTGCCGCCGCCTTCTCCGCCGGCGCCGCCCGCGCCGCCCGATCCGCCGAAGCCGCCCGATCCCCCGACGTTGCTGCCGCCCGCGCCCGACCCACCCGACCCGTTGTCGGGGATGCACTCGTACTTCGCGTCGCAGACGTAGCCGGCGGCGCAGCCGTAGTCGTAACAGGAGCCGTAGTGACAGACGTTGTCGAGGCCGCAGACCTCACCCGCGTAGCAGTCCGCCGGGCTTCCACAGCTGTCGAAGTAACAGTCGTCGTAATAGTCGCAGCAGCCCGTGTCGTAACAGTTGCCGTGGTTGTCGTCCCAAATCGGGCAGCCGGCGAGGCCGAACGTCAGGGAGCCGAAGAGGGCGACCGTGGGCAGCGGGTTAAGGAGGCGCATGAGTGCCGAACAGGATAGCAAGCCTCATGCCCCTGCGCAGGTGTCTGCCGAGCGATCTTTCGCTCCCGTTCGTGAATGGGGGTTCACGGTCCCTGTGACTCGCGCGCCCAACACCCCCGTGGCTCGCGCGCCCCACCGCGGGTCGATGCCTCCGGCCCCCCCGGATCCAAAAACCGAGTACCGTTGTCGGGCTCACGCCCCATGGATGTCACCTGCGAGCGCTGCCAGACCGAGTACGAGTTCGACGATGCTCTGGTCTCCGACCAAGGCACGAGCGTTCGCTGCACGCAGTGCGGCCACCGGTTCAAGGTCAAGCGGCGCGACGGGAGCGCGGCGCCCGAGGTCTGGATCGTCCGCACGGTGGACGGGCAAGCGCTCGAGTTTCGCGCGCTGCGCGAGCTGAAGTCGGCGATCTCCTCGGGCAAGGTCGGCCGCGACGACGTCCTGAGCCGAGGGGCGGGCCGACCGCGGAGGCTGGCGTCCATCGCGGAGCTCGAGCCCTTCTTCATCTCGACCCCGACCCCCATGGCGAGCACCAACATCGGGCTCGGCGCGGTGGAGACCTCGACGACCCGCGCGCGCTCCGCGACGCCCTCCGGCCTCGGACCGGTCCAGGTGCCGCCCTCCACTCGAGAGAGCTCGGTCGCGATCCCGCTTCCCTCGCTGCGCGGCGAAGGGAGCGCGATCAACGTGCCGCCTCCGACCCCTTCGGGAAGCGGCGATCCGCTCGGGTTCGACGAGGAGGTCACCCAGTCCCGCAGCCTCACGCGGGAGCTCACCGCCCTCGGCGCGGAGCCCGCGCCGCCCTCGCGCGAGCCGCCCACGCTGATGGAGCCGTACCGCGAGCGTGACGAGCCGCCCAAGACGTTGATGGGGGTCGCGCCTCGCGACGCGCCGGAGGCGATGCGCGAAGCGGTGGCCCGGGGCTTCGTCCCCGCGACGGAGGAGCCCCCACGCTCGGTGAGCAAGACGGTCGCGTTCGGCACCCCCGCCTCCGCCGACGCGGCCCTCCCTGACCCGCCCGCGGCGCGCGCTCCGGAGTCGCTCCCCGAGCCATCGACGGCGCGTCGCCCGGGATCCACGCCGGACGCGTCGGCGCCGAACTCCACGCCCCGCGAGCAGCCGCGGTCGCGCGTCGCCCCGAGCGCGTCGGTGGTGGCGAAGGACGAGGCGCCCGCGAGCGCCAAGCCTGCTCCCGCCGAAGAAGCGGATCGGGCCCAGGTGCTCCCGCCCGAGCCTGTCCCCGGAGCGAGCGCGAGTGAGCAGCCCACCACGCCGACGCCGACGCCGAGCCCGCCCCCCGTCGCCGAGGAAGAGCCATCCTCGGAGGCCCGGCCATCGAAGCGCAAGGGACGGGCGCGCGTGTCGCTCGTCACGCCGCCCCCGCCGGAGGCGCGCTACTCCGTCACCCACGACGAGGTCGAGCCGCTCCCCTCGGACCGGCGCACGAGCGTCTTCGCCTCGCGCCGGTCGCCCGGATCGATGCGGCTCATCGTCGGCTTGCTCGTCGGGGGGGTGATGATCTTCCTCGGCATCCTGCTCGTGCAGCGATACGTGAAGAAGGGCGCCGAGCCGACGGCCTCCGCCGATCCGCGCATCGCGACGTTCCTCGAGGAGGGAGAGCGGGCACTCCGGGAGGGCGACTTCGACGGCGCGAAGAGCCAGTTCGATCGCGCGAGCGGGCTCTCCGAGAGCGACCCCCGCGTCGCCAAAGCGAGCGCTCGCCTGGCGGTGATTCGTGCGGAGGGCCCGTGGCTCAAGCTCCTCCTTCTGCCCGCCAACGACGCCGGTCGCGAAGCGGTGAAGGCGCAGTACGATCAGATGGTCGCGCAGGCGACGTCGGCGGTGGACCGCGCGCGCGCGCTCGCGAAGGACGACCAGGAGGTCACCCGCGCTCGCATCGACGTGCTCCGGCTCGTGAGCAAGACGCAGGAGGCTCGAGCGCTCCTCGATCAGATCGGCGGGCTCGACGGACAGCCCGACACGGACATCTCGAAGGCGGCCCTCGATCTCAGCGAGCAGAAGCCGCAGTGGCAGGCGGTCGTCTCGCGGCTCACCCAGGCCGCCGAGCGCGAGGGCAAGGTCGGCCGGGCGCGGGCGCTCCTCGTGTACGCCCTCGCGCGGTCCGGAGATCCCGCGGGCGCCCGCCGTGAGCTCGGCCAGCTGCCGAAGGCGCACCCGCTCTTGGAGGAGCTGACGCGCTTCGTGGAGCGCGCCGAAAAAGGCGAGAACGTGGCTCTGCGCGTGGAGGATCTCCCGACGGTGGGGTCGGCGACGCCCGCGACCTCCGCGTCCGCGCCTCCCGCGACGAGCGCGACGCCGGTCGACTCGGCGGGGACGACCTCGAGCCTGCGCGCCGCTCAAGAGGCGCTCACCCGCGGCGAGCTCACCAAGGCGGAGAACCTCTATGAGGGCGTGATCGTCTCCGATCCCAAGAACGTGGAGGCGCTGCTCGGGCGCGCGGCGGTCGCGCAGCGGCAAGGGCAGGCGCAGCTCGCGACGAGCTACTACCAAAGGGCGCTGGACGTGAGCCCCGCCAACGCGAACGCCCTCCTCAACCTCGCCGACTTGAAGTGGAAGTCGGGCGATCAGGCGGGAGCGAAGGCGCTCTACAAGCGCGCGCTCGACGCGGGGATCACCGGTGAGGCGGCGACGCGCGCGCGGGAGCGCGTCTCGGGCGTGTCTGCGAGCACCCCCGACAACCCGTCGGGACCGCCGCCGGCGAGCACGACCTCGAGCCCACCGCCTCCGCCTCCGCCGCCCCCTCCGCCGCCGAGCACGAGCGACGTGCCTGCGTACGGCGAGTGAGCGGACGTGATAAGAACGGCCGGGTGAAGCGCCGCAGTCTCGTTCGCGGAACGTTGGGCCTCGGGATCGCCGCGGCGGTGGGCGGCCCGGGGTGCCAGGGGAGGCTGCCCTTCGGCGCGAAGGTCCAAGGCGAAGCCACGAGCGGGCCCGCCTTGATGGAGATCAACCTCTCGAAGGGCCTCTCCGAGAAGGGGCAGTCTTCGTTGTTCGGATCGGTGCCCGGCACCGGCCTCGTCGACCTGCTGCGGACCCTGAAGGATCTCGACAAGGACGACACGAAGGCGATCTTCGTTCGGCTCGGGTCCGCTTCGGTGGGCCTCTCGATGGCGCGCGAGGTGGGCCTCTTCCTGAAGAAGGTCCGCGAGGAGCGGAAGATCAAGGTCGTCGCGCACGCGGACGATCTGCAGACGGGCACCCTCGTCCTCGCGTCGCTCGGGTGCGACGAGATCTGGATGAGCCCGGCGGGGACGGTCGAGTCGGTGGGGATCGCGTTCTCGCTGATCTTCGGACGCGAGCTCCTCGACAAGCTCTCGGTGGGGGTCGATTTCCTCCAGGTGGGCAAATACAAAGGCGCCCAGGAGCCTTACACGCGGAAGGAGCCGAGCCCGGAGGCGCGCGAGTCGCTCGAGGGAACGTTGAAGGATCTCCGGCGCGCGTGGATCGACAGCGTGATCGAGGGGCGCTCGAGGCCGGCGCTGGAGGCGGCGATGGAGGACGGGCCCTACACGCCGAAGGCGGCGAAGGAGCTCGGTCTCATCGATCGGATCGGCTACGTGGATGAAGCGATCTCCGTCGCGAAGGAGGCGAGCGGAGCGGGCCGGCGCGTGGTCGCGTTCGGCGGAGGTCCCAACGCGCAGGGCGGAGGGTTCGCCCAGATCGTCAAGGCGTTCTCCGGCGCCGACGCGGAGGGTGTCGACCACGTCGCGGTGGTGCGGGCGGTGGGGGCGATCACGATGGGCCCCTCGGGGGCGTTCGGCGGCGGCGATGGGATCACCGAGTCGGGCCTGGGAAAGCTCCTCACCCAGCTCACGGAGGATGATGCGGCCAAGGCCGTCGTCCTCCGCATCGATTCGCCGGGGGGATCTGCCCTCGCTTCGGATCTGCTGTGGCACAAGCTGATGAAGCTCCGCGACAAGAAGCCGCTCGTCATCTCGATCGGCGGCATGGCCGCGAGCGGCGGCTACTACCTCTCGTGCGCGGGGAGCCGCATCTTCGCCCAGCCGACGAGCATCGTCGGCTCGATCGGGGTGGTCGCGGGAAAGCTCGCCCTCCACGACACCCTCAAAGAGAAGCTCTACGTGAACACGGTGACGATCTCGGCCGCCCCTGACGAGACGCGGCGCCGGCGCGCCTCGTACATGTCGCCGTTCGACCCGTGGGACGACGCGACCCGGGCCAAGGTCCTCGCGGGGATGGAGGGCATGTACGAGACGTTCCTCGACCGCATCGTGGAAGGGCGGGGCATCGATCGCGAGACCGTCCAGGCCAGCGCGGAGGGGCGGATCTTCGGAGGAGCGACCGCGCTCGACCGGAAGCTCGTGGACGAGATCGGCGGGCTGGACGAGGCGATTCGCTATGCGCTCGACGCGGCCAAGCTCGGCGCAGACGGGAAGGTGAGGACGCGGGACGCCGCCCCGGGGTTGCTCGAGCTCTTCGGCGGAGACCAGGAGGCGGCCGAGTCCGCCGCGGCGCGGGCGAAAGCCGAGCTCGACCCGCTCGCGAAGCTCGCCGAGACGCTGCCGGAGGAGGCGCGCCTGTTCATCGCCTCCGTCGCGCCGATGATGCAGGGAGAGACGATGCTGGCCGCTCTGCCGTACGCGCTTTCGGTTCGCTGAGGGAAACTTCGGCGCGGCAGGGCCAAATGCTAGGCTGCCGACGCGCGCCATGCAGACGAGGGTCGACGAGACCGCCGAGGGGGCGGCACCAGGCCGGCCCGAGCTGACGCGCTCGGACGCCGGCGGCGACCTTCCGAGGTACGAAGGACCTCGGGCGGAGATCGCCCATTACTCCGGCGTGCTCCTGGATGCCCAGGCGGCAGGGGACCTGGAGCGCGAGCGCGAAGCGGCGATTCGGCTCGCCCACCTCTACACGCTGCGCGGGACAAACCTCGACGCCGCGGTCGCGCTCGCGCGGCGCGCCCTCGTCCTCGAAGAGGACAGCGCGCTGAGGATCGAGCTCGCGGGCTGGCTCGCCGGGCTGGGCGATCCGGCCGGGGCCGCCCTCGAGCTGCGGGGAGCGAAGCACGCGGGGAGCGACGCCGCCCGCGCCCGCGCCCTCGTCCAGGCGGGCGTGCTCTTGGCCCGGGCCCGTCGCGCGGACGCGGCCGCGCTCGTCTTCGACGAGGCGTCCGAGCTCGATCAGGACGACCCGATCGCGCGCGAGCTCTCGGGGACGCTGTCGTCCTGGGCCCCCGAGGTCATCCCTCGCGAGGACGGCGCGCGCTCGTACGTGGACGCGGCGGCGCGGAGGCAGAAGCTCGGCGACGAGGAGGCCGCCCTCGAGGATCTGCTGCGGGCCTTCGAGCTCTGCCCGGAGAGCGGCGCCACCGCCTCCGCCGTCGCGGAGGCCCTGATCGCGCGGGGCCGGGCGCTCGCCGCCGACGAGGTGCTGCGCGACCACGCCGCCGCGCTCGAGACGAGCGTGGCGTCGAAGGCAGCGGGGACCGCCCTCGCGTTGGAGGTCCACGCCGCCCGGCTCTCGGCCGCGCTCGAGGACGGCGACGTCGGCATCGCCCTCTCCGCCGCGTTCGATATCGGGTTCACGACGCTGGTGCCGAGACCGGAGATCGAGGCGCGCATCGACGACGTGCTCGCGCGGGCCGGCCTCCACGATCTGGTGGCGGCGCGGCTCGAGCGCCGCGCGCTCGAGCGAACGGGCGCGGCGCGGTCGGTCGTCTACGACACCCTCGCCCGCCTCTACGCGAGCGGGGTCAGCGTCGAAGACCGGTCTGCGGAGGCGTGGATCGAAGCGGCGTGCGCAGACCCGGTGCAGTCCGCGCCCTTCGATGCGCTCCGGGATCGCGCCGGCGCGACGGGGGACGTCGAGCCGCTCGTCGAGGCCCTCGTGCGGGTGGTGGCCACCGCTCGACCGGACGTCACCGCGCCCCGCGGGCTGCTGTCGCGGCTCGCCCTCGAGCTCGCGTCGATCGCGGAGGGCGCGGGGGACGATCCCATCCTCGCGGTGTGGGCTTACGAGCGGGCGAGCGCGTTCGACCCCGCTCAAGCCGACGCGACCGCGCTCGCGCGCGCCCAGACCGAGGTCGCGGTCGCGGAGCGCGAGGCCGACATCAAGAAGGCGGAGCACGCCGCCGATCGAGAGAGCGGGGCCGGTCGCGAGGCGCGGCTGGAGGCGCTTCGGCGCCTCGCCCGCGCCCTCGGCAAGAGCCCGATCACCGAGGAGCGCGCGTTCGCGACGCTGGCGGCGGTGTGCCGCGCCGACGTCCGCGACGAGTCGGCCGCGCGCTCCCTCATGTTCGTCTTCGAGCGGGCCCCGGAGAACGTCACCCGCTCCGAGCTCTACGAGACGGTGCTGCGCGCTCGCTTGGAGGCCTCCCTGCCGAAGCGCGAGCACGTGCGAGCCCGATTGGAGCTCGCCTCCCTCGTTCGCCATGAGCAGAGCGGCCGCCGCCCCCTCGACGAGCTCCTGCCGCTCCTCGAGCGATCCGATCTCGACACGTTCGGCGCGAGCCACGGTCTTCTCGCCGCGCTCGCGGCCGGGAGCGAGAGGGACGAGGCGCGCGCCCTCGTCGCGCTCTCGATCCACGCGGAGCGCCACACCGCGGCCTTGCTCGCGGCCGCCGCCTCCGACGCGTTCCGCCGCGCCGGCGCCCTCTCCGACGCGCGCAAGCAAGCGGAGCGCGCCCTCGATCTCGATCCGGCGTGCTCGCGCGGGGCCTCCGCTCTCGCGCGGGTGGCCGCGTCCATCGGGGGCCGCGAGGCGGCCGTCTCGATCGAGCGCGCCCTGAGCTCGATCGTCCCGCGCGCGTGGCTCTGCGACGCCCTCGCGCGCTGCCTCGAGGACATCGGAGAGCACGAGCTCGCGTTCGCGTGGACCCATCGCTGGCTCGCCCTCTCTCCCAGCGATCGACGGGCCACGAGCGAGCTGTTGCGCCGCTGTCAGATCGGCACCGACGAGCGGCGCATCGCGGACGCCCTGACGTGGGTGCTCGCCCAGCCCGATCCCCCCAACGAGCGCGCGTCCCTCGTCCTCGACGGGTTGGTGCTCCTCTACAGCCTGGACCGGGCCAAGGGGGGGCAGATCGCTCGGCGCGTCCTCGACGTGCTCGGTCCCTCGGCGGCGGTGCGAGAGCGGCTCGCGACGATCGCCGATGACCACGAAGACGCGGGCCTTTCGATCGCGCTCCTCGAACGGACGGTCGCGTCGGACGCGGAGGCGCCGGCCGATCTCTACCTGGAGCTCGCCCATCGGCGCTCCGCGGTCGGTGACTTCGACGGGGCTGCCCAAGAGCTGCTGCGGGCGACCCAAGCCGAGATCGATCCGGCGCTCATCCTCGACACCGCGGACGACCTCGAGCAGGTCGCCCAGCGCGACGAAGGGCCGAACGGATCTCGGACCCTCCCTCATGGCCTCGGGTCGGACGGCCTCGTGGCCCTCTGGGAGGTGCGGGCGCGCGCCTGCTCCGCCCTCCTCGGCCTCGGATCCTCCGTCCGCCCCGAGGAGGACGGTGCCGAGCCGTCGGAGCGCGAGCCCCGGCGCCGGACGAAGCGCGCCGTCACCCGCGCCGTCACCGCGGAAGCATGGCGCGTGCTCGGCGCCCTTCGATGGGACCTCGCGTACGACCCGCGCGGCGCGGAGCTCGCCCTCTATTCGGCCGCGGAGGCGGCGGGCGATCTCGCGGGGTACCGCTTGTACGCGAGCGATCTGTGCGAGCTCGCCGGCCCCGAGAAGGGGATCGCGGCGCTGTTCGAGCGGCTCGCGTCCCTCGCCGACGCCCCCGAGCCCGGTCGCGTCGCCCTCGCCCTCGCGGCCGGGCTCCACGCCGCCGAGCACGGCTTCGCGACGTTCGCCCTCGAAGGCGCGCTCGCCGTCCTCGAGATCGATCCCTCCACCGCGGAGGCGATCTCCCTCGCGGAGTCCCAGGCGGCGCACGTGGAGGGAGGCGACGCCGCGATCGACCGCGTGTACCGGTCGCTCGCGGCGCGCGCGATGGGCCGCTTCGGCAGGAGGGCCGCGCACTATCGAGCCGCGCGTCAGCTCGAGCGCCTGGGTGCGCGCGAGCTCGCGCTGAGGCACGCGCTCGAAGCGTTCGAGGCGGTGCCCCACGAGGGTACGACGTGGACGTTGCTCCATCGGCTCGTCGATCCGGCGGAGGGATCCGAGGAGGCGGTGCGGCTCTTCCAGCGGGTCGCGGGCGAGGCGCGGGGGGAAGATCGGATCGGCTGGATCCGCCGCGCCGTCGAGCTCTCCGGGACGAGCTCGGAGGGGATGGCGCGCCGCTTCGACGTGCTCGTCTCCGCCCTCGAGGACACCACCGATCACGGGCTCGTCGCGACGCTCTTCGAGGTGGTCGAGAAGCTCGGCGCGGAAGGCCTCCTCCCTCCGGGCTCGTGCGCCCGCATCACCAAGGTCGCGGGCGAGATGCTGGGGAGGCTCGAGGGTCCCGACGGCGCGCGCGCGGCCGCTCAGCTCGCGCGGGTCCTCGCCGAAGCGGCGACGGCGGGCGACGAGCCGAGCGAGGACGCGGCCCTCGTCCTCGTCGCGTTCGACGCTATCGAGAAGGCGGTCGAGATCGACGGCGAGCTCGAGGTCTACGATCGGATCGTCTCGGCGGCCCCGAAGCTCGCCTTGTTCCCCGAGCACGCTTCGCCGTTCGTCCACCGCATCCTCACCCGCACCGAGGATCGCCAAGCGCTGACGGGCCCCCCGCTCTTGCGATTCGCGAGCGCGGTCGCGGACGCCCTCGGTGACTCCGCGTCGAGCGCGGATCTGCTGGCGGAGGCGGAGCGGCGCGAGGCCGCGCCCCTCGGCGCGTCCGAGCCTCCCCTCGCTCCGACCGAAGATCCCTTCGCCGACCCTGCGATGTTCGGCTCGCTGGCCCCCGCCGCGGGCGCGGGCGACCGCTCCTCCGACGCGCCCTCCGACGAGGAGGTGGTGCCCGAGCCGCTCGCGGAGCCGGTCCCTTCGTCGCCCAGCGACAAACCCGCCAAGCCCCGGCTCGAGCTCAAGGACTCCGAGCCGCCGCCCTCGAGCGAGGCCGCGGATCTCCTCTCCGATCTCCAGTCCGAGCTGCTCGACTCGACCCCCCCGCCTCCGAGCGCGCCCCCTTCGCGTCGCGGCCTCTCCGGGTCTCACCCAGCCGCGCGTCCCGTCGCCGAGCTCTCCTCCATCAAGGACGGGTTCGCCGCGCTGTTCGAGTCGGTGCCGCCTCCGCGCACCGACGAGCTCGAGGAGCAGGAAGAGGAGGCGCGGCGGCGCGGCGATCACGAGGCGGTGAGCATGCTCCTCGAGCAGCGGATTCGGGCCGCCTCCGTCCCCGATCAGGTGCGCGTGCTCAAGCTGAGACGCGCCGCCGTCCTCGAGCAGCGCCTCGCGCGCGCCGACGAAGCGAAGCGTGAGCTCCTCGACGTGCTCGAGCAGGACCCGGACGATCGGAGCGCGCTGTCGTTCCTGGGCGACATGTACGAAATGCGCGACGAGCCGGCTTCCGCGGCGCCCCTGTTCGAGAGGCTCTCCGGCCTCGAGGACGTCCCGCCCGAAGAGCGCAGGCGGTACGCGATCCGCGCCGCGAAGGCCTACCTCGACGCCCGAGAGCCGGCCCTCGCCCTGCGCCCTCTCGACGCGCTCGATCGATCGCTCGTCGATCGGGAGGTCGCGCTCGCCCGCGTCGAGGCCCTGCGCTCGTCCGGCGATCTGTTCTCGCTCGTGCTCTCGATCGATCAGGTCGTCGCGGAGGGGGGCTCCACCGACGAGGAGGCGGCGGGATTGCTCGTGGAGGCGGCCCGCGCCGCGTCCGCGGCGGGAGACCTGCAGGGCGCGTTGATCCGCGCGCGCCGAGCGGCTCGCCTCGTCCCGACGATGCCGGCCGCCGTCCTCGAGCACATCTGCCTCGAGTACAAGAGCCGGGGCACCGGGACCCCGCGCGAGGCACAGGCCGTGTTGGACAGCCTCCAGGCGATCGCGCCGCACCTCGAGGCGGAGGAGATCGAGCTCCACACCTTCCTCTCGGCGGAGACGATCGACGTCATCCATGGCGGCGGCGCCGGGCTCCGCGAGCTGTCGCACCGGCACGCCGAGGTCGGCCCTCTCCCCCTCATCGCCCTCGGGATGGCGGAGCGGCTCTCTCGCAGCCGATCGTTCGAGGCGGCGGTCCCCCTCTACGCGCAGGCCCTCGCCGGCGATCTCCGCGGCCTCCGGCCGAAGACGCGGGTCGCGCTCGCCGCGACCGATGCCGCGATTCAAGCCGGCCACTTCGCGGAGGCCAACGCGTTCCTGGAAGAGGTCGCGGGGATCCCGGAGCTGAAGGGGCAAGTCGAGCGTCGTCGGCGAGAGATCCTCGCGTTCGACGAAGACCCGGAGGTCGCGCGGCCCATCCTCGTCGAGCTCCTGAAGGAGAGCACCGGCCCGCTGCGCGCGCGGCTGCTCGCGCGCCTCGCGCGGATGACGGCCGGCGCCGATTTCGAGCACTCTCTGGAGCTGTACGAGCAGGCGCTCCTGCTCGCGCGCCGGGATCGCACGACCGCGGATCGGATCCGGGCGGAGATCCTCGAGCTGCTCGAGGCCCGCGGCGGATCGAGCAACGTGGAGACGCTCCCCGCGCCGCCGTCGGATCCCGAGCCGGTCTCCCTGCCCGAGCCCGTCTCCGAAGGGGCGGAGCCGACTTCATCGACCTCGGCCGCCGAGCCCGCAGAAGAGGATGCCTCGGACGCGCCGGAGCCCGAGCCCGCGAGCGACCAGCCCGCCTCGAGCGGCCGCATCTCCGGCGACACCACCCAGGTGGATCCCTCTTGGATGGAGGAGGTCCCCTCCTCGGAGCCGGAGATCGTAGCGACGCCGACCGAGCCGAGCGCCCTCGAGGTCGGCGCCGAGGAAGAGCCCGCTCCGAGCGATCCGGCCACCCGAGAGCGCGCGCCCCGTCGCGCCGAGCCACTCGGTCCGGCCGCTCCCCAAGCCCGCCCGCTCTTCCTCAACAGCCGCGAGGAGGCGCTGTTTCAGGAGCTCCTCGAGGGCGACCTCGTCGCGGGCGACGCCCTCGTCGACGGATACGCGGAGATGCAAGGCGCCCGCGCCCACGACGTCCTCGTCGTCCGGCGTCACCAAGCCGCCCTCGAGCCGGGCGCGATCGACACCCTCGTCGCCCTCCGGGATGCCGCCGTCGGGGATCGGGACGACGTCTACGCGCGCGCGGTCGAGCACGTCCTCGCCGTCGCGGAGGGGCTCTCTTCGGTTCCGCCGCCCCTCTCCGCCCAGCCGCGCGAGCCGGATCTCGTCTCCGCCCTCCTGTTCCGGGACGTGGCCTCGCGCGAGACGGAGGTCCTCGCGATCGCCTGGGAGGCGGGGATGTTCCGTCGCGAGCTCGCGAGCTACGCGGTGGCCGGCAACGACCGCGTCCCGATGACGGCCGCGACGGTGCTCGGGGAGTCCTACTCCGAGATCGCGGCGTGTCTCGGCTCCCCGCGGCCGTTCTTCCATGCGCGCGGGGATCACGAGCCGGTGATCGAAGCGGCGCTGCTCGCGCAGCCGGCGATGATCGCGCGCGGCTCGTTCGCGAAGAAGACGCCGGAGCTCTCCTATCGCCTGGCGGTCATGCACGCGTCCCTCGCCACCGAGCACGTGCTCGCGACGTACCTCGACGACGCCTCGCTCTCCCGGCTCTTCGACGCGATGATGGCGGCCTTTGGCCCCGTGCGACCTCCCGAGGACGACGCGCCGACCCCTTCCTCCGCGACGCGGGCCTCCGACGTGACGCGCCTCGCGGGCGAGCTCTGGCAGCGGATCAACCCGCGCGCCGAGCGACGCCTCCGAGAGCTCTGCGATTTCGGTCGCCTCGATCCGGCGGTGGCGCGCCGGACCTCGCGCCGCGCCGCTCGTCGCGCCGGCCTCTTCGTCACCGGGGATCTCGCCCTCGCGCGGCGGATGCTCCAAAAGGAAGAGCCGGAGCTCGCCCTCGAAGGGCAGGGCCTCTTCGAGGCCAGCCAGTCGAGCCCCGAGCTCGCCGATCTCGTCCGGCTCGCGACGAGGATGGAGTACGCGGAGGCCCGCTGGCAGCTGCCGTCCCCGATGTCGATGCGGCGCTGAAAGAGCCGCGCGAGCATTGCTGATCGAGAATCGCGCTCGCTGATTTAGCAGTGTGCTGAATAAGGTGGTCGTCAGGCCACTGCCGCCAGCAACGCGATCGACTTCGCGACACCTTCTTCCGAAGGCGTGGCATCCTCGTCCTGCGCTTCACCAACGACGAAGCCCTGTTTCAAACGGAACGCGTGCTCGAAAGAATCCGCATCGTCCTCCGACGGATCTCCCCCCTCGCACAGCGAGGGGGCGGGGGGGGTGAATTGGCAGCCACTCCGGTGCCGAGAGGCATGGCGCCGACTTTTTCAGCAGCCTGTTAGACTTTGCAGCCGTGACGACGGCGGACTCATCACGCGCGCGGCAGGAGAGCGTCCTCGTCGTCGAGGACGATCCGACGTTGCGCCTCGGGCTCGTGAAGACGCTTCGATCCGCGGGCTACCGCGTGGAGACGGCGAAGACGGGCACGGAGGGGGTGGAGCGGGCCACGAACGAGGGCTTCGATCTCGTGCTGCTCGACGTGATGCTGCCCGAGAAGAACGGCTACGCCGTCTGCGAAGAGCTCCGAGCGTTCGATCACGACTTGCCCATCATCATGCTGACGGCCAAGGGCGAGGAGGAGGACAAGATTCGGGGCCTCAAGCTCGGCGCCGACGACTACGTGGTGAAGCCGTTCGGGGTCGGTGAGCTCCTCGCGCGCGTCGACGCGGCGCTGAGGCGAAGGCGCAAGCGCGACGTGGAGACGAGCGTGGTGACGATCGGCGCCGCGACCATCGACTTCGAATCGTTCCGCGTCGTCCGCGGCGAGGAGTCGGTGGAGATGACGGCTCAGGAGATGAAGCTCCTGCGGTTCTTCCTCGACCACGAGGACCGGCTCCTCACCCGCCAGCGCATCCTCGACGGGGTGTGGGGCTCGGATTACTTCGGCACGGATCGCACCGTCGACAACTTCGTGAACCGGCTCCGCGCGAAGCTCGAGGACGATCCCAAGGCCCCCCGCTTCTTCGTGACGGTGCGCGGGGGAGGCTACCGGTTCGCGCGTCGCCCCGCCCGGTGACACAACGGTGACATGGTCGAGACGGAGCCAACAACTGCGGGTTCTAGGTTCTCTCTCGTCGGGGCGACACGAATCGCCCCCGGGAGGACGACATGATGAAGCTCGGCAAGATGTTCGTGGGTCTTTGTTTCGGTTCGGTCTTCGCGGTCGGGTGCTCGACCTCCGACGTGCCGGGCGGAGATCCGCACGAGCAGGCCGAGGGAGCCCGCGAAGCAGACGAGGCCTCCGCCCCCGCTGCCGACCCGGCGCTGCGCGTGACGGACGCGCGCGTTCGACTCGAGCGCGCCGAGCGCGCCCTCGATCGGGGCGAGGTGAAGGGCCCCCTCGCGGATTTGCAGGCCCTCGCCTCCGACAGCGCCGTCTCTGGCGACGATCGGGACGCGGTGCTCCTCGCCCTCAGCCGCGCCTACGAGCTCTCCGGTGACGACGACGGCGCCGTCGAGGCGGTCGAGAACCTCCTCAGCGCGCGGGCGGGGCGGGACCGGTCCGACACGGTGGAGGTCGCGGAGAAGCGGCTGCGCTTCCTCCTCACCGGTGAAGCGGAGGAGTCTGGCTTGCGGCTCCCTTCCAACGGGTCGCCGCCGCCCATCGCCTCCGCGCTCGCCGAGCTCTTCGAGGCGGGAGAGGACGGTCGCATCCTCGTCGACGTCTACGCCTTCGGTCGGCGTCGCGCGAACGACCACGGCATCTTCGAGATCGCGGAGGCCAAGCGTCAGAAGCTCGAGCAGGAGATCGGGGTCAACATCAAGATCGGTCAGTCGATCTCGAGCTCCGACAACTGGCTCGCGCTCCCCTCGGCGATGGGCGAGACGCGCGACGACATGCCGCAAGCGGATCGATCGCTGCTCGTCTTCTACTACGACCTCGCCGACAACCGCGTGCCCTCGCGCTACGACGACTACCTGCCGATGCCGAGCGAGGAGATCGCGGCCGTGCTCGAGCGCGGCGAAGGGCTCGTCGTCGCCCGCAAGCGAGCGAACGGCAAGCCGACGATCGTGATCGCGGCCCCGCGCCCGGCTCAGCTCGAGGCGGTGGAGGAGGCGTTCTCGAAGATGACGGAGGTCCCGTTCACGCCCGTGACGGTGCCGCTCCAGGGCAACCTCCTCCCCGGCGAGATCCAGGCTGTCGTTCGGAGCTCGCGCGCCCACCTCCGTGGCTGCTACGAGGCCGCGCTCGAGCGGAACAAGTCGCTCCAGGGGAAGCTGACCCTCGCCTTCGGCATCGACGGCGACGGTCGCGTGACGAGCCCCGCCGTCGAGATCGAGCCCTCGCTCGCGGAGCAAGGCCTCGAGGCGTGCCTGCTCCAGGATCTCGAGAAGATGCGCTTCCCCGCGACGGGAAAGACGACGACCGTCAAGTATCCGATCGTGATGACGCCCTGACGACCCGCACCACGTCGATCACCTCTTCGACCTCGAAGGGCTTGCGGATCCACGTCACCCCGAGCCGACCGACGTCCACCCCCGGATCGCTGGATCCGGAGATGAGGATGAGGTCGAGCGCGGGGTGCTCGCGTTTCAGGTTGTCGAGCGTCTCGAGCAGCCGATCTCCGAACGGCGACGCGTCGAGCAGGGCGACGTCGTACGCGTTCGTCGCGAGGGTCGAGAGGAACTCCTTGTGCTTCGAGAAGCTCGTGACCGTCGCGCCGCGCGCGGAGAGGACCATGTCGAGCAAGTCCGTCACCCCCGCGTCGTCGTCGACCACCGCCACGCGGGTGTCCTTCAGGAGGGCGGCCCGGCGCGTCCGCGGCCCCGCGCGCGAGGACATCGCCGTCGTCGGCCACACCAGCTCGAACACCGCTCCTTGCCCCTCCACCCACGGCTCGGCCGCGAGCTTGCCGCCCTCTTCGGTCGCGATCCGCAGCGCGTGGGAGAGCCCGATCCCGGCCCCGCCCTTCTTGCCGCTCACCCCCCGCTGAAACAGCCGCGCCCGATCGAGCGGCCCGATCCCGGGGCCTTCATCCGCGACCCGCACCGAGAGCGTCCCCGGCTCCGCGCCTGCCCGCACCGCGACCTGGACGCGGCCTCCCTCCTTCGTCACCTCGATCGCGTTCAAGAGGAGGTTCGTCACGACCTGGAGCAGCCGATCGCCGGCCTCGACCTGGATCGCTCGACACTCCGGCGCGAGGGCGGCCCGCATGTCCACGTGCTTCTTCGCCGCGATGGGAGAGAGGCCCTGGATGCACTCGTCCATGATGGAAGCGAGCGGCTCGACGGACGGCTTTCCCTCCGTCACCGCCGCCCCGATCGCGACCCGCGCGAGGCGCTGGGCCCGCCGCGCCCGCGCCAGCGCGATCGCGACCGCCTCCGCCACGGGCCCCTCCGAGCCGGCGTGGGCGTGCGCCTCTTCGAGCCAGCCGAGGATCACGGTCAGGCCGTTCCCCACCTCGTGAAGCGCAGCGGCGAGATCCCGGTCCGATTCGTTGTCTCTCGCGGACTCGTCCTCCACTACGAACAGATTAGTACAGGCCGAAACGGAAACGCTCGCATTTCAGGGCGTCTGGCCCTGGTCGGTGGGGGCCTGCGTCTGCGGTAGCTCGGTGATGCTCGGGGGGAGCGGCAGCACGAAGACGCCGTTCGCGTCGGCGGTGGTCGAGCCGATCTGCACCAGAGGCCCGCCCTCTTCCGGCTGCACCCACGCGCGGACGACGGCGTAGGGGGCCGGCCCGAGCTCCCCCGTGACGACGCCTTGGGCGATGACGGGATAGCTGAGCGGCAGCGTCGACACGTCCACGATGGGCGTCTTGTCCGCGGGATCGACGAGGAAGCCGGGCAGGACGAACCAGGGGTAGCCGCTGTCGGCGGGCATGTTCACGGCGAGATCGACCTTCCCCGGATCCACGCCGAGCTCGAAGTCTCCCACCTCGTCCGTGCTCCCGATCTGCTGGCGCACCGGGCGCGCCGCGAGGTCGTCCTTGTTCGGCTTGGAGAAGACCTGGGCGAAATAGTCCGGGACCACCGTCGTGGAAGGGCCCACCGAGAGCGGCGCGGAGGGGATGCCGATCCCGGTCGGGCTCACGACGTTGCCCTGGATGCTCGGCTGCACGCCGAGCACGAACCCCTTGCCCGAGCCGCCCCCGCCTTCCGTGATCTCCCATTCTTCGAAGTCGGGCGCGGCCCCCGGTCCCTGCGGGATCGCGCTGACGATGTACTTGCCGGGCACGAGCTTCACCGTGAGCACGCCCGAGAGGTCGGTCGTCGCGGTCGCGCGATAGATGGCGTTCTGGTTCGCGCTCCCGGTGAGGGCGGTCGACTGGATCGTCACCACCGCCGAAGGCACGATGTTCCCCTGCGGATCGAGCACGGTCGCGTGGACGTCGGCGGGCATCGCGAGCAGGTCGCTCAGATCGATCGAGACCTCGTCGTTGCCGTCGAGATCGAGGGTCGCGAGATCCCAATGCACCGCGAGGTCACCCTCCCGATCGCGCAGCCGCAGGATGCGTCCATCCACCGGGTAATAGCGAAGGCCCGAGCCGCCGATCGGCACCTCACCCTCCTGAGCGCCCAGCTCGAACGCATCGGAGATCACGTGGCCGTACTTCGGGTCGATGATCTCGATGACCCACCCCTCCGCGGACGAGGGCACGTTGAGCACGCCCTTGAGCGTCCGCATCTCGACGGTCTCGTCGGGCACGAGCTCGGTGTGATCGGCGTCCACGATCACGCCCCGGAGCAAATGGGGTGGAAGCAGGGCGCAGCCGTCGATCCCGGAGGGCTGCGGCTGCAGGTAGACGTCGTAGGAGCCGGGCGGCATCTCCACGGAGAACTGGGCGGTGGAGCGCCCCTCTGTCACGTCGATGCTCGCCTCCGCGGAGAGGTCGTAGCCGAAGAAGCCTTCATCCGAGCGGTTGTGGAAGAGCGCCTTCACGGGGACGCTGCCGTCCGAAGCGGTGCACTGGTCGGGCTCGCCCGCCACCATCTTCCCGGTGAACTCGACCGACGCGGGCAGGTCGAGCTGGACGTTCTTCACGAGCCCGGTGCCGGACGTCTCGTTGAAGCTCAAACTATCGTGGAACACGTAGTTCGAGCCGACACCATACGAGGTCACCTCCACCTCGAGGATGACGTCGCCGAGCTGGGAGGTCTTGGCCGCGCAGACCTGCTCCGATCGCAGCGTGCTCGCGCAGACCGCATCACCCCCACACGCCGTGTCGATCGAGCAGTCGTTCTTCGGGGTGGGCTGGGGCTCGTCGTAGGCGAGCGAGCAGGCGCCCAGCCCCGTCGCGGCGACGGCGAGGAGGATCGAGGCCTTCATGGCGCGGCGCCTCCGACCTCGTCGCCGCCGGTGGTCGGCCGGCAGCTCACCGTCGGCTTCGGGCAGGCCGTCTCGAGGTTCTCGGTGTCGATCGAAGGGCACCCGTTGATGGGGTCGCAGACGATGACCGTCCAGGTGATCTCGTCGTAGTCTGCCTGCGGATTGCCTTGTGGATCGGGAGAGGAGAGGGGCACCGGGCAGCCTCCTTCGCCGGAGAAATCATGAGCCACCATCCAGGTGATTCGATGACAGCCCGCCTCCGTGACCGGGAGGAGCTGATCCCAGAGGACCCGAGCTTGGATGTCGCGAGGCCCGTCTTCCCATGTCGCGGCCTCGACGCTTCCCCCGTCGACCACGCGCTGGAAGGGCTGCCCAAGCCCGTTCGGCGTCCCGTAGTCGGAGAACACGCGGCTGATGACCTTTACGCCAGGCGGGTCCTCGGATTGGACCTGGGCGTTGAGCGTGCCCGGCAGGTCGGTCGACTTGACGAGGATGAAGGTCCGCGGGTCCGGCGTGAACCGGTCCGCGATGAACTTCGGCGCGGTGGGCTGAGTTTCGTGGAACTCGGGGGTGGTCGTGATGAGGCAGGATCCGGCGGACATGAGGAAGGCGCCGGCCATGCAGAGTGAGGCGAAGCGCACCGACCATCGAAGCGAGGAGCGTGCCACCCGAGCGAGCGACGACGCTCGGCGCTTCAGGCCCGCGTGAGGCCCCGGTACGAAAGGTCGCTCTGACATGGCTGTCGTGATCGCGTCGAAGTCGGTCAAAGTCTCGTCGACCTGCGCCCCGCTCGCGCGCAGATTACCACGGAGGCCGAGCCCCCGCGGGCCGCGTGCAAGCGGCGTTCTCGAGTGTAGCGGCGGCCCGAACCGCCGGCACGATCCCGACGATTGCGCTGCGTTCCACGACCGTCCAAAGCCAGCCTTGCGCTCCTCGATCTCGCGCCTCGCCGCCGTGGTGGTCCTCGCCCTCTCGGGGTGCGACGGCGGCGAGAGACCGGCGCCGCGCGCGAGCTCGGGGATCGAACGCGAGCCCGCCCCCACCGCGGAGGGGAGGCGTGCGGCCCGACCCGCCCAAACCTCCAGCGGCCCTGCTTCTTCTCGGCCGCCCGCCCCGCCGCCTTGCCCACCGCGAAGCGGGCGCGTCGTGCTGCTCCGGTGGGATGGCCCCGAGCAGATCGTAGAGACCGAGATCGCGCGCTGCCTCTCCGACCCGGAGCGCGCCGCCGTCGGCTTCCTCTCCGCGAAGGTCAGCAGCAAGTGCGAGCGGTCTCGGGGAAAGCTCTCTTGTCCGCTCACGGAGGCGATCGGCCTCGGCGAGCAGTGCGGCGCGGAGCACAAAAGGCTCGTGGACGCGTGGCTGGGCCCGGACGGCGTCCCATCCCGCTGCGCCGAGGTCCCCGACACCGCGTTCAACCAGGCCGTCTACAACGAGGTCGCGGTCGAGACGAAAGGCGACCGCGTCATCGTCGACGACTCGGGCACCGGCACCGATGGCCCCGACTCGAAGACCTGGAGCTGGAAGGAGCGGTTCGAGTTTCAGCGGGTCGGAAGCAGCCTGAAGCTCGTGAGCAAGACCGCCACCGGCTCGCCCCGCCGATACTGATCGTCGCGCCTCAATCGCCGTCGCCCTTGGAGGGAGGGGGCTCGTCGCGAGGGAGGGTGACGACGAACCGAGCCCCCCCGTCTTCCGGGATCGAGAGGGTGACGTCGCCGCCGTGAGCGCGCGCGATCGAGCGCACGAGGAAGAGGCCGAGGCCCGTTCCGCTCGTCGCCTTCGAGAGCCGATCGTCTCCGCGCTGGAACGCATCGAAGATCCGCTTCGCGTAGGCGCGCGGGATGCCCGGGCCGCGATCGCGCACGGCGAGCGACGTGTGGCGGGCGCCCTCGGCGACCTCGATCGAGAAGGGTTGTCCCTCGGGGGCGTACTTCAGGGCGTTGGCGAGGAGGTTGTCGACGACGATCTCGATCTGCGGCCTGTCGAGGGCGACCACGGCGCGCTCGGGAGCGGCGACCTCGACCTTCACGTCCGGGTGTTGCTCGGAGAAGACGCGCGCCCGCTCTCGTACGAGGGCCGAGAGATCGGCGGGCCGCTTCGTCGCGAGGAGCTTGCCGCGCTCGCTCTTCGCGTAGGCGAGGAAGCGCTCGACCGTGTCCTGCATGCGGAGCGCCTCTTTGGCGAGGGCCTCCGCGACCTCCTTGCGCTCGTCCTCCTCGATGCGCCCCTCCGCCATGAGCTCGGAGAGCATCCGCACGCTCGCGAGGGGCGTCCGCAGCTCGTGGGAGATGCCGGCCACGAAGCTCGTCCGCAGCTCGCTCGTGCGCTGGGTCGCGCGCATCCTCCGATAGAGCACGAAGGCGAGGACGATCGCGAGCGCGATGCCTCCCGCGATGAGCCCGCCGAGGATCCGCTCGCTGCGGGTCGTGCGGGCCCGGAGCTGCTCCGGCTGCGCGTAGCGCACGCGGACCCCGATCCCCTCCGAGATCCACGCGAAACCTTCCGGCGCTCCCGCCTCCGGGGACGCTCCCGCCTCGGTGGCCGCCGAAGCGACGAACTGCGGGTCCAGGCCCGGCAGCCGTGCGCTCTTGGTGCGCAGCGCCTTCGCGAGCGTCTCCGGGGTCACGATGAACCCGGCCCGCGCCCCGTCGTCCAAGACCACGACCGCGCCGGTGACGCCGCTCGCGGCGAGGGTCACCGCCGGCCCCGCCTCCGCGGCGCGGATCGCGTCTCCGATCACCTGCCGGCGCACCGTGGCCGCGAGCACGGGCGCGACGCTCGAGGATCGAGGAGAGCTGCCGGAGAGGACCGCGGTCACCGCGTCGCGCTCCGCCGCCGGCACCCGATCGAGCCGCCCGAGCTCCTCGCGCGTCACCGCTCGCTCCTCGGGGCGCATGCGATCGGCGTGGGCGTCGATCCACTTCGCGAGCTTCGCGAACAGGGACGGATCGTCCTTCGCCTCGAGCGACTCGATGGCGAGCACCGGCCACATCCATCGTCCGCGCGCGTCGCGGGCGTCCTCGCACCGCGAGAGGATCGTCGCCTCCGCGGCGGCGGCGCGGGTCGCGGCGAAGCTCGAGATCGCGTCGGCGCAGGCGCGCTCCGCCTTCTTGTCGGAAGGGCGAGCTTCACGCGGCAAGATGAGCTCCGCGCTCGGGGTGAGGATCATCGCCTCCGCGAACATCGGGGCCGCGCGGGCGGCGCGCTCGTACGCGTCGAGCTCGCGCGCGTCGTCCCCGATCGCGGCCCCGCGCGCCTCGTCCGCGAGGCGCCCCGCCCCCCGCGCCAGATCGTCACGGCACTGGGCGGCGGTGCGCTCGGCGGCGCGGGTGGCTTCGTTGGCCGCCTCGCGGCGGAGGGCCGCCTCCTCGTTTCGAAGGGCTCGCCAGCCGAGCGCGCCCGTCGCCGCCGCCGGCACCAACGCCGCGAGCAGGAAGAGGGGGATTTCGCGACGCGCGCTCAACGTCCGCATCCTATCAGCGGCTCGGCAGGAACGTTGGCCGCGGGGCTCGCGCCGTGAGCTACTTCGCGCCCCATGGACGGACGGCCCCCGCTCTGCACCGTCGCCCTCGCGCTGGCGCTGGCGCTCGCGCCCGGCTGCGATCGGGAAAAGAGCTCCTTCGAAGCGAGCGCGCGCACGCTCGATCCGAGCATTCACGAGCTCGCCGCGGTCGCGGACGAGCTGAAGCTCGCGGACGGGGATCAGTTCGCGGCGGCGTGGGTCGTCTGGGAGCCGTGCGGCCGGGTTCGCGACATCCTCGATCGGATGAAGTCGGTCCCGCTCGACGTCGACACGGCGGGAGGAAAGGCCGCGGATCGCGTGCGCACGGCCGCGGCCGAGCACGCCGCCTCCATGAAGGTCTGTGAGGGCGGGACGCCGAAGCCGGGCAAGTCCAAGGTGCTCGACTGCTCGCCGCGGTGCGGGGTCGCGGTGCGGTCGGTCGCCAAGGAGATCGCCGCGTTCGCGGACGAGAGCCAGAAGCACGCCGTGCGGGTGGAGCGCATTTCGGTGCAGTGATTGCTCGGCGAAGTCCTCGCGCTTGACGCTCGTGCTGCGGTCGGCGAGCACGCCCCCGTGACCGAGATCAAAGCGACCCCCAAGCGACCGCCGTTCGTCCCCCCCTCATCGCCGGCTTCCCTCGTCGCCGCCGGTCGGCTCCGCGCCGCCGGGGTGATCGCGGGGATCAAAGCGAGCGGGAGGCCGGACGTGGCGCTCCTCGTGGGGGACGCGGCCCACGCGTGCGCGGCCGTTTTCACCAAGAACGCCTTCGCGGCCGCGCCCGTCGTCGTGTGTCGCGAGCACCTCGCCCGCACCGGAGGTCGGGTGGCGGCGATCGTCGTCAACAGCGGCAACGCCAACGCTTGCACCGGCGAGCGCGGCCTCGCCCACGCCCGCGCCATGTGCGAGCGAACGGCCGCCCTCGTCGGCTGCGAGCCGGCGGAGGTCCTCGTCGCGTCGACGGGGGTCATCGGCGTGCCCCTGCCGATCGATCGGGTCCTCGAGGGGATCGAGCGCGCCCACGCCGAGCTCGGGCGCGACGACGCGGCCGCGGCGCGCTTCTTGGCGGCGATCCAGACCACGGACGCCTTCGAGAAGGCCTGGGGGGAGGCGCGCGACGGCCTCGTCTGCGCGGGGGTCGCGAAGGGGGCGGGGATGATCGAGCCCGACATGGCGACGATGCTCGCCTTCGTAGCGACGAACGCCGGCCTCGACGCGGAGACGCTGCGGGGGGCGGTGGGCCGCGTCGCGCGGGCGAGCTTCAACGCCGTCCACGTCGACTCCCACGCGAGCACGAACGACTCGGCCTTCTTCCTCGCGACGGGGGCGGCGCCCCACGCGGATCGCGCCGCTGCGATCGAATCGATGGAGCGGGTCGCCCATCGCCTCGCCTGGCTCATCGCGCGAGATGGCGAGGGCGCGACGAAGGTCACGACCATCGACGTGCGCGGGGCGGGGAGCGACGCGGCGGCGGAGGACATCGCCCGGCGCGTCGCGAGGAGCGCGCTCGTCCGCACCGCGCTCTTCGGCAACGATCCCAACTGGGGCCGCTTCGTCAGCGCGGTCGGCAACAGCCCGGTGGCGGGGGACGCGTCGCGGCTCGTCTGCAAGGTCCAGGGCGTGCTCGTGTTCGCCGGCGGCGAGCCGGCCTCGTTCGATCGCGCCGCCCTCGCCCAGGCGATGGCCGCCGACGACGTGAGGCTCGAGCTCGATCTCGGAAAGGGCGCAGGCGGAGCGCGCGTCCTCACGAGCGACCTCGGCTACCGGTACGTCGAGGTGAACGCCGAGTACACGACGTGATCGGATGACCGTATCCTCTCCGTCAATGGAGCCGGCCCACCTCCGCGAGCACGTCGCGCGCATCGAGCGTGACGGGTTCACGATCCTCCCCGACGCGATCGACGGGGCCCTCTGCGACGAGCTCGCGCAGGCGATCGACCGGCTCCACCGCGAGCTCGCCGTCGTCCCCTCCCCGAACATCTTCGAGGGGACGCGGACCCTCCGCGTCTACAACCTCCTCGCGCGGGGAAGGGTGTTCGAGCGCGTGCCCGTCCACGACGCGGTGCTCCCCATCGTCGAGGAGGTCCTCGGGCGCGGGTGCCTCGTCTCGTCGCTCTCCTCGATCTCGATCGGACCGGACGAGGTGGCCCAGCCCATCCACGCCGACGACATGCTGATCCCCCTGCCGCGCCCGCACGTGCCGGTGGTCTGCAACACGATGTGGGCCCTCACCGACTTCACGGACGAGAATGGGGCGACGAGGGTCGTGCCCGGGTCTCACAAGGACGAGCGCCTGCCCGAGCTCGGCGCCGCCTACGAGACGATCCCCGCGGCGATGAAGCGCGGCAGCGTGCTCGTCTTCAACGGGAGCATCTGGCATGGCGGGGGCGCGAACCGCACCGGCGATCGCCGCCTCGGCCTCGCCATGAACTACTGCGCCGGATGGATCCGCCAGCAGGAGAACCAGCAGCTCGGCATCCCGCTCGAGACGGCGAGGGGCTTCTCCCCGAAGCTCCGCAAGCTCGTCGGCTACGGCATCTTTCGCGGGCTCCTCGGCCACATCGACAAGTGCAGCCCAGTGGATTTGCTCGACGGCGTCCCTCCCCGCCGCGTCTTGGGCGAGGGCGGAGGGTGAGCCGTCAGCTTCCGGAACGGGGCCTCGTCGCTCCCCCAACACGAGGACTTGATTTCTGATTCGAGATGGTAGAGAACGCGCCTCCCACGCGAAGGTGGCGGAATGGCAGACGCACTAGCTTGAGGTGCTAGCGGGTAACACCGTGCGGGTTCAAGTCCCGCCCTTCGCACTCCGAGAAGCCGCAACACACGACGGCCGCGACCGAAGAGGTTCGCGGCCGTCGCGCTTTTGTCCCCTCGAGACATCGCGGGCGCTCTGGAATGGGGGCGGGGGCCTGGTCGTCTCACTCTTTCGTAAGGCTCCGTCTGCGAGGGTTCATGTCCAGCTTCGTGCGCGGCTCGGTCCTTGTGTGGCTCCTCCTCCTGGGGTGTGGCGGCGAGACAGGGGGGCTCGACGACCGCGACGCGGCCGACGAAGACGCCCCCACCTCGGCCGCTCCGCCGCTCGCCCCCGAGAGCGCCCCGGCGCCCCCGCCCCCCGTCGCGGTGGTGCCGCCCGCTTCGATCGACTGGTACACGGACGACGCCCGAGGGCTCGAAGAGGCGCGCCGCCGCGGGGCTCCTCGTCTCGTGCTCTTCGGCGCGAGCTGGTCGGCGGGCTCACGCTACGTCGAAGAGATGTTCCGCTCCGAGGAGGTCCGTCGAGAGGCGACGAGGTTCGTCGCGGTCACCGTCGATATCACCGACGACGAGGACCCGGCCGTGTCCGCCGTCGTCCGCAAGTACGCGGTCGAAGGCCTACCCCTCATCATCGCCTTCGACTCGGCCGGGAACGAGGCCTTGCGGCTGCCGAACCTGCCCGACGCATCCGAGATCGCCTCGCGCCTCCGATCCGTTCGTTGAAGCGGCGGCCCGTGCCCACCCCCGTCTCGCTCCGCTCGCCGACCCCTCCCTTGCGTGGCGCTCCGCGCCCCGCGGGAGGGGTGCCCGCGCGCCCCGCGTCGCTATCGTTTTCGTAGCGCCGGGCGGGGGCCGCGCGCGGAGCTCAGAGCGCGTCCGCCGGCGCCTGCTTGCAGGGGTCGGGCGCGCCGGGCGGCTCCACCTGGAGCGTCGTGTGCCCGATGCCGAAGCGATCGTGGAGCTCTTTGCAGACGGTGCCGAGGAAGCCGGGAGCGCAGTCCCGCTCCGTCATCACGAGGTGGGCGGTGAGCGCGTTCTCGGTGGTGCTCATCGCCCAGATGTGGAGATCGTGGACCTCCGAGACGCCGGGCAGGGTGGAGAGGAACGCGTTCACCGCGCCCGGATCGATCCCGTCCGGCACGGCGTCGAGGGCGAGGTTCAGCGACTGCTTCAGCAGGCCCCAAGTGCCGGCGAGGATCACGACGGAGACGGCGATGCTCACCACCGGATCGAGCCACATCCAGCCCGTCTGGGAGATGGCGAGGCCGGTCAGCACGACGCCGAGCGAGACGGCGGCGTCGGAGAGGAGGTGGAGGTAGGCGCCCTTGACGTTCACGTCGTGGGAGTGCCCCTTGGCGAAGAACGTCGCCGAGACGCCGTTCACGACCACCCCGATCGCGGCGACGATCATGACCGTCCGCCCTTCGACCGGGGTCGGGTTGCGGATCCGACCGATCGCCTCCCAGGCCACGCCGCCGATCGCGAGCATCAGGAACAGGGCGTTCGCGAGCGCGGCGAGGACGGTGGTCTTGCGGAGGCCGTAGGTGCGCCGCGCGGAGGGCGTGCGCTGCGCGAGCACGTAGGCTCCTCCCGCCATCGCGAGGCCGAGGACGTCGCTCAGGTTGTGGGCGGCGTCGGCGACGAGCGCGACCGACCGGGAGAGCACCCCGAACGTCGCCTCGATGGCCACGAACGCGACGTTGAGGGCGATCCCCACCACGAACGCGCGACCGTACCCGGCCGGTCCGTGAGCGTGGCCCAGCGCCCCGTGATGGTGGTCGTGCGAGCGCGCCGACCCGCCATGACGATGCGCGCGATGGTGGTCGTGGCCGTCGTGATCGTGATCGCCGTGATCGTGATCGTCGTGATCGTGGTCGTCGTGGGACATTCCGAGACCGGAGACGACGTTACCAAGTCTACCGGGCCGGGCAACGTCCCCGCGGGGGATCACCCCTCGAGCGGGGGCTGGAAGACGATCCAGTAGCTCCAGTCCCACTCGGCGTCGCAGAACCCCGTCTCGAAGCTCTTCAGGTCCTTCGCCCGATCCCCTCCCGGCTCAACCTTTCAGGACCTGCAGGTACGCGAGCCAGTACCCCCAGTTCCAGTAGTCGTCGCACCAGCCCGTCTCGAAGCTCTTCGTGTCCTTCGCTTGGTAGACGTCGCCGAGGCCGGTCACGTCGAACGTCCCCGTCTCGCCCATGAGGACCCCGAGCTGCGCCCCGGACCCCGCGTTGTATTGGAAGACCAAGCCATAGTCCTCGGCGAGGCCGCACCCTTGGTTGACGCCGTCGCCGCAGCCGAGCGCGTAGGGTGCGATGGTGAAGCGATCGTCGAGGACGACCGTCGACCCCTCGCTCGCGGCGACGTAGAGGCGGTCGCTGGAGTCGTAGGGATTGGGGCTCCCGCCCCAGGTCGGCAGGTTGTGGATGGAGACGGCGCTCGAGCATCCCCACGGGAAGTCGACCTGGAGATCGACGTGCACGTACTGCCCCGTGAACACGGGGATCCACAGGCCGTCCGCGATCACCCTCACCCGCGCGATGTTCGCGATGCAGTCCGCGTTCGGCGGGCACGTGTCGATCGAGATCACGCCCTGTTGCACGTCGACGACCGCGCCGTCGAGGCTGAAGAATCCGCTCTCGCCGGGGGTCGCCACGTCGCAGCCGAGCGCCGTCCCGTCGTCGTAAGCGACGCCGATGTCGATGAGCTCATGCGTCTGTCCGCACGTCCCGCCGCCCCATCCGCCGGAGCCGCCCCAGCCGCCGTCGCCGCCTTCCCCGCCCGAGCCACCCCAGGCGCCGGAGCCACCGCTGCCCCCCTCGCCGCCGTCGCCGCCGTTTCCGCCCGGACCGTCGTCGATGATGGTCGACCCGCACGCCGTGATGCAGGCGAGGAGCGCCGAGCCCAGAAGCAAAGAACGAATCATCGTCATCACCCTTTGAGGGCCATGCGGCTGCAACGGGCGTGCCTCGCGCGCCGAGCACACGAGCGCGCGAGATCGCAGCGATCTCGGCTCCGCGTCATGTCGGCGCTGCCAGGGGGCGTGTCAGCCCGTGCCAGTGATCCGGCGAGCGATCCGCGTCGCCATCGCCATGATGGTGAGCTGCGGGTTCACCCCGAGGCTCGTCGGGACGATGCTCCCGTCGACGACGTAGACGCCGTCGACGTCCCACGCGCGCCCGGCCGGATCGACGACGGAGCTCCCCGGGGCCACGCCCATGCGCGCGCTGCCGAGCGGGTGCTGCGAGGAGCACTCGAGCCGCAGCGAAGGGATGTGATCGAGGTCCAGCTTCTCGAACGCGTCCGCGTCGACGCCGGGCTGCCCGAGGATCGGGGGAAAGACCTCGCGCGCTCCCGCCGCGAAGAAGGCGCGCGCCATCGCGCGGATGATGACGGGCACGCGGGCCCGATCGCGCTTCGACATCCGGTACGTCACGAAGGGCTCGCGGCCGGGGCCCCTTCGAACCGTCCCTCCGCCCTCGTCGTGGATCACGCCGCCGAAGACGGCGAGGTGGGGGATCGACTTTGCGCGCTCGGCGTGCTCCGGGCCGAAGCCGGTCATCGTCGCCGCGAGCACCCCCGCCGGGACGAAGAGGCCCATCATCGTGACCCCTTCGTGGGCGAGGGACTTCGTGTACGCGCTCTGCAGCGCCCCGCGCCAGCCCTCGATGCGCTCGTCGAAGCGCGCGAACATCCGGAAGCCGGGGTGGAGGGTCATGTTCTCTCCGACTTGGCCGGAGCGCCTCCCGATCCCGCTGCGCTGGAGCAAGAGCGGCGTGTGGTAGGAGCCGGCCGCGACGATCACCCGGCGAGCGCGGACGCGCACGGCGCCTCCGCGTCGGAACAGCCCGCCCCGCCCGAGGATGTGCCCAGTGACGCCGGTCGCCCGACCGTTCTCGATGGTGATGCCGTCGACGAGGCAATCCGAGACCACGGTGGCACCGGCCGCGATCGCGCGCGGGAGGTACGTCACGTCGACGCTGAGCTTGGCCCCGTGAGGACAGCCGAAATTGCAGCGACCGCACCCGTTGCAGCCCTTGGTGTTGCGGCGGATGGAACCCATCTCCCACCCGAGCTTCTCCGCGCCTTCGACGAACTTGTGGGTCGAGCGCGAGCGCATCTGGATGGGGACCTCTTCGACGTGGACGGCCCGCTCCACCTCTTCGAAGTAAGGCCGCATCCGCTCCGGCGAGAGATCCTCGAGGCCGAGCCGGCGCGACCACTCGTCCGCGACCTCCTCCGGCGTGCGAAAGCACACCCCGCCCGTGAGCATCGAAGAGCCGCCGACGGCGCGCCCCATCGTCACGTTGATCGTCGGCGTATCCCCGACCCCGACCGCGACCGTCATCGCGCCGTCGCGCCAGGCCCGCCGCAGGTGCTGGCTCGGGCGCATCGCGGCGATCTCGCTCGCGGGGATGTACGGGCCCTCCTCGAGGACGACGACCCGCTCGCCCGCCTCGGCGAGGATGGCGGCCGCGACCGCGCCTCCCGCGCCCGAGCCGACGACGACGGTGCCGGCGTCGAGCTCCAGATCGCCGGCGTGCCTTCGACCTTCTCGGACGCGCATGGGCTCGCTCACGAGAGACATGCCGGCTTCTCCTCGCTGTCGCCGATCACGCCGACCTTACGGAGCACCTCGGGGTGCTCGTAGTAGAGGATGCAGAGGATCGCCTTCACCCCGAGCAAGGGCAGGCCCATGCTCGACCGCTCGAACGCGTCGAGGGCGCGGCATCGGTCCGCGAGCGAGAGCCGGGAGAGGGGAGGGGCCTTGCCCGCGAACGCGGGCGCCATCCACGAAGAGGCGACGAGCCCGCCGACGAGGATCGCGCGCACGCGCGGCCCCGCCTGCGCGACGAAGTCTTCGAGCTCGCCCATCAACCAATCGAGGCGCTCGGAGGGAGGCGGGCCCGCCTCGTCGGAGAAGAGCGTCTCGGCGAACGTGCGCGCGTCGCGCAGCCAGAAAGCCACGCGCACCCTTTAGCAACCTCAGAACGGCGACACGAGCAACTTGTCGCGGACGGGGGAGGAGCAGCCGCTGCCGCCGAGCCCACCACAGAAATCCTGCATCGCCCACGCGTCGTCGCCGGAGAATCCCATCACGGCGAGGCTCGTCACGAGGGGGTGGTCCTCCTCGCCCGCGTTCACGTAGGGCATGAGGAGGGTGAAATCGGCGGGGCTCACCCCGTCGGGGCCGCAGTCCTCGTCGAAGCACGGGATCGAGGAGATGTTCTCGCAGATGTCGATCGACGCGTAGGTGCCGTGCTTGTCTTGGGAGGGGAAGACCGTCCAGCGCGGCTCGCTCGTGTCGGGGTCGGTGGCGAAGACGAGCATCGAGATCTCGGCGTCGCGGTAGACGTGCCCGTGATCGTTCGAAGTCCCTTCGTGGGCGGCGGTGTAGAACGCGGTCACGCGCGCGTCGCCCGGGCCGTCTCCGGCGAGCGGCGAGAGCTCCAGCGCGACGCGCTCCGAGTCCCCGTTGTGGGACGTGAAGCCGCAGCTGCCGTAGTCCTTCGAGTAGCCGAGCATCATGAACACGTGGAGCAGCGGCCCCGCGCGCGCGACGCGCCCCACGATCCCGGTCACCCCTTGGGGGTCGTCGACGATCGACTCGTCCTCGTCGAGCACGGCGAAGGGGCGGAGCCGCGAGAGCGCGATGTCCTCCCAGCCGTCGGCGATCCCGTCCGCGTCGAGGTCGTCGCAGAGCGCGCCGGCGCCGGCGGCCGTGCACGCGGCCGGCGCCATGGGCAGGCTCGTCCGCAGCACGAGGCTCCCTTGCGCCTCTTCCGTGTGCACGGTGAGCACGAAGCTCGGCGCGCCGCCTTGCCCCGCGCCGCCTTGAGGGGCACCGCCCTGGGCTTGGCCACCGACGGATCCCGCGCCGGTCGCGCCCGCCCCGCCGACGCCAGTGAGCGGGCCCGTCGAGCTCTCTCCTCCGTCGCCGGGGGCGGTCCCGCCGTCTCCGCACGCCGCGAGGAGAACCGAGAGCAAGACCGCTCGCCGCACCACCCTCCGAGGCTACACGCGAAAGGGTCCCTCTGTCTTCGCCGAGGCGAGCATGGGCACGAGCGCGACGAGGGCCTCTTCGGCGCGGGCGACGATGGGCCTCACGATGCCCTCCGAGGACCGCGGCACGGGATCGATCGAGTAGACGGGGACCCCGCGCGCGTCCGCCTGCTCGAGGACGAGGGCGGTGATCCCGACCGCGAACGACGTGCCCGCGAAGACGATCACGCTCGCCCGAGACGCTGCGTACATCGCGCGTCCGAAGCCGTAGTCGACGTGCTCGGTGTACGTCTCGTCGAACCAGAGGACGTGAGGACGCAGGAGGGCCCCGCACGAAGGACAGCGCGGCACGGTCGCGCGCGAAGGCGCGGCAAGGAAGGAAGCGATGTCGACCTCGGCGCGCGAGAGCGATCCGCGAGGCGCCGCGTTCTCGCACCCGATCCGATCACAGCGCACGCGATCCGCGCGGCCGTGGACCTCCACGAGCCGCTCCGACCCGGCCGCCCGATGGAGGCCGTCGATGTTCTGGGTCACGAGGAGCACGTCGCCGCCCCGCTCGATCTGCCAGCGCTCGAGATCCACGAGCGCGTGATGGGCAGGGTTGGGCTTCGCGCCCGCGAGGCTCTCGAACCTCGACAGGTACCAGAGCCAGGAGCTCACCGGGTCGATCGCGAAGAACCGGTAGGTCCCCCGCGTCGTCGTGTCCTTGGCCCACACCGCGTCCGGATCCGAGCCGCGGAAGGTGGGGATACCGCTCGCGAGGCTGACGCCCGCGCCCGTGACGACGAGCAGCGCGTCCGTCTCTTCCATCGCGAGGAGATCTTCCGCGAGCGCTCGGAGCGGGTCGGGGTGCACGCGTTTGCACATAGCCCGACTCGCGCCCCGCTCCCCCTGTCGCGAGGCTTACTTCTTCGCCGAGGCGGACGGCTGAGCGGAGGGCGGCGCGGACGGAGCGGG
>JBGAID010000043.1:0-90959 GCA_044225865.1 Polyangiaceae bacterium | reverse complement strand
CATCACCGAGCGATTGCAGACTCCAGGGACGGGGTGGCGCCCTGGCCGAGTCGCGAAGCCCGGAGCTACCGCTGCCTCTCTTCGACGATGTATTGGGCGATGCGGTTCGCGCCCTCGCCTCCAACGACGCGGCCCACGCCGCGCGCGCCAGGGATCTCGCGCTCGAGATCGACGCCGACCCGGAAATGGCGAAGTGGATTGGAACGATGGCCCCCGACGTAATGAGGGAGCTCCGCGCGACATCGCGGCCCGCGGGAACGTGACACCACCACCTGGACGAGCCGTACGTTTCTCTGCGTCCTCGCGAGCCAACCTGCGTCTTCATGGGTACGAGCGATGAAAACACCTGACCCGCATCCAGTCGGCGGCGAGGCTCTGCCGCGGGGCCGAGCCGCGCGCGAAGGTGCGCCCCGCTCCCGGCGCCGAAGGAGGGTGGTCGCGCTCGTGGTCGTCGCGACGGTCGCGATCGCCGCGCTCGTCGTCTTCGTCATTCTTCCGCCTCGAATCGAAGCGGGGATGAACCGGGTCACCCATCCGCCCCCCTACCCCGCGAGCGAGCGCGCGCGTGAGCTGCACGCTCGGCTCCGCGTCGTCGACCTCCACGCCGACACCCTCTTGTGGGACCGGGATCTGCTCGCGCGGGGCACACGCGGCCACGTCGACGTGCCGCGCCTCATCGAGGGGAACGTCGCCATTCAAGCGTTCACGATTGTCACGAAGACGCCGCGTCATCAGAACATCGAAGCCAATGGGGCGGACTCGGACAACATCACCCTCCTCGCCATCGCCGAGGCCTGGCCGCCGCGGACTTGGGCGAACCTCGTCGAGCGTGCGCTCTACCAGGCCGCGCGGCTGGAAGACGCGGCCCGCCGCTCGTCTGGACGGCTCACCCTCCTTCGGACGAGGGGCGATTTGCGCGCCTATCTGGAGCGCCGCAAGCAGGAGCCCGCCATCACCGCGGCGTTCCTCGGGGTCGAGGGGGCCCACGCCCTCGAAGGCAAGCTCGACAATCTCGATCGGCTCTTCGACGCGGGCGTCCGCATGATGGCCCCCACCCATTTCACCGACAACGACCTGGGCGGCTCCGCGAGCGGATTGGAGAAAGGCGGCCTCACCGACAAGGGTCGCGAGCTCGTCCGCCGCATGGAAGAGAAGCGCATGATCGTCGACCTCGCCCACGCCTCCGCGAGCACCATCGACGACGTCCTCTCGATCGCCACCCGCCCCGTCGTCGTCTCCCACACCGGCGTCCGCGGGACGTGCGACAACGCGCGCAACCTCAGCGACGCCGCGCTTCGCGGCATCGCCAAGAACGGCGGCGTCGTCGGCATCGGCTTCTGGACCCACGCCGTCTGCACCGTCGATCCGCCGTCGATCGCGCGCGCGATCCTCCACGCCATCGACGTCGCCGGCGTCGACCACGTCTCCCTCGGCTCCGACTTCGACGGCACCACCCTCACCCCCTTCGACGCCTCCGGCCTCGCCCAGCTCACCGAGGCCCTCCTCGACGCCGGCCTCGACGAGGCTGCCATTGCCAAGGTCATGGGCGAGAACACCATTCACCTCCTCGAAGCCGGGCTCCCCGACTGAAGAGCGGCCCCCGCGCATGGTCATCACATCACAGGGCACTCATTCGGTTTGACGTCCGCGAACGAGCGAGAGACGCAGCTATTGAATCGCTCGCACTCCCCGCGACGCATATTCGGGTCCTTGGCTACGCAGCGCCGCCACTCGGGGCCGCACTCGCCGCACACCTCGAGAATGTCCTGTTGGCGCTGGCGCTGATATTCGGGGTCGGCCTGTTGACGCTTGCGCTCGGCTTCGATCGCGTTCCAATCGACCTTGCGCCGAAAGACCTGCACAAGAGCGCTTCCACTCCCGATGGGCGTGTCGTCGTTCTCATTGGGAGCTCCGAGCGCGAAGCGCAGCTTGTGGGGCACCTTGGCGCACTGCGAGCCGGCCGACAGCACTCGCTCGCGAGAGCCCCAATCCTTCGTGACGCCGGTGACGCGGCGCTCTTTGTCGTCGATAACCATCACGACGCGGGCCTTCGCCACCCCGTGCTCGTAGCTCACCTTTGCGTTCTCATCGAGCGCGACGACGACCTGCACGCAGTCGCCTCGCTTGAGGCTGACTTCGAAGCTGGGCGGGTCTCCGAGATCGACCTTCTTGGCAGGGCCCTCCGGCGCGCCGACGTTCTTGTTCTTCTCGAGCCATTTCGATAGCGCGACCTCACTGGACGGGTTCGGCGCGCGCGCCTTGTCGCTGAGGAACACCGCCGCCGCCATCCGGCACTTGCGGGCCCCCTCGAGCGCGCAACGCTCACCCTTCTCGTCCAGGAAGACGATGGCGTTGGCGCCGTGCTTGGCCGCCTCCGCCTTCATCATCGCGACGTATTGGGTCCGGTCGCTGACCTTCTCCGCGTCGAGCTTGATGGTTCCCAAGACGACGTGGGGGTCGTCGGTCGTGGGCGTGCCGGGCTCCACGTAGAGCTTGTCGTGGTCGAAATGAAACTCGGCGGGGAGGTCGCCGAGCGACAGCTCGCGGAGCTCGCTCGGGTTGGAGGCGGCACGCTTCTTTTGGCTGCTCTCGGCGGCCGGTTGATAGATCGCTCGGGCCGGCTTGAGCCCCTCGACGAGCAAATGGCAGCCCGCGAGGGTCGCCGAGGCTGCGAGCAACGCGCAGACGGGGACGATGGAGTGTTTCATCCCGCCCGCTACGCCGAACGGCCTGCGGTCTTTGAAGCCGCGCACGACGTTTGCAAAAATCAGGGAAGAATTCGCGCACCTACCTTCCTTCATGGGGCCGTCTCGCGCTGACGGAGAACGGCTCTCGCCCGACGTATCGAGAAGCGAATCGGCACGTCGGAGGTCATCGTGAGAACGCTTTGCACTGGGTCGCTATGGTTGTGTGTGGTTTGCTGCTCGTCGCCTGCGGGGACGACGCGGGCAATGGCGGGTCGGGGGGCGCGGGGGCGGCGACGGGGGGCGAAGCTTCTTCGGGGGGAGGGGCTCCCGACGGGGGAAGTGGGGGCGATTCCTCGACGGGAGGAGGCTCGAGCTCGAGCTGCGGGGACGGCATCGTCGACGAAGGGGAGTCGTGCGACGACGGCAACCAAGTCGACTCCGACGGGTGCAATCGCGACTGCGTGGCATCGGGGGCGTTGCGGTTCCAGACCGTCGTCGACACGAACCCCGGCGCGGACGACATGCCGACCGCCATTGCGTCGCTCGAGGGCGGGCGCATCGTCGTGACGGGATGGGCGCGCAATGGTGGGGCGCTCGACATTCCCATCGCGGTGCTCGAGAGCGACGGCGCTGCGGCGTGGACGACGCTGGTGGACGGGCCGGGGGTGGACGAGAGCGAGGGGGGCCGAACGGACCGCGGGATCGCGCTCGCGGCCCTCGCCGGTGGGGACTTCGTGCTCGCGGGGTACACCTTCTTCGACGATCTCGCGGTCGTCCCGACGGAGGACGAGTACCCGTTCGTGCGCCGGTACACATCGGACGGGGAGGCGGTCTGGACGAAGCAAGCCCCTTCGACGCCCCGTGGGCGCGCGTACGCGGTCGCGGTCGACGCCGACCAGAACATCTATGTCGGGGGGACGCAATCAAACCCCGCTTGGCTCCGGAGCTACAACGAGAACGGCGCGGAGCTCTGGACGATTGGTCCGGATGCCCCGGGCGGGGGCTGCAACGGCTGCGACGCCGTCTATGGGGTCGCCGTCGACGGCGATGGCCGATTGGTGGTAGCAGCGGGCCTGGACGGCACCACCGACGGCGACACGTGGGTCGCCTCGTTGACCAGCGCCGGCGACGCGTCGTGGAGCGACCTCGTCGATTATGGAGGTCAGGACTATCCCTACGCGCTCGGCGTCGACGCGGCGGGGGACATCTACTTCCTCATTCAAAGCTCGACGGCGGTCGCGATCGAGAAGCGATCGAGCGATGGGAGCGTCCTATGGCACCTCGACGGTCCGGTGGGCGCGGGATACTCGGTCAATACGATGGCGGTCGCGCCGAATGGCGATTTCGTCCTCGCCGGGAGCTCCTATGTCGACTCCGTCTCCGATACCTGGATCACGAGGTATGACCCGGACGGTGGGGTTGAATGGCAGGTCGTCGGGAGCGAGGCGGGCCTGGACGCGATCGACATCAGCCGAGCGACGATCACCCAGAGCGGTGACGTCGCGGTGACAGGACCTGCCTACGACGACGCGGGCGATCTCGACTTCTGGGTCGCCGTGCTCGCGCCGTGAGGGGCCGCCCGGAGCGGCTGGGTCGTCGTCGGCCCCGGCGAGTGAGGCCTCCAAGTCGTCGTCGTCGAGCTCGCGGGCTCGCAACCGGCGGCGAAGCGCGGGCGCGCGCCTCCGATGGACACGCGCCTCGATTGGCAGGTTCAGTTGGCCAATTGGAGGGTCCGGAGGACGGGCTTGAGGGTCGGGTGCTCGGCGAGCTGAGCGCAGGTCGACGGGGGGTTCTTCTCGGGGCACCCGGTGTCGAACGAGAGGAGCAGCCCGGTCGAGGACTGCGCCGAGGCCGGCAAGTCGACGATGCACGTGCAGGTGGTAGCAAGCGAGGAGCCGGCGCGGAATGACATGGCGGAGCGCTTCGAGCCCGCGACCTCGAAGGTCTCCGGGGAGCCCTTCGCGTAGGGGCGCCGCGTCTCGAGCTTCTCGTACGCGGCCTCGAGCGAGGGACGCTGGGTGTAGGCGCTGAGCTGAAGCCCGAGCGGCCCCCCCGGCGGACCGGAGAACGCGAGGAGCCAGTCCGCGCCCTCGACGCGGGAGAGGCCGCTGCCCTTGAAGCCGCTGATCCGAAAACCGACCCCGGCGCCGCGAGCACCCGCCGCCGCCAACGAGTAGGCGTCCCCGTCCGGGGAGGCCGTGACGGTCGCGGCCGGCGCCGCGGCCGGCGCGGACGTCGCGGTCGGCCGAGAGCTCGCGCTTTGGACCGACAGGGTAACGGAAGCGATCGAGGTGTTCGACGCGGAGTCGGCGTGGGGTTCGTCCGATCCGCACGCCGCGGCGAGGGCGGCGGCGGTCACGCAAGTCGAGAGCTTCATGGAGCGAGCATTATCCCGCTCCTCTCGGGCCGCCGCGAGCCGTTCAGATCCCGAGCTCGTCCCGCTCCTCGTAGAGGCGCATCAGATCGTCGAAGAACGTCGTGCCCCGATCGATGGTGAGGACCTGGCCGTTCACGCCGTCCATCATGCCGCTCGCGAGGGCGAGGGCGGCGTCGCCGACCTCCTCGGGCTGGAGGAAGTGGCTGGGCTTGGTGAGCCTCGACGCGAAGGCCATGAACTCCTTGCCGAAGGTGGCCTCGAACGCTTCGGTGCGGACGCTCCGCGAGCGGATGACGTTGATGCGGACGTCCTCGGCCCGGAGGCGGTAGCACATGTATCGGCAGAGGGTCTCCATGACCGCCTTGCTCGCGGCGACGAAGTCGTAGCCGACGGCGAAGTGATCGGGTCCGGTCGACGACATGCCGATGATGTAGCGAGGGTAGCGGCCGAAGACCTTTCGGATCTTGCGGGTGTACTCGACCATCGGCCACGCGCCCGCCTCGACGCTCTGGAGAAGGCCCTTGCGGTCGTAGTCGTCGAGCGAGTTGGTGATGAGGGCGTTGGAGACGTTGACGACGAGGGTCTCGACGGCGCGGTGCTTCTCGCGCATGTGGGCGAGGAGCGCGTCGGTGTCGGCGTCCTTGGAGGCGTCGGCTTGGACGAGGTCGGGCTCGGGGGCGCCGAGGGCGGCGAAGCGCGCGCGCACCTCGTCCTCGTCGGCGGAGCCGAAGCGATAGGTGAGGGTGCAGTGCGCGCCCTGCCGGGCGAAGGCGAGCGCGGACGCGAGCCCGATGCCGGCGGTGCCGCCCGTGACGAGCACCGCCTTGCCGGCATAGGAAGCGATCACGGAGACGCCTTCGCCGCCGCCTGCTCGGTGACGGTGCGGTGGAGCAGATCGACGAGGCCGTCGAGGTTGGTGAGCTTGGAGAGCTCGGCGCGGGGGATCTTCACCTTGAGCTCGCGCATCGAGCTCGAGACGACCTCGACGATGTCGAGGCTGTTGGCCCCGAGCTCCTTCATCGACTTCGAGGCGTCGACGGCGTCGACGTCGAGGCCGTCCACGGCCTCCGCGAGGTGCTTCTTGACGACGGTGAGGACGTGGTCGCGGCTCATCATGATGGATTCCCTTTCTGTGGATCGGTGTCGGGTCTCTCGAGTGAGAGGGCGTCGCGCTCCGCGTAGAAGCGCATGAGGTTGTCGTAGAAGGTCGCTCCGTGATCGACCATGAGGACCTGGCCGTTCATGGCGTCGAGCAGGCCGCTCGAGAGGGCGAGGATGGTGCCCGCGACCTGCTCGGGGGTGACGAACTGGCGCTGCATCGCGAAGCGCTCTGCGAAGTCCTCGAAGTCGCGGCCGAAGGTGGCGCGCAGCGACTCGGTGCGGACGAGGCGGGAGCGCACGACGTTGACGCGGACATCCTCGTCGAAGAGGCGGTAGCTCATGTAGCGCCCCAAGGTCTCCATGAGGGCCTTGGTCGAGGCGACGAAATCGTAGTTCTTGTAGAAGTTGTCGGGGCCGCCGCTCGAGAGGCCGATGATGTAGCGCGGCCAGCGGCCGAAGATCTCCTTCGCCTTCTTCGCGTAGGCGAACATCGGCCACGCGCTGTAGTCGATGCTCTTGTGGAGCCAGCGCTGGTCGTACTCGTCGACGCCCTTGGTCACGAGGGCGAAGGAGACGTTGGAGACGAAGACCTCGAGACGGTCGTGGGTGCGCTTGATCTCGGAGAGGAGGGCGACGGTGTCCTCGTCGTTGGCGACGTCGGCCTGGACGAGGTGCGGCAGGGGGAGGCTCTCGCGCTTGAACGCGGCGAGGACGTCGTCGTCCTCCGCGGTGCCCCAGCGATAGGTGAGGGTGACGTCGGCGCCCTGCCGCGCGTAGGCGAGCCCGGTCGCGAGGCCGATGCCCATCGTGCCGCCGGTGACGACGACGGCCTTGCCACGAAGATCATTGAGCATGGTGTCGGGTGATCCCTTCGATGATTTCCGGCGATCGAAAGACGATGCGGTGCATGAGCGACTCGACGGTGATGGTCTCCTCGAAGGCGCGTCGGCGCGGCAGGGAGAGGGTGCGCTTGAGGAGCTCGAGCGCCTCGCGCGGCTTCTCCGCGATGCGCTCCGCCATCCGCATCGCGTGAGGGACGACCTCCGCCTTGGGGAGGACGGCGTTCACGCCCGCGCGCGCGTCGAGATCGCGGCCGCGCTTGGGCTCGCCCACGAAGAGGAGCTCGGCGACGAGGGCGGGAGAGAGGGCCCACTCGAGCAGGCGCGTCGTGCCCATGCCCGGGGTCACCCCCATGTTCATGAACGAGGCGCCGTAGCGGCTCTCCTTGGCGAGCAGGACCATGTCGCACGCGAAGCCGAGGGCGAGGCCGCCGCCGATGGCGTGGCCTTCCATCGCCGCGATCGCAGGGACGGGCAGGTCGAGGACGAGCTTCGGCAAGAGGATGTCGGTCGGGGCGAGCTCTCCCTTGGCGAGCGCGACGAGGGTCGCTTCGTCGGCGCCGCTCGAGAACACGTCGGAGAGGCCCGTGACGACGATCACCTTCGCGTCGCGCCACGCGGCGGCCTCGCGCAGCACCGCCGAGAGCTCCTCCACGAAGGGGATCGACATCGCGTTGCGGCCGGCCTCGTCACGCATCGCGAGGACGCCGACGCCGGAGCGGTCCTTTTCGAGCCGGACGTTCATGAGACCTCGCTCCACGGAGGGATGCCCTCGTTGGCGAATCGGGTGAGGCCGGCGCGCACGTGGCGATCGTCGAGGAGGGCGGCGGTGACGGCGGCGCCGCGCGCGAGCGCCTCGCCGATGGGCAGGACGCGGGCTTGGTCGCACCACGCGCGGAGGCCGAGGACGCGCGCGTCCGAGACCCGCGAGAGGGCGCGCACCGCCCGGCGCAGATGGGCTTCCATTCGATCGCTGGAGACGACCTCGTCGACGAGACCGGCGCCCTCCGCCCAGCTCGCGTCGCGCGCCTCGCCGTCGAGGGCGAGCAGGCGGGCCCGCTGAAACGACACGCGCTCGAGGACGATCGGCATCACGACCCCGGGGAGGATCCCGAAGAGCGCCTCCGGGAGGGCGAACGTGGCATCGGGTGTCGCGATCACGCGATCGCAAGCGGCCGCGAACCCGACGCCTCCCCCGATCGCGCCGCCGTCGACGACGGCGATCGTGGGGCGTGGCGCGGAGCGAAGGGCGCCGAGCACCCGGGCGAAGAGAGCCAGGCCGTCGCGCGCGTCCGCGCCCCGGGCGAGCTCCGCGAAGGCCATGCCCTTGCAGAAGGTGCCATTGCCGGCGCCGCGGACGATCCACGCCGAGGCCTCGCTCGACGCCGCCTCGTCGAGGCTCGATCGAAGCCGCGCGAGCGAGGTCGCGTCGAGGGTCTCGGGGAGGGTGATCGTCACGGGGCCGCGCATCGCTCAGCTCCAGTCGTACCTTCGGTAGTGCTCGTGACAGCCGCGGAACACGAGGCGCCCTTGGCCGCGGTAGACGCGGTCGTAGAGCCCGCCGAAGCCCGTCGTCGAGGGCTCGTAGTCCCCGCAGTCGATGTAACAAGTGCGCTCGCGCTCGGCCTCTTCGTACTCGCGCACGGTGAGGGGATGACGGGCGTCGAGGAGGGCCTGGAGGCCGGCCGCGCTCGCCACCGCGTGCGCGTCGGGGCCGACGAAGCCGCTGTAGAACTCCGCGCACGAGCCAGAGCCGTACGAGAACATCCCGATGCGGGCGCCGCGCGCGAGATCCACCTCGCGCTCGAGGAGGGTGGTGAGGGCGATGAACGTGCTCGAGGCGTAGGTGCCGCCCATGCGGCGCAGGTGGGCGAGCGACGGCCTCGTCTTCTCCTCCCAGAGGCGCTGCGCTTCGGCGCGGGTGAAGGTGCCGAACTGGCGGAGCGCGGCGCGCGAGGCCCGCACCGTCATGCCGCTGAAGGGCACGTGGTAGATGTTCCGGGCGAAGTAGTCGTAGCCGATCGGCTCGCCCACGCGCTCGAGGTAGGCGCCGAGCGCGCCCTCGAGGCCGTCGAGGTACGAGATGAGGCTCGTCTCGCTGTTGCCCGTCTCCACGCGCGAGGTCGGGCGCGTCAGGTCGCTGACCTCGCTCGTGTGGACGCCGAACTTCCCGGGCTCGAGCTCGAAGAGGCGCGGCTCGGCGCTGATCACCATCGCCGTCGCGCCCGCGCCCATCACGAACTCGTACGGCTTGCCGAAGTGCATCCGGCTCTGATCGGTGGTGATGACGAGGGCCTTCGCCTTGGGCGAGCACATCCCGGAGGCGAGGTACGACGACGCGAGCTGCACCGCGCCGGTGCCGCTGTAGCAAGCGTGCTTCATCTCGAGGTTGCGGGTGCGCGAGGAGAGCCCGAGGTAGCGCTGCACCCAGGTGCTCATCGGCTTCTCCTGATCGACGCCGCTCTCGCTGCACACGAGCAAGAGCTCGATGCGGGCGCGGTCCTCTTCGTCGAGCAGGGGGAGGGCGGCGTTCACCGCCATCGTGACCGGGTCCTCCCAGGGCGGGTTCACGGAGCGCTCGTCAATCATCATCACGTCGCGGATGTCGGCGAGGTCGTGGCCGCGCGCCTCGCAGAGGCGCTCCATGGAGAGCGCCATGCTCGTGGGGTAGACGCGGATCTTGTCGATGCCGACGCGCATGGAGGACCTCACGGCGCCCAGTCGAGGCCGCCCGTGACGGCGATCGACTCTCCGTTGACGTAGCTCGCGCCGTCCGAGAGGAGGAACATCACGACGCTCGCGACCTCGGAGAGGTGGCCCATGCGGCCGACGGGGCAGTACTCGAGCCAGAACTGCTTGTTCGCGTCGCTCATGCCCTCGCGGGTCATGTCCGTCTCGAAGAAGCCGGGCACGACGACGTTGCTGGTGATGCCCTTGCGCCCGTACTCCTTGGCGAGGGTCGACGAGAGCCCGAGGAGGCCCGCCTTGCTCGCGGCGTAGGCGGCCTGACCGGTGACGCCCCCGCGCCCGAGCGACGAGATCATCACGATGCGCCCCTTGCGAGCCTTGACCATGCTCGGCAGGAGCTGGCGGCACACGTAGAACGAGCCGCTCAGGTTGGTGTCGATGACGGTCTGCCACTCGTCGTCGCCGAGGGAAGCGGCGAGGCCGTTGATGTTGACCCCCGCGTTGCACACGACGCCCTGGATGGTGCCGAAGTCGTCGAGCACGCGGTCGGTGACCTCCTCGACCGCTTGGGGGCTGCGCTGATCGAGGGCGTACGCCTCGATGCGCGCGCCGCGTCCGACGTCGCGGGCGGCGGCGAGGACGCGGTCGGCGGCGTCGCGCGCCTCGCGGTAGGTGAAGGCGACGTCGTGACCGGCGCGCGCCGCCTCCATGACGATGGCCTCGCCGATGCCGCGCGAGCCGCCGGTGATGAAGAGCTTCACGGGACCCTCCGGAAGAGGCTGACGGAGTTGATGCCCCCGAAGCCGAACGAGTTCTTCATGCAGACGTTGGTCTGGTGCCTCACCGGGCCCCGCGCGCAGATGTCGAGATCGACCTCGGGGTCGAGGTCGTCGACGTTGATGGAGGGGTGGAGCATCCCCGCGTTCATCTGGAGGATGGCGGCGACGCTCTCCACGGTGGGGGCGGCCCAGCACGTGTGGCCGAGCATCGACTTGGTGGCGTTGATCTTGAGGGCCTTGGCGTGATCGCCGAAGACGCGCTTGATCGATCGGACCTCGGTGAGGTCTCCGAGGGGCGTCGAGGTGGCGTGGGCGTTCACGTAGTCGACGTCGGTGGGCCCAAGGCCCGCGACCTCGAGCACGCGGTTCATGAGCCGGGCTTGGCCGTCCGCGGAGGGCTGAGGGAGGTGGTTGCCGTCCGCGTTGCACTCGACGGCGAGGACCTCGGCGTAGATCTTCGCGCCGCGCCGGACGGCGTCGTCCCACTTCTCCACCACGAGGACCCCGCCGCCGTGGGCGGGCACGAAGCCCTCCCGCTTGGTGTCGAAGGGGCGGCTCGCGCGCGTCGGCTCGTCGTGGAAATTCTGGTAGGTGATGGCACCCATGAGGGCCATCGCGTGGAGCTCGACGGGGGAGAAGTCGAGGACGGCGCCCACGACCATCGCCGCCTGCATGCCATGGTGGCGCACCTCGTCGATGGCCATGCGGAGGGCGTGATTGCCGCTCGCGCAGGCGGCACCCACCGTGTAGATGGGCCCGCGCAGCTGGAGGACCTCCGAGACGGAGCCGGCGTGATCGGTGTCGAGGCCGGTGAGGGCGAGGAGGGAGTCCATGAAGTCGGGCTCCTCCGCGAACTGCAGGCGGTTTTGGTACTGGTAGTTGAAGTTGATGTTGTGGCCCGCGACGATCGCGGCGACCCGATCCATGTCGAGGCCGGCGCCGAAGAGCCCGGCGTGGAGGAAGCCGTCGACGGCGAGCAGCATGGAGAGCTTCGTCGACCACGGCGCCTTCGAGACGAGGCGGCGGAGGCGCTTGTGGACGTCGGGAGGGATCTTCCCCTCGAGGCGGCCGAGCTTCGCGGTGACGTCGTACTCGGAGAGATCCGCCCCGACCTTCGAGTAGCACCGCGAGACGTCCAGGGTCTTCCAGTTGGAGAGGGCGGAGCGTCCGGCGAGCAAGCCCTCGAGGAACCCTTCCAGGGTGTCGCCGAGCGGCGTGTTGATGGCCATCCCCGTGATCGCGATGCGTTCAGGCTTCGACAAAGTACACCTCCATCACCGCCACCGCGGCGATAGCCTCGGCGCTGTTCGAGCTCGTTGTCGTCTTGAGGATCTGTCCGGCGCAGATGGCGCCAAAGTCGTCGCGCTCCAGCGCCGTCGCGAGGACGACGAGGCGATCGCCCGGCATCACCGGGGACTGGAACGTCGCGGCGTGGATGTGCAGCGCGCGCACGTCGCGAGGCTTCGTGTCGGGCGGCACCTCGACGCTGCCGCGCACCAAGAAATCGGCGAGGCAGATGCCGAGCTGCCCCATCGTCTCGAGGAGGAGGACGCCGGGATAGATCGGCGCGCCCGGGAAGTGCCCGGCGAAGATCGGGTCCGCGGGATCGATCGTGCGCGTCCCGCGGATGGCAGCCTGCTCGAGATCGATCGCATCGATGGCGTCGACGAAGAGGAACGGCTCGCGATGCGGCAAGAGGCGCGTGACCGCGTCGCGCTCGTGGCGGACCTCGCGCGTCGTCGGCGACGGGGACCAGAGCGGCGCCTTGCGCGCGCCGCGGACGACCTTGGCCGCGAGCTCCGGGGTCACGGCTGCACCTCCGCGCGCGGTGTCGCGAGCTCTCGGGGCGGCCCGTCCGGCGTGTCCGTCTTGAAGCGCCGGTTGGAGAGCCACTTTCGCGAGAGGAGGTTGAAGAGGACGGAGCGGGGGCCGACCTCCACGAACACGGCGTCGGGGTCCTGCGCGACGAGGCGATCAATCGAGCGTCGGAAGAGCACCGGCGAGCACACGTGGGCGACGAGGTGCTCCGCGATGTTGTCGCGGGTCGGCGCGGGCTCGAAGTCGCCGAGCACGTTGGGCAGGTAGGGCCGCGAGGGCGTCTTGAACGGGGCGGCGCGAAGGGTCGGGGCGAGCACCTCCGCCACGCCGCGGAACAGCGACGAGTGCATCGCGATGTTCGGCTCGATCAGGACGGGGTCGACGCCGTGGTCGCGGTCGAGGCGGACCATGGCCTCCCTCACCGCCGCCTGATCGCCGCTGATCACGTTCTGGGTCGGAGAGTTGAGGTTCGCGATCTCGAGCACGCCGAGACCGAGGCCCGCGACCTCCGCGACGACGGCGCGCAGCTCGTCGAGCTCGAGGGGGAATACAGACGCCATCGCGCCGGGAGGCCCGGCGTCGTAGGCGGCTCCGCGCGCCGCGACGATCCGCACCGCGTCCGCGAAGTCGAGCGCGCCGATATGGACGAGGTGGTTGTACTCGCCGAGGCTGAGCCCGAGGGAGTAGCGAGCGCGGATGCCGGCCGCCTCCGCGGCGAGCATGTGGATGTGATTGGCGAGGAACACGCCGAGCTGCACGGAGCGGTTCTCCGCGAACATGTCTGCGTCCCCGGAGAGGAAGCGGGCCGCGACGTCCTCTCCGAGCACCTCGCCCGCGAGCCCGAGCGCCCGCTCCGTCTCCCCCTTCGCCGTCTCGAGCAGGCGGCGCATCATGTCCGGGTACCGGGAGCTCTGGCCCGGGAACATGAAGACGTTGGTCATGGCGTCCTCTTCAGGGCGCGCACCACGGTGTGGTCGATGATGTCGAGGGCCTCGTCGAGATCCGCGCGCGAGTGAGCGGCGGTGACCGAGGCGCGGAACCGCACCTTGTCCATCGGCACCGAGGGGAAGTCGACCGGCGCGAGGAAGAGGCCGCGCGAGAGCATCGCGTACTGCAGCCCGTAGAGGAGCTCGCGGTTCTCCCCGATGATGATCGGCACGACGTGGGTGTTCGACTCGCCGATGTCGAGGCCGAGCCCGACGAGCTGCTCGCGGAAGTAGCGAGCGTTGTCGGCGAGGCGCCGCTGGAGCGTGTCGTCGCGGGTCGCGACGTGGAGCCCCGCGAGCACCGAGGCGACCACCGAGGGCGGAAGCGCGCACGAGAAGCCGTAGGGGTTCGCGTAGTAGCGCGCGTAGTCGAGCGTCGACTTCTTCGTCGAGACGAAGCCGCCGAGAGCCGCGAACGACTTCGAGAAGGTGGCGTACTGGACGTCGACGCGCTCGTGCATGTCGAAGTGAGCGGCGACGCCGCGCCCCTTCGGCCCGACGGCGAGCATCGAGTGAGCCTCGTCGATGAAGACGTGGACGCCGTGCTGCTCCGCGATCGGCAAGAGCTTCGGGAGGTCGGCCATGTCGCCGTCCATCGAGTAGATGCCCTCGACGATCACGAGGCGGCGCTTGCCCTTCGTCTTCTCGAGGGCGGCCTCGAGCGACTTCGGATCGTTGTGATCGAAGGCGACGAGCTGCGCGCTCGAGAGCTTCACCCCGTCGAGGAGGCACATGTGGACCTTCTGATCGACGATGGCGGCGTCGCCCTTCCGCAGGACGGCCTGGAGCGCGCCCAGCCCGCCCCCGAAGCCGCTGTTGAAGAGCATCGTCGACTCGCGCCCGAGGTGACGGGAGAGCGCGCCCTCGAGCTCGCGGTGGAGATCGGTCATCCCCGAAAGAATCGGCGAGCCGCACGCGCCGGTGCCGTAGTCGTCGAGGGCCTTCTTCGCGGCCGCGATCGTCTCGGGGTGCTTGGCGAGCCCGAGGTAGTTGTAGGAAGCGAAGTTGAGGATCTTCTTCGGCTGACCGGAGATGTCGAGCTGGGTGCGGGGCTCGGGCGGACCGAGCAGGCTCTTCTCGTAGAAGCCGGTCGCCCACGTCGTGGCCGCGCGCCACTCGACGTAGTCGGGCGGGGGCACGAGCGGGTCGTCCGTCTCCGGGCCGTGGAAGTCGGCGAGCGAGAGGCGAGTCGCGAGGGAGAGGTCCATCGCGGCTGGGTCTATGTCGAACCTTCGACGGGCAACTTGATCCCGATCAAGTTGGAGGTCGATTCTCCGACACCGGGCACGCTTTCGTCTCGGAACGGCGCGCCCTCGAACTACGATGAAAGCCGTGGGCGGGCGCCATCTGCCGAGCTTCTTCTCACCCGAATGCACCAGGTGCGCGATCGGCGCTGCGTGCGGTCACGGCCTCGACGGCAGGTGCTTGATGTCCGACCGGACGCTTCGTCCGGGCGCTGTCCTCTACCTCGAAGGCGAGGCGGTCGAGCACGTCTGGTACGTGAAGCGAGGCGTCGTCTCGCTCTCGCGCGCCATCGATGGTCGCGGCGCGTCGACGGCGGTCTGGGCCCTTCGCCGCGCCGGCTCGATGATCGGTTTGGAGTCTCTCGTCGGCCCCGCATACCTCGACACCGCGCGCGCCGTGGGCGAGGTCGCGGTGTGCTCCGCGACCCCGGAGGCGGTGCGGGCGTGGGTCGCGACGCGCCCGGAGGCAGCGATGGCGGTCATCGGCTGCACCCTCGAAGGTCAGCGAAACGATGGTCCGCGGCGCTCGGGCGCGGACGGGACGGCGTCGACCCGCGTCGCGAGCTGGCTCTTGGGTCGAACGGAGTCGAAGCCCGTCCCGAGGCGCGTCGTCGCGGATCTCCTCGGCATGGAGCCGGAGACGCTGTCGCGTACGCTGAAGGCCCTCGCCGCGAAGCACCTCGTCAGGGTCACCCGGACGTCGATCGAGATCACCGATCGGGCCGGGCTCGAGCGCGTCTCGGGGTCGAGCGCGCGAGCGTCGTCGTCAGGTCACCGATCGAACGCGAAGCTCCGGTAGCGGCGAGGAGCGCGCCGCGATCGCGATCAAATGCTCGCTCCGCTCCACCAAGCGGAACGACCACGCCCCGCCTTCGTCCCTCGCCCCATCCGGCAAGACGGGGTTGTCTTCACCGATCGTGAGGCGAATGCGGCCTCCTTCGAGATCGAAGGCGAAAGAGTGGAGAGGGATCGCGAGGCCGAGACCGCGCGCCTTGATGTAGGCCTCTTTGAGGGTCCAGAAGGAGAGGAGGATCCTCTGCGCTTCGCTGGCTGGCGCGGCGCGGACCGCCTCCACCTCCGCGGGGGCGAAGAAGTCGTCTGCGACCTCGAGCGCGCGCAGGCGACGCATGTCCTCGACGTCGACGCCGAAGCTGAGCGCCGCCGGCCCGATGAGACACGCGACGAGCCCGCCCGAATGGGCGACGTTGAAGTCCAGCGCGCAAGGCGGATAGGCGATGAACGGGCGCCCATGCGAGCCGCGCCCCAGCTCGATCCGGTCGGCGGCGCACCCGAGCGCGCGGGCGAGGGTCGACCGCACGAGGCCGCGCGTCAGGAGGTGCTCGTCGCGATCCCGCGCGCGCTCAAAGCGGCGGCTCGCCTCGCGCTCTCGATCGGTGGCGAGGGCGCGGAGCTGGTCGAGCGCGGAGGCCCCATGCGGGTGGGCATCCTGAGGCACGTCTCGATGCACGAGGTGAAGCTCGAGGACGGGATCTGCGATCACACGAGCGCCCGCGCGACGTCAGAGCTTGTCGTCGATGGTGCGGCCGCCCGGGGTCGGCTTCGCCGTCGGCGCGGCCGTCGACGCGGGGGGAGGCTCGGCGGGCTTGAGCGTCGCGGCCGGTACGCCGGGCCTCTGAGGACGCCCCGCGATCGGCCCCGCCGTCACCGGCGCGCCCGAGGACGACGCCGCCGCCGGCGCCGAGTCGATGGGGGTCGCGCTCAGCTCGACGTCGGCCACGGCGGTCGCGCTCGTCGGCTTGTTGGGAGCCTCGGGCTCCGCCGTCTTGGCTTGGGCCGCGGCCGTCGGCGCCGCCGCCGCTCTCTCCGCGGCGGACGCCTCGCTCGCCGGCGTGCTCGTCGAGCTGGTAGCCGCGCTCTTGGGCTCGGACCGGCCGCGGAATTGATAGATCCCGAAGGCGGCCGCCCCGAGGACCACGACGCCGATCACGCCGAGGACGACCGGCATGCTCTTCTTCGAAGCGCCGGTCGTCACCGCGAGCGCGACCTGCGACTGCGCCATCGGCTCCGGCGGGCGCTCTGTCGGGGGAAGGAGATGGCCGGCCCCCGAAGCACCGAGGGCCGCAGGCGCGTGGGGGTGGCTGTCGCCGAGGGGAGCGCGGCTGGCCGACAAACCGTTGCTCCCCGAGACGCCGAGCGCGGGCGCGGAGGTGCCGAGCGGATTCGAAGTGAGGGAGGGATCCGACCGAGCCAGCCCCGGCACCGTCGGCGGCTGCATGACCCCCGGCCCGCTGGGCGCCGCGTGAGGTGCGAGGACGAGCGGGTGCACGCCGGACGCCGTCTCCTGCCAATGTGAGAGGGCGCGCGCGAAATCACCGGCGGTCTGGAATCGATGGGCCGGGTCGCGCTCCATCGAGCGGCGCACGATCGAGGCGAACCCCGGATCGCAGTTGGGCACGACGCGCTCGACCGGCTCCGGCGTCTCGAGCGCGATCTTGAAGATGAGCTCGTTGAACGTCTCCGCGTTGAAGGGGACGCGCCCGGTGAGGCATTGGTAAGCAACGACGCCCACCGAATAGAGATCCGAGCGATGGTCGATGGCCTGCCCGCGGGCCTGCTCGGGGGACATGTAATAGGGCGTGCCCATCACCGCCCCCGTCTTCGTCATGCTCAGCTCTTCGCCCGCTTGGGAGAACTTCGACACGCCGAAATCGAGCAGCTTCACGAAGTCGCGCTGCTGGCGTTTGACCAGGTAGACGTTGTCCGGCTTGAGATCGCGGTGGATGATCCCCGCGTGATGCGCCCCCCCGAGGCCATCGAGGAGCTGCAGGAGGATGGGGGCGAGCTCGTTGGGGTGGAGCTTTCCTCGGACCTTGATCCGCTGCGTGAGCGGCTCGCCATCGAGGTACTCCATCACCATGAAGCGCTCGCCGGTCGGGAGCTTCCCGAGATCCAACACCTCGACGATGTGCTGAGATCCGATGCGACCCGCGGCCTGAGCTTCGCGCTCGAAGCGCTTGACGATGTCCTCTTTGCTCGCGACCGAAGCGTGGAGGACCTTGATCGCGACGCGCCGATGGATGCGCGTGTTCTCGCCCTCGTACACCGCGCCCATGCCGCCGATGCCGAGCACGCGGACGATTCGATATTTATCGTCGAGGATCTGCCCGGGCGACAGGCTCATCGGTCGGCTCCCTCCCCATCGTAAACGAAACCGTCTCTCCGGCTACCGGCAAGGAACCAGCCGAGCGACGGGTGCCATCGATCGCGCCTGCTCCTCCGTGGGGGCTATGCAGCAAGGCGGATCGACTGGGGGGGCGTCTTCAGCAGCTTCTGAACGACTTCTGCGTCCTCGACCAGCATCAGCACCGGCTGCAGCCCGCCTACCGACTCTTCGCCGAAGGCCCCGCTCGGCGCGAACGCCCGGGCCTTGGGCCCATCGAGGACCAGGAAGAGATCCTTTTTGCCGCCGTGGCCGGGGGCGTCGATCACGTCGACGATGCGCTCGCGCTCCAAGTGCAGCTCTTCCGTGCCCCGCTGGATCAGCACCCGCCGGTCGGTGATGAGGTAGCGCGTGCTGCGATCGAGGCGCGCAGGCTTCACCACGCTCGCGTAGACCATGGCGACGGCGGCTGCCCCGAGGAGCGCGACCGACAGCGTCAGGGAGGCCACGAGGGCGATGAAGCTCACGCTGCCGGGGGCGAGCCCGGCGCCGAGCACCGTCTGCAGGCCACGGATCGCGTCGATGGCGGTGGCGAACGCGGTCACGACGAGCCCGAGCCCGATGAGCAGGGAGAGAAAGCCACGCGCGTTCTTGGGGACCCATCGCGTCCAGTGGCTGGCGGGGTGGGCCGACCAGAGCACGCGCTCGCCCTCGTCGAGGCGCTGCGCGAGAAGGCGTTGCCCGTCGCCGGCGGGAGCCGCGGGGGTGAGGCCGCGCACGAAAGCCCAGACACGATCCGGCGCGGAGATCCCGGTCAAGACGATGGTGAGGCGGCGCCGGAGCGCGCCCGTCGGGACGGCCCGCACGAGCTCCAGGTCACCGACGTCGGAGTGGCTCCGGTGCCAGTGGATCCGCGCGAAGCTGATCGATCGCCGATCGATGAAGCGGCGGTAGCGGCCGCGGCGAATGACGATGTTCTGCTCGGTGATCGTGTACTCGAGCTCGGAGCGCCACCAGAGCGGCAGCCTCCAGAACCCGATGGCGAGCGTCGCCATCCACGCCGCGAAGAGGAGCATGGAGCCGACGGGCACCCCGAGCACGGTCGCGACGGCCACCGCGCTCATGGTCGTCGTCAGCGCAACGACACCACAGACGATGGCGGCCCACCGGAGGACCGGAGGCACGGTGACCCGCTTGGGTCGACCGCTCCACACTACGGGATCTCCGAACAGGGAATCGCGCCTCATGGGCTCATGGGTGAATCTGGCCGAAGCCTCGGGTGGGAATGCGGTGAGGGAACGCCGAGCTTCCCAATCACAAACGATGCCGACGCTTGGACGTTACGGCAACCGCTGGAGCCCAAAAAAAGGAGAGAGTCTCCCACCCGATCACCTCCTGCTGGCGGGGGCACGCCCCTTGGGCGAAGCAGGCTTGGATCGCGCCTCCGACTCCACCGAGCGATCCCGCGACTCTTTCGAGAGAAGCTTAAGACGGGCTGCGGCCACCGGCCGGTAGGGGTCCATCGGAGAGGCCTTCATCAAGAACTGCTCCATCGAGGTGCTCGCCTGTTCGTACGCGGCCGAGCGGGCGTCTCTGTCCGGGAGCCTTCGGGCCTCGAGCCACGAGCCGAGGGCGGAGAAGTAGTGGGCGTCGTAGGGTGGGACGAAGAACCAGTCGGGGCCTTTGATCCGAACGTCGTTCGGGTCGTAGGTGCGAGCGCGGCCGATCGCCTCGAGGCCTCCCTCCAGGTCGCCGCTTCGGTCGAGCGCGACCCCGAGGCTCCATAGGATCGTCGGGGCGAGGAAGACCGACTCGGCGTTGCCGACCTGCTCGAGGGCAGCGCGGTACCCTTGGATGGCGCGGGTCGGGTCCCCCTTCACCATGAAGGCCTCCGCCTGGTTCGCCAGGATCGTGGAGCGGCTCGTCGGGTGGGGCTCGAAGGCGACGGCCCGCTCGTACAGCTCGATCTCCTCTTCCGGTCGCCCGAGGCGGGCGAGCACGACCGCCTGATCCGTGAGCGCGTCGGCGAGGAACACGGGCGGCGTGCGCGCGTCCGAGATCACGCTCGCCAGGGCGGCGAACGCCTTGTCCCATTGCCCGACGAGCTGGTACGCCCGCGCCGCGAGCAGGCGCAGGTGCCAATCCGGGGAGCTCGCCGCGGAGGCGTCGTCGAGGATCTTCGCCGCCTTGGGGGCGTGCGACTCGATCCTCACGATGGGATCCTCGAAGGGAGAGCGTCGCTCGCGCCGGTCCGCGATGAGCTCTGCCTCCGCCTCGGCCCGCGTGACCTCGGCCCGATTCACCTCCTCGCTGCGAGCGCGCGCCCACCGGGTCGGCGTGGCGCCCGCGGTCGAGCCGAGGGCCAGGATCGCCGCGCCCGCGAAGGCAGCGAGCGAGGCGCGCCGGGCGGGGTCGATCACGGGCCCTTCGCTCGCTTCTTCTTCGGCGGCCCTTTTCCGGCCGGCCCTTTACCGCTCAGTGACGCGAGGCGGGAGCGCGCCGACGCGGCGAAGGCCTCCTCCTTGGAGGCAGCGAGGTACGCCTCCCAGGCTTTCTTGGCATCGTCGACGCTCGTCGGCTCCTTCGATAGGGCCTCGAGCGCCATGACGTCCGCGCTCGACGCGACGTACGAAGACGCTTGGCCGGGGAGGGCTCGCCTTCGACCCGCCTCCGCGAGCGCGACCGTCGCCTTCTCCGCGTCCCCCGCGCGATCGTAGATGAGGGCGGCCGCGAGGAGCACGTCCCCTTCGAGGGCGCCTCCTTCGTTCGACGAGCGCGCCTCCTGAATGAAGGCGATCGACTCCGCGAGCGACTCGGACATGGGGCGCGCGCCGCCGTCCTTCGACATCGCCGCCTCCGTCATCGAGGCGAGGGCCGCCTCGAGCAGGACGCGTGTTCGGACGCGATCGGCGAGGAGCGACCCGCGCGGCACGAGCGCGCGATAGACCTCCGCGCCTTCGCGGATCTTCCCGTTCGCGATGAAGGCGCGGGCGAGCGCGTGCATGGCCTTGGGCTCTTCGACCGATCGTCCGTCGATCTCTTGGGCGACCAGGAGCTTTTCGAGCGCCTCCTTCGTCTTGCCGAGCGCGACGAGCGCCCGGCCCTGCGTGACGAGGGCGCCCGCGTGCTTGGGCCAGACTTCCTCGGCCTTCTGGGCGAAGGCGAGGGCGGCGGCCGGATCGGCCTCGATCGACGCGTGCGCCTTCGCCACGAGCTCGCAGTAAGGGGTGAGCTCCGGGATGCGAGCCCGCCGCCAGACGCTCGCTTTCTTCATGCGGCCCTTCGTGCCGAGAGAGCCGCACTCGCGCGGACGACTCGACGCCGCCGCCACCGCCTCCAGTGAAGGTTGGGCGTTGAACGTGGGCGCGTGGATGAACAACGCCGCACCGAAAGAGACTGCGAAGGGTAGCCCCACGATCGAGAGTGTAGCACCGGCTTTGGGGGCGCTCGTCCCAGCTCGCCACGCGCGTAGCGATCCGCATCGACCTCGAGGGCCGCCCGAAAGCGTGGGCGCCACAGGAAATTCGCGCCTGGACGCGAGCTGCCGCTTGGCTCGGCGGTTGCGATGAGTCGGGGAAGAGGTGCCCCGAGCACCCCCGAGTCAAAAAACCTATGAGCTACCTACGAAGCATCCCAATGGTCGCAGCCATCGCCGTCTCGGCGAGCGGTTGCTATGGCACCTTGCGCACCTACGATCCGGCTCCGACGCCCGCCGCGGGCGCGGCCGTCGACGTCGACTACGAGCCCACGTACTACGACGACTACGTCGTCTACTACGATGACGGCGGGGTCCCGTACTACTACGTGAACGGGACCGTCCGCTACATCCCGAGGTCCGACGTGCGGTTCAACGTGTACGTCGACAACTACCGTCGTCACGGCGCCGCGTACCGCCGCTGGTCCTCGAACGCGCGCCGCGCTCACATCGAGCGTCGCGAGCACTGGGAGCGACACCATCGCGCCCACCGCCGGCGCTGAGCGCTCCCGCGAATCCGTCAGCGGAACACGTCGCGGACCACGATCGTCTGGTCCCGACGTGGACCGACCGACACGATATCCGCGCCGATGCCCGTGCGATCTTCGATCGCGCGCACGAGCGCGGCGGCCGCGGCCGGGAGCTGGTCGAGGGACCGCGCGTCCTCGATCGACTCGTCCCAGCCCTCGAAAGATTCAAATACGGGCTCGTACGACGCGAGAGCCGCGAGGGGCAGATCGTCGGTGCGCCCCTCCGTTCCGGAGGCCGCCTTCGGCGCGTAGGCGACGCACGCGCGGATCTCTTTGAGGCCCGTCAGCACGTCGAGCTTGGTGATCGCCCAGCCGTCGACGCCGTTCACGCGCGCCGCGTAGCGGAGCGCGGGGAGATCGATCCACCCGGTGCGCCGCGGCCGCCCCGTGACGCTCCCGAACTCACCACCGCGCTGGCGGATGCGCTCGCCGGTAGCGTCGTGGAGCTCGCTCGGGAACGGCCCTTCGCCGACCCGGGTCGCGTACGCCTTGGTGATGCCGATGGTGCGATCGATGCGGCTCGGTCCAATGCCGGAGCCGGTGCACGCGCCCCCCGCGACCGCGGAGGACGAGGTGACGAACGGGTAGGTGCCGGCGTCCACGTCGAGGAGGGTGCCCTGGGCCCCTTCGAGGAGGACGCGCTTGTCCTTCTTCACCGCGTCGTCGAGCAGCTTGCCGGTGTCGGTGAAGAGGAACTGGAGCTTTCGCGCGAGGGGCATCACCTCGTCGAGCACCGCCTCCGTCGGCGGCAGCTTGCCCCCGAGCGCGGTCACGACCGGCTCCCAGGCGGCGAGGGCGGCGTCGAGCAGCTCGCGCACGCGCGTCTCGTTGCGGAGGTCCCCCACGCGCAGCCCGCGGCGCGCGACCTTGTCCTCGTACGCGGGGCCGATGCCCTTGCGGGTCGTGCCGATCTTCTTCTTCTCCGCGGCGGACTCGCGGAGGCCGTCGACGAGGACGTGGTACGGCACGATCACGTGGGCGAGCTCGGACACGAAGAGCCGATCGCGGACCGCGATCTTGCGCTTCTCCAGGGCCTCGATCTCGCTGAGGAGCACCGCGAGGTCGACGACCATCCCCTGCCCCATCAGGCACTGGGCGTGGGGCTGGAGGATGCCGCTCGGGATCAACCGGACGACGACCTTCTCCTCCCCGACCACGAGGGTGTGGCCCGCGTTCGGCCCGCCCGCGTACCGAACGACGACGTCGGCGTGCTCGGTGGCGAGATCGACGATCTTTCCTTTGCCCTCGTCGCCCCATTGGGCGCCGACGATCACCACCGCGCTCATGGGCGCGCTTATAAATCAGCGCGCCCCGCTCGGCTACTCGCCCTTCAGGAAGCGGCGCGCGCGACCGCGTATCCGACGAAGAACGGCCCCATCTTCACGATGAACTCGCTGGTTTGCTTGGTCTTTCGCATCGCCTGGACGACGTGGGAGAGCGGGTGGAGGTCCTTGCCGATGAGCCCCACCACGAACTCGTTGTCGTCCGCGTCCATGCCGTGGCACGCGAGCCGGACGTCGTGGGCGAGATCCTCGGCCCCGTAGGCGCGGCCGATGATCGCGTGCTCGCGGAGGATGGCGGCCTGCTCGCGCGGCTCGAGCTTCGCGAACGCGCCCGAGCGCCGCAGCGGGTACCACACGTGCCAGTTCCACTGCGGATCCTCGACGACCTTGCGCGGACGATCGAGGAGCCAGAACGCGAGATCGCTCTCGTGCCCTTGCGAGTAGGTGCGGCCGAACATGGTGAAGTCGCGCCGCTGCACGAGCCCGTCCACCGCCAAGATCGCGGGTCGGACCTTCTCGACGAACGTCTTCGGATCGTCGTCGAAGCTGAGGACGCCGATGCCGGCGGGCGCGTTCGCGTCTTGATAGAGGACGAAGCGCGCCCCGCGCCCGCGGAGCTCGGTCGCGAGCTTCTGGATCGCGTCGTCGGGGCGCACGCCGCGCTCGCAGTCGAAGACGAGCAGCTGGACGAAGAGCCGTTTGTCCATGACCTGCGGCTCACCATCGGGGCCCTTGCCGCCCCGCTCCTTCACGTCGACGCGCGGGATCTCTTCCTGACCGTGACCGTGGCCATGACCGTGGCTGCTCATGGGCCGATCTTTACACCTTTCGGCGGCGCGCCGCTCACGTCGCGCGCGCCTGCTCGACGAGGTCCCGGGCCCGCAGCGCCACTTCCAGCGCGTCCGGCTCCGCGTCCGCGACCTCGTAGAGCCAATCACCGAGCGGCGCCTGAGCGAGGATGGCCTCGCGGGCTCGCGATGAGCCGGTGAGGAGGTCGAAGGCCGGGATGTCGTCGACGAACTCGTAGCGCTCGGTGCGGAAGGCGAAGTGATCGGGGCTCAGCTGGGCCGCGATCGCGATCGCGGCGAGGTACGTCGCGTAAGGCCTGAAACGGCGCGGATCGGTGACATGGATCTGCACGCCGCCGCAGATCCGCTTCGCGTGCTTGTGGAACATCGGGTGGAAGGTGATCGGCCTCGCCACGAAGCCTTCGAGCGGCACCGACTCGAGCGAGCTCGCGAGGGCGGCCCCATCCAGGAAAGGAGCGCCGAAGACCTCGAACGGGCGCGTCGTCCCCCTCCCCTCGGAGAGGTTCGTCCCCTCGAGCAAGCAGCCCCCGGGGTAGACGAGGGCGGTGTCGAAGGTCGGCATGTTCGGCGACGTCATCACGAACGAGCGGTCCCAAGTGTCGGCGAGCGCGTCGCGGTTCCACCCCTCGACCTCGACGACCCGCAGCTCCCGCCCCGGACCGAGCCCGATCCCGTCCGCGTGCGCGAAGAGGCACGCGATCTCTCCGAGGGTCATGCCGTGCCGAACGGGGACCTTCTCCCAGCCGACGAACGAGCAGAACCCGTCTCGCTGCTTCGCCCCCTCGAACGACGAGCCGAGCGGGTTGGGCCGATCGAGCACCACGCTCGCGACCCCCGCCCGCGCGGCAGCCCGGATCGCGAGCAGCGCCGTCCACACGAACGTGTAGAACCGCGTCCCGATATCGGCGAGGTCGATGAGGAGCACGTCCATCTTCTCGAAGTGCTCGGGCTTGGGGACGAGATCCTCGAGCGCGTCGCCGTAGAGGCTCACGATGGGCGCGCCGGAGGCGTCCACCGCGTCCGCCACGCCGATCATGTCCTGCGCCTCGCCGCCGTATCCGTGCTCTGGTCCGAAGAGGATGGTCGGGTGCACATCGAGCTCGCGCAGCCTCCGCGAGACGTGGACGAGGTGAGCGTCGACGCTGGCGGGGTGGGCCAAGAGGCCCACTCTCCGCGTGCGGAGCTCGTGGGCGAGGTCGGGGACGGCTCTCAGGCGATCGAGTCCGACGAGCATGGGGGCGACAATGCATGGATCCGCGCGCGGGGAAAATCCGAGACGAGTCGATGGGCACCGGCCCCGGCGGAGCTATCATCTTCGACCTCGCCCGCGACCCGGGCGCGAAGCCCGTGTCCGAGGGATTGATGGTCCGACCCGCCTCTTCCGTACGTGCGTTCGCGCTCGTGGTGCTCACCGCGCTCCAAGCAGGGTGCGCGACGCCCCGCACCGAGGCCGTTCCTTCGAGCCCTGCGCGACAAGCCCCCGCTCGGCGGGCCGAGCCGGCGTCGAAGGTCGTTCCCGCAAGCGCGGTGACCGCCCAAGAGGGCGCCTCGGAGGCTCGGAGCGAGCTGTGGCCCGCGGGCACGTGCGGCTTCTACCCTTACCTCGATAGCGTCTGTGAGGACCGCGGCGCTCCTCGGTTCGCGGTGGTGTTGGGGGAGTTCGCGCAAGGCCAGGTCCCTTCGCGCCGCTTCCGTCGCATGACGTGGGCGCCCGCGGAGAGCGCGTGGCGTGGGCTCTTCTCCGATCGCGCGGTGCGCGTGGAGGACGAGCTCGCGCGGGCCGAGCAAGCCGCCTCGGCGGGGCGAAAGCTCGGACTACCGGCGGGCTATCCGGTGACCCTCTCCTACGACGACCTGCCGCCGCTCGACGAGAAGCGACGAGGGATCGCCGTCGTCGCCGGGCTCTTCGGGGAGCGCGCCCACGCCGAGCGCTTCGTCGCGGCGCGGGGGCTCTCCGCCGAGATCGTCGAGCTCGCGCCCGCGACGATCCCCTGCGGGGAGGACTACGAGGCCTGCATGGCGTCGAAGGTCACCGTCGTGGAGGTCTTCACCGAGGCGCCGGCCTACGCCGAAGACGAGCTCCGAAAGCTCGAGACGAAGCTCGATTCGCAGCCCGCCGATCCCGCGACCGACAGAGAGGCCCAGTGGGCGGCGGGCCTCGCGGCCCTGACCCCCGCCTGCAAGATCCCTCCGGGACGGCTGTCCTTGGTGTCGCAGGCAGAGCTCTACAAGCTCTCGCGGGAGTTCGCGCCCACCCGGTGCTCGGATGGAAGAAAGGTGTGGGTCTCGTGGCGGGCAACCCGCCTCGAGAGCATCGTCACCGGCGGCGACGAGCCCCAAATCCACCAAGTCGTGAGCGTCGAGTGCGACTCGCCCAGGCTCGACGAGCGCCCCTTCGTCTCCGCCCCCCCGCCCATGCTCGCGGGCGCGGGCGGAGGCTGCCGCGGCTGAATCGCTTCGTGGTACGTTCGAGCCGGCGTTCGGGGTCGCATGAACCTCCAGCCGGGACAGATCCTCGCGGACAAATACCGCATCGTCCGCCCGCTCGGGCACGGTGGGATGGGCTCGGTCTATGAAGGCGAGAACATCCGCATCCATCGCCGCGTCGCGATCAAGACGTTGAACGCCTCCGTCGCGGGCAGGAGCGACATCCTCCAGCGGTTCGAGCGCGAGGCGCAGGCGGCCGGTCGCATCGGATCGGAGCACATCGTGGAGGTGCTCGATCTGGGAGATCTCTCCGACGGGACCCGGTTCATGGTGATGGAGTTCCTCGACGGCCAGACGCTGAGCGAGCGCATCGTGAAGCAAGGCCGGCTCGCTCCTCGCGCCGTCGTCCCCATCCTCGCCCAGCTCCTCGAGGGCCTCGACAAGGCCCATCAGGCCGGGATCATCCACCGCGATTTGAAGCCCGCCAACGTGTTCCTCGTTCGCGGTCAGGGCGAAGAGCTGGTGAAGATCCTCGATTTCGGGGTCTCCAAGTTCAACGTCCTCAACTCGGACGAGATGAGCATGACCCGGACCGGGGCGGTGATGGGCACGCCCTATTACATGTCCCCCGAGCAAGCCAAAGGCGCCCGCGACATCGACGCGCGCAGCGACCTCTACTCGGTCGGGGTGATCATTTACGAGGGCGTGACCGGCCAGGTCCCATTCAACGCCCAGACCTTCAACGAGCTGATCTTCAAGATCGCCCTGGAAGCGCCCCCGCCCCCGGAGCAGTTCGCGCCCAACCTCGATCCGGAGTTCGGCGTGCTGATGCGCCGAGCGATGGCGCGCGAGCCGCGCGATCGATTTCAATCCGCGAGCGAGCTGCGAGAAGCGCTCCTCGCGTGGGCCCAGCGCTTCGACGCGCGCGCGGCGGCAGAGGCGGCGGGGCCTCCCCTCGGGCGGACGCAGCTGCTCGAGCCGCCCGCCCCCGGCCCCGTCGCGCCGAGCCCCCGACACGCGTCGACGATCGCGCTGGAGACGATGATTCGTGAGCCCGCGTCCCCCGGCGCCACCCCCGCGGTCTCCGCGCCGACACCGAAGGCCAAATCGAGGAGGGCCGCGATCGCCCTCCTCTTGGGCGGGGCTCTCCTCGGAGGGGTCGGGCTCGCGCTGCTCGCGTTCGGAAAATCCACGGACGCGAAGGCGAGCAGCTCGAGCCTCCCGATGGCGGTGACCGCGAGCGCCGACGCAGAAAGAGCGCCGACCGCTCTTCCCACCACCACCTCCCAGGCGGTCGCGCCCGTGTCCGCGCTCCCGACCGTGAGCAACTCGGTGGCGGAGAACGTGAGCTCCTCGGCGCCGAGCGCATCGACCAGCGCCGCCGCCCCGAGCGCCGCGAGCCCCGTCGTCGCCACCACCAAGCTCCCGCCTCGTCCGTGGGCCTCGTTGCCGCCTCGTCCGCTCCCGCCGCCCCCGCCACCGCCCGTCCTCCCGCCCCCGCCCCCGAAGCCGCCGGGTCGCGACATCAAGCCGGATCTTTAGCCGTCTCCTATTTGACGTTCGGCCCTCATCCGAGGATCCTCAACCGACCTCGCGATGGAGCCCATCGTCGACCTCGCCCCTGGAGCCGAGCTCTCGGTCCTCGCTCGCTTCTATTCGGAGCGCGTGCGGGAGAGCATCAAGAAGAAGAGAAGAAGAGCCGTCTTCTTCTCGATGAAGGCCACCATCTTCGTCGTGGACTTCGACTCTGGAAACGCGACGACCCTCCGGTTCGACCACGGCCGCCTCACGCTGCACGAGGGCACGATCGGGATGCCGTCGGTGACCTTCGGTGGCCCCCTCCGAGCTCTGCTCAGCCTGGACAAATTGAGACTCCGCGAGATCCCTGCTGCGCTCGTCGGTCGAACGGCCGAGGTCACGCTCGTGGATCGATCCGAGTCGCGCTCCGTCCCTCCGCCTCCCCCCTCCAACGGTCCGCCTTCCTCGCGAAGGTCCCCCCGCGCCGACCTCAAAGAGCTGGCTCGGCTCCTCGCGAGCGGCGAGGTGAAAATTTACGGGCTATGGTCGCATCCACGCACGGTCGCACGGTTCTTGCGGCTGATCTCCAGCTCTCCTGAGCTATCCTGAGGACGTCGGTGATCAGGCTTCGCTACCTCGGACACAACCTCGAAGTTCCAGAGGGTCAGTTCGTGATCGGGCGTAGCTCGAAGTGTCAGCTCAGCGTGGACGACCCGCTCATCTCGAGGCAGCACGCGGTGCTGACGGTCGTCGGCGACGCCGCGACGGTGGAAGACCTCGGCAGCCGGAACGGGGTGCTCGTGAACGGCGTCCGCGTGTCGTCGACGCAGAGCCTTCGCGACGGTGACACGATCACGGTGGGGTCGCAGACGATGACGATCCACGGGATCGCCTCCAGCGGGTCCAGCGCTCCGAAGCCGCGCCGGGCAGAGCTGCAGACCCTCCAGACCTCGAGCCTCTTCGACCTCCAGGAGGATCCCACCGACGATACGAACATTCGACCTTCACCGCTCAAAGACGCCCCGGATCGCCGCGTGAACGAGCTCACGCTCGTGGGCGCCGTCGCGGAGAAGGCCCTCGCGATGGGCAAGACGGAGGATGCCCACCGCCTGCTCGAGCGCCCCCTCCGCGATCTGCTGGCGCGCACCAAGACGGGGCGAGGCGGCGACGCGCACGTCGCGCACCGAGCGGCCGTCCTCGCCGTCCGTCTCGCGGGCGCGCTCAACCGCGGCGAATGGATCGACTACGCGGTCGAGCTCTACAGCCTCCGGCGAGAGCTGCTGCCCCAGCCCGTCGTCGACGAGCTCTACACGACCTTGCGACGTGTTCGGTGCGACACCGACCGGCTCCGTCAATATGTCGATTCAATGAAAGAAAACACGGGATCGCTCGGCCCGAACGAGCGGTTCCTCATCTCCCGCATCGAAGGTCTCGAACCGCTCGTGGGCCTGAAGTAACGTTGCGCTGGGATGCAGCACTTCCGGCTGCGCTATCGTGCGCACGACATCGAGTTGCCCCCCGGCGATTTCGTCGTCGGGCGTAGCGAGGAGTGCCAGCTCTCCCTCGACGACGCGCTCGTGTCGCGACGGCACGCGACCTTCCGGGTCAGCACGACCCAGGTCGTGCTGATGGATCTCGGGAGCCGCAACGGCCTCTCCGTCAACGGAGAGAAGCTCAAGGAGCAGCGCATCCTCCGCGACGGAGATCGCATCACGATCGGCAAGCACGAGCTGCTCTTCAGCGTCGTCGAGCCATCCTCGACACGTCATCGGGGCTTCCTCGCCCGCACCCTCGGACCGGTCGAGCTCCAGGATCTCGAGGCGGCGATGCACAAAGGCCAGGGCGCCTCGACGGGGGTGAGCCGCGTCGTCTCTTCGTTCACGACCCTCGCCTTGCTCGCGGACAAGAACTTCACCCTGGGCAGGCCCGAAGAGGCGGAGCGCATCCTCACCGTTCCGTTCGCAGAGCTCCTCAAGGCCATGGAGCACGGCGCCTCCGTCGACAACGCCGTCCTCGGTCGCTTCGCGACGTACGCCCTCAAGCTCGCCACCGAGCTCCAGAAATCTGCGTGGGTCGAGTGGATCCTCGATGCCTATGGGCTCGCGCAGCAGATCCTCCCCGCCCCGATCATCGACGAGCTGTTCAACCTCGCGCCGAAGCTCAAGCACCTCGGGCGCTCGCCGATCTACGACTACGTGCAGACCTTCACCGCCGGCACGACGCTCACCCCGAACGAGCGGTTTCTGCTCCAGCGCCTCGAAGGCCTCGCCAAACGGCTCGCGACGTTGCCCTGACGCCGCCTGCCCGCCTCTAGCTAGGAGCCCATGACCGATCCGAGCGACCCCGCCGCTTCTCGGCGCGCCGAGGACATCGAGCCCAACATGGCGCTCTGGGAGGCCCTCGAGCGCGGGCCCCGCCTTCGCCACATCCTGACCGACTTCTATTCGCGGGTGTACGCGGATCCCAGGCTCGCCCCGTTCTTCGTCCACACCTCGATCGACTGGGTGATCGATCACCAGTTCGCGTTCTTGGCTCAGGCCTTCGGAGGACAGCAGCTCTACTTCGGCGATCGGCCCCGGAACGCCCATCACTGGATGGTGATCAGCGACGAGCTCTTCGACTACCGCGAGGCGTTGATGGAGACGACCCTCCGCGACCACGGCCTTCGAGACGAGGACATCGCCCACTGGCGCTCTTTCGAAGAGCGCTTTCGATCGCACATCGTCAAGTCCGCCCCCTTCCCCAAGAAGCGCCGCGGGATCGCGCTCCCTCTGGATGGCTTCGGCACCGTGACGATGGACGACGGCGGGATCTGCGACGGCTGCCAAGCGATCATCGACCGGGGGACTTCCGTCGAGTACCACCTGCGAACGGGCAAGGCGTACTGCGAGCGCTGCCGCTCGACGCTCGCGGGCGATCCCGCGACCTGAGCCTCGTCGCGCGCGGTCACCCGGCACGGGACGAAGAGCGCGAAGCGCGCCCGGGTCCGATCACGGACGGCGGCGCGGGCCTGTCTCGTTCGGTCCGCGCGCCTCCGACTCGCGACCGCTCTGTTCGTAGCCGAGGTTCCGCCGCGCCGCCGCCTCGATGCTCGCGCGGAGACCGTCGTCCTCGACGTGGCCGAGCGCGTTCGTGAGCGCGGCGTCGAGCTTCGCCGGTGGAGGCGCGACCTTCACCGGACGCCGCGGGCGCAGCGGCGGCTCGATCGCGCCCACGCGGAACCGGAGCTCTCGAACCTCGAGGCCGTTCTTTCTCAGGTTCTGGAGGATGGGCTCGCAAAGCAGCGAGAGCTCGTTCGACCACGCGGAGGTCGCGGCGGTGACGTAGAGCACCCCGTTCTGGAGTCGGGTCGGCTTGGCCCGCGCGGCGATGCGCGTCCCGACCGCCGCCTCCCAATCGCGAGGCGACACCGGGGCCGCGTAGCTCGAGACGATCTCGCCGAAGGAAGCGTCCCGCGACAGCACCGCGCTCAGGGGCTCGACCCGTCGGCTTCGCTTCTTCCGGCGCCTCAACGTCAGCCGATCTCGGGGCAGTTGCCCTGCCCGTTGGAGAGGTTGTTGTCCTCGTGGCACTCGTTGTTTCCGCCGCGGGCCGGGGGCGTGTCGCACGCGTAGCCGCCGTTGTCGACGCACGCGCGCGCGTCGACGATGGCCGGATCGACGGGCGGCTCCGCGAGGAGGCACGTCACGTTCTGACACTGGCCCGGCTGGAGGGGGTGGGTGGTCGTCGTGGGCGCGTTCGAGCATGTCAGCTCTTGCGTCGTCGCGTTGTCCCAGAACGTCACCCCGACCCCGGCCCCGACGACGAGCGCGCCCTCGTTGCAGACCTTCGCCACGAGCCCGAGATCGGCGGGGCACGTCGTCTGATCGATGGTGAGCTCCACCGTGAGATCGGGGGCCGCGAACACATCGAACGCGGGGAGGTTCTGGCGGAAGTTGTTCATCACTCCCGCTGGGGTGCTCGTCGTGGGCTCGAGCCAGTTCGGTGGCTCCGTCGTGGGGATCGCCCCGAGCTCCGTCACGTTCGTGACGTGATAGGCGTGCTGGTTCCAGATCCGGCGCGTCGGCACCCAGGCGTCGTTCGCGTCCGCGTAGATTCGGATGCCCTGCGTCGTCCCTCCGCTCGCGTTCTCGATGAAGACGATCTCGGCGTTCCCGTCGTTGTCGACGTCCGCGATGATCGGCATCTCGAGCCGCGTGTGAGAGTGGTTCACGATCTGGGTGAGCACCGCCCCCGTCGTGCCGTCGAAGATCCGGAAGTATTGCTCGTCGTTGTAGACGACCTCGGTCTTTCCATCGCCGTCGAAGTCGAACACGCTGCTCCCGGTCACGCGTGAGCTGCAGTCGGCGTTCGCCACCTTCCAGCGGATGCCTCGATCCGAGCACTGTGCGGGCACCGGCGACGCGAGGCATTCGAGATCGACCACGATGTAGTAGTCCGCGCCGGCGACCCCGATCTCGGGGATGCCATCGCCGTCGAAGTCGGCGACGGTCGGGGGCCCGCCCTCGTTCTTGCCGCAGTCGTCGACGGGCATGTCGATCACGGTGGGCCCGCCGTTGATCGGATCCTCCATCGGGGTGCCGTCGTGATTGACGATGTAGACCTTGCCCGCGCGCACGATGACGACCTCGCCCTCGTCGTCGCCGTCGAAATTCCCCGTCGCGGTGAAGCCGTCGCAAGGGAACCCGCTCGATTGGCAGTTGGCGGACGTGACGGTGTTGCCCAAGAAGTCGAACGTCCACAGCTCGGTGCCGTCGTCGGCGTAGGCGGTCGCGCCCGCGAGCACCTCGAGCGTCCCGTCGAGATCGATATCGCCCGACGAAGACACGGGCCCGAGGAACCCGTTCGTCCCGACCCCGTGGGTGCCGATCCATTTCACCGTGCCGTCCGCGCCGTTCAGCACGACGCGGCCTTGGATGATCTCGGGCGCGCCGTCGCCGTCGAGATCGGCGATGGATGGCGTGGTCCCCGCGAGGTGGTTGCCGTTCGCGCGCGAGGGCTCCACTTGGTTCACCCACTTCACGTGGCCGTCGCGCTCGAACGCGATGGTGCCGCCGTTCTGCAGCGTCGCGACGAGATCGATCGATCCGTCCGCGTCGATGTCGCCCGCGGCGAGGCCGCCCGAGTTGTCGAGCCACAGGCCCGCGATGCCGGTGTCGGCTTGGATCTCCGTCGCGCCCACGGAGACGACCGTCGTCATCGAGCCGTCCGCGTTGCAGCCGCCCGAGAGCACCCGGAGCACCCCCTGGGAGTTGCAACAGCCGTCCTCTTGGAGGCGGTAGCTCACGAACGCGATGTCGGGGATGTCATCGAGCGTGACCATCCCATCGCTGTTGTCGTCGGTGAGGTTCGCCACCACCGGCGTCATCACGACGTCGTCGTAGCTCGCGTACGCCGCGCCCGCCCCAGGGCCGTTCCACGCGCAGTCCAGAGCCGGACCGAACGTCCCGGGCTCGGGGACGTAGAAGCAGCCTTCGTTGCCTCCCCCTTCGGAGAGCAAACCGCCCGCGCCTCCCGAGCTCGCTCCCGCGCCACCGCCGCCGGTGAAGTTCACCGTGCCGCTGCTTCCGCCCGCGCCCGCCCCGCCGTTCGACGTCGACTCGGACCCTCCGCCTCCCGGCGCGTCACCGGTGTCGTCGCTGCAGCTCGACGCGAGCACGGTCGCGCTGACGAGCGCCGCCGCAATCCCGAGAAACCGTCCAACTCCAAGGCAAGCGCGCATGCTCCAGATCCTACGAGCACGGGCGCGACGTCCACAATGACTCTGGACGTTGACCGCACGAGCGGAACGATGATCGGTGGGAGCCACGAATGGATCGTGGGCTCCTCACCTTCACGTCGCTCGCGACTCAGTCCTTCGGGTTGACGATGATCTCGACGCGGCGGTTGTTGGCGCGCCCCTCGGCAGAGCCGTTGTCGGCGACCGGGCTGTCCGGCCCCTTCCCCACCGTCTTGATCCGATCGGCGGGATAGCCCTGCGAGACGAAGTGCGCCTTCACGCTCTCGGCGCGGGCGAGGCTCAGCTTCCGGTTCTCCTCCGCGGACCCGACCGAGTCGGTGTGGCCCTCGATGCGGAGCTTGGGGTGGTTCTGGTCCTTCAGGACTTTGTACACCTCGTTGAGCTTCTCCTTCGCGATGGGCATGAGCTCGCTCTTGCCCGTGGAAAACAGGACGGCGCCGCTCAGCGTGATGACCACGCCGCGCGCCTCCTCCTTCACCTGCGCCATCTCTTTCAGGCTGGCGAGGGCGGCGGCGGCCACGCGCTCGGCCTCCTTGCGGGCCTTCTCCGCTTCGAGGCGAGCCTTCTCCGCCTCCTCGCGCGCCTTCTTCTCACTCGCCAGCTCCTGCTTGCCGGACTGGAGCGCCTGACGCGCCCGCTCGAGCTCGGACGCGCTCTTGTCCTTGTACTCGTTCTCCGCTTGAAGGCGCTCTTGCTCGGCCTGGGCGATCTCGGCCGCCGTCTGGGCGAGGCGCGCCTTGCGATCGGCGATGTACGCGAGCGCGCGCGTCTCGGGCGTGTCCTCCTCGGAGGAGAACTGGCGCTCGGCCCGCTGGAGCGCCTGCTTCGCCGTGTCGAGCTGCGCGGGCGCGAGCTTCGGCGCGGCGCCGCTCTGCGCCTTCTCGTAGCTCGACCGCGCGTCCTCGAGCTCCTTCGGCGGGATCGCCGCCGCGCAGCCGACGATCGCGAAGATCGTCCCGAGCGACATCAGCGCGCCCGCGCCCCTTCCGAGCCGATGCAGGGTTTCCGACTTCACTGCTTTCGAGCTTTTCATCGCATCCTCGGGATGTCTCAATTGACCGGCTTCAGCTTCTTGAGCGCCTTCTTCGCCTCGTCGGCGCCGGACTGCGCCGTCTGGAGGTGGGCGATCTCTCGCGCGAGCTCGGCGTCCGCCTCGCTCCTTCGGAGGAGGCGATCCGCCTTCTCGTTCTCGCCCTCGTTCATGAGCGACCTGCCCTTTTCGAGCTGCTCGCGCGCGAGCTTCAAGTAGAGCTGCGATTGAGGGTCGAGCTTGTCGGCGCCAGCCTCTTCCGCGGCCCGGACCGCGGCCTGCGTCTTGGCGACCTGATCGACGGGAGAGGGCGCGCCTCCACAACCTACGAGGACGAGCGCGGCGACGAGGCTCGCGCCCATGACCGAAAGGGTTCGATGGACCACGGCCGAGATCTATACCGCCGAACGGTCCAGTGAGGCCACCGGGAGGATCGGCGATCCATCAGGCGGAGGAGCAGGCGTGTGGGAAACCCCGTCTGAGGCGCCGTTTCCGACACGGGCATCGGAATCGTTCGACGCGAGCGGAGTGGCAGGCGCGGCAAGGACTTTGCACTCGCACCCGCGCGACCATGGCAACGCGCGCTTCGCTCGGCCCCACCGACTCTTCTTTGGACGCCTCCGCACCCGATTCGCGAAGCGACGGCCCCAAGTCCGGCGTCCGCGCGGCGGTGAAGCCCCGCGCCGATCGACCGCAGAGCGCCCGCGCCCAGGCCATCCGGTTCCAGGCGACACGCGACGATTGGCCCGCCGCTCCCCGGGTCGATCTCCCCGCGCGGCGGATCGCGACCCCCACCTTCGGAGCTCGCCCCATCGGCTCCCCCGATCCGACGCGCTTCTCTCTCCCTGCCTTCAAGCCACCGACGACGATGTCGACGCGCGGCGCCCCCTCCGACGCGATGCCGGAGCCCTTCTCGATCGATCCATTCTCCGTCGACGTGGTGCGCACCGCTCCGCCCGCCGCCGGCCTCTCCTACGCCGCGGGCGCCTTCCTCGTCGGCGTAGGGATCATCGTCGGCGTCGTCGCGACCCTCGCCATCCAAGCGGCCGGCTAATCCCGCGGAATGAATGTTCGTTCTTGACCTGGCGCCTCGCGCCCCGACCGGGGAGCGTGAGAAGAGCCGGTCAGAGCTCACCTAGGACCCGTCGAATCACGCGCTTTCTGAAGAAGCGTGAAGCCGTAACGGTCGCGGGGCGCGTCCTTGACATACGCACCTTCGGCGCTTAAGAGTCCCCTCTGCGAATGATCGTTCATTCGCGGAGCACCACACGGGGCTTCGCGGAGAGCGGTCCACTGCCCTCGAACCCCTCGTCCCGGGTCCGAAGGGCGGAGCTTTGCCACGCGACCGAAGGAGCTCCCGATGTCGACCCGTCGCCTTTTCCTCCCTTCGATGTTCCTCGCCGTGATCGGCGCCGCCGGATGCACGACGGAAGCAGAAAACCCGCCCTCTGCGGGTCCCACCTACTACGGCGAGCTCAAGGCCCTCGTCGACGAGCGGTGCGTCGGTTGTCACTCGGAGGGCGGCATCGCGCCCTTCTCGCTCGCAACCTATGACGACGTCGTCGAGAACGCCGCCGCGGTGCGGGCCGCCGTCGAGTCGGGCTCGATGCCCCCCTGGCTCGCGGAGGATGGATGCAACGACTACGTGAATGATCGTTCACTGACGGACCTCGAGAAGACGTCGTTGATCGACTGGATCGATCGCGGCGCGCCCGCCGGCGCCCCCGACACCGACGACAGCGAGGACGACGGGCACAGTGCGGCCGGGCTCTCGCGCGTCGACCGGACCTTGACGATGCCGACCGAGTACACCCCCCAGCTCCAGCCCGACGACTACCGGTGCTTCCTCGTGGACTGGCCGGGCGACGACACGGAGTTCGTGACGGGGTTCCGCGCCAATCCAGGCAACCCGGCGATCGTTCACCACGTCATCGCGTTCCTCATCCCGCCCGGATCCGTCGAGAAGTACCAGGCCCTGGACGAGGAGGAGGAGGGCCCGGGCTACACGTGCTTCGGCGGCGCGGGCGGCGGGCTCGATCTCGACACCAGCTTCATCGGGTCGTGGGCCCCTGGCGCCGAGGGCGGGGACTTCCCGAGCGGAACGGGCATTCGCGTGGAGCCCGGATCCAAGATCGCCCTTCAGGTCCACTACAACACCCTCAACGGGGGCGACGTGCCGGATCGGAGCTCGATCGATCTCAAGGTCGACGAGACCGTCGACAAAGAGGCCTCGTGGCAGTTCTTCACGAGCCTCGCGTGGGTCGTCGGAGACGGCATGGACATCCCGCCCATGTCCCAAGACGTGGAGCACGCCTACGCCGTCGATCCCACCGCGTTCGTCAGCAAGGGGAAGCCCTTCCTCATTCACTCCGTCGGGCTCCACATGCACACGTTCGGACAGACGGCGCGCCTCTCCATCGAGCGCGCCCGTGAAGAGGGAGAGAGCGGGCGAGCGACCAGCGCCGAGGGCGACGAGGAATGCTTGCTCTCGATTCCGGAGTGGAACTTCCATTGGCAGCTCAGCTACCGGCTCGAGCAGCCGGTCGAGGTCCGCCCGGGTGATCGCCTCTCGATCGACTGCACCTGGGACAACCCGACCAAGGACACGATCCGATGGGGTGAGGGCACGGGCGACGAGATGTGCCTCGGCCTCGTCTACATCACCGACCGCTGAGTCGAGCGAGCGACCGCGGGGGCGGACACTGGCCGGCGCCGTTGTCCGCCAGAGCCTCCACCGCCCCGAGCGCGCGCCACGAAATAGGCCTCACTCGCACGCGGCACGACCGGTGCTCGGCGTTGGCGCCAGGAGGTCTTCATGACGGAATGGATCAGGGCTGGTGGGTTCGGGATGGTGCTCGTCGCGGCGGCCGCGGTCGTCTCATTTGCGGCCGCGGTTCGAGCGATCGCTCGGCCCACCGAGTCGAACCTTCGCGTGCTCCGAGCGGCCCCCGCGCTGATGCTGGGGCTCGCCCTCTTCGGCTCCGGCCTCGGGGCGTGGGCCGTCGTTCGACACATGCACGCCGCGCCCGCCGCCGAGCCCATGCTGATCGGCCTGCTCGAGGCGGCCCAGCCCCTCACGCTCGGGGGCCTCGTGACGGCGGTCCTCGCGACCTCGATCTTCGTCGCCCAAGCGCGCGCGCCGCGCCGTCTCCCGAGCTGATCCCGCTCCCGTGCGTCAGGCCTCGCCCGTGCTCGCGTCCTCTGGTACGGTCTCTCCGTCTCCAGGCCGAAGTGGCGGAATGGCAAACGCGGCGGACTCAAAATCCGCTGTCCTCACGGGCTTGTGGGTTCGAATCCCACCTTCGGTACTGAATTACCCCTCGCGCCGCGGCGCGCGGTCGCTCACCCGCGATGCTCGCTTGGGGCTCCCGATCGCCCGATAGCTCTCTTCGATCCATCGCTCGAGGACCGCGCGCGGGAGCGCGTCGAGCTGCGCCGTTACCCAGCCACGCGCGCCGACCTTCACAGCAGGCGGATTCGACTCCGCCATCGAGCGAGCCTCGTCCATCGACTCCGCCAGCTTCAGCATCACATCCTTTTGGCCAATGAACACGAAGGCCTTGTCGCGCACCTTGATGGTGCTCTTCTCGAGCGGCGTCCCCGCGCACGCGACGCCCTCGCTCGTGCCCGGCTGAGCGAGCGCGAGCGCCCGCAGCGCCGATCGGACATCACCCTTCTTCGAGCTCTGCTTCGCCTTGCCGGTCACGGGAGCCCCCTGACCACATCATAAGGGCTCGCGTCGGCGCCGAACACGTTCACGCGCTTCCTTGCACGCGCGTGCTCGCCCTCATCCTCCAAACCCAATCACCGAGCGCGACTTTCGATGGGCGATGGGCGCGCCGTCTCGCTACGTGGTCTCGGCCTGGACCGCCACGCTGCGCTCGATGGGTCGTCCGCTGAGGCCAGCGCCCCAGAAGAGCGCCGGCCAGCCGCACGCTCTCTACCGCTGGGCTGAGAACAAGGCCTCTAAATCACCGATCGTGATCCTGACACACTCGACGCCACAGAGCGGATGATGGGGCCCTGTCGCCGCAGGCGATGGGGCGCGCCCGCGTTGGCGGGCGCGGAGGCGGAGGGGGGGTCACGCGGAGCGTGGGGGGTGGGCTGTAGGGGCGCTCTGCGGGACCTCGCGTAGCGGGAGGTCTCATTGATGCGGGGCGAGAGGTTCCAGGCCCAGATCCAATGACCGAAGCGCGCGAGGCCCTCTGATCGAGAATTGCGCTCGCTCATTTAGCCTCGAGCTCGCGGTCGAGTACGTCATTGAGAAGGATGGCACGGTCAGTCACGCGTTGGTCGGATCGAGGGCCGCCCTTGGCCGGAAGAAGCGGACTTCCGGCCGACGGCACTAGTACGCCGGCCGGAAGTCAGCTTCCGGATCCGGCAGTACCCAGGAACACAGAAGTCCACGGCCAGACTTGAGGCTTCGTGCCTGGAGCTGCTCCGCCCTTCACTTGCCGCGCCGTGCGCGGGGCGGAGCAGCTCCAGGCACGAACCGGATTGGACGCAGTCCACGCAGTGGACGGAGTCCAAGGAGGTCTACGCAGTGAACTTCGGGCCGGCAGCACTAGGTGTCTCCTAACGTGAAGCCGTCAACCTGACAGACGCCAGCGCGAGCGAGGAACGAGGCGCGCGTGCGGCTGTCAGGTTCAACTGGATGTTAGCCAGCCCACGAGGCCACAAGAGAATTCCTTATGGTGCCGCCAAGAGGATGCACGCCCGAAGGATGTAATCATCCAGCTCTCTCACCTGCGAAGCGTCAGCCTCGGTCAGGAGGGCGTAGTCGTGATGTGCGCCGCAAATTTGCCACGCCGGATCGTCGAGGGTCTTCGCCCCACATGGCAGCTCAGGCTCGACCTCGTAAAAGATTGCGGCAATCGCGGTCGCACCAGTGAACGTCGACGTTTCACCGGAGCACACTCGTCGCGCCCAATGCCGCATGATCGAGTAGGCAGCGCCGACTCGCCCAGGAAAGGTGAGCCCGAGTTCGGCGACCGCGGCGCGAAAGAGGGCATGCAGCTCGCTCGGAGTATCCGCGTGGCTTGCGCCGGCAAGTACCCGAAGGCTGGGGCTGTCGATTCCTGCGACGAGCGCCTCCGCGGCGAACCTCGGGAGGTCCTCTGGGAGCGCGTCATGAAGGACATAGCGCGCCATTCGCAGAGAGAGGTCAGAATATGCGGTGGAGTCGGGCACGCAATTCTCGCTAACTCACTTTTACCGCTTGGCAGCGAAGTGGGGACGGTCTCTTCAATAGCGCGTCGAAGAGTGGGGGCCAACGGGGCAGTGATGGATAACCCGTGCGGGGCGGTCTGTGTTGGGTGAGGGCGGCTTGGGGGCGGCCGGTGGAAAGAACGCGGCGATCTCGCCGGGGGCGGCGTTCTGGGTGGCGCGATGAGGGTGGTCTGCGTAGCGCAGCCCGGGTTGGGGACGGATATCGGGACGGGACCCGTTGGGACCGTTCCCGCGGTCGTGCGGATCGAAACGTGCAGTGAGAGGATGGCGGAATGGCCTGGGACGACGCCCCGTGGACGGCGGGGAACCTACGCATCACGAAGGCGGCGCTCGCGGAGATCGAGCGGGAGGCAGTGGCGGGGTACATCGCGGAGCAGGAGGTTTGCGGTCTCCTCGGAGGGCCTCTCGCCGACCCGCTGCTCTGCGATCGCACGGTGCCGATCGAGAACCTCGCCCGGACGCTCCACGAGCGCGACCCGATCGGCTACCCGCAGCCGGCGCGGCGCTTCTTTGCCTTTCACGAGCGGACCCTGGAGGCGGCGCTGCGGGAGGGCAGGAGCCGCGACGCGCCGATGAAGGTGCTCTATCACTCGCACCTGGACGTGGGGGCCTACCTCTCGGGGATGGATCAGGCGCTGCTGTCGCGAGGGGCGATGCCGCTCGTCGAAGGGGGGCCGGCGCAGCTGGGATCGGGCCCTCCGTGGCCGCTCGCGTTCATGGTCGCGAGCGTCCGGATGGTTCCTGGCGTCGCCGGCCCCACGGTCGATGACCACCGGCTCTACGTGTGGGACCATGGCGCCTTCGTGCCGTCGACGTTCGACGTCGTCTGAGCCGTTTGCGCAACGACCTTCCTTCGTGCGCAGCGGCCGGGACCAATCTGCGCAATGAAGGAGAGGTGGGCGTCTCGAGGGGTCGAGAGATTGCCCACTTGGCCGTTTTGCTCCGGGCACGCCGGTTGCTCATGTGCGATCCCCGATGTCCGAGCCGAATCGAGTCCAGGTACACGTCGCCACTTCGGATGACCTCGACGTTCGCTCCTTCTCCGTCCGCGAGGAGATGGACCATCTGTTCCGCGTCGAGGTGACCGCCGTCTCCCGTAACCTCGAGATCGCGCTCGACCGGGTCATCGGCCTGGACGCGAGCTTCTCCCTCTCGACGACGAACGCGACCAAGGCCCTCCACGGCATCGCGATCGAGATGAAGCAAACCCGCGTCGACGCGGACGGGCTCGCCACCTATTCGCTGGTGATCGCCCCCGCCGCGTGGCGGATGACCCAGCGAAAGAACCACCGCATCTATCAGTTCATCTCCGAGCTCGACATCGTCAAGAAGCTCCTCTCGGAGTGGGGGATCGAGCACGAGGCCCGCATCGGACGGAGCCACGAGCCGCGGAAGTACCGCGTTCAATACGACGAGACCGACTTCGACTTCATGCGCCGCATGCTCCAAGACGCGGGCATCGCGTTCCACTTCGCCAGCTCGGAGGGGGGAACGAAGCTGGTCCTCGACGATCAGCCGGAGCAGGGAGAGCTCGCCCACCCCCTCCTCGCGTTCGAGGACACGCCCCAGGTCACGGGGGCCTCCTTCGTCACGAAGGTCTCGGTCCGCCGCCGGGTGAAGCCGGGCACGATGACGATCGGCGACCTCGATTATCGCAAGCCCAGCACCGCCCAGCCGCGCCTCTCGACCCGGCGCGGGCTCGACGTGGAGACCCGGCTCGAGCAATTCGACTACGAGCCGGCGGCGTTCCTCTTCCAAGGGGCGGGAGGCGGCAACACCCCCACCGCGGACGATCGCGGCGCCTCGCGGACCAACGAGTCGGCGGGGATGGACCGGACGCAGACGCGTCTCCTCGCGCGGCGCCGGGGCGACCGCGTAGTGGGGGTCGAGTCGAACGTCCTCACCCTCGCTCCCGGCGTGCTCTTCAGCGTCGCCAATCACCCTCACCGCGACGTCGCTCCTGACCAGTCCTTGCTCGTGACGAAGAGCGAGCTCGCGGGCGTGCACGACGGCGATTGGCGGGTGAAGGTCGAGACGGCCCCCTCGAGCGTGCCGTATCGGCCTGCCCGCACCGCCCCCAAGCCCCGGATCCCCGGCCTCGAGAGCGCGACGGTGGTCGGCCCCGCCGGACAGGAGATCCACACCGACGAATATGGCCGCATCCGCGTGCAGTTCCATTGGGACCGCGAGGGGGCCCGCAACGAGACCAGCTCGTGCTGGCTTCCCACGAGCCAGCCCTGGGCGGGCCCCGGCTTCGGCGGGGTGAACCTCCCGCGCATTGGACAGGAGGTGCTCGTCGAGTTCTTCGGGGGCGATCCGGACCGGCCGGTCGTCATCGGGCGCGTCTACACCGCGACGAACCCGCCCCCCGACAAGCTGCCTCAGTTCAAGCACGTCTCCGGCATCATGAGCGAGTCGACGCCGCGAATGGTCATGGGAGGCGCCGACGGACCCGCCACCCAACAGTCGACGAGCCTCCTTGGAGGTGGACAAACCATGAGCCCCTCGGACATCTCCAACGAGGTGTTGAACGGAGACTACAAGGCGGTCTCCCCCACCAAGGACATGCACAACTGGTCGGGCAGCGGCATCAAGTTCTCCGACGCCGACGGCAACCAGATGGTCTACATCCAGGCCCAGCGCGATCTCAACATCACCGTCAACAACTGCTGGCGCACGATCGTGAAAGGCAATCGGAGGACGAAGGTGGGCACCGACGACGTGCTCGAGGTCGGGGCCCGCCACGTGAACGTCATCGAGGGCGATCAGACCGTCGAGATCAAGGGCAACCAGAGCCTGTATGTCCAGCGGCGCCGCGCCGAGGAGATCGAGTCGACGATGAGCCTCGAGATCGGGGAGGCTTTCTCGTCGACTTCGAAGTCGGACGCCATCAACTACCAATCGAAGGGCCTGCTCTCCATCGAGGCCAAGGAGAAGATCACCATCGTCTCCAAGGGCAGCACCATCGAGCTCACGCCTGGCCAGATCCTCGTCAAGGCCAAGGACAAGACCTACGTGCAGCCAGGAGACGGCGGCTTCAAGAAGTCGCGCTGAGCGCCATCCCAGGAGACGAGAGCAAGCCACCATGCGTATCTGCCACGTATCATTCAATGGAGTCCGGGGCCTCAGCGGCCGCACGTTCAATCTGCCGCGCACCCGGGACACCGATCTCGTCGTCGTGTACGGCCCCCCCGCCAGCGGCAAGACGGGCCTCCTCGACACGCTCGCGGCGGTGAAGGAGCGAATCGCCGATTATGGTGCCCCCGACGGGCGCTGGGACTCCCTCGTCGCCTCGGGCGCCTCCGCCAAGATCAAGATTCAATGGGACGCGAACGACGACGAGCGGACGCGTTTCGGCATTCAGGACAATCTGCTCTCGACCGAGGTCGTGCTCGGCCACGCGGCGGGGGTCGCCCGCCACCCGGTGGCGCTGCAGGGGATCCTGAGCCAACCGGGCAGCGCGACCCAGGGCTCGGTGCACTATCTCCACGACACACGCGATCTCGAGGGACCGCAGAGCTTCCCGAGCGACGACGGGGGCCTCCGCCTCCGCCTCACGACCCGGAACGGCAAGTTCTCCCATCTGTACGACATGCTGGATCAGCCCGAGTATGGGCCCCAGAAGCGCCTCGCGACCGACCGCCTCCTCGAGCTCTGTCCCCAGCTCGAGCTCGTGGGTCTGCGCCGCGTCGGCACCAGCTTTTACACGCGCCTGCGTGACGTGAGGACCAACGAGGAGCGTCGCTACGACAGCCTCTCGATGTCGGAGCGACAAGCGATGATCCTCGCGCTCTACACTTCGTTCTCACCCATCGTCGAGTCGGTCGTGCTCGTCGACACCCCCGAGCTCGGCTTCGGAGACGCCGCGGTCGCCTATCTCCAGGCGCTCCTCCGGTGGACGACCCGCACCCAAATCATCGCCGCGACGGGGGTGAGCGCGGTTCGCGCCATGGCCGAGGTCGCCCACGTCATCGAGCTCGTATCCTGATGCCCACCCCCGACTCGCTCCGCTCGTCGTCCCCTCCCAAGCGTCTTCGCTCCAAGGAGCTCAGCCGCGGGAGGGGCTCATGAGCTGGTTCTGCACCAAGGCGTTCTCTTTCGAGCTGCCCGGCGCCTGGGAGGAGCAGACGGTCCAGATCCATCAGCGCCCCGACGAGAAGGCGGCCCTCATGATCACCCGGAACCCGCGAGACCCGGCCGTCCCCATGAACGTGGAGACCGCGATCGCCGGCCTCCCCCCAAGCCCAGGGGTGGAGCGGGAGATCCTCCGGAGCGAATGGCTCGACTCGGGGGACTTCCACGCCCACGACGTCTCGGTGATGAGCCGCAACCGCAAGGAGGCGGAGTATCACCGGATCGTCTGTGTCGCCTATTACGACCTCGAGCTCAGCTTCCAGTTTGCCGGCACGGCGGGGGCGCGCGCCGAGGTCGACGCCCGGGTCGATCACGCGCTCTCGACCGTGCGCTTTCGTCGGAGGTGATGCAATGGAGACGACGCTGATGCACGCGACCGAGTGCGACTACGAGGTCGACAAGACATGGGTAGACCGTACCCAGTACGTCTACTCGCACGGCGACATGCGGGTGCTCATCGAGCCTTTCGCGCCCATGGCGAGCGCGTACGGGAGGATCGAAGAGGCACTCCAGCGCTTTCGGGTGAGCGTGCCCGATTACGAGCTCGTCGAGCGCCGCTCCTTGGACGCGCCCACGCCCGGCTCGCTCTTGATAGCGCATCGACTGGGGGGCCTCTCGCGCTTCGAGGTCAGCCTGTTCTTCCCCGTGGCCGACATGGCGTGGGCCTTCCGCGTCGCCTCTCCCCTCGGCCACGAGGCGCTTTGCTACGAGACGCTGGAGCGCTTCCTGCAAACCTTCCACCCCGTCGAGCCGTCATGAGTGGTCCCCCCGCCGCCGCCCGCAAGCTGGATTACATCGAACACGACTGGAGCATGCTCGGGAAGTTCTCGGGCATGGTCGCGTGGGCCGCCCTCGGCTACCGCGGCCTGAAGGTCGGGCTCTTGTTCACGGGTCTCCCCGGCGTCGTCGCCTTCGCGGCCACGTGGGCCGTCGAATGGGCCCTCGCCACCGCCGCCGAGAACGTGATGGAGGCGCTCGGTGGCCTCATCAAGACGAAGGGCGTCCCCGAGATCGCGGAGGGCTCCCCCGACGTGTTCATCAACAGCCTCGAGGCCGCCCGCGGCGGTCCCAAGGGCGACAAGCTCAACTGCCAATCCCACGGCAGCGTCAAGATCGCGCAGGGGAGCCAGTGGGTCTATATCAACGACAAGCCCGCCTCACGGATCGACGATCGCACGGAGTGCAGCGGCGGCGCCGTCCTCGCCATCAACCCCGGCGGTCCGCCCGTCAACACGTTCTTCGGCGGGCCCCCGACCGACTTCGACAATACGTACTCGTTCCACAAGCTCGTCAAATACCTCGACATCGCCAACAAGACGCGAATGGCCTTCAAGGAAGGGCTCGAAGAGGGCATGAAGAAGGCGTTCCAGGAGGGGACCAAAGAGCTCGGTAAGGCGGGGGCGGACGAGATCGCCGACAGCCTCTGGAAGATGCCCGCGGAGCCGAAAGACTTCAAAACCGGAGACACCAAATGAGCAGCGCGAACCGCGCCACCGCCTCGATCGCGAGCGGCGACCCGCTCGACGTCCGCTCCTTCGCCGTCACCCAGGCGATGAACGGCCTCTTTCGGATCGAGGTTACGGCAGTGTCGTCGAACCTCGACATCGACTTCGACGAGGTCCTCGCCGAGGAGGCGAGCTTCGCCCTCGGCACGACGTTCGCCATCGGCGCCGCCGGCGCCGGTCGGACGTGGAACGGGGTCGCGGCGGAGATGCACCAGGTCCGCGTCGACAAGGACGGCCTCGCCACGTACGAGCTCGTCGTCGTCCCCCGGCTGTGGCTCCTCACCCAGCGGACCAACTATCGGGTCTTCCAGTTCAAGACCGAGCTCGACATCGTGAAGCAGCTCCTCTCCGAGTGGGGGATCGATCACCGCGCCAAGTGCGGCCGGGCCTACAAGACCCGAAAGATCCGAACTCAATATGGCGAGTCGGACTTCGCTTTCATGTCCCGCATGCTCGAGGAGGCGGGCATCAACTATTGGTTCGAGGACGAGGACGGGAAGACGACACTCGTCCTCGACGACGCCCCCGAGAGCGGTGAGGCGAGCCACCCGGGGCTGAGCTTCTTCGACAAGCCAGGGGTGAGCTCCAAGAGCTTTGCGACGAAGGTCGTCCCCGCCGGCCGCACCCGCCCCGGCAAGACGACGATTCAGGATCTCGACTATCGCAAGCCGAGCACGGGCCAGCCCCGCGCTTCTGCCGCGTTCGGGCTCGAGGCGGAGGGCCAACTCGAGCAGTTCGACTACGAGCCGGGCGCGTTTCTCTACGCCGCCGCCGGCGACGGGTCGACCCCGACCGCCGACGATCGCGGGGCGTCCCGCACCGACGAGGGAGAGGGCCGCCGCAAGGCGGAGGACCGCCTCCTCGGGCGCCGCCAGCGCGGCCGGGAGATCGCCTTTCAATCGGACGTCATCGCCCTCGCCCCCGGCAGCGTCGTCTCCATCTCGGATCATCCGCACCCGACGGTCGGTGGCTCGCCGTTGTTGGTCACGGAGGCGACCATCCGCGCGAAGCACTCCGACGACTGGCGGGTCGACGTGGTCGCGGTAGGGACGGACACGCCATTCCGCCCCATCCCCGTGACGCCGAAGCCGATCGTCCCGGGCCTGGAGAGCGCGACCGTCGTCGGCGGCTCCGGCGACGACATCCACACCGACGAGTACGCCCGCGTCCGCGTCCACTTCCACTGGGACCGCGAGGACAAGAGGGACCAGGCGAGCTCGTGCTGGATCCCCACCAATCAGCCTTGGGCCGGGGCGAGCTTCGGAGGGACCGTCATCCCGCGCGTCGGGCAGGAGGTGCTCGTCGAGTTCCTCGGCGGCGATCCGGATCGACCCGTGGTCCTCGGGCGAACGTACACCGAGTATCAGCCCCCTCCCTATCAGCTGCCGCGCGGCAAGACCCTCACCGCCCTCATCGGAAACCCCACGCCGGGGATGGTGATGGGGGGCGCGGGGGGCGCCGTCGACATGGATGTCCTGCAGTTCCAGCGCGGCGGCAACTGGGGTGACGCGCTGCAGACCCAAGCGGCGATGAACAGCCAATACCTCGCCGACGACAAGAACATCGACTTCAAGCGGAACAGCAACGCCGCGAACCCGGAGTTCATGGCCGATTATCCCAGCAGCATGCGCACCAAGGCGGGCTATGGCGATACCCGGAACATGCTCGTCCTCGGGGATCAGAAGGACGACAACCTCGTCTTCCTTCAGGCCCAGCGGGATCTGAACATGCTGGTCAAGCACGGCTGGCGAACCGTCGTGGGCAACTACCGCGGGACGATGATCATCGGGCACGACGATCTCCGCGTGACCAACAAGCAGCTGATCTCGGTGACCGACGCCCAGCTCCTCAAGGTCCGGAAGAACCAGTCGATCGAGGTGACGAAGAAGCGTTACGAGCAAATCGGGGAGGAGCTCGGCCTGGTCGTGAAGGATGCCACCAAGATCGCGGGCAAGAAGACGATCTCGCTGAAGGCCAAGAAGTCCGTGGTATTCGAATCGAACGAGGCCATTCAGCTCAAGGTCGGCAGCTCGCTGATTCGAATCGACAAGAAGGCGATCGTCCTGAGCTCGCCCAAGGTCGACATCAACCCCTACGGAGGCGCGCTCCCTCAGCCGCGGCTGAAGCCGATCACGGAGCAGATGAAGCAAGCGCTGGAAGCGGCGGGGAAGAAGGCGAACGCGGAGCGGCCCTCCATGGAGACGAGCGCGGCGCGGGCCGACGACGCCGCCGAGAACCCCAACCTCGTAGACGCCGGGACCTCCGGTCTCCAGAACCAGTTCGCCCACGGCGAGAACGCCGCCACCATCAACGGAAACAACTATGGCATGTACCGCGACCAACTCGTCAATGGCGCGTACACGGGTGGTCGCCCGATGACGCCCGAGCAGGCGGACGCGACCCTCGCCAAGTTCTCCGGACTGTGAGAGGACGATCATGAGCCAGAATGACGCCAAGGCCCACGTCGCGACGGGCGACTCCCTCGATGTTCGCTCGTTCTCCGTCGATCAGCGGATCAACGCGCTGTTCGCGATCGAGCTCACGGTGCGCTCACCCAATCAGGACATCGACCTCGACGCGGTCATTGGACAGGACGCCTCCTTCGAGCTCAACACGAAGACGGCGAGCCCGAAGTGGACCGGGATCTGCGACGACATCGAGCTGCTCCGCGTGGAGACCACCGGGCTCGCGACGTATCGGCTCTCCATCGTGCCTCGGTTCTGGCTGCTGACGCAGCGGAAGAACTTCCGCATCTTCCAGTTCGTCTCCGACCTCGCCATCGTCCAGAAGATCCTGGGGGAGTGGGGGGTCGAGTTCGACACGAAGGTGGACGCCGGCGCCCACGTGGCGCGGAAGTTCAGAGTTCAATACGACGAGAGCGACTTCGCGTTCGTCTGTCGCCTGCTCGAGGACGCGGGGGTGAGCTATTCGTTCCGCGACGCCGAAGGAGGAACACGCCTCGTCCTCGACGACGCCCCCGAGTCGCGCGAGAACGAGCGCCCCGGCGTGGCCTTCTTCGATCAGCCGCAGACCAGCGACACCCCGTTCGTGACGAAGCTCGCGGTGCGGACGCGGGTGCGGCCGGGGGCGATGGTCATCGGGGACATCGACTATCGTCGGCCGAGCGAGAAGCAACCCCGGCTCAGCGCGATGGGCGGCCTCCCCCAGGAGGGCAACCTCGAGCATTTCGAGCACGAGCCGGGGGCGTTCCTCTATGTCGGGAAAGGCGGTGGAAACACGCCATTCGCCGACGATCGGGGCGCCACCCGCACGAACGAGACATTGGGCGAGCGCAAGACGAAGAACCGCCTCGCCGGGAAGCGCAACGACGCGAAGCTCGTCTGCTTCGAGACGGACCTCGTCGATCTCGTGCCGGGCGCGATCATGAGCGTCTCGGGCCACCCCCACCGGGTAGCGGCGGAGGAGGGGCTCCTCGTGACGAAGGCGCTGCTCGCAGGGGAGCACTCGGGCGAGTGGCGCGTCCAGGCGGAGGCGGCGCCGACGTCCGCCCCCTATCGTCCCGCCCTCGTGACGCCGAGACCGGTGGTGCGAGGCTTGGAGAGCGCGACCGTCGTCGGGCCGAAGGGCGAGGAGATCCACACCGACGAGTTCGGCCGCGTGCGCGTGCATTTCCATTGGGATCGCGAGAGCCAGCGGGACGAGAAGAGCTCGTGCTGGCTCCACACCGCCCAGCCCTGGGCTGGCAATGGGTTCGGCGCCGTGAACCTGCCGCGGATTGGCCAGGAGGTGCTCGTCGAGTTCTTGGGGGGCAACCCGGACAGACCTTTCGTGGTGGGCCGCGTCTACACGGAGATGAACCCGCCCCCCGATCCCCTGCCCAAGTACAAGCACGTGACTGGCATCTTCAGCGAATCGACCCCTCGCCTCGTGATGGGCGGCGCGGTCGACACCGGCGGCGTGAAGGGCGGGACCCCGATGAGCCCTGCCGACGTCGTCGGGCAGAGCCAGACCCCAGGCCCCAAGGAGATCGTCTCGCCCACCGGCACCAACCACACCTGGCCCGGCAGCGGCTTCAAGCTGGACGACTGGTCGGGCGCGGAGAACTTCTACATCCAGGCCAACAAGGACATGCACTGGGTCATCCGGAACGACTGGACGACGGTCGTGGGCGCCCACCGAACGGCGGTGATCGGAACCCACGACATCACCGGCGTGAAGAAGAACCAGAAGATCTTCGTGGGCAGCGATCAGGACGTGCTCTGCAAGGATCAGATCAACAAGATCACCGGCAAGCGCAAGGACAAGGTCGGACAGACCTTTACCCAGGAGGTGGAGAAGGGCATCAAGGTCCAGTCCAAGGATGGGGAGATCAACATGAGCGCCGAGGAGTCGATGACGTTCGACGGGGACATCGCCGTCGAGTTCCGGGTCGGCGACTCGCTCATCCGGGTCGACCCGAACAACATCGGCGTCGGGGCGGAGGGGAACCTCGTCGTCATCAACCCGAGCGGCGCGTGAGCGGCTCGGGGGGGCGAGCGCGATGGGCGCTCCACCCTGTCAGTTGCATTTGACGAAGATGCCCTCCGCGACGCAGCCCCCGCGGCAGGGCTGCTTCGCGCCGTACTTGCCGCCCTTGCACTCGAAGACGGCCTTCTTGTCTTCGCTGCAAGCGGCGCTGCCGTCTTGGCCGCAGGCATCCCCCTCTCGGGCAACGGACTGATCGCATTTCGAGAACGGGAACTTCGTCTCGCATGCCTTCGGCCCGCGACACTTGGCGACTTCTTGCCATTTGCCGCCCGCGCATTTCAGCTGGGCCTTCAGGTCCTCCGTGCAGGAGTAGTTCTCATCCTTGCCGCAGGGGTCGCCGGAGCGCGCGATCGTCTGGTCACACTGGACGACGACGGTGCCCTTGCAGCCGTCCTTTCCGCGGCAGGTCGTGATCTGCCATTTCTTTCCCTGACAGATGAGCATCGCCCCCGTGTCGCGGCAGACAGCCTGATTGTCCTGGTCGCACGGATCACCCTCTTTGGGCTTCGGAGCCTCGGCTGGCTTCGGCGGCTCGTCTTGCTTCGCCTCCGCGCTCGAGGTGGCCTTCGCCCCCTTTTTGTCGGCGAGCTTCTTGACGATGTCGCAGCCCGCGCCGGCCCCCACGAGGCCGAGCCCGAGGACGATCAGTGCAGCGCGAGGGGAGGCGTTGGGCCGGCGCATGTTCGATCCGTACCCTCGATACGGATCGCCTCGCAACAACGTTCCCCCCCACCATCCCGTCAGCCCGGTCCGGCCTGCGCCGTCGCTCCCTCCGATGTTCGCTCTCGACTCACGCCTTTCATCACTCGACGGCCTCGAGCCGCAGGGGCGTGATCCGACCGTGAGCTGAGCGACATCGTTCCACGGCCGAACAAGAGCCTCGCGGCGAACGCCTCGGGGCTCTCGGCTTTTTTGTCGCATCGAAGGAGAACGGTCATGTTCAAGGTTCACGTCAACGTCGGCACCATCGGGCACGTCGATCATGGCAAGACGACCCTCACCGCCGCTCTGACCCAGGTCATGGCGAAGCTGCACGGCGGGCGGGCGCGCGCCCTCGGCGAGATCGACAGCGCGCCCGAGGAGAAGGCGCGCGGGATCACGATCAACATCACCCACGTGGAGTACGAGTCGGCGACGCGCCACTACGCGCACGTCGACTGCCCGGGCCACGCCGACTTCGTCAAGAACATGATCACGGGCGCGTCGCAGATGGACGGCGCCATCCTGCTCGTCGACGGCTCCCAAGGGATGGGGCCGCAGACGCGAGAGCACGTGCTGCTCGCGAGACAGGTCGGCGTCGAGCACCTCGTCGTCTTCGTGAACAAGGTCGACATCGCGGATCCGGAGCTCGTCGAGCTCGTGATCCTCGAGGTCGAAGAGCTGCTCGGCGCGCACGGCTATCACGGCGTGCGCTTCGTCCGCGGCTCCGCGAAGAGGGCGCTCGAGGCGGCGGCGATGGGCGACTTCGAGGGCGAGGCGACGGTGTGCGTGCGCGAGCTCGTCGCCGCGCTCGACGAGGCCATCCCCGCGCCGTCTCGTGACTTCGAGGCGCCGTTCCTGATGCCGGTGGAGGACGTGATCACGATCGAAGGTCGGGGCACGGTCGTCACCGGGCGGGTCGAGCGGGGCACCCTTCCGAAGGGCGCTTCGGTCGAGATCGTCGGGCTCGAGCGCGAGGGCAGTCCTCGCGTCGTGGTCGTGACGGGCATCCAATCGTTCCACAAGGATCGAGCGGAGGCCCGCGCCGGCGACAACGTGGGGCTCCTGCTCCGCGGCGTCGCGCGCGACAGCATCGTCCGAGGACAAGCCCTCGCCGCGCCGGGGACCATTCACCCCCACACCGCGGGCCAAGCCGAGCTCTATGTGCTCAGCGAGAAGGAAGGCGGACGCCGCACCCCCTTCGGGATCGGCTACAAACCGCAGTTCTTCTTCGGCGCCACCGACGTCACCGGCATCATCGGAGACACCGGCGGCGGCGCGGTGGAGCCGGGCGCGCACGCGCTCGTTGGCTTCCGGCTGGACAAGCCGGTCGCGCTCGAGCCCGGGCTGCGGTTCGCCCTCCGTGAGGGCGGACGAACGATCGGGGCCGGGGTCGTGACCAAGATCGGCTGATCGCATGAGCACGGAGGGTCGCGCTATCGAAAACATAGCGCGACCCTCTCCTCTTGTCGCCTCGCCGCCGCAGGAACAGGCTCCGCGGCGATGAAGGCGCTCCTCGCATGCATCGTCGTCGCGCTCTCTGCGTGCAGCGAGGACGAGACCTTGGCCGACGGCGGCGGCTTTCCCCAGGGAGGCGAGGCCGGCCACGCCGGGAGCGGGGCCTCCACCTCCACCGGCGGGACGGCGAGCCACGGACAAGGCGGCGAGGGCGGCGCCCCGGTGGCGCCCTTCTGCGGCGACGGGTCGGTCGACCCGGACGAAGCGTGTGATGACGGCAACGACAATCGCTTCGACGGTTGCCTCCCGGACTGCACCGTCGTCGACCCCATCGACGCGCCGCCCCTCGAGTGGACCTACGTCGAGGTCCCCGGCACCCAATGCATGAACGGCGACACGGCCGGCTTCGGCATCAGCCTCGCCCCCGACTCGCCGAACGTGATGATCTATCTGGAAGGCGGGGGCGCGTGCTTCAACGACGCCTGCGACTTCTCCGCATTCAGCATCCCGTTCGTGCCGCCGTTCGACGGCATCTTCAACCGCGACAACCCGGACAATCCCGTCCGCGATTGGAGCATGATCTACGTGCCCTATTGCACGGGTGACATCCACGGCGGCGACGCGGACACGGAGCTCGGCGGCGCGCTCCGCCATTTCCACGGATACACCAACATCACGAGGTACCTCGAGCGATGGGTGCCGACGTTCGCGGGAGCGGAGAAGGTCCTCCTGACTGGCATCAGCGCGGGCGGCTTCGGGGCCGGCCTCAACGCCGGCCAGGTCGCGGGCGCCTTCGGGCCGGGGCCGCAGATGGTGCTCATCGACGACTCCGGGCCGCCGCTCTCCAACGCTGTGATCGCGCCGTGCCTACAGGCGACGTTTCGCGACGTATGGGGCCTCGACTCGACGGTGCTCGCGGAGTGCGGCGCCGACTGTCCAGATCCCGACGACTTCGCGGTGGGCGTGCTCGATCACGTCCTCGGCAAGTTCCCCAATCTCCGCGCGGGGGTGTTCTCGAACACCGCCGACACGGTCATTCGCGGCTTCATGGGCTTCGGCTTCTGCGATGGCCATCACGACGACTGCGATGGGACTCCGATCATCGTGCCCGCCGATGAATACGAGACCGGTCTCCTCGACATGCGCGCCCTCCATCAGGAGCGGGCCTCGAGCTATTTCGTGGGGCAGACCCGCTGGCAATACAACTACGGGCTGAACCACACGGTGCTGCGGTCACCGTCGTATTGGACGACGGTGATCGACGACGTCTCCGTCGAGCAGTGGGTGGGCGCGGTCATCGACGGAGAGATTTCCCACGTCGGTCCCTGAGCCGAGATCAAGGAACGCGCACGCACCGCGCCGATCCGACGTCGGTCTGGAGGAGCGAGCTGATGTGCCCGCCATTGAACCCGACACCCCAGTTGAACGTGGGCTCGTTGGTCGTGGGGTCGCTGGACCAATAGTAGCCGCACGAACCCTCCGCCTCCGGCGGCCAGAAGAAGCCTTGAGGAGGGAGGTCCTGTTGACTGCAACCCTCGCACGCGCCGTCGCGACACTCCGTCGACATGCAGGCGTCGGGCACGTTGCACGTGCCGCCGGTCACCGTGACCTCACAGCCCACGATCAGGCTGCGCAGCTCGACAATCGTCGGGAGGCGCCAATCGTCGTACCCGCCTGTTTCCAGCCCGTCGCAGAAGCTTGCCGCCTGGGCGAGCATCACCTCCAGCGTCACCGCTTGCGACCACTCGAGATCCGCGTAGAGGAAAGTCTCCGCGCCGCCCTGTCCCGCTCCGCCGCCGCCCGCGGGCGCCCCGCCCGATGCCTCTCCCCCCGACCCGCCACCTCCTTTGTTCGCGTCGTCCCCGCACGCCGCGACGGCGAGGACTGTCAATGCCACGCGAGTCCAAGACAGTGTGTTCATGCAGCGCCGCGAGCAAGACTCGATCCCCGGTGTCGAATTGGACAGAAGCTCGACGAGCCATTCCGAAGCTACGCATCCCCTGCGACGCTCTGCAACGGATGCACGGCAGCGCCGCCCGCGGAGCGCACCAGGAACGCCGACGCGCTTTCGATCGCCTTCTGACCTTTCGGGCACCACTCGGCGAGGAGCTGCACCGCGTGCGGCATCTCGGGCAGCGCCTCGAAATGGGCGTCCACGCCCGCCTCGACGGCCGCCTTCACGAGCTCCCTGGCCTCGTCGAAGAGGCGCTCGGCGCTACCCGCCTGGACCCATAGCGGGGGCAGGCCGGCGAGGTCGGCGAACAAAGGAGAGACACGCGGGTCGTCGAGGGGGAGGTCGCCCGCGAACGCGCGGGCGTGGTGGAGCAGCATCTCGCGCGTGCCGTAGTCGTCGTCCATCGTGCGAGTCGAGGGTCGGCTCCCGGAGAGGTCGAGCCACGGAGACGCGAGCCCGACGGCGCGCGGGAGGGGCCCCCCACGGTCGCGCAGCGCAATGGCGAGCACGAGGGCGAGGTTCCCTCCCGCCGACTCGCCGGTGACGGCGATGGCGCTCGGGGCGAGGTGATCGTCCTCCACGAGGGCGTCCCAGCAGCGGAGCGCGTCTTCGAGCGCAGCGGGATAGGGGTGCTCGGGGGCGAGCCGATAGTCGGGGACGATGACGGTGGCCTTGGCCGCGATCGCGTGTCGAGCGCCGATGTCGAGGTGCGTCTCGGGGGAGCCGAAGAGATAGGAGCCGCCGTGGAGGTACAGAATGGTCACTTCGGAGCGCCGCTCGTCGGGAGCGAGCTCGAGGACGCGAACCCCGCGGAGCGTGCGCTCCTTGGCGACCACGCGCTTCGACGCCGTCTTGGGCATGGGCTTCTGGGCGAGCTCGCGCCGGACGCGGGCGAACGGCCACCCCGCGAGCTCCGCCCAATCTCGCCGCAGGAGCTCGATTACGAATTCGAAAAGGAAGGACCAACCGGGCCGGCGCGGGCCCTTTCCAAGACGCCTCCACAGCGTCGCGAGCATCGAGGTCGCGATGAGTCGAAGCTGGCGCATGGCGCGAAATAGAAGGCCGGCACCGCGATGGGAAAGTGTCCTTTCGCGCCACCGCTCATCGCGATCGGAAGGGGCCGGCCTGATAAGCTGCGCCGGTGCGAGCCCACCGGGACGCCCCCACCGTCTCGAGCCGAATGGTCGAGAGGCTCGTGCTCCTCGCGGGCGATCGCGGGCTCGACGGCGAGGCGATGGCGCGCGCAGCCGGGATCGACCCGCGCGCGCTCCGCGACCCGGACGGCCGAATCGAGGTGTCGAAGAGCGACGACCTCATTGAAGCGATCGCGGCGCGGGTCGGCATCGGGGGGCTGGGGGCGGCCCTTTCGGCGATCCGGTCGCCGACGACCTACGACGTCGCAGGCTTCGTGCTCGTCGCGTCGCGATCGCTCCGCGCGGGCCTCGAGCGCGCATTTCGTTGCCAGGCGCTGGGGGGGGCCGGCGAGCGGTTCACGCTCGCCGGCGACGCGGTCGTGTTCGACCCGGGCACGCCGCCTCGCCTCGCTCACCGCGTCGTCGCGGAGTGCGCGCTCCTCGAGGTGCTCGCGGCAGCCCGGTTCTTCTCTGGACCAGACACCGCTCCGCTCGCGGTCTCGTTCACGCATCGCGCCGAGGAGGATGAGGGGCTCGAGCTGAGGCGCACGTTCGCGATCACCCCGACGTTCGGTGCCCGCAGCAACGCGATCCTGCTCGCCGCGCCCACCCTCGCCTCCCCCCCGCCTGGCGGAGCGTGGGCGGCCGTCGCCGCGGCCATTCACGCTCCCGAGGCGGAGGAGCCGCGCTCGCAATGGGTGTCGATCGCGCGGGCCTTGGAGCCCGCCATCCTCGCCGGGGACGCGACCCTCGTCTCGGTCGCGAGGACGCTCTCGCAGAGCCCGCGCACCCTGCAGCGTCGACTGGCGGAGGAGGGCGAGACGTTCGAGCGCGCCCTCGACCGGGTGAGGGAGCACCTCGCCCGCTCGCTGCTGGCGAAGCACGTGCCCATCCGCGAGGTGGCGACGCTGCTCGGATATGCGGACAAGGCCGGCTTCTATCGGGCGTTTCGGCGCTGGACGGGGGCGACCCCGCGGAGCGCCGAGCTCAAGGGTTAGCAGGGTGGAGAAAAAGGCGGTCGTCAGGCCACTGGGTGGGCAGTTGCTGCTCTTTCACCCCCCCAGCCCCCCTCGCGTAGCGAGGGGGAGTCAGCGCTCTGGGTTGTGCACAGCACCTTGACCCGGCCGCGCGCGGAGGAGGGAGGCCCAAGGCGAGCTCGCTGCGACCGCTCACGCGGCGACCAGCCGTGCGATGCGCAATAGGTTGTAGGCGGCGCCGACGAAGCATCCGGCGAGCTGCGTTCTGATGAGGCCCCGGAAGCGGGTTCTGCGGAGACCGCCGACCGCCTTCATCCAACCGAAGATCGGCGACGGCGGAGCGCCTGGTCCTTCGTCGTGTCGACGATTCTATCGTCGAGGATCGTCAATACCTCTTCGTGCATCATGACATGAGCGTCGATGTAGATCCGATCGACCTCACCCCATCAACGATTGAGCCTCTTGTTGAAGCTGCGCGCTCAGCTCGTTCGACGCAGGGGTGATCCCCTCTTGGTGCGAGCACCGCCGCGAGCTGCTGATTGGACGCGGTGTGCTCGGCGATCATCTGCTGGGCGAAATCCTGGGCGGCCGCGTCTTGCAGCTCCGGAGCGGCCGCTTGGGAGTCTGGATCTCTCCCGTGTTTGCGGTCATCGCGAAATGGGCAGATTCGCTCTCGCTCATCGCGGACGAATCACCCCCCGCCGCGGCCCCCGTTTCCGCCGCCGCCATTCGAAGACGACGAGCCGCCATTCGCGCTGCCTCCGCCGCCCCGTGTCGTCGTTGCACGCGAGCGACCCTGTCGCGAGCGACCCCGCGACAATGGCAAATTGCACGATTCGATGGGTGAAACTCATTGGAACACCTCCGAGACGAATGCGGGGGGAGGAGGCTGCAACGCGCGTTCCCGAACGAGCGCGCGCTGGGCCTCGCGGAACACTGGGCTCGCGGAACACTGGGCTCGCGGAACACTGGGCTCGCGAGGCAGGAACGCCGTACCCTGTTCACCGTGCAAGGCGGCGCGGTGGTCTGGTTCACGGGGTTGCCCTCCTCTGGCAAGAGCGCCGTCGCGCGCGCCGTGGCGGATCGCCTTCACGAGCGCGGGGCGCCGGTGCTTGTTCTCGACGGAGACGATGTCCGAGACGCGGTCGTGCCCCGGTTCGGCTACGACGATCGCGGGCGGGCCTCGTTCTACGAGACGCTGTCGAGGCTCGCCGCGATGCACGCGCGGCGCGGCATGGTGGTGCTCGTGCCCGCCACCGCCAATCGTGCGCGCTTTCGCGAGCGCGCTCGGGCCATGACGGCGCGGTTCGTCGAGGTGTACATCCGCGTGACACCCGACGAGGCGCTCCGTCGAGACCGCGACAAGCGCGTCTATGAGCGGGCGGTCGGGGAAGACACGGTGCCCGGGCACGGCGCCGCGTTCGAGGCACCCGAGACGCCAGACGTCGTCGCCACGGGAGCGGAAGACGACGCGGCGATCGAGACCGTCGTCGACCGCCTCTCGCGCGAGCCGGGGCCGGAGCGGGGCGTCTATGTCGCGCTCGCGGTCCGGATGGACGAGGCGCTGCTCGCTCGCCAGGCCGCCGCGATCGCGCCCTTTGGTCTCCTCCCGCGAAAGGAGCTCCACGTGACCCTCGCGTATCTCGGAGACCTCTCGTGGCCGCGCGTCGTCGAGGCGACCAACCTCCTCTTGCGCGTCCACACCCACCCCGCCCCGCCCTCGATCGCGGTGGCGGGAACGGGCGGCATCGCGGAGCGCGAGGACGGGGTGCGCTCGAGCGAGGAGGCCGCCCTCTTCGATCCCGCCCAGAAGCGCGTCGTATATTGGAGCGTGGTGAAGACGGAGGCCCTCGAGCGGCTTCGCGCCGATGTCCTCCGGCGGCTCGCCCCGATGGCGGTCGGGGCGGCGGAGCAAGCCTACTACCCCCATGTCACGCTCGGGTCGAGCAACCCTGATCCCGCCCAGATGGTTTGGGACGTCCACGGCGTGCCCAAGCTGGCGACGCTCGCGCGGGGGGACGGGCCGCGAGAGGACGACCTCACGCGATTGCATCTCACGAGCACGGCGCGCGCCCCCGCGAGCCTCGCGATATTGAAACACCTCGCCGACGAGCCCCAATGGTGATTGGCGTGATGCGACGTCTCTCTCCCCCCTTACATCGACTTAACTTTCCGTCGGCCCGGTTGCCTCCCGGTCGGGACGGAGGCAATCGTGGGTCTGCGTCGGTCGAGGAGCTCGGAGGCAGCGTCAGGCCATGAGCGCACTGCCCCGCCGACGAGGTCGCTATGTATTGCACCAAGAGTTCGCCGCCGGGGGCATGGCCTCGGTCTTGTTCGGCCAGCTCATCGGGCCCGTCGGATTCAGCCGCGTCGTCGCCGTCAAGAGGATGCACGACGACTTCAGCGCCGATCCGCAGTTCGTGAAGATGTTCGTGGACGAGGCGTGGATGGCGGCCCGCGTCCAACACCCCAATGTCGTCGCCGTCCTCGAGGTCGTCGCCGACGCGGGCGAGATCTTGATTGTCATGGACTACGTCCGAGGGGAGTCCCTGTCTTCTCTGTTGAAGCTGTGCAAAGAGCCCGTCCCGGCGGACGTGGCCGCGTCCATCGTCGGGCAGACCCTCGCCGGCCTCCACGCCGCCCACGAGGCGAGGGATGAGTCGGGCCGCCCCCTCGGGATGATTCACCGTGACATCTCCCCCCAGAACATTCTCATTGGCGTGGATGGGCTCGCCCGCATCACCGACTTCGGCATCGCCAAGGCGGCGAGCCGGCTCACGGTGACGATGGACAAGCAAGTCAAAGGCAAGCTGCGATATATGCCTCCCGAGCAGCTCATCAGCGACTCCGCCCTCGACCGGCGCGCCGATATCTACGCAGCGGGGGTGGTGCTCTGGGAGACGCTCGCGGGGCGGCGGCTCTACCCGAGCGACTCCGTGGAGGAGCTCCTCGCGTCGATGACCAAGGACCGGATGCCCAGCCTGTTCCAGGCCCGGCCCGACCTGCCCCCCTCCATCGACGACGTCGTTCGCGGCGCGATCGTGAACGATCCCAACGCGCGGTATTCGACGGCGCTCGAGTTCCAGATCGCGCTCGAGAAGGTCCTGCCGATCGCCTCCGGACGCGCGGTGGGGGCCTGGGTCGAGACGTGGGCGCGCGATCGGCTCCGCGAGAAGCAGGCCTTCATCGACGTGATCGAGCAGAACACCCGGTCCCACGAGGGGATCACCCGAGAGCTGGAGCGGCTCAAGGAGGGCGAGGCCGTCTCTACGAGCCAGCCGGCGTTCCATGACGAGACCACGACCGCGGACCCGGTCGCGGTCATGCACGCAAGGGCCGCGAGCCCGGAGGACACCAAGATCACCGCCGTCGATCGCCCCATCCCGGTCGAGGAAGACGACGGGGGCTTCGACGGTAATCCGACGGTCCGGGTCACGCGCCGCGAGGTGGAGCAGAGCGGGGGCACGACGAAAATGGCAATCGCCTCCTTCATGCCCCCGAGGCCGGAGCCCGTGGTGGCCGTCCTTCGATCGACCCCCGAGCCTTTGCAACCCGCGGCGGTGGGCCCCGCTCCGCGGACGGTGACCGTCAAAGCGAGCTCGGTCGCGGAGCGCGAGAACGTGCCGAAGTTTCTCCAACCCCCGCCCGCGCCGCCTCTGCCGACCCTGGAGCGCGCGCCGCGCCCGACTGCCCCCGGCGCGCCGCGCCGCTGGCCATTGTTCGTGATCGCGGTCGGAGGCGCGCTCGTCGGCGCGGCCGCGACGTTCATGATCGCGGGCCGGCGGGTGAGCGAGGCCCCCGCTCCGAGCGCCGCTCCGTCAGCCGAGGTCTCCGCGAGCAACAGCGCGAGGTCTCATCCCGATACCGTTCCTTCGTCCAGTGTCCGGCGGCCTTGACGAGGGCGCGCGTGCCGCTTTCGGACCTTCGCCCTTTTGATAGGATCCTCGCATCGTGGACCGAGCTTTCTTGCTTCTGTGGATCACCCCACCATTGCTCGGCGGGTGCTCCCTGATCTTCCCCGGCTCGGAGTACCGCGACGCGGGCGCGGGCGGGAACGCGGCCGGGGGAGGGGCAGGCTCGATTGACGGAGGACACCCGGCGAGCGGCGGCGGGGGCGCCGCCCCCGCAGGGCCGATCACAGGGACGATATTCGTCCTCGGTGGAGACCAGGTGGCGCCTGACGGGACCCCGCCCATCGGCGAGGTCTACACGAACGAGGTGACGGCGATCGACGTCCTCGCCGATGGGTCATTGGGCTCTTGGCGGTACGAAGAGCCAATGCCGTTCGCGCCTTCGACGACCGATCACGGTCCGGCCGCGCCCTGGTTCGATCCCACGAAGGGCTCGGTTCGCATCTTCGGGTGGACGCCCGCGTTCTCGCGAATGAGCTATTGGGAGGGCGCCATCGACGCGGCCGGCGGCCACCTCACCCACTGGGAGCTCTCGGCGGTGCAGCCCGACTTCGCCAGCAGCTGCACGGACGTGTCTCAATGTGAGTCCGGCATCTGTATCGACAACCTGTGTCGCTCCTGCGTGCAGTATTCGCCCTCCTTCGCCGCGAATGACAAGTTCGGCTTCGTGGTGGGCGGCGATCCGAACCACGCGCAGTTCCCTCGATACCCGAACGTCTGGGCCATCGGGGCCGACCTTCACGTCGCGGTCAACTCCACCTCTGCCATGCAGAAGCCTCGCTGGGGCACGCGCGCTCATGTCGCGGGGGGCCGCCTGTTCGTGCTCTTCGGCAGCGAGCCCGACTCGTACCCGTCTCCCGAGATCGAGGTCGTCGACATCGCCGCCGACGGTAGCGCGAGCTCCGCGCAGGTGACCCAGACGCCCCAGTATCAGAACGCCGCGGTCAGCCTGCTCGCGCCGGCGGTCTGCCACAACGATCGCTTCATCTATGTCGTTGGAGGCCGGCTCAACAATGGCGGTCCCGCCGACATCCTCGTCTGGGCCGACTTTACGGTGCCGGAGACCCAATGGCAGGTCGCCTCCGACCCGGTGACGCTCCTCCCGAGTGGTCGTGATTTCTCGGCTTGCGTAGCCACGACCGACCACCTCTATGTCTTTGGCGGCCACAACTCGCGCGTGCTCGAAGACGTCGAGGTGACCGCGCTCGACCCGCAGACAGGCGCGCCGGGGCCTTACCAAGAGGGCCCGCCGATGGGACACGGAAGAATGAACATGACGGCCTTCTTCGTCCCGCGGACACCATGATGAGCGTGGGGGGCCCATCATGAAGCCGAGCTCCGAGCAGCTCGACGTCGGGCGGTACACGCTCTACGGCCCCATCGCCACCGGGGGCATGGCGACGGTCCACTTCGGGCGCCTCAAGGGACCGGTGGGGTTCGCGCGGACCGTCGCGATCAAGCGGCTCCACGCCCACCTCGCCCGTGATCCGGAGCTCGTCGCGATGTTCATCGACGAGGCCCGGCTCGCGGCTCGCATTCGCCATCCGAACGTGGTCGGGACGTTGGACGTGGTCGCGGCGAGCCGCGAGGTCCTGCTCGTGATGGACTACGTGGAGGGAGAGTCGCTGAGCAAGCTCGTGCAGGGGCCGCCGCGACAGCCCGTCCACCCTGCCATTGCGTCGGCCATCTTCGTAAATGTCCTATTGGGGCTCCACGCCGCCCACGAGGCGCGGTCGGAGCACGGGGAGCCGCTCGGGATCGTGCACCGGGACGTCTCGCCTCAGAACATCCTCATCGGCCGGGACGGGATCGCGCGCGTCCTCGATTTCGGGGTCGCCAAAGCGAGCAATCGCATCGCCGAGACGGCGGACGGGAACCTGAAGGGGAAGTTTTCGTACATGTCGCCGGAGCAGGTGCTGCAGCGTCACGTCGACCGGCGCACGGACATCTTCGCAGCGTCGAGCGTCCTCTGGGAGACGCTCACGGGGCGGCGCCTCTTCACGGGAGACATCCCGGCGGCGGTGGTCCACGAGGTCGTCCACGCCGAGGTCGCGGCCCCGAGCCTCTTCGCGCCGGGGATCTCACCCGCGCTGGACGCGCTGGTGCTCCGCGGGCTCGCCAAGGATCCCCGCGCGCGCTGGGCGACCGCCCACGAGATGGCCATTGCCCTGGAACAGGCAGGGCCGGTCGCGTCTTCGCTGCGAGTCGCGGATTGGGTGACCTCGGTCGCGGGGGCGACGCTCGTCGCACGCGCCCAGTGCGTCGCCGAGATCGAGAGCGAGTCGTCGACGGCGCCCGTCCCCGCCTCCGAGCTCTCGGGCTCGGCCCTCGGAGGCCAAGCGACGAACGCCCAAGCAACCCCACCCCAGGGCAGCGGGCAGACGAACGTGGCCATGTTGACGGGGGTCGGCGCGCCCGGGCCGAGGAGCGCCCGCGCAATGGTGGGCATCGCGCTCGCCGCCGTCGCGGCGGGCGGCCTTTCGACTTGGCTTTATCTGCAGCTTCGGTCGCACGACACGGCCCCCGGCGCGGCCGCCGGTCCCTCCGCCGCGCCCCCCTCCAGAGTCCCCCCGAGCGCGAGCTCTTCCGCCGTCATGTCCGTCGTGGAGACCGCATCGGTGGCCGCCCCGTCGGCGGTCACGGCTACCGCCGCTCAGGGCAACACCGCGAGCGCTCCCGCGACCAGCTCGGCGCCGTCGGCGCAACCTTCCAATCGGCGACTGGTGGGCGGGGGCCGACCCCAGGCGCCGGCGCTCCCCAAGCCCGATTGCGACAATCCATTCATCGTCGACGCGAACGGTCGAAAGCGACCAAAGCCGGGGTGCTTCTGATGCGCAACGGGACCTTGCCCGCCGTCGTCTCGATCGTCGCCCTCGGGGCGATCGTCGCGGTTGGCCCTCCGCCGATCGCGAGCGCGGGGCCCTCGTCGCCCGAGACCAAGGAGTGCCTCGCCGCCTACGAGGCAGCCCAGGCCGAGCGAGAGAAGGGGCACCTCCGCACGGCGCGACAGAGCGCGATCGCGTGCTCTCGCGACGCCTGCCCCAAGCCAGTCGCCGCCGACTGCACACGATGGCTGGGCCAGATCGACGCCGCTCTCCCGAGCGTCGTCTTCTCCGCGACTGGACCGGACGGCGCCGACCTCACCGACGTTCGGGTCTCCTTCGACCAAGAGGTCGTCGCCGAGCAGCTGTCGACCCGCGCGGTGCCGGTGGATCCGGGGACGTACGTGGCCCGCTTCGAATCGAGGACGTTCGGGATCAAAGAAGTCCCGGTCGTGATTCGCGAGGGGGAGACGAGCAAGAAGATCTCGGTGAGCTTCGTCAAAGCGCAGGGGCCGGCGCGGCCGGTAGGGAGGACGGAGCGCCCCGTTCCCATCGCGGCGTGGGTAATCGGCGCGTTGGGAATCGCGTCCGCGACGGTGGGGACCGGGTTCGAGATCGCCGGCTTGTTGAAGAAGAGCGCGAACGACGACTGCAAAGGCCACTGCCTCCCCGAGGACGTGGACGAGATGTCCCGCGACTTCGCCATCGGCGACGTGCTCACCATCGCGGGGGGCGTCGCCTTCGGGGCGGCGCTCATCGTGCTGCTGACGCGCCCCACCGTGACCGTGAACGCCGCGTCGATCGGCTTCTTGCCCACACCGAATGGCGCGTTCGGCTCGGTGCGCGTCCCGTTCTGAAGGCTGTCAGCTCGCGCCGAGCCCTCGCGTCGCTCTCCCCCCAAAAGGAGGGCGCGTCATGGACTTCATGCAAGAGCTTTATCGACACACGCAGGGCCGTTCGCGCCCGGAGGACGTCGCGGAGACGGTGCTGCGCGCGATCGGAGACCGATTGGACGCGCCGACCCGGCGCCTCCTCGACCGCGCCGCGCGCGGGTCTCTCGCCCGCCAGGCAGGCGCCTTCTCGTCGATGGCGAGCGAGTTCTTTCGGGCGGTGGTCCAGCCGCAGCGACAACTCGAGCTGACGCGGACGCTGATGGCGATGCCGCCGGTCCAAGCGGCCCTGCCGTCTCTCTCGGAGCGTGAGGCACGCGATCCGGAGGCGGTGCGCCGATTCGTCGAAATCGCGGGGGCGCTCATTCACCGCCGGTTTGGTGACGCGCGTCGATTGGACAAGCAGGCTCGCTACGCGATGGGGCTGATGAAGGGCCATCGCTGGTATGGCAAGCGCTTCCGGTTGCTGCGGCGATTGGAGCACAAGATCGACCGAATGGTGCGCGGTGAGCGCCGCTTCTCGCTCTCGCGGATCGCGAAGTCGTGTCTCGCCACCAAGATCCCGCTCGAAGTGCTCGCGCGGGACCTCGACTCGGCGTGCCTGGTCGCCTACCTGACGGCGCGGATGAGCATGCGCTCCGTCTTCACGAATGGTCCGCAAGAGCGGCCGTTCGACGAGATCGCGGCGGCGCTGCTCGCCCACTGTGAGCGCGGCGAGCCGTGCTGGCTCGCCATTGCCCACGTCATGCCGGACCGCGAAGTGGTGCGGCGACTCTATGACGAGGAGCGAGGGCGGCTGCTCGCGATCGCGTTCGACGCGATGGTGGACGCGTCCGAGTTTCTCCGCGAGGTGTATTGTCGGTCGAGCATCGATCGGTCGACGATGATCGTGCGGAGGGGCAACGACTCCTCGACCTGGAACGAGGCGGCCGGCGCCTGGAACAAGGCGCGGGAGGCCTGGATCACCCTGGTCCACGTCATGGGATTGGACGGTTTGCTCGACGCGATGTTGCCGGGCAAGGCGCTCCGCCTCATGGCCGCGGACGTCGCCTATTGGCATCGAATCTCGGGCGGAGGGACCCACCCGGACACGGCCGTGTTCGCAGCGCTGCCGCTTCCGTGGGAGGTCCTCTCGGGCGAGGCTCCGTGCCCGCGGGCGATGGTAGAGACCGTCTGCCGAGCGCACGGGGTCTCCGCCGCGGGCTGGGTCGGGCCGCGGGAGCGTCGCGAGGCGGTCCCGTTCCGTCCCACCCCGGAGCTCGTTCATGGGGTCGCCGTCTCGAGCCCGGCCCTCGCGCAGACGCTCAGGAAGCTGGGGGTGTTCGGAGGCCCGACCCACGCACAGAAGCCGATCGAGCGGAGCGAGCCCATCGACGTCGTACGCGACGAACATGGATTCGCCCTCCTCGTGAAGCACGCAACTTAGCAGGCTGCTGAAAAAGTCGGCGTCATGCCTCTCGGCACCGGAGTGGCTGCCAATTCAGAGCAGCAACTGCCCACCCAGTGTCCTGACGAGCGCCTTTTTTTTCAGCACAGTGTTAGCAATGGATGGCGCCGCGGGAGCGGCGCCGTTCTCCCCGGGATAGCTCAGCAGATAGAGCGCGCGGCTCGGGACCGCGAGGACGCCGAGTGCAAACCCGGCTCCCGGGACTGCGGTGGTGGTTCAAAGTCAGAACATGCGGCTCTTACCCGCAAGAATGCCGAGTGCAAATCCGGCCCACCGCGCTCATCGATGAGCCTCGAAAGCGTCGACGCCGTCCATGTGGCGTAGACAGTGAGCAGCGTCCCCTCCCGCGGCACGCTTGGCGTGACGCTTGGGAGGGGCCGACGAGCGATAGCGAGGAGGGGGGTGGGCAGCCCTCGCGGATCGAACGCTTCGTGACGCCGCTCAGGTCGTCGACGCTGGGGCTCAGGACCGCTTTGTCCGGGTGGGCCCGCTCTCGGCGAGGGAGAAGAGGGAGAGCTGTATGGGCTTCTTCTTGGGCGCCGGCAACAGGGCGCGCACGAGGCTCGACTCTCGCTTGAAGAAGCCTTCGGTGTGGAAGGAGTCGGCGAGGCCGAGGACGGTATAGTCGAGGTGGTGGCAGACCTCGTGGAGGAGGGTACGGACGAAGGTGCGGGGTTTGACGGTCTTCGCGTGGGCGGCGGTCTTCATCCACACTTCGATGCGAGCCGTGCCGTCCTCCCAGCGGGTGTACAAGCCGTGGAGCTCGCCTTCGGCGGAGCGGGGGCGGCGGGCGCGGACCTTCACCTCGAGGGCAGGGGCTTCGAGCGCCTCGCATAGGCCGCTGACGAGCTTTTTGACCGGCGCCGAGACGGAGCGCGGCTTCTCGGTCGCGAGGGCCGCCTCCGTCTCTTTGGCGAGGGCGCGGAGCGCGCGGACGGCGTGACTGGGTAGCTCGATGGCCGAGACCGCGTCGCTCTTTCGATAGGTGCGTCGATCTTTGGCGCCGAGCCGGTCGTAGTATTCGAATCGCATCGAAGAGGACGGATGCCGGGATCGTCCCCCTTCCGCGCGCTCAGGGCAAGGTGATCTTGCGAACGCGGTGATAGGGCTCGACCTCACCGCCGGAGCCGTCAGCGACGTAGACGACCTTGCCATTGCCGGTCACGGCGATGCCCTCTTGGCCGAAGAACATGGCCGCGCCGCCGTCGCCGTCGTCGTAGCCGGCGGTGCCGTCACCGGCGACCGTCTCGACCTTGCCATTGGGGGTGATGCGGCGGATGCGGTGATTGCCCGTGTCGGAGACGAAGACATTGCCGTTCTCGTCGATGGCGAGATCCTTGGGCTGATTGAAGCGGGCGTCCGCGAGGTCGCCGTCGATCATGTCGGGGTAGCCATCTCCGGCGTAGGTGCTGACCTCGCCCGCCTCGGTGATCTTTCGGATGCGATTGTTGTTCAAGTCGGCAACCAGCACGTCGCCGTCCGGGAGCACGACCATGCCATAGGGTCGGTCGAACTGGGCCTCCGCGCCGTTGCCGTCGGCGAAGCCGGAGCAGCCGGGCTGACCGGCGAGCGGGGTGAGCTCGCCCGAGGCGGGATCGAAGAGCCGGATGTCGTGGCGCTCGATATCGGCGACCATGATCTTGCCGGAGGGCAGCGTCGCCATGCCGCGGGGGCGGCCCGCGTTCGTGGCGCGAGGGGTGGCCGTGCCCGCGTCGACGTCGATCTCCCAGATGACGCCGGCCTCGGGGCCCGCGCTCTCGCCGAGCTCGTTGTAGTCGGTCTGAGCGATGAGCGTGCCGTCCATCGTCCAGATGAGGCCGAAGGGGTGCTGGAAGGAGGCCTGGTTCACCAGCGTCGAGACGGCGCCGTTGCTCGTGGTGATGCGGAGGCGGCCGCTGTCGTAGTCGGCGACGACGAGCTCCCCGGTCGGGTCGAGCAGGACGTTGACAGGATTGGAGAAGGAGGCGGCGGGGCCCATCCCGTCCGCTTCTCCCGATTGGTTGGTTCCGGCGAGGGTCGTTACGGTGACGCCGTCGATCTGCTTGACGACGTCGTCTTTGTCCTCCCCGACCACCGGGGCGGTGCCGCACTGAGGACCGTTGGAGCCGGCGCCGCTGCCAGTGCTCGATCCGGTGCCTGAACCACCAGACCCGTCGTCACCGCCGTTGCCCGTGTCGCCGTTGTCGCCCGATCCGCCGCCGCAGCCGACGGCAGCGCACGTCGCGACGAGGCCGACGAGGATCGATCGGTAGATGGTCGACGTCGCGGAGAAGGGAGTGTTTCGAAGTGTGGTGTTGCGCAGAGACCCAGTCATCATGTCTCGCGATGATGGCAATCGACGCGCCACCCGCCGGCGCGCCAATCGCCGTGGTTTTGGCGTGTTCACCCGGCCCCGCCCGCGCCCCGCTGTGGCGCGTTCGAACGCATCAACGCACCCGCGGATGATTGCGGCGATCGCAGCCTGGAGAGAGGCATGTCGATTGCTGCCCAGGCTTTCGCCATGGACGAACAGCAGCGCCGCGCCGCCTCGAGACCCGATCTCCTCTGCCTCGCGGGCGGGTTCCCCGCAGACGAGCTGTTGCCGCGCGGCGCGCTCGGGAGGGCGTTCACCGCGGCGATCGCGCGTCATCACGGGGGCGCGCTCCAATACGGTTGGCCGGAGGGCAACGCGAGGCTACGCCAGCTCATCGCGGCCCGCCTGTGGGCGCGGGGGGCGAAGGTCGGCGCCGACGATATCGTCGTGACGGCAGGTGCGCAGCAGGCGCTCGCGATCGCCACGGAGATGATCGTCGAGCCGGGCGACACGGTAGCGATCGAAGCGCGGAGCTACCCCGGCGCGATTGATTTGTTCCGGCGCGCGGGCGCGGCGATGACTTCGGACCCGGGAGCACGAGCGCGCGTGGCTTATGTCATGCCGGGGGTGTCCAATCCGTACGGGCGGGGCATCCGGCCCGAAGCGCGGGCCGCCCTCCTGAAGAGCGGGGCGCGCATCATCGCCGACGAGGCCTACGCGGAGCTGCGCTTCGACGGGCGAATCGAGCGACCGCTGCTCGTCGACGCCCGCGACCGGACGTTCCACATCGGGACCTTCTCCAAATCGCTGAGCCCGGGCCTTCGGGTCGGCTACCTGGTGGCGCCGCCCTTGTTCGTGAAGCGGGCGCGAGCGCTGAAGCAGACGGTCGATCTCGAGGCGGCCGCCCTCACCCAGAGCGTCCTCGCGGAGCTGCTCGAGCGTGACAACTTCGACGCCCGCCTCGCCCGGTCGAGGAGGATCTATCAGGAGCGCGCGACGCGCATGGTGCGGTCGCTCTCGCGGCGCTTTCCGAGCTTCCGTCTCCACGAGCCGGAGGGCGGCTTCTCGGTGTTCGTCGAGACGGGGGTCGAGGGGGACGAAGAGGCGCTATTGGACATGGCGATCGAGCACGGGGTTTCGTTCGACGTGGGGTCGCGCTTCGCCCACGAGCTGCCCCCCTCCCCGGTCACGATGCGGATCTCGTTCTCCAACATCGGCCCGCTGTGGATCGACGAGGCGACGTCACGGCTCGCGAAGGCGTTCACGGCCTGGTCGAAGGCGCCGAAGGCCCGTCCGACCTCGTACATCCGCGAGCTCGCCCCGACCCGTCAGAGCCGCGCCGCTTGAGCCGGGGCCGCTCGAACGAGGGGTTCAGGCCTTCCGAGGCGGCGGCTTCACGCTGGGCTTCGGGGTGCGCTTGAACTCCGCCCAGCAGGCGGGGCATCGCCATTCGAAGCGATGGCCGCCCATGATGTCGGGCACGCGAGAGAGCCGCCAGCCGTGCTCGGAGCTGATGAGGTTGTGGGCAGAGCGCGTCTTGGGGGAGGGTGCTCCGCAATCGACGCAAACCCAAGGCAGCTTGTCCTCGAGGTCCGAGGCGGCTTCTTCGGCGGTCAGGGTGGAGCTCACGAGTCCCTCTCAATTCTGCAAGACAGAGTAGATCTACCAAGTACGAAGCTCGTTCCGGGCCAACCGCCCCGGGAGCGGGAGGGGAGGAGCTCGACCCATGGGATTCGATGGACAAAGCGAGGTCGGGGGAGCGCGGATGCGGGCGCCAATGGGGCTTGGGACGAGGAGCGCGTTTCAGATCTGAGAGGAGGGTTTCAAGGTCGGAGCCGCGGTGTACCCTGCGCGCATGGCGATCCTTTTGCCGACGGATGCATTCGTAGCCCTCGCCGCGCTCGGGTGGGCGGACGACACGTTGAGGCCCCTCGAGCGGACCGGTCTATTGCGCGCGGCGCGGGAGTGCGGCGTCGCGGAGGGGGAGATGGGGCGCATCGAGAAGGCGATCGCCGAAAAGACCGACCTCGGGGCGTTCACGCCGGGGGACATGACCGAGTGGCAGCGGATCGTGACCTACGCGCTCGCGTGCTGGCTCGCGCGGCTCGACGGCGTGCTCTCGACAGAAGAGCGCACGAGCCTCGGTGAGCTCGCGTCGCGCCTCGGATTGGACAAGCCGCTGTGCGACCGGGCGAGCGCGGCGGCGTTCGACATCAGCGTCTTGCCGGAAGGAGGACGCCCGGAGCGGTTCGACTTCGTGAAGCTCGAAGCGCGGCTCCGGGAGAAGCTCCCCACCCAGGCGAAGAGCGCCTGAGCGGAGCTCGTCGAGCGTTGCCGCCTGGCAGGGTCGGGGGTGATCCCGACAGCGTCAGTAGCCGTCGCTCGCGCCGCCGCCGCCGGAGCTGCCGCCGCCTCCCGAGTAGCCGCCACCCCCTCCGCCCCCGCCCGGTCCACGGCCCCCGCCGAAGCTCGCGCGCCGGAAGAGGAGCGCTTGGACGAGACCGAAGAGGATCCAGCGGAAGCTCGGGAACACCACGGCGAGGAGGCCGAGCACGGCCACGATCCCGAGGAACAACCATGAGGTGAACGGGGCCGGCTCGGGGGCGGGGGCGTGAGGACGTGGGGTGATGGGGAGGTCGCCGGCGAGGGCGCGCACGATCGCGTCGGTGCCGTCGCTCACCGCCTTCGGGAGGTCGCCCGCCTTCATCGCGGGGGTGACATAGGTGCGGAGGATCTCGCTCGACTCGAGATCGGTCAGATCCCCGCCCACGCCCTTGCCCGTCTCGATGCGGCTCTTGTGGTCGTTGGGGGCGAGCACGAGCAGCACGCCATTGTCTGCCTTCTCATCGCCGATCTTCCAGGTGTTGAAGGTGTCGTAGGCGACGTCCTCGATCGTGAAGTCCCCGAGCGAGGGCACGATGAAGGCGACGACGGCGAAGCCAGTGCTCTCACGGACGGCCTCGAGCTTTCGATCGAGCGCGGTCCGCTGCTCCACGGAGAGGGTCGCCCCCGGATCGACGACGTGCCCGTCGAGGGGAGGCGGCTCGAAGCGCGCCGCCCTCGCGGGCGAGGCGATCGAGGTGACGAGCACCGCGACGAAGATGGCGAAGAGCCGGGCCAGGGCGCGCATCGGGAGGGCCTCAGAACGCGACGGACGGGACCGCTTCCGCGCCGGAGGACGCGTTGAAGTAGGCGCGCGGCTGGAACGGCTTGCCGGTGGCCTTGTTCACGACCTTGCCGCGGACGCGCCCAAGCTCGGCGTTGTAATCGCGGACGGCAGCGTTGTACTCCTCGCGAGCGCGGAGGATGCGGTTCTCCGTCCCTTCGAGCTGCACCTGGAGATCGCGGAACGCCTGGTTCGCCTTGAGGTCCGGGTAGGCCTCCTGCACCACGAGCAACCTCCCGATGGATTTGGAGAGCTCATCCTGCTTGTCCGCGAAGGCCTTCATCTTCTCGGGGTCGGTGAGGTCTTCCGCGGAGAGCTTCACGCTCGTGGCCTCGGCGCGGGCTTTGACGACGCGATCGAGCGTCTCCTTCTCGTGGGCGGCGGAGCCCTTCACGACCGCGACGAGGTTGGGCACGAGATCGGCGCGGCGCTGCAGGTTCGCTTCGACGTTGGCCCAGCGCTCGGCCGCGACCTGGTCCTTGTCCACGAGGGTGTCGTAGCCCTGGCATCCAGGCCCGAGCGCGGCGAGGCCGAGGGCCATCGCGAAGAGGAGCAAGGCACGACGGGCGAGCGAGGCGCCCTTGCTCGAGCGAGGCGAAGCGGCGACCGAGACGCGGGTCGGACGGGGCGATCGGTGGCTTTCGGTGAGCATCGCCCAGCCGAGGCTTCAAGGCCCGTGCCGCGCTCGATCACACCCGAATGACGACCTCGCTCGCGCTGTCCTCGTCCTCCGCGACGACGTGGGCGGTCGCGCCGCGAAGGGCGGGATCGCTGGCGAGGCGCGCGGCGAGGGGGACGACGACGCGCTCCTCGATCACGCGCTTGAGAGGGCGCGCCCCGCGGGCGGGATCGTATCCGAGCGCGGCGAGGCGATCGACGGCGGCCGCGCTCGCGTCGAGCCGGATCCCTCGGGTGCGCATGCCCTCTCGCTCGGGGATGGTGGCGAGGCTCATCGCGACGATGCGGCGAATGTCGACGCGCGAGAGGGGCGAGAACGCCACGATCGCGTCGAGCCGCGCCGTGAGCTCGGGCCGAAAGGCCTCCCGAACGGCGCGCCCGTAGTCGCGCTCGCCGCCCCCGAAGCCGACTCTCGGCGCGTCGCGGGCCCCGAGGTTGGAGGTCATCACGACGATGGTGCCGCGGAAGTCGACGAGCCGGCCGCTCGAGTCGGTGAGGCGCCCTTCGCCGAGGATCCCGAGGCAGAGATCGAAGACGGTGGGGTGAGCCTTCTCGATCTCGTCGAGGAGCACGACGCTGAGCGGCTCCTCCGCGACGGCGCGAGCGAGGCTGTGCACCCCTGGCGAGGCGTCGAGGATGCGCGCGGCCGCCCCCGGCGAGCGATACTCGCTCATGTCGAGCCGGATCATCCGCGACTCGGTGCCATAGAGGAGGCGCGCGAGCTGCTTGGCGAGCTCCGTCTTGCCGACGCCGGTGGGGCCCACGAACAGGAGCGACCCGTAGGGCTTGTCCGGGTCGGCCATGTTCGCCTTGAAGCGGGTCACGACGCGGGCGCACGCATGGCACGCCTCGTCCTGCCCGACGACCGCCCCCGCGAGGGCGCGCGCGACGCCGCTCACGGTGAGGCCGACGTCGTCGCTGAGGACGTCCGTGGGGATGCCGCTGAACCGGGAGAAGAGCTTCGACAGATCGCGCGGCAACAGCGGCGGTCGCGCCTCCGTACGCGCGGGGGCGGCGAGGCGATCACGCTCGTCCTGCACCAGCCAATCGATGAAGCGCACGACCTTCCCCGGAAACGCGGTGCTCGTGAAGAACGTCGCGAGCCACCGCACGAGGAGCTTCAGGGCGTCGGGATGCATGGGCGGGGCGCCCCTGCGCTCCGCATAGGCCCGGGCGATCTGCATCGTCGCCGTCTCGGTGGGCTCGTGGACCCGCACCACGTGGAAATGCCCGGTGAGGGCGGGGGCGGCGCGCTCCGCCCGCTCGAGCTCGTGGGGGGTGCACTCGGCGATGACGGCGATCTGGTTGGAGAGGATCGCCGGCTCGAGCATCTCTGCGATGGAGCTCCCGTCCGACTGCGGTCGCAGGATCGACGCGAGCGATCCGACGTAGAGAAAATCTCCCTCGCCCTCGAGCTCGCGAACGATCTCGAGGCAGCGGTCCTGCCACATCCCGAGGTAGATCATGCCCGCGAGGATCTTCTCCGCGCTCGTGGCGAAGAGCCGGCGCGCACGCTCGGAGGGGGCCCGCTTGGCGCCGGCGAGGCTCTTCGCGAAGCGGCGCACCAGCGCCGTCTTCCCCGAGGAGGGCGGGCCGACGACGAGGATGGAGGGCGGCGGGACGCGGTGGATCCAAGGCTGCGCGAGCTCGAGCTCGGGGCTCTCTCCGACCGGCTGAGGGAGCTTTCCGCGCTGGGCGGCGGCGACCCAGTCCTCCCCGATGCGCGAGAGGGTGGGCATCTCGAGAGCGGCGTCGTCTTCTTCCTTCGTCTCTGGCAGCCGGTCCAAGAGTCGCGGCGCCCACGCGACCACCCACTCCGGTCCCTCCCAGCGGAAGTCGAAAGCGCTCTTCGGCTCTTCGCCGAGCATCCAGCTCGCGATCGCCTGCCGCAGGATGACGGGGGCGAGCTGGTGCTCTTCGACGATGAACCACCCGCCGAAGCGGGGGAGCATGATGCGGTGCCCGCCGCCCTTCATCGGGCAGTGGGCGTACGAGACGGTGAGCTCGATGCGCTTCTTCCCGATGACGGGTCGCTTCTTGATGGTGGAGAGGGGATGGAGCTCGACCTTGACCTCACGCACCCCGAACTCCTCCTCCCAGAGGTAGCGATCGACGGTGTCCTCGCCCTTCGCGACCCGGCCGAGCATCTGCTGCTCGAGCTGCGCGAGGACCTCCGCTTGAGAGGTGCCGATCGCGCTCGGGCTCGGGGTGTCGAACATCGAGCTCCAGGATCGGATCATCGTGCCGTGCACGAGCCGGCGGTCGCCGTCGCCGTGGGGGACGAAGTAGACGCGGAACGACCGGGCGCTCACGACGCACCTCCGGAGGCGGGCTCGACGCGCGCGAGGCGCGACCACACGAGCCGGGTGACGACCTCGATCGGATCGCGCGCGATGGGCTCGCTCGCCGAAGACAGGACGAAGTCGAGGACCTCGATGGGGACGAGCTTGCCCTCCTGGCGCGGCGGCTCGAACCGGATGCGACGCACGAGAGGCGAGAGGGACGCCGGGTTCTCGGGGGCCTCCGCGGCGCCCTCCATCGAGGTGCCCCCCGCGTCGATGGCGCGCCGGAAGGCCGCCTCCTTCTCGACGAAGGCGCGCGCCGCGACGACGCAGCCTGCACCCGCGAGCCTCCGCACCCTCACGATCTCAGGGCTGCTGGCGAGCGGCTGGAACACGTGGGTGCCCTCCTCGTGGAGGAGGGCGTCGGCGAGCCCGACGGCGGAGAGCGAGAGCACCACGCAGGACGGCCGGAAGGAGAGCTCACGCGCGAGCTGCTCGGGGCTTCGCACCCGCACGACCTTCCCTTCGCGCGCCACCGCCGCGTCGTCGAAGCCGGCGATGGCGGCCCCGTCCTCCACGCCGGTGGCGAGGCGGCGGGTGACCTCGAGGTAGGCCCGCACCAGCCAGTCCTGCAGCGACGCGAGGCGCCCGCCGCTCGTGGACGCCGCAGACTCTTGGAACCGCGGCGCCTTCGGGGCGGCGATGCGGACGAGCTCGAGCACGACGGCGTGGCTCGCGGGATCGGCCGCCCGCTCCGCGACGCGGGCGAGGGCCCCCGCGTGGACCGCGAGATCGAGCATGTCCTCGCGTGACGCGCGCGTCCGCTCGCGGGTCATCGACGGACGCTGGACGCGGAAGCGCTCCGGGCCGTCGTTCCAGCTCGAGGCGAAGGTGCGGACCTCGTGGGTGGGCTCGGCTTCCACCGGCGGCGGGCGCGTCGCGGAGCCGATCGCCTCGCACCGCGCGACCACCGCTCGCGCCGTATCCTCGAAGGCCTCCATCCAGAAGCGCCGAACGTGGCTCTGCGGATCGTCGGGCCGATAGGGCACCGTCCCTGTCCGGCTCGAGAGGGCCTTCTCCCTCAGCTCCTCTCCGCGCTGGGCGATCAGCCTCCGCAGGTCGTCCGGGGTCGACGCGGCGATCCGATCCCAGACGTGCTCGGCGCGCATGGGCTCCGCCTCGACCATGCGCTCGTCGCGCACCGCGAGCCCGCCCCCCGACTCGAACATGTAGAGCATGCGCAGCTCCGCCTTGGGATCGCTAGCGATCGCCTCCGACACGAGCACCGCGACGGTGTCTTCGATGGTGCGCTTCAACGACCGGGCCCCGTCCTTCGCGAGCATCGCGTCGCGCGCGACCCGCTCCACCACCCCGCGCGATACCACCAGGAACGTGTTGCGCATCTCGAGGCCGCGCCGCGCGGAGAGCTTCTCGAGCTCCTTCTGCGCGACGTCCATCGCCGTCTCGGGGGACAGCGGCGAAAACGGCACGATCCGATCGATCCGGTTGAAGAGCTCGGGGGAGAAGAACTCCCGCACCGCCCGCGAGACGTCGGCGAGGATCGGCTCGGGGGCGGTGCCCCAGCCGATCGGCTTGTTGCGACGCGCGCCGAGGTTCGAGGTCATGATGACGACGGTGGTCGCGAAGCTCGCGGTCGTACCGGAGGCGTCGGTGAGCCGTCCGTCCTCGAAGAGCTGCAGCAAGAGGCCGTGCACGGAGGGGTGGGCCTTGTCGATCTCGTCGAGGAGGAGGACTCCGAGCGGCTGCTCTCGCACCGCCCGCACCAAGAGGCCCTCCGGCTCCCACCGATCCCCGACGAGGCGCGCGACCGCGTCCGGGGTGGAGAGCTCGCTCATGTCGAAGCGGACGAGGCGCTTGTCGTTGCCGAAGAGGTACTCCGCCACGCACCGCGCGAGCTCCGTCTTGCCCGTCCCGGTCGGCCCCGTGAACAGGAACACCCCGTAGGGACGCTTCGGATCGACGACGCTCGCCTTGATTCGCACGATCAAATCGGCGGCCGCCCGCGTCGCCTCCGGCTGCCCCAGGACCTGCGCCGCGAGCTGCCGCTCGACCTCCGCGCGATCGAGGGGTGACTCCTTCGTGAGCAAGGCCCGCGGGATCCCGAGCTTGCCCGACATGGCGGCGATGGCCTCGGGGAGCCCGACCGCGACCCGCGCTCCGTCGGGCCGCGCGCTCGCCTCCGCGTGATCGATCACGCGCCGGAGCAGGGCCACCGCGCGACCGGGGAGCGCGCTCCCGCCACCGAACGTCTTCGACGTCTCGAGCAGGGTGCGCAGGGCGATCGGCGACAGATCGATGGGCTTGTCCGCCTCCGCCTCGCGCGCCTCCGCGAGGAGGATTCGGAACGTCTCCGTCTCGCTCGCCTCCGCGATCGGCAACCTCACGAAGAGGGACGCGAAGGATGGCGCGTCGTCCTCGAGCTGAGCGAGCTGCTCGCTCGTGCCCTCGCCGACGAGCGACACGTCCCCGCGCGCGACGGCAGGCCGGAAGAGATCGGCGAGGCAACGATCGCTGTCGCGCGCCCGCCCGAGCCGACCGAAGCGGAAGAGATCGGGCACGTGCAGGACGATGGGCTTGCCCGCGACCTCGTCGATCAGATCGATCACGCGCTGCTCCCAATCGCCCACGAAGGACATCCCCGCGAGCAAGCGCTTGCCCATCACCCGGTGCACGTGGGTGACGAGATCCGCGTTGCGATGCTCGGCGTACCCCTCTGCCCGCGAGAGCCGGTGGGCCCACTGCTCGATCAGCATCGTCTTGCCGACGCCGGAGGGCCCGACCAGGAAGACCGGCTGCCTCGCGCGCCCCGCGAAGAGAGCGGAGAGCCGATCGTGGTCGGCCCCGCGCACGAGGCCGGGCGGGTCCGCGCGCTCCAACACTTGGGCGGTGATGTCGATCGCGAGCTTCTCGAGCTGCTTGTTGGAGGTCTTCTTGGGGCGCTTCCTCGTGCGCGCGGGGTCGACGACGAGATCGTCCCAGATGCCCCGCTCGCGCGCCTCGAGATCGTCGAGGAGGCTCCGCGGGGTGGCGTTGAACGCGATGACGCGGAGGTGATCACGACCGTCCGACTTGAGGCCCTCGAGCGCGGCCTCCGACATGTCGGCGAGGGCGCGACCGAAGAACGCGTGGGCCGCCTCCGTGAGGCGCGCCTCGTCTTCGACCGGGAACCACGCGTCCTGGCGGAGCGGGTGGTACGCGATCGTCACCCGCTGCTCGCGGTTGAAGCGACGCTCCTCGAGCACGAGCGGCACCGCCCCCGTCAGCCGACGGCGCGCCGCGCCCGCGAACGTCACGAGATCCATCCGCACCCGCACGAGGCGGGTCCCGCGCTTGGGGAGCACGTGGACCATCTCGCGCGACGCGGCCTCCGCGATCGCCTTCTTCAGATCGAGGGTGAGGAGGTGGCCGACCTTCGCCGCGCTGAGGGCGGAGCGCGACCGCGTGAACGGCCCGAGCCCCACCGTCGTCCACTCGAGGTAGTGGCCGCGCTTGCGCTGGTACACCGGGACGGAGACGTGCATCACGCCCCTCCCTTCGCGTCAGCGGCGACTTCGTCGGTGGCGATCGCGGCCTCGGTGAGGAACGCGCTCCGATCGAAGCGGTCGTCCCGCGCGCAGAGGAGCAAGTGCTCGAGGACGACCTCCTCGATCCGAGCCCAGTAGTCGCTCCACTCGAGGGCGAGGCGCGCGCTGTCCTCGCCGAGGATCGTCAGCGTGCCCGCGGCCGCGTCGATCAGCCGCCCCGGCCGTCCCCGTTTGTGGATGCTCGCCTGCGGAGGCGTGAGCGGAGCGACCGCGGGCCTCACCCACGACGCGTCGTCGAGCTTCGCCTCGAGGGCGAGCAGGACCACCATCAGGTTCGTCTCGGCGAGGTTCTTGGCGAGGCCGACGTAGCGGTGCAGACCGCTCTCGAAGGCCAAGAAGATCCCCGCGAGCTCGCCTCGGACGGAGAGCAGCACGCTGCGCGGCCGCGGCCCCGTCCGCCCCTCGAGCCGCGCAGAGAGCTCGGCTACTGGGCGCGGCGGCCCGAACCTTCGTGGGCCCCTCGCCACCGCCGACGCGGGCGGCCAGCCCTCGCCTTGCTCGTCCGGGAAGTGAGCATCGACGGTCCAGCCGAGGCGGCTCGCCTCTCGGAGCATCGGGACGAGATAGAGATCGAACGCGCGCCCGCCGTCGAGCTCGTGCATCAGGATCACCGCCGCGTCCCGCCGCGGCTCGAGCGCGACCATCGCCCGCGCGAGCGGTCCGCGCAGCCTCCGTCGGGCCTGCTCGACCTCCGCGCGCAGCTCCGCGATCGGCCGCGCCTCGAACACGGCGTCGATGGCGAGCTCCTCCAGATCGAGGATGTCACGGAACGCGCCGTCGAGCGCCTCCACGATCGAGCCAAGCCGATGACGCTCCGTCATCAGGGCGGTGACGTCCCGCGCCCCCTCGCTCGACCGACGCTTCTTGCGCTTGCGCTCCGCCGTCGTCGCCTCGTAGAGCTGCGTCCCGACGAGCTGCGCCTGCTCACGGAGGGCCACCATCGGCTCGAGGGCGAGGTAGCTGGCGAGCTCCCGGCGGATCGCGGTGATGCCGTCGAGGCCGACCAGATCGCGCTGCGCCGCCGACTTCAGCCGCCGCTCCATCCGCACCACGAGGGTGTCGTTGGTGGCCGTCGCGAGGGCCACGAACCCCGGCGCGATCGCGGGCAGCGCCTCGTCAGTCGCCACCGCCACCATCCGCGCCTGGCCGGCGTGCTCCGCCTCGCGCGCGATGAGCTCCGCCACCGGCGTCACGAGCCGGTCCTCGACGAAGCGCCGCACACTCCGCGCCCCGTGCGCGCGCGAGAAGCCCCCTTCCACCAGCGCGTCGAGGGCGCGCCCGCTCACCTCGAGCGCGATGCCCCGATCCGCGATCCCGCGCCGAGCCGCCACCCGATCGACGACGAGGCGCACCACCCCCCGCGCGTGCTCGATCGCGAGCGGCTCGAACACGACGATCCGATCGAGCCGGTTCACCAGCTCGGGCCGGAACGCCGCCTCCACCGCCTCCACGTAGCGAGCCCCCTCGTCCGGCGCGGTCGCGGCGATCCCGATCGGGCTCGAGCGCCCGGTCGCCCCGAGGTTGGACGTGAGGACCAAGATCGCGTCCTCGAAGGTCGCCGTCTTCCCGCGCGCGTCGGTGAGCCGGCCTTCGCCGAACACCTGGAGGAGCACGTCCAACACGCTCGGGTGGGCCTTCTCGATCTCGTCGAGGAGCACGACGCTGAAGGGCTGCTCGCGGATCTTTCGGGTCAGGAGCCCGTCACCGCTCGCCCCGCCTTGGAAGAGCCGATCTGCCGCCGTCGGGTCTGCGTACTCGCTCATGTCGAAGCGCACGAGGCGCGTCTCCGACCCGAACAGGTACTGGGCGAGCGCGCGCGCAAGCTCCGTCTTCCCGACCCCGGTCGGCCCCACGAACAGGAACGTCGCAAGCGGCTTCTTCGGTGGCTGCAGGCGCGCCTTCATCACGCAGAGCGTCTGGGCCACCGCCCGCACCGCCGGCACCTGCCCGATCACCCGCCGCCCGAGCGCGGCCACCACGTCCGACTCGAGGAGCGACCGATCGTCGCGCAGCAGGAAGGCAGGCACCCCCGTGCGCGCGCTCATCGACTCGAACACCTCCACCGCGTCGATCGGCTCCGGGCGCGACTCGAGGGAGCGCGCGGTACGGAGCTCGCGGTAGAGCGCGACGACCTTGCCCGGGAACGCCTGGTACGGCAGATAGCGCGCCGCCAGATCGACGAGGTGCGCGCACGCGTCCTCGGTGAGCGTCGCTGTCCCCGGGTACCGCGCGCGATCGAAGCGCACGTGCTCGCGCAGCGCCGCGAGCGAGGCCTTCGCGTCGAGCGGCTCGAGCCGAACCCGATAGAGCGAGGCGAAGAACCCGGGGCTGCGCGTCTCGACGAAGTCCAGCCGATCCGGCCCGAGCTCCCCGACCACCCGGACCCGCCCCGCCTCGAGGTACGGCTTTATCGCGGACGCGAGGTCCACGACGCTCCGCCCGTGCTCCGCGAACAGGTCCGCGACGTCGTCGAAGACGAGCACCGCGTCCAGCGTCTCCGCCGACTCGAGGACGCGCCGCACCCGCTCCTGCCACTGCCCGAGCCCGCTCATCCCCGCCACCAGCTGAGCGCCGCTGGTCGCGTAGACGAGGGGCTGCGCCCCCGCCGCCTCCGCCCGCTCGAACCACGCCCGCAGCAGCGCGCTCTTCCCCGTCCGCGGCTCCCCCACGATCAGGCAGCTGAGCCTCTCCTTTCCTCCGAGGAGGCCCGCGAGCAGGGACAGCTCGCGCTCGCGACCGTGGAGCGGCCGACCGTGATCGCGATCTCCCCTCCAAAGCGAGTGGAGCGGCCGCGCCACCGACTCCAGCACCTTCACCGCCGTCTTCCGCTTCTCGTGCGCGACGAGGGCTCGCCGCAGCGAGGCCGCCCGCCCCTGGGGACCTTGCTCTCCGAGCTCCGGCATCACCGTGAGCGGGACGAGCTCATCCCCCTCCCCGGGCAGGAGCGCCAGGTACTCGCGCGGCCCGATCTCGCGCGCCGCCACGAGGCGCTTCACCTCCTTCCGCACGATCTCGTCGATGTCCTCACCGTGCTCGACGAAGACGGTGTGGCCGAGGACGAGGATGACGAGCCATGCCTCGTCGCGGGCCGGGCGGCCCGGCACCTGCGCGTTCGGGATGATGAGCGAGCTCACCGCGATCTCGGCCGGGATCCCAGAGCGCCGCGGCAGGTCGTCGCGCGGCACCGCGACGTTGGTCACGTGGAGCCGGCTGCCGCTCGGGAGCGCGTGACGCGCCACCTCCTCCGGCCCCACCCTCGCGAGCTGCGTCGTCAAATACGTCGAGAGCTCCACGAGCGCGAGCTCCTCGTCGCCGACGCACGCGGCCCCCAGATCCGCGGCCGCGCTGACGACGACGTCACCGCTCGGAAGATCCCGGACGACGGCAAGGGTTTGGAGCTCGAGCGTGGTCATGGCTTCGGATCGCGGAGCGTACCCACGATCTCGACAGCCCGAGACGCTCACAAGACGGGGCCTCTGACTCGCGGCGCGCGTTTGTAGTACCTTGCGGCCGCCATGTTCGAGCGGTTTCGCCGAGACCTGCAGCGCCTGTTCGACCTCGACGCGACGGGCGGATCACTCTCCGCGAAGGCGCGCGCGCTCTTCCACTATCCACAGATCCAGGGCCTGGCCGTCTATCGCTTCGGCCACTGGGTGAACGAGCGCGTGAAGCCCGCGCCCCTCCGCGTCCCGCTCAAGATCGCCTACCACGTCGCGGACAAGACGGTGGCTGCCCTCTGGGGCGTCCACATCGACGACGGGGCGGACATCGGCGGCGGACTCTACCTCGGACAGCACCTCGTCATCGGACCGGTGAAGATGGGCGAGGACTGCAACGTAGGAAGCAATACGCTCATCGGTCGACGCTCGGACGGCGCCGGAAAGGGCGGTGTCCCGACGATCGGCGATCGGGTTTGGATCGGCGCGGGGTCGATCGTGTTCGGCGGCATCGTCGTCGGCGAGGGGACGAGCATTGCCCCCCTGACCGTCATCGGACGCAACGTCCCTCCCAACACGCTCGCGCTCGGGAACCCTATGCAGATCCTCCGCAAGAACTACGACAACTCGCAGCAGATCTACGGCAAGGCCCGCGCGTCGTCGGACCGCTGAAGATGGCCGCGCCCCCTGCGCTGATCCTTGGAGGTGCCTTCGGCGCCTTGCCCATCGCGCGAAGCCTTCGCCGCCAGAGGATCGCGGTCCACTGCTACGACCGGGACCCTGGCGCGGTCGCGTTCTCCTCCCGGTTCGTCACCCCTTTCGCCCCCGGCCTCGAGGGGGAAGCGCTCCTCCACCAGCTCGACGCCTTCTCTCGAGGGGCGGGCCGGCGCCCCGTCCTGTTCGTCACGTCGGATCGCCACCTCGAGCTCCTCGCTCGCCACTTCGACGATCTCAGCTCGTGGTTCGCGGTGCTCTACCGCGACGCCGACATCGTCGGTGCCCTCCTCTCCAAGGAGTCCACCGCCGCCCTCTTCGCCGATCGAGGCGTGCCCACCCCCACCACGCGCGTCATCCGCGCGCGGGAAGATCTCCAGGCAGTCACGCCCCCCATCGTCGTGAAGCCGCTGGTGCAGACGGCCTGGACCGAGAGCCCCGAGATGATGAGGGCCACGTCCCGGTTCAAGGCGCTGCGCCTCATCACCAAGGAGGATCTCGATCGCTGGGCCGACCGCCTCCTCCTCGCCGGTCCCTTCGTCGCTCAGCAGCTCGTGCGGGCAGGGAGCGACGACCGTTACTACTTCGTCGGGTGTCGCTCCCGCGCCGGCGAGCCCATCGCCCAATTCACCGGCAAGAAGATCCGCACCATGCACGACGGCATGGGCAGCGAGACCGTGCTGCGCAGCGACGACGATCCCGAGGTGCGCGCCCTCGGCCTCGAGGCCCTCGAGCGCATCGGCGCCGTCGGCGTCGCCGGCGTGGACATCATGCGCGACGCGCCGACCGGCAAGCTCTACGTCATCGAGATCAACCACCGCTTCGGCCTCAGCGACGGCATCCTCATGAAAGCGGGGATCGACCTGCCCCACCTGTACTATCGACTCGCGCTCGGAGAGGAGGTCGCTCCCGCCCGCGCCCTCCGCCCCGCGGAGTGGCGATCCCTCCTCAACGATCTCGCCCTTCGGAGGCGGACCACCACCTCCCGGACCGCCTACGCGATCGACCTGCTCGCCCAGGTCGCCCGCCGGCAAATCCAAATCAACGAGCTCGATCCCCTCGACCCTGGGCCCACCCTTTGGGCCCTGCGCGCCTGGGGATACACCGCGGATTCCATCGCATCGAAGATCGCCGCCCGCGTCCGCACCAAGTAACCGGTCGAGACTGCCGCGGCCCGCGGCAACTTGCCGCCTTGCTCGGCCCGCCCCACACCCTAGAGACCCGCCACGACGACGTTCGATTGGGGCGCGAGGGGGCAACCGCTCCCGCGCGGCGGACGTCCCCTGGAGGAGGCGGTCATGGCGGAGCTTTGTCGATGCGAGCGATGCTCGAAGTCGGTTCGAAGAAGCAATGGTGCGATCTGGAAGAAGGCCGTATTCGTCCTGCTCTACACGACGCTGCTGCCCTACGCCTGGCTGCTCTTCGTCGCCGGCCCCGGCCTCCTCGGCGTCATTCCGTTCGTCGTCCCTCTCGGACTATCCATTGGCGTCCTCTTCCGTGATTGGGCCTTCCCGAGACCGCTATGCCCCGCCTGCGGCGCGTCCCTCGAATACGCGCCCGTCATTCGAGGCCGCTCCGTCCCGGACGGGCAATGGGGGCCGGCCGCGCGCTGAGCCGAGCCCGTCAATTCAACTGCGGCGGCACCAACAGGCTGCGGATCTCCTTGGTGAAGAAGCCAGTCGACTCCCGGAACGGCCCTTCCTCGGGCGGCCACCGCTGTGCGAGATAGGTGAGCATCGCCTCTTCATTCTCGAACCGCTCACCCCATAGCGCCCAAAGGATCCGAAGCCGCCGCCCCATCACCGCCCGCTCCAGCCCGAGCTCCGCCGCCCGCTGCATCGTCCGGAACAGCAAGCCGGCGAGGTCGTCCACCTCCAGCTCGAAGATTGTCCTGACATACGCGTGGACCGAAGAGCCCCCCGCGAGCGCCGCGAGGTCCCCCTCGGCCGCGGCCCGATCCGACGGCGACATGCGCGCGGTCATCCTCCGAATCGCCTCCTTCGGCGACCGGTGCTCTCTCAGAACGAGCTTCAATGGTGCCTCCCGGGTCGACGATACCACCCCGCGACAAAATCTCGGGAAAGAGCCCGTCCAAAGCCCGCCGCGAAAAAGCCCGAGGTGGCTTTGCGCGCAGCGCCCCTCGAGTTTCCGGGGCGTTCGCGAAACAGCAACCCCCCTGCCGCAAGGCCCCCCTCCACCCTTTCGCCATCCATCGATGCCCCCAACCGGTCGCGCCGCCATCGTCAGCCGCGCCAATGGGTTCTATCGCGCAGCGCGGCGCATCTTTCAGCACCGTGTTAGGTTTCGAGGACGATGCGGGCGGAGACAGTGACCGTGCACGGGACTTCGATCTCGGAAGCGGTGCGCGCGCGCGTCGTCGCGATGGTGGCCTCGCAGCGGACGCTCGAGGACGTCGTGCGCTGGTGCTTCGCCATGCGCCCTCCGCGCCGGATCGTGAACGTCCTGGTGCAGGACGAGTACACCCATGACGTCATCGTGGAGCTCGATGACGAGCACTTCCTGGTCTACGACACGACCTGACTGGGCGGCTTGACGGCGGTCGCCGTCTGGGACCACTTGCCCACGCCAGATGAGCTGCTCGCGGCTCGCCTGGAGAGCGGCTGGTCGCCGACGCCCACCGCGATGAAGGACGGCGCGCGCGTCCTCGGGTTCGCCGCTTCGTGCTCCGCCGGACCTTCCAAAGGATAAACGAGACGATCATGCTCGCCCGCTTCCACCGAACCGCCTTTGCCGCGAGCGTCGCCCTCGCATCGGGTTGCGGCGCCACCGCTGGAGCAGCACGGGTCGACGAGCCGCTCTCGTCCGAGGGTCGAGCGCTCGGCCCCGCCACCCTCAAAGCGAAGCTCGTGGCGGAGCTCGCGCGCGGTCATGACGGAGCCCGCTGCGCCTACGCCAAGCTCGGCCAGCGAGGGGGCGAGGTGTACGTCTGGGCGCTCTGTGAGGCCTTCGACGGAGCGCGCGTCGTCTGGGCCGTGAGCCAGCCGGCCGTGGTCGCGGTGGATTGGAGCGCCGGCGCCGTGGTCTCGATTCGCGTCCCCGGCGACGGCGACCAATACCCCAAAGACGCGGAGAAGCTATTCCCCGAGAGCCTCCAATCCGTCGTCCTCCAAAGAGACATCGATGGGGCGAACCGGCGCGTTCGCGCCCTCGAAGAAGCCCTCGCGCGCGAGTAGCGCGTCATGCCGCGGTTGGGGCGACGCAGCCAACGGCGCCGTATCGCCCGTCACCTCCGCCCTTCAATGGAGGCCTCGCTCTCGTGACGACGACCATTCTCATGGTCATTCCTGGGCCCGACCTCGTCGACTCCGCCGCGCGCTCTCTCTGTCGCTCGGTCTCGCTCGCCTGGTCGACCATTGACCAAGACGAACGTGGATACGTCCATCCGTGCTCTTGGGGTCGGGCGCCGCCTGTTCCTGTACGCTGCGGGCGCCGATGCTCTTGGGTGCGAAGAACCGCGTGGGCGTCGTGAAGGCGGGCGGGCTCGTAGGCATCCGCGAGGCTGCAGAGCGCCTCGGGGTGAGCGTGCCGACGCTGCGGCGCTGGGACAAGAGCGGCAAGCTGCGGGCGACGCGCCATCCGCTGAGCGGCGAGCGGGTCTATCGCGCGGAGAGCTTGGAGCGCGCCGCCGCCAGGGATGGGCAGGTCACAACGCCACCGTGGTCGCCGGCCGCCCTTCGAGGATCGACGGGCGAGGTCATCGGCCGATCGGCGGAGCTGCAACGGCTCGCCTCCTTCGTGAAGAGCGGAGCGCGCGTGATCACCGTCGTGGGGCCCGGCGGGATCGGCAAGACGACCTTGTCGCGGCGGGCGCTCGAGGTCCTCTCCTCCGAAGCGCCGGCTCCGCGAGTCGCCTTCTGTGATCTGTCGTCCACCCCGGCAGAGGCCGATCGGATCGCGACGGCGATCGCGCGCGACCTCGGCTTCGAGCTGCCCGCGGCGCTGGGCGAGGTCGCCCTGCGCGACCTGCTCGCGCGGCGCCTCGCGCAGCTCGGCAGCGCGGTGGTCGTGCTCGACAACGCCGAGCACATCCTCGCCTCGGTCGCGGAGACCGTCGCCGAGCTCCGCGCGAAGACGAGCGACGTCACGTTCCTGGTCACGTCGCGCGAGAAGCTCCACCTGCGCGAGGAGACCGTCCTGTCGGTCGGGCCGCTGTCGCTCCCGCCTTCTTCGAGCCCGCGCACGCCGGCGCGCGTGCTCGCGTCGGACGCGGTCGCGATGCTCGTCGCGTGCGCGACGCGAGCGGGGGCCCCGCTCGACGCCTCCGCGCACGCCGAGGCGCTGCTCGGGATCGCGCGTCGGCTCGACGGCATCCCGCTCGCGCTGGAGCTCGCGGCGGCGCGCCTCTCCACCTTCAGCCCGGCGCGCCTGCTCGAGAGGCTCGACGCGCAGCTCGACCTCGCCGCCCCTCATCGCGACGCGCCCGCGCGCCACAAGACGCTGCGCGCCGCCATCGGCTGGTCTTACGAGCTGCTCTCCAAGGAGGAGCAGAGGCTCTTCGAGCGCCTGTCGCTGTTCCGCGGCGGCTTCGACGTCCTCGCCGTCGAGCGCGTCGCCGATCCGACCTGGAGCTCGGCACCGGCGAGCCTCCTCCAATCGCTGCTCGAGAAGTCCATGGTGCGCCACGTCCCCGGCGCGAAGGGACCTCGCTTCGATCTCTTCGCGAGCCTGCGCGACTTCGCGGCGGAGCGCTTGGCCGAGCGCCCTCGCGACGCCGCGGCGGGGCGCGAGCGCTACGCCCACCACTTCGAGTCGATCGCACGGCGCGCCCTCGAGGCGGTCCCCACCGACGTCCGGCTCGACGAGGTGGTCGAGGAGCGCGAGAACTTCCTCGCGGCGCTCGAGCTCCTCCGCGGTCGGGACCCGGCCGCGGCGCTGCGCCTCGTGATCGGGGTCGACCACGCCGCCGGCGCGTCCCTCTCGATCGTGGCGCGCCTCGCCTGGCTCGACGACGCGATCGCCCGCGCCGAGCTCGGTGACGTGGACCCGGCGCTGCTCGCTCGGGCCCACGCGACCCGAGGGCGGCTCATGATGGAGCGCGGCGACGGACCGGGAGGAGCCCGGGCCCTCACGCGCGCCGTCGCGCTCGCTCGGGGAGCCCGCGCGCCGGAGCTCGAGGAGTACGCCCTCGGCCTCTTCGCGGTCGAGCGGATCCAGGAGGGCCGGCGCGACGAGGCCCTGAAGGCGATCGCTCGCGTCGAACGGCTGGCGCGACGAGGGCCGGACGTCCCCGCCCGCGCCCTCACCTGGGCCGCCGTCGGCTCGGTGCAGCACGAGCTCGGCGCGCTCGAGGCGAGCGCTCGGAGCTACACGCGCGCGGCCGCCCTCGCGCGGAGCAGCGGCGAGCACGTCCTCGCCGCGCGCATCGAGGCGCGCCTCGGACGCGTCGGGTGCGATCGCGGCCGGCTCGACGAGGCCGACGAGGCGCTGAGGGGCGCGCTCCCCGTGCTCCACGCCGCGAGCGACCGCTACGAAGCGTGGGCCCTCGCCCACCGCGCGCTGGTGCGCTTCCGGCAGGAGCGGCTCGACGACGCGCGGCGCGACTACCAGGGCGCCGTCGCCCTCTTCGCCCTCCGCGGCGCCGTCGGCTTCGAGATCGTGCATCGCGCGCTCTTCGCGGCCGTCCTCGCCGCCCTCGGCCGCGGGGTGGAGGCCAGCATCGAGATCGAGCGCGCGCGCGTCGACCGCGCGCTGCTCGACGACCCTCAGATCGATCCTGCCCTCGATCTCGCCGCCGCGCACGTGTCGGCGCTCGAAGCGCGTCGCGCGCGGATCCGCGGCGACGCGCGCGAGGAGCGGCGCGCCAAGGCCGCCGCGCGCGCCGCGCTCCGAGGCGCGCGCGCCGCGACCACGCGCGACAAGGACGTGCGCGCGCTCGCCGAGCGTCTCCTGGCCGCGCTCGACCCCGTCGACTGGCCGGTCGAGCCCACGCTGATCGTCGCGCGCGACGGGGCGTGGCTGTCGCCTCCGGGCTCGCCGAGCGCAGAGCTCCCACCCGCTTCGCCGCTCCGCGCTCTGCTCGGCGCGCTGGTGCGCGCGCGCGCCGACCGGCCGGGCAGGGCGCTCTCCCGCGCCGAGCTCTGCGCGGCGGCGTGGCCAGGCGAGCGCATCATGGCGCGCGCCGCCGCCCAGAGGCTGTACGCCGCCGTCTCCGAGCTTCGCGCGCTCGGCCTCGGCCGCCACCTCGAGCGCGCCGCCGACGGCTATCGCATCGCGCCCGCGCTGCCGGTGCGGCTCGAACCGAAGCGCGGCGCCGAGCGCGGCGACGGCGAAGACCCGCGCGCTGATCAGCGCTGATCACTCCGCGCCCGCGAAGGCGCCGATCCCCGCGGCGAGCGCGCGGTGATCCTCCGATTCAGAACAGATGAGAGGGGGCGCTCCCCGGCCGAGCTACACCCGTCGCGTGCCGGAGGCTTCGTGATGCGCAACCCCATCTCTTCTCTCGTCGGCGGCGTGATCCTTTCGCTCTGGTTCTTCGCTTGCGCGGACGACTCGAATCCCGAGCAGACCGGCGGCAACACCCACGACGCCGGCGCGGGCGGCGCGGGCGGGAGCGCCGCCGGTGGCGCCGCTTCGGGCGGTGGGGGCGCGGGCGAGGGAGGCGCGGCGCCGCCCGCCCCGCCCGCGATGCCCGAGGTCGTCTCGCTCGGGGGACCGGTGATCGCGTCGCCGAAGGTCGTTCCCATCTTCTTCGCGGGCGATCCCTTGCAGCCGCAGCTCGAGCAGTTCCTCGCCCAGCTCGCGACGTCGTCGTATTGGTCGGCCACGACCGCCGAGTACGGCGTGGGCGCGCTGACGATCGCGCCCGCGATCGTGGTTCCGGACCCCGCCCCCGATACGGTCACCGACGACGAGATCAAGAGCTGGCTCGCCGCGCAGGCCGACGGCTCGCACGAGGGCTGGCCCAAGGCAGACCCCGACACCGTCTTCACCGTCGTCTACCCGGCGACGACGAGCATCGACGTCCACGGGAAGAAGAGCTGCCAGGCCTTCGACGCCTATCACCTCGAGGGCACCGACGCCGAAGGAGAGCCGCTCATCTACGCCGTGCTCTCGCGGTGCGTGAGCGGCGCGGCCGCGCTCGACGAGGTGACGGGCGCGATGAGCCACGAGCTCGTCGAGGCCGCGACCGATCCCCGATACGTGACCGCCCCCGCTTTCGCGCAGACGGACGCGGATCACTTCATCTGGACGATCACGACCGCCGGCGAGGTCTCGGACCTCTGCGCCTTCGATCCCCAGAGCTACGCGCCGCTCGTCGGCGACTTCGTCGCGCAGCGGTCATGGTCCAACGCCGCCGCCGCCGCCGGGGAGGATCCGTGCGTCCCCGCGATCGACGAGCCCTTCTTCGATGCTGCGCCCGTCCTCCTCGAGGACGTGACCCTCCACGCGGGGAGCAGCGTGATCGCGACCAAGGGCGTCGTCGTGCCCGTCGGAGAGAGCCGCACGATCGACGTCGTCCTCTTCGGCGATCCGGGCGCAGAGCCGTGGACCCTCGAGGCCGCGGACGGCTCCTCGCTCTTCGGGGGCGCGAAGGAGCTCGAGCTCGCGTGGGACACCCCGAGCGGAAAGAGCGGCGACGTTCGCCGCCTGACCGTCCACGCCGTGAAGCCGGGCTCGTTCTTCGGCGGCTCGTTGCTCGTAGTCCGCTCGAAACGAGGGGACGTCGAGCGCTCCTACTTCGGCTTCATCGCGAATGATCCTTGAGAGGCGGCGAGAGGTGAGATCGATGCATGCGACGAACTGGATGACCACGGGCCTGCTCTCGCTCGCGATGCTCGCGTGCGGCCCGCGTGACGAAGAGACGAGCTCCGGAGCCGGCGGCGCGGGCGGCCCGGAGCCCGCGGATGGAGGCGGCGGCGCGACAGGCGGCGGGGGCGCCGCGCCGCTCGTGTGGGGAGCGTGCGACACGTCGAGCTGGCCGGATGGCTTCCCCCTCCCCGCCGACGGAACGGAGTGCACCACCGTCGACGTGCCCGCGGACCCCGCGAATCGCGACGCCGGCGCGACGGTCCCGCTCCGCGTCGCCCGCCAGAGGTCGGCCTCGTACCCCACTGGTAAGGCGGTGTTTCAGCTCGCGGGCGGCCCCGGCGGCACTTCGGTCGGGCAGACGGGCGTGATGCCCTACGTCCTTGGTGATCTGCGCTCAGATTTCGATCTCGTCTACGTCGACCAGCGCGGCACGGGAGGCTCCGGCTACCTCTCGTGCCCCGGCGGCTACCCCGAGACCGAAGAGGAGTGGATCGCGTGCGGCCAAGCCCACGCCGCCGAAGATCTCAGCCACGTGCGGACCCTCGACGCCGCCCACGATCTCGAGGCTGTCCGCGTCGCGCTGGGCTACGAGGGGATCTACCTGCGCGGAGGCTCCTACGGGACGCGCCTCGGCCTCGAGTACCTACGCCAACACGGGGAGCACGTCGTCGCCGCGGTGCTCGACGGGCTCGTTCCGCCCGACGGCGACTTCTTCGGCTGGCTGATGCAGTCCTTCGATCGAGGCGTGGAAATGCTCGCGAGCGACTGCGCTGCGAGCCCCGAGTGCCACGCCCTCGTCCCCGATGTGCGCGCCGAGCTCGCCGAAAGGCGCGCGGCGCTCGCCGCGTCCCCGCACCCCATCGTCGTGGGTGGACAGACCGACGTCGAAGACGAGACGCTCTTCCTCCAGGCCCTCGAGGCCTCGCTCTACGATCCGTCGCTCTACTATCGGCTCCCGCGCGCCGTGCACGCCGCGCTCGCAGGCGATCCGAGCAAGTGGAACGCGGTCCTCTCGCTGCTGCTCGGGCTGCCCGTGACCGAGCCGTCCCCCGGCGCGCCGCCGCCGCCGAGTGCTGCTCCGCACCGCCTGCCTCATCGCCTGCCCATGCGCGGCGTCGACTACGTTTCGCCCGCCGTCTACGAGACGATCGTCTGCGCCGAGGACCTTCCGAGCTCCGACGGCATCGCCGCGCTCGAGGCAGCCGCCGCGGCCCAGGTCTGGCCCGACACCTCCGGCCTCGACATCGCCCGGGGCTGCAGCGGGTGGCGGGCTCCCCCCATCGACGCGAGCCTCCGCGCACCCGTCACCTCATCGGCTCGCGTGCTCCTCCTCAGCGGGGCCATCGACCTCAACACCCCCACCGCCTGGGGCGTGCACGCCGCCGAGACCCTCGATCACGGGACCCACCTCGTCATCCCTCGCTCCACCCACTCCACCATCGTCGTCTCCCCCTGCGCCGCGACCATCGCCGTGCAGTTCCTCCAGGCCGACGGCGACATCAGCGAGGTCGACACCGCGTGCATCGACGAAATCCCGGCCCCCTCGTGGTGACGGTCGAGCGGACGCCCCGTCCGGTCATCCTCCGCTCACCGGCTCTCGGTGGGCCAGCGCACCTCTGACCATTTCGGCATCCGCGCGAGCTCTTCGCACGCGCCCCGCACCTCTTCATCGCAGTCGAGGCCTAACCGTGTGCTGAAAAAGGCGGTCGTCAGGCCACTGGGTGGGCAGTTGCTGCTCTTTCACCCCCCCCCGGGGGTGAATTGGCAGCCACTCCGGTGCCGAGAGGCATGACGCCGACTTGTCGGGTGGCCCCCCGTCGGCTGCCCGGGGGGCTCCCACAGATCCGGACGTGCGGGTTTCCCGCATCCGGCTCCTCGGGACATGGATTCGCTACGTGCCGAACCGGTGAACGAT